>JAFRUS010000109.1 GCA_017438745.1 Oscillospiraceae bacterium | reverse complement strand
GCTGTATTGATTGAATTTTTCTGTTGTTTCTCCGTACTTACTGTATAAAGCACCGGCATATTCAAGAAAACGGTATGGCATATTAGGATTGTAGGAACTCTGATGTTCCCAGAGATTCATCTCAAAATGAATGATAAATGAAATGTCGTTTTTCATTTTCATATAGAGCGCATCTTCTATGGTGTTGAAATCCAGTTCATTTGGATCTGTGTAATCTGTACCATTTATTGCGTTATAAAGTGAAAGAGTCCATGGTTTGTTATCGGGTTTTCCGAAAACGAACTTAAACAAGCGATCCTTATGCTGTGAGTTGATAACTTCAGTGTTGGTGTCAACTTCTTTAAGACGATGTTCATACTGTTCGATTTTTTCCAGCAGTTTCTGAATCGTAGCTTGCATTTTTGCGTATTCTTCGATAGATATTGATATGTTTTCCATTAAAAATCTCCTGTAAATATATTTGTAAACCGTTTACTAGATATATTTTACCATAGAGAAATGGAAATGTCAAGCAATAAATATAGAAAAATATTCTAACGCATTATGAATAAGCTGGAATAAACCTGATTCGTAATGAATTTATTTCTATAAATATTATAACATTTTTAAATTTGCTTTACAATAGAATTTTCTATGATGCACAGAACAGAAGGTTACTCCTCCGGCGCAATAGCCCCTTGCTCAGGCGAGATGGGGGGATGCGGGAAGCAGTCCGTTTTTTATATCGAAGCAAGCACCTTCCCAATCTTGTCGTGTATCACGATATCCGCTCTTCCGTCAAGAGCGGTCTGGGCGAGGTTTATCATGGCGAGGGTTTTACCCTTGAATTCATACGTCAGACTTACGGCAGGGTTTACTACAAGGGAAGTACCTCCCACGATTAACATGTCTGCCGCGCGTATGTATTTTTTCGCTTTGTTTAAAACTGCTTTGTCGAGTTTTTCACCGAAGAAGACAACGTCAGGTTTTATTAGACCTCCGCATATCTTGCAGTGCGGAACACCGGTGGTTTCACGTATCTCTGAAACATCGTATGACTTGCGGCAGACGATACAGTGATTGCTCTTCATACTTCCGTGAAGCTCGATAACGTTTTTGCTTCCTGCAGCCTGATGGAGCCCGTCAATATTCTGGGTGATAACTGCTTTGAGTTTGCCCTGTTTTTCAAGTTCGGCAAGTTTGTAGTGGGCGGCGTTCGGCTCAGCGTTCCAGGAGAGCATGTGTTTTCTGTAATAATCAAAAAAGTTTTCAGGTGCGTCTTTGAAAAGTTTCATGTTCAAACTCGGCGGGGGAGTGCATCTTCCGTTTTTCTGGGTATAAAGTCCCTTCGGACCGCGGTAGTCGGGTATTCCGCTTTCAGTCGATACACCGGCGCCGCCGAAAAAGACGATGTTGTTCGAATTCTCTATTGCTTCACGAAGAGCTTCTGTCGATGACTGCATAATAATTTCTCCTTTTCATATTATAGTGCCTTGCAGGTTCGCAAACTACGTTTGTTTCCTGCGTATCAGCTAATTATAATGTGGTTTCTGTTAATCTTAACTGATATATGGAGCAGTTTAAGGACCTGTGTGCATATGATCAGTGTTTTTCCAGTATTTCTTTAATATCGAGTGTTCCGTTTTTCAGAAGGAAGTGACCGGTCTCGTCGAGACTTTTAAGACCAAGTTCAAATCCTTTTAGCAGGTCAGATACTGACAGTTCAGTTTTCATGCCGTTTGAAAGTTTTATCTCAGCTTTCTTTCCGGCATTTTCAGCAGCACAGATACGTGCTGTTACGGATGCATCCATACCGAGATAATCAAAAATAAAGTTCTCATCCAGTTCTGAAAGAACATCAGGATTGCAGATGTGTGCAGTACCGGCTTTCATCTTTTTAATTACAGATGTTATGCCGGCTTTCATTTTTTTGTAGGTCATTTTACGGAGTTCGAGTATCTCAGTTTCGCGGTAGGATTCATACGGACCGATCTCAGTAACCACGTAGGCCGAATCTTCAATATCACTTAGTGAACTGTATTCTTCAGTTACTGTAAAGTTCGGCTCACCGTATATCTTTCTGTACTTTTCTTCCGGGAGATACATGTACATGAAACGGCTGCAGTCTGAAACTGAAAGAGTGAATTCGCCGTCACAGTAATCCATGAGGCAGTATTCGCCGAGTTCCGGCAGATAGTAGTTGTATTCCTCGTAAAAGATGTGCAGCCTGTTGCCGATAACTTTTGCCGCTATTCGCTTTTCATAGTTTCTGCTGTCGTTTATCGTGCTGTAGAATTTACGCTTTTCGGCAGTTTCCGTTTTTTCAATTTCAAGAAAGCTTTTTCTGAATATTCCTGTTTCGGATATATCATCAAATTCCTTTATTTCAGAATCGTGCTCCTCATCAGGATAGGTGTAGACCGTATATTTTTTCACCGGCGGATCAATCTTTTTCCTAAGGCAGCTAACAAAGCAGTTTTCACCGAAGGAATCATGCGGTTCTTTATAGCCTACTGTAAGTTCGATACGTTTTCCGTTACCTTCAAATTCCATGCTCGTTCTCATGGTGTAGAAATTATCCACGTCGTAAAGCAGATCCATAAACCAGAACGGATCGGTGTAACGTGTGACTCCGCCTATTGTACACTGAAAATGTTTTCTGACCGGATTGAAAGGATAATCTCTGCCTTTGTCGGTGTTACGGTGTGTTATGATATCAAGTTCCGAGAAACCGTTTGCGACCAGGGCGGCGTTTATATCCGGAATGATTTTCATGTTGTCATCTGCCGTTTTCGGATTGTCACTCAGATTATCAAGAATGTTCATGATGAATTCATCTCGTATGTTGTAATCGTCGAGTGGCTCCATCCAGTCGTTGTGTTTCAGTGCGAGATTGGTGTCAAAAGTATCGAGTCTGAGTGCCGCGCAGATAGCTATAATGCAGTCGCGCTTTTTTGTGGTTTTCTCGCGGTTTATCATTTTGCGGAACAACTCGTGGCTTATTCCGACCATATCGGCGACATCTTTTTTGGAGATCTTCTTTCCCAGTTTTTTCGATAATTCCTTAAGTTTAAGGCCGAAGAAACATGAAAGGGAATTCTTTGTTACCGGTGTGTCTTCATCTATAAACTGTTCACGGTTGATAATGATCCTACCGGATTTCCTTATGGTGCTCATTGTTTTCACTCCTTTACGGAACATTGTTTTATCTGCTGATACTATGATAGCACAGAAGAAATGAATAGTCAATATATTTTGGGACATAGTTGTCCCGTGTAAATGTTATGATAAAACCGGCATATCCTGATCACGAAAATACGTGGTTTCAGAATATGCCGGTTTATTAGTGAAACGCTGATTTATGAATAAATCAGCGTGGGGGAACGGGGCGAAGCCCCGCTAATTCCCTCTCCGGAAATCCGGCGAAGCCGGATTTCCGGTTTGATCAGTGTTCCTTAGTATATAGTTCTTTCAGCTTTCATAGCCTTCTTGCGTTCATACATGTTCTGGTCAGCACGTTTGAATACGTCGTCGGTTGACTTGTCTTTTTCAGGATCAAACAGGGCATATCCCAGAGCTGCAGATATCTTTTCCCATGGAAGAAGAGCGTCATCTGCTGCAAGTTCGTTTATTCTGTCGTTGAATGTTTTTTCAAGCACTTTAATGTTTTTATAGTCGTCGTTCTTAAGTATTACAGCAAACTCGTCACCGCCGATACGGAAAACAGGGGAGTGAGCGAATATCTTGCATACAAGTTTGGTAAGTCCGATAATTGCAAGGTTTCCCTGCTCGTGACCGAAAGTGTCATTAATGAATTTAAGAAAGTTCAGGTCTATCATTCCGATACCGTATTCGGTAAGACCATTCTTCGCTTCTTCCTCAAGTTTTTCGATCTCTTTGTCGTAGGCGGTACGGTTTCTGATACCTGTGAGAGAGTCACGCTGCGCGATCTGCTGTACAGAGGTAAGCTGCTCCTCGGTCTGGGTAAGACTTATAATATAATTGTCAATGTCATTTTCCATCTGTATCATTGACTTGTGAAGAATTTCTATTTCGTCTCCGCTGTTTATATTGATAGCTGTAAAAAGATGTTCGTTTGAATCATCTTTTTTCTGACCGTAATTCTTAGCGGTTTCCGTGAGCCTGATAATAGGAGCTGAAATTCTGTTGTTTACGTAAAGTATGCATACGGCACTAACTATACATGTGAGAATAAAGAGGATAAGTGCAAGAAGAATAAGAAAACGGTGTTCAGATGCCATTACGTCATTCATGCTTATATCAACTGCTGCAAAGCTTACAACTTCTCCGTTACTGTCATATATCGGAGCGCAGGACGTAACCATCCAGCCGTATTCCGGTGTGTCTGTGATAAAAGCAGGAAAGCCCTTTGTGAGATCTTCGAGGTATTTATAGCAGTCTTCCTCGGCATAGTCAAAGCAGCCCGGTGTTACTATCTCATCTTCGTCATATGCTGCGTCAACGATGTAGATAAGAGTTTTGTCTTCAGGCACAGGGCAGAGAGTGTAAACACAGTCAACTTCACTTACGTCCTGAATTTTGCGGAGCTGGTCTCTTATGTCAAGATAAGTCTCATCATCCATAAGATAAATGTACTGTTCCGAATATTCCTCAAACTGCGGATCGTCAGTCCGTGTGTTGTCGAGCTTCAGTTCGGAAGCGTCATATATCGCTTTTACCTTATCGGTTATTTCTTTCATGCGGTCACCGTCTGTTGTCGCGGCAACGGTAGCAGCCATGGAATCGGCCGTGATCTCGTATTCACTGATCATTATGTTACTGAAAACATAGTTGCTTACCAGAATACAGGTTCCGCTTAATATCAATGCAATAATGATCACCATAAGTGCGATCTTTTTCCCCAGAGACATTTTCATGCTCATATTCCCCCTTATATCATAAATACACTATAATTATACATTGAATCGGCTTAGTTATCAATAGTTTTATTATAAAAATTATATGGAATGCATAAAATATTTATAAAACCCCTTGACAAACAGATACAACTGTTCTATACTGTATATATAACATATAAACAGTTCGAAGCTGAAAGGGGGATGACGTATTGAAGATATATCAGAATTCAAACGAGCCTATCTACAAGCAGATAGCAGCACAGCTGAAGGAACAGATACTTACCGGCAAGCTGAAGTCCGGCGATCCGCTGCCATCAATCAGGGGACTTGCACAGGATCTTAAGATCAGTGTAATAACCACGATGAAGGCGTATGAGGAACTGTCGACAGAGGGGCTGGTCACTGCTTCGAAGGGGAAGGGATATTATGTGAACGCACAGGATGAGAACATGCTGAAGGAACAGCATATGCGGCAGGTCGAGGAAAACCTTATGGATGCTATACATTCGGCAAAAATAGCAGGCATGGGACTTTCCGAGGTCTCGGATATTCTGGGGACGTTATGGAACATGGATGATTAAAAAAGGAGAATGGCTATGAAAAACGCAGTAGAGATAAAGGGAATAACAAGATATTATAAAAACTTCACGCTGGGCGAAGTGAATGCAAGCATTCCGTGCGGATTTGCAACCGCGCTTATCGGTGCAAACGGTGCCGGAAAGACAACACTTATCGATATTCTCTGCGGAGTGAATTTCAAAGACAGCGGTGAGGCGGTTTATTTTGGAAATATGACAGATATCGATGACGAAAAGCTCAGAAACAGGATAGGTTACTGTTCTTCAACAGATTTTTTACCGGTTTACTGGAGTCTGAGAAATGTCGCTGCCTCAATGGAAACTGCATTCGATAATTTTGACAGGAAGAAATTCAAAGACCTTTGCAAAAGATTTAATCTTGATGATCCTGATGAAAAGAAACAGCAGAAGATCGCTAAGCTTTCAGACGGTAACAAGATGAGAACCTATCTGGCCGGAGTGCTTGCAAGGGACACTGATCTTCTTGTACTCGATGAACCTGCATCTTCACTGGATCCGCTTGCACGTGATCTTCTCTGCGAACTCTTCAGGGAATATCTCAGTGAACGCGACGGTGAGCGTTCGATAATTTTCTCGACACACAACATTGCAGATATGGAATTCGCCACAGACTATGCGGTGTTCATGTCAAGGGGAAAAGTAGTTGAGGAAGGATTCGTTGAAGATCTGAAGCAGAAGTACGTTCTTGTACACGGCGACGCGGAGAATGCAGAAAAAGCCAAGCATCTTATGATCTCATTCTCAGGAAACAAAACAATTTTCGAAGGTATCGCTTTCGCAGAAGACGCAGATGCACTTCGCGAACTTGACGCAGCAATCGAAATTCCGACTTTACAGCAGTTAAGCGTCGGAATACTGAGAAAGGCGGAAGCGTATGGAGAAGAATAATTCAAAGATCGGCATTGCCGAGGCAATGAGGATATACAACGGCTGTAACCCGGTAATCCAGACCATCAGTATATGGAGTATAGCGACTCTGATTTTTCTGCTTTGGTATATCATTTTAAGGTTTGTACTTGGTTCAACGATCGGAGAAATTGATCAGGGAGACAGTGAAGTGGTAAACGGGGTAAGCAGAACGTCTTTTACGATGTTTATGTTTTTTACCAGTGCGGTCGGAAATTTTATATTTCAGATGCAGGAGTTTTATAAGAATTCCGCAGGCGGCAAATATTTTCGTTCAGTAACCGGTGGATTTGATACATACAAAATGATGAAGGCAGGTCAGCTTTTGCAGTGTATCTGTGGTCAGGCATTTTTTGCAGGCATAATATTACTGCTAAATACCGTTTTTCATTTCGTGAATAGCAGTTTAGGCGTATGTATTACTGTTTTTCTGTTATCACTCATAGGAACAGCCTCCGGAAGACTTATTTGCATGATAGAAAACCTGACAGCGAAAAGTCTGTCTTTCTTTCCACTAATGGGCTTCTATATGCTTATATGTACAGTTATTGTCGGTGTGACAGACGGACGGCTTACATCTGTGCATATTATTCTTCTTGTGCTTGATGTGATACTGCTGCCAATTGCACATTTTATCGATCTGAAAAACTTCAGAAAATACCACTGGTATGAGTAAGGGGAGGATAAAAATGAAAAGCACTTTAAAGGCATTAAAATACGCTTTTATTCAGATTAATAAACCTGTTACATGGTTAGCCGTTATTGCTTATCTGATATTATTTACTGCTCCTGGTTTTATAGTACTTGGTGCCGTTTCAGACTCTAAATTCAATGTACTGACCTTTAAAATACCTATATCAAATGCCATGCATGCCATATTTCTTATTATTATGGGTATATTCAAGCTTTATATATGCAACTGTAAATACAATTATTCTTTAAGCTTTTCAAAGAAACTTTTCACAGTTGTACCGGTAATATTCTCCTTTACTTTAAGTATTGCTCTTTGTACGCTTTTCATATCTTTGGCGGGCAGAGGATGTGGCAGAGAATCACTTTCAGCTGTGTTCTTAATCGGTTCTACAGCGTTTTCTCTTATTGGGATTGCTTCGGCTTTTTGCTGCGCAAGGATTCAGGATTGCATAATTTTATATCTGCTGACTATTTCTTTCTGTTACTTCCTTACTGATGATCTTATAAGTATGATTACTACAGCTATTCCAGTCGCACTTGCAGGCATAATTTCCATGCTTGTTTTTGTATTATCGATCTCGTTTACAATATTGTATCTGAATATGATATGGAAGAATAAAACGCGTTTCAAAAATCTAAAGAACGGCTATTCGTATCTGTTCGGAAAGTAATGACCTGATTGTACTAACTGACAAGGGGGTAAAGAAAAATGAAAAGCACTCTGAAGGCTTTTAAATATTCGTTTAAGCTGGTAAACCCGCTGCTTGCAACAGCATTGCTGATATTGCTTTTTATATGTTCTTCAAATCCAATACTCAGTGCAGTAAAAAGAATAGCTGAGTATAGAAGCAATCCAGACGAATATAGGTTTGATTTTGTGAGCACCCATTTACTCGAAAGTTCGCTGTTTTCATTGCTGACAGTATGGGGATTTATGGTATGTATCAATATGCTGATAGTAAACTGTAAATTCAGTTATTCAGTTAGTTTTGCAAGAAAACTGCATACTATTGTACCTGTGATATATGCATTTATTCCAGTTATGATGCTGTTTACAATAACAGTGTTTATTACGGCGATTGAACTTGGAAGCAAAGCTTTTTCTGCTGTTTTTATTGCAGGATCAATATGTTACTCAGTTACAGGTATAGCTGGTTCAGTTGGATACAGAATACGAAGATATGCTGGTATAAACTATATTTTGATTATGATTAGTTTTATGAGTGTGGTTATCTATGATGATGTCATCATGAAGCTGAGTATTTCTGCTCCTGCAGTGATCGTATTATCATATATAATTCTCGCTGCCGGATTTGTATTCTCATGCTGGTATATGAATCATCTGTGGGATAAGGGGGTAAGATTTATAAAACATAAACATGGATTTGAAAGTTTGTTAGGAAATAAATGATCTGATTAAATTTATAACTGCAAAGATAAATAGAGAAAAATAAATATAACAGAACAAAAGAAAGAAAAATATAATTCCCCGAATCTGAAGTGATCCGGGGAATTATCGTTTCTATTGACATCTTCACATATTTATGATATAAAATATGATGCAATAATGCGAAAAGCACGAAAAAAAGAGTTCTCTGTGCTTTTCTTTTATAGTAACCGAAAAATATATTTTCGGTTACTATTAGCTGATATGCAGAGAACAAACGCAGTTTGCAGATCTATAATTTAATCGGTTCTTACTTAAATATACATGATATTTGTATTTATTTAACTTGAAATTTTTGTTCTGATATGATATAATGTATAAAAGAAACAAAATGTTATGGTATATTTTTGTTGATGGTATGATAAGGGGGGGATTGGCATATGGGGGCTAAAAGACAATCCGACGTGAAGAATGTCAATATGCTGAAATATTTTCTGATCATTGGCTATGCAGCGATCGTTATTCTGGCTGTTGCGGCAGTTGCTACTGTGTCGTTGCGTATGAGTGACAGTGCAATAAAAAACAAGGTAAGCAGTCTTGTTTCATCACTTAACGTTCAGATGGGGCTTAATATGGACAGTTATCTTGACCGCATGGAAACGATAGCTACTCTTGCTTTTGCAAGTGAAGAAACCTACAAATATGATGCCACTGATCCGGATAATGATGAATATGAAGCAGTGATCACAGAAAAGGTCATATCTGACAAACTTTTCGGCCTTTGTGTTATGGATAATTTTGTTGACTACGGGATCGTTTACAGAAATAATCATGTAGTCGGTAAGATGTCAAATGCAACTGTTAAGCAGTTCGGTGATACTATATTCACGGACATGGAGGCTTTTATATCCCGTCAGCGCACCAATGACGGATGGGCAGCAGGATATAAAGATGATTTCAAACGTATCTACTATGTAAAGCGTATACACGAAAATGCTGTTTTTGTACTTTCGTTTTATGCGGATGAACTTGTGAAAGTTTTTGATAATCCTGAAACGATGAGTGATATATCTGTACGGCTTCTGAATGAGAACTATGCTGTTCTTTATTCTTCAGCATCGGAAGAAACAGGAAAGCAGATACCTATGGATATCATGGGAAGGATCATGAATGTGGAAAATGCCACTGTACTGGATGACTCATATCTGGTTACTGTAAATTCATGCAGTGATTCCTGGCGTGTTGTCTGTTCTGTTCCTTCAGAGATCATTCTGCAGGAGACACATCGTATTCGTTCTTTTATTATCCTGACAGCTCTTTCAGCTGCGCTGCTTTCAGTTATCATAGGTATGATATTTGCATTTAAGCTTACAAAACCTGTCGAGAGATTTGTGACTCTGCTTGACAGTAAAGCACATAACGATCAGCTTACCGGTATACTTAATAAGGTTTCATTTGAAGAGCTGACAAAAAACCGGATACAGAACGAGTCCGGAACAGTTCAGCATGCTATGATAATTATTGATCTTGATGATTTCAAAAGCATAAACGATACTCTCGGACATGCGTACGGCGATGAAGTTCTCGCTCAGACCGGAAGCAGTCTGCGAGCAATCTTCTCAACGATGGATTACATCGGAAGGATAGGCGGCGATGAATTCTGTGTGTTTGTCAATACAGCATCTCCGGAAACCCTAAGTTATGAAGAATATATCCGTATGAAATGTGAAGCTGTACGGGATTCTTTCCGTGTTAATTATGATGGCGAATTTGAAGACCGGACTATTTCAGCTTCAATAGGGTATGCTTTTTATAACAGAGACGGAAGTGATTTCGAGAGCCTGTACAGATCAGCTGACAAAGCACTTTACGATTCCAAGCATAAAGGCAAGAATATCTGTACTGTTTTCACGGAAGGGGGAGGCGATGAGCATGAGTAAAAGACTGGTCGCACTTCTGGCTTCCTGTATCATTCTTTTCTCCGGATGTGAACATGAAACTATTATCACCGAGCAGAAAAGCAGAGTCGAGATCACGTTTTCCTGGTGGGGAAATGATACGAGAACAGAGTACACTATAGAGGGAGTACGTAAATTCGAAGAACTCAATCCCGGTATCAAAGTCAATGTAAGTTATTCGGAATGGTCAGGCTACGAACTGCGTAACCGTATCCAGATGATCTCAGGCAGAGAAGCTGATGTTATGCAGATCAACTTCGGATGGCTTTCGGAGTTTTCGCCTGACGGCAAGGGATATTACGACATTGCTCAGCTGGATGAGTATTTTGATCTTACGACATATGATCAGGATATACTTGATTACGGTAAACGCGGCGGGATCCTGAATGCTGTGCCTATTGCGTTGAATACGGAAACTGTTTATATAAACAGGACGATATATGATAAATACGGACTTAATATTCCTGAAACATGGGATGACTATGTTAATGCTGCAAAAGTGATGAAAAAAGATGACGTTTATCCGATAGCGGGATCGTCCAAATCACTCTGGCTCTTTTCGGTTGCATACGCTGAACAGATGACAGGGAAGAAGCTGCTGACTGATAACGGAAAACTGAATTTCAAAGCGCCTGAATTGAAGATAATTCTTGATTTTTATGATCGTATGGTCGATGAAAAAGTATTTCCTCCTGTTGAATACTATGACAGATTAAGCATAGACAACGGAACATATGCAGGAACAGTAGCCTGGGTAAGTGATGCTCAGAATTACTATAAAAAAGCTCTGGAAAACGGAAATGAAATCGTCATTACATCCTATCCTCATGATGCTTCTCACGAAAGCGGTGAGGGATGGTATGCTAAACCGGCAACTCTGTATGCGGTAAGCAGAAATACCGAACATCCGAAGGAAGCCGCAATGCTGCTGGAATTTCTGATGAACAGTGAGGAGATGGCAGAACTTCAGGGTGTTGAAAAAGGCGTGCCGTTAAGTAAACGAGCCAGAATAGCCCTGCTTGCAAATAATAAGCTTGAAGGTCTGCAGTATGAAGCATCATCAAAAATGGAAACGACTAAAACCATAGAAAAAATGAATCCGTTTATTGAAGACGGTGGACTTATCGATAAATTCATAGATGCCTGTGATCTTGTGATATTTGACAAGGCTTCATCTGAAGAAGCTGCCGAGCAGCTTTACAAAGAAATACTGGACATGAAATAAAAAGATCCCTGCAGGAGATATGTCATCCTGCAGGGATCTTTTTTAGTGCGCTCGGCAGCGCACGTTTCTAAAGGGTGAAAGTCCCGAATCAGCCCGACAGTGGGAAGGATACAGCCAAAGTCAAGGGTGTCCATCGTGAGGTGGAATCTGAAGGAAGGCGGAGGCAAAGCTCTGGTCTGACGAACAGAAATCATCGGTTATAAGTATTGTCTGCATGTCTGTTCTCCTTTAACTGTCCGTGATCGGAACACCGGGGTTATTGCCGTTTACTATAGTAACATAATGTCATTAAATCGTCAATAAATGAAACTACGAATTGTATGGCGAAGTATGGTCCATCCTGAGATTTGTATCAAAAATACGGTGACCGATTTTACAAAAATATATAATGGGGTTTGTGACAACTTACAAATGAAATCAATCAGTATTGACATCTGCACGTATCTGCGATATAAAGGAAGAATAAAAATAAAAACATGATCAGGAGTTGTAATTTTCAGATGGTAAAAGATATAGTACACGATCCGATATTTCTTGCGGTAAAATCAGAACCGGCGACTGCCGATGACCTTCAGACTGCTGTCGATATGGTGGATACGATCACGGCAAACAGGGAAGCATGCATAGGAATGGCGGCAAATATGATCGGCGTTTTAAAGCGTATAATCGTTTTTGATGACGGCGGAAAATACACTGTAATGTTCAATCCGGAAATAATCAGATGTGAAAAGCCGTACAAAACCGAGGAAGGATGCCTTTCACTCACCGGCGGACCGCGTCCTGTTGAGCGGTACAAAACTATCAAAGTCCGCTGGCAGAATGAAAAATTCGAGCCTCGTGTGAAGATGTTTTCCGGCATCACAGCCCAGATAATACAGCACGAAATTGATCACTGCAACGGTGTTCTGATATAGTTATAAATCAGCGCGGGGTACGGAGCGAAGCCCCGCAGTCTCCACCTCCGGAAATACGGCGAAGCCATATTTCCGGTTTGATCAGTGTTTTCCAGAACCTTTTTGCCGTCAGGAGAAAGATATGAAAATAAAAAGGCGTTTTAATTCAGGTGTTTCGTTTATATCGGCGTTAATTCTCTTCGTTTTATATTTCTTTTCAGTGCCGGACAGGGTTTCGGCGGATGCCGTTTCTGATATGGATGAATTTGTGAGGAATTATGAGAATTTCTGCGAAGTTCACATTCGTACAATGGACGGGGAGGAGCTGTATTCGCATAATGCGGACACGCCTCTGTTCAGTGCAAGTCTGATAAAACTTCCGTATGCAGTGTTTGTGTGCAAGGAACTGGCAGCCGGAAAAAGATCCCTCGACGATACTTTTGTCTACACTTCGGACTGGTGGCACAAGGGAACAGGTATTATCAGGCACGGCGAGGATGGTACGGAATACACCATTCGCGATCTTCTCGACTACATGCTGAGATATTCGGACAATGTGGCTTACGACGTTCTCGTATACTATTTCGGAACAGAAGGATTCAACAGCATGATGAAAGAATGGGGATACGATGTCAGACTCGGAACTCCTTCGCCGAGATGGCCGGATATTACCGCACTGTACATGTATGATTCCATGAAACAGATGGCGCTTCACGCACATGACGGTGAGGCATGGAAAACCGCCTGGGATGCCCTGTGCGGTTCGACAGATATTGTTTCCAGATCAGTTCTTTCAGATGGTAAAAATGATGTCGCAGCCAAATACGGACAGTTTCAGTATGTGTATCACGAATGCAGTTACGTCTCCGGTGATGTTCCGTATATTTTTACAGTCTTCACGAAGGCATCTCACGGAACCTATACTGATGAAGACTTTATCGATGCGGATTTTGTAAGCAAAGCTGCAGGATTAGCAGAAAACATTGTGAAGGAATATAAGGCGACACTTCCGGTATATGGTGATATAAACGCAGACGGAAATGTGAGTTCCGAAGATCTTGTTCTGCTTGGCAAATATCTTTTAATAAACGGAAATATAAGCCTGCCGAACGCGGAAACTGCTGATGTCAACCACGACGGCATCATAAATGTCTTTGATTATCTTCGAATTGTGAGGAAACTCATGAAATAACCTGACATAAGAACAGCCACCTCAGAATCAATGAGGTGGCTGTAATTGTTTGCAGTAATTATAGTGAACTCAAAAAAGATTTTTACGTTCACTATAATAAAATCATTTATATTGCCTTGCAGATCCGCAAACTACGTTTGCTTCCTGCATATCGGCTAAAACCTGATTATTGAAACAAGCAGCGTATTTAACCGGCTTATTTGAGTTAGTCTGAACTTTCCGTACTGTCTTTCATAGCATTTTCAAAGAGATTATCTTCAGCATTTGAAATATGCTTCGCGGTCAGCTGTTCTGAAAGACTGCCGTTATGTTCCTTGATTGCGTCGAGTATTGCGCGGTGTTCCGCAACGGTTTTTTCAGCTCTGCCTTCCGTCTGCACGGAAATGTCGCGGGCTTTTTTTATGTAGTTGTGGAAATTGGAAAGAGTAAACCGTAGCGGACGGCTGCGTGATGCGTCGTAGATTATCTTATGGAAGTCACCGTCGAGCTTCCAGATCTGTTCAGTGTCGTTCTTAAGAAGATAAAACTCCTGAAGATCAACTATCTGTTCAAGGGCGCGCAGCTCATCATCTGTGATATTTTCAGCGCAGAGGCGGGCAGCAAGCCCCTCGATACGAATGCGTATCTCATAGATGTCGTGAATGTCCTGTTCAGTTACGCCGATAACCACAGCACCCTTGTTAGGCACGTTCTTTACAAGCCCTTCAAGTTCAAGCTGCATGAGTGCTTCACGTACCGGAGTTCTGCTGACGCCCAGCTCCTTTGAAAGCTTAAGTTCGTTAAGACTGTCGCCGTCCCTGTACTCGCCGTCAAGTATGGCGTTTTCAATGGCGTTGAAAACCCTTATACGCAGTGAACGGTCATCTGTTTCCAGCAGCATAATTATCTCTCCTTCAGTTCAGGCAGATACTGTTTTACGAGTGATACAAGCTCATCGTCGCTGATCACAGTTACACGTCCGCCTTCATATTCTCTGTCGATCCATTCCTTCATTTTTGCTACAGCAGGATTTTTCTTGTCGATGCGTTTTTCCCCTGAGAGCCTGTAATAGTTGTTGATCCAGCAGGCGATACCTGCAAGTCCTGAAGATGCGCTTACCGATACGAGCGGCGGTCTGTTAAGAAGTGCCGTTGTATCGAAGATGTTGTAGATCTCCTCGTCCTTCATAAGTCCGTCAGCGTGGATACCGGCACGGGTGATGTTGAAGTTTCTTCCCACAAAAGGAGTCATGGCCGGCAGATCGTAATGTGTCTCGTTTACTATATAGTCAGCGATCTCGGTGATAACTGAAGTGTCCATTCCGTTAAGAGTACCTTTGAGTGAAGCATATTCAAATACCATTGCTTCAAGCGGAACGTTTCCTGTTCGTTCACCGATTCCGAGCAGCGAGCAGTTTACGGCACCGGCACCGTAGAGCCATGCAGCAGATGCATTGGCTACGCCCTTGTAGAAGTCGTTGTGTCCGTGCCATTCCAGCATATCACTTGAAAATCCGGCGTAGTGCTGTAATCCGTAGATGATACCGGATACGCTTCTCGGCAGAGCTGCACCCGGATACGGAATGCCATATCCCATTGTGTCACAGGCACGTATCTTGATCGGTACTCCGCTTTCTTCGGAAAGCTTGCGGAGTTCGATCGCAAACGGAACTACAAATCCGTAGAAATCTGCACGGGTGATATCTTCAAAATGGCATCTTGGCTTCAGTCCTGCTTCAATACATTCCTTTACGACGCCGAGATATTTGTCGAGGGCCTTTTTTCTGTCAAGCCCCATCTTGTTGAAGATATGATAGTCAGAGCAGGAGACAAGGACGCCTGTTTCTTTTATGCCGATGTTTTTAACAAGCTCAAAATCCTTTTTGCTTGCTCTTATCCAGGTCGTGATCTCAGGAAATTCATATCCGAGAGCCATGCACTGTTCGAGTGCATCACGGTCGCTCTTTGAATAAACGAAAAACTCAGTCTGTCTTATGATACCGTTTTTACCGCCGAGACGATGCAGCATTTTATAAAGATCAACTATCTGTGAGGTAGTATAAGGTGCACGGGACTGCTGACCGTCACGGAATGAAGTATCAGTGATATATATTTCCTCCGGCATGTTCATAGGTACATGACGGTAGTTGAAAGCAACTTTCGGAACTTCCGAATAAGGGAACATTTCACGGAAGAGTTCAGGACGGTCAACTTCCTGCATTTCATATTCGTAAGTGTCAAAGTCAAGCAGATTCGTGCGTTTGCTGAGACTGATGTTCGGCATAGTGTGGTTCATAACCTTTTCCTCCTGATGTATTTCTGTATAATTGTGTTATTGTATACAATTATACATCTATACAAGACGGTTGTCAATACCCCTGATACATTAAACTCAGGAAAACACCGATTATCCATACAGAAAAAATCCCCCTGTTTTACATTTGTGAAAGCAGGGAGATCGGTTTTGATTACGTATTTTCAGCTATCATCTTATCGATGAACTGTTTTGCTGCTCTTGCGGAGCGGCCGCTCTTGGCGAGGGCGAACTGTTCTGCTTCGGCGAAGAGTTTTTCTTCCGGAATAGAAAGACCGTTCTGTTCTGCAAGACCGGCGACGATCTTCAGGTATTCGTCTTTGAGCGGTTTCGAGAATGAGATCTTCAGACCGAAACGTTCTGAAAGTGAGATGAGCTGCTGAACGGTGTCGTTTCTGTGCATGTCGTCGCCGTCTCTGTCAGAGAAGTTTTCCTTTACAAGGTGTCTTCTGTTGCTCGTTGCATAGATAGCGATGTTCTGGGTTCTTGCGGAAACTGAACCTTCGAGTATGGCTTTCAGTGCACCGAAGTTGTCATCATCTGATTCAAAGCAGAGGTCATCGATGAACAGAATGAACTTGAGCGGATTAGTGCTTAAGTTGTCGATAACAGCCGGAATGTCGCGGAGCTGATCCTTTCTGATCTCGATTATTCTCAGGCCTTCATTTCTGTACTCATTGGCGATAGCCTTTACAGAAGAAGATTTACCCGTACCTGCGTCACCTGTAAGAAGAACGTTTGAAGCAGGCTTGCCCCTGAGAAGTGCAAGGGTATTGTCGATGATCATCTTTCGCTGTGTCTCGTATCCGATAAGCTGCGAGAGTTTTACTTCGTCCGGATGCTTGACAGGAACGATGTTTCCGTCCTTAAGAATAAACATGTAGTACTTTGCATAAGTACCGTAACCGTATTTATCAACGTTATCTATTCTTGTGCTGTACTCTGCCTTAAAGTCATAAGGAGTATTGTCCCAGTCCGGCAGAAATCCGTCGTAGTCTATTGCCTTTTTTATCTCTTCAGATGTTATCTGAGATATCTCTTCAAGTGCTGAGAGTTCGTTTTCAAGGCAGGAATACATCTTTTCACTTATCTCTTCGTTCTTACCCTTTTTGATCATGCAGATATTTTCGTCCTCAAAAACAAGTGTGAGAACATATGTGCCGAGGTCATTGTGGTGACGGTAGAGGTCGGAAACGAAGTCAGCATACGCAAGGATAGAATCTTCAGTCGGTGTATCTTCATGACTTACACATTTAAGCAGTGCACTAAGGCTCTGCATTGTGCGGCAGTTCATTATATCTCTGAAAATTACAAGTGAATTCAGCTTGTAATACAGCTGTTTTAAAGAGCTTTTTATTTTAAAGCGCCTCCGTTTATAATACTTTAGATTAATACAGATTTAATCGCCAATCCTGCTTCGCAGGATTGGCGGTAGGGGGACGGGGGCTTCGCCCCGAACCCCATTTGCTGATATCGACACATGATAACCGCAGTACGGCATAGCCGGTACTGCGGTTTATAAGTGTTATATTAGAATTTATTTATTATAGCACCCTTGTCAGCTGAAGATACCATAGCTGCATATCTTCTTGCGTAACCAGTAATGTTTTCCTTCTTTAATATCTTTGTATTCGCACGTCTCTTTTCGAGTACATCGTCAGGAACTTCAAGAGTAATGCAGTATTCAGGAATGTTGATGGAAATGATATCTCCGTCTTCAACATAAGCGATGTTACCGCCGCTTACAGCTTCAGGAGATACGTGACCGATAGCAGCACCTCTTGTTGCACCGCTGAAACGTCCGTCAGTTATGAGGGCAACATCCTTGTCAAGACCCATACCTGCGATAGCAGATGTAGGTGAGAGCATTTCTCTCATACCAGGGCCGCCTGCAGGACCTTCGTAACGGATGACAACAACGTCACCGGCCTTGATTTTACCGCCGCGGATAGCTTCGATAGCGTCTTCCTCGGAGTTGAATACCTTTGCAGGACCGCTGTGAACGAGCATTTCCTTAGCAACGGCACTTCTCTTAACAACGCATCCGTCAGGAGCGAGGTTGCCGCGGAGAACTGCGATACCGCCTGTCTGGCTGTACGGATTGTCAATCGGTCTGATGATATCTGTATTCCTGTTTACAACACCGGAAATATTTTCACCGAGAGTCTTTCCTGTGCATGTCATAACGTCAGTGTTGATAAGACCCTTCTTGTTGAGCTCGTTAAGTACGGCATAAACACCGCCTGCCTCATCGAGATCTTCCATGTATGCGTGGCCTGCCGGAGCAAGATGACAGATGTTCGGAGTCTTTGCACTGATCTCATTTGCCATGTCGAGGTTGATAGTGATGCCGCATTCATTAGCGATAGCAGGGAGATGGAGCATGCTGTTTGTTGAGCAGCCGATAGCCATATCTGCTGTAAGTGCATTGTAGAATGCCTTTTCTGTCATGATGTCGCGCGGACGGATGTTCTTCTTGAGAAGTTCCATGACAGCCATACCAGCCTTCTTCGCAAGCTTGATTCTTTCAGAATATACTGCAGGAATTGTACCGTTTCCTCTGAGAGCCATGCCGAGAACTTCAGTAAGGCAGTTCATCGAGTTGGCTGTGTACATGCCTGAACATGAACCGCAGGTCGGACAAGCCTTGTTTTCGAATTCTTCAACGTCTTCCATTGTGATCTTTCCGGCTGTGTAGGCACCAACTGCCTCAAACATGCTTGAAAGTGAGGTTTTCTTTCCCTTTACGTGACCAGCGAGCATAGGGCCGCCGCTTACGAATACTGTAGGAACGTTTACTCTGGCAGCAGCCATGAGAAGTCCAGGTACGTTCTTGTCGCAGTTAGGTATCATAACAAGTGCGTCAAAGTGATGTGCGAGAGCCATACATTCAGTTGAGTCAGCGATGAGGTCTCTTGTAACGAGTGAGTACTTCATACCCTTGTGACCCATTGCGATACCGTCGCATACAGCGATAGCTGGGAAAACAACAGGTGTACCGCCTGCCATTGAAACGCCTGTCTTGACAGCTTCAACTATCTTGTCGATGTTCATATGTCCAGGAACGATCTCGTTGTATGATGAAACGATACCAACGAGCGGACGTTCCATTTCTTCCTTTGTAAGACCGAGAGCGTTGAAAAGGGAACGTGCAGGAGCCCATTCAACTCCGTCGCAGAAATAATTGTGATCCATTTGATTGACCGCCTTTCAATAAAGAAACAGCCCCCTCCCTCTGAGGGAAGAGGCCGTATTTGATTTTAAGGAACGCTGATTTAGAAATATATCAGCGTGGGGTCCGGGGCGAAGCCCCGCAAGTCCCACCCCCGGAAATCCGGCGAAGCCGGATTTCCGGTTTGATAAGTGTTTCCTTAAAAAAATCAGTTGTTGATGAACTTGTCTTCTTCGTTGTTCCAGCTGTAGAGCTTTCTGATCTCTTCGCCAACCTTTTCTGAAGGATGTTCAGAAGCAAGCTTTCTCATAGCTCTGAAGTGAGCCTGGCCGCCTGCAGGTGACATGTCGAGGAGGAATTCCTTAGCAAATGAGCCGTCCTGGATGTTCTTGAGGATCTGCTTCATTGTCTTCTTTGTTTCCTCTGTGATGATCTTAGGACCTGTGATGTAGTCGCCGTATTCAGCTGTATTTGAAATTGAGTATCTCATACCTGCGAAACCGCTCTGGTAGATAAGGTCAACGATGAGCTTCATTTCGTGGATACATTCAAAGTAAGCGTTTCTTGGATCGTAGCCAGCTTCAACGAGTGTTTCAAAACCAGCCTGCATAAGAGCGCAAACACCGCCGCAGAGAACTGCCTGTTCACCGAAGAGGTCTGTTTCTGTTTCTGTTCTGAATGTTGTTTCGAGAACGCCTGCTCTTGCACCGCCGATTGCGAGACCGTAAGCAAGTGCCATATCCTTAGCCTTGCCTGTAGCATCCTGAGCAACAGCAACGAGACAAGGAACGCCCTTGCCAGCCTGATATTCTGATCTTACTGTGTGTCCAGGTCCCTTAGGAGCGATCATTGTTACGTCAACGTCTGCAGGAGGAACGATCTGACCGAAGTGAATAGCAAAACCGTGAGCGAACATGAGCATATCGCCGGCCTTGAGGTTTGGTTCGATATCCTGCTTGTACATGCCGGCCTGCTTTTCATCGTTGATGAGGATCATGATGATATCAGCCTGCTTAGCAGCTTCAGCAGCTGTGAATACTTCAAAGCCCTGCTTTACAGCCTTGTCCCATGACTTGCTTCCTTCATAAAGACCGATGATTACACGAGCCTTGTCGCCGAGAGATTCCTTGGCGTTAAGTGCGTGTGCGTGACCCTGGCTGCCGTAACCGATAACAGCGATAGTCTTTCCGTAGAGAAGTGAAAGATCACAGTCTTCCTGATAATAAACCTTTGCTGAATTTTCCATTGTAAGGACTCCTTTATAATTAATTATTATTGATTTATCCGGGCAGTCTTCAGTCAGATGATCTGAGACAGTGGCTGCCTCTTTCAAGAGCTACGATACCTGTACGGCATATCTCCATAATACCGAAAGGCTTGACGAGCTCAATAAAAGCATTAAGTTTTGTGGTTTCGCCTGTGATCTCTATGCAGAGAGCATCAGGGGAGTAGTCAACGATCTTTGAACGGAATACGTCAACTGCGGCAAGTACGTCCTGTCTTGTTGAGGAATCGTTCTTTACCTTGACAAGGAGAAGTTCGCGTGTAACTGTGTCATCGCGTTCCATCACCTGTACCTGCTTTACGTCGTGGAGCTTGCTCAGCTGCTTTACTACCTGATCCTTTGCGTAGTCGTCGCCGATCATGGAAACTGTGATCCTTGAGAATTCAGGTGATTCAGTTTCGCCCACTGTAAGTGTGTCAATGTTGAAGCCGCGTCTTGTGAACATGCTTGAGACTCTTGTCATGACACCCGGCTTGTTGGTAACGAGTATGCTGAAAATGTGTTTTCCCATAAGATCAGCCTCCTATGTGTGTGATGATATTGTCGATGCATCCGCCAGGAGGGAGCATAGGGAGAACGAATTCATTCTCATCTACTGCGCAGTCGATAACGCACGGACGCTTTGAAGCAATGGCTTCATCAAGAGCCTTTGAAAGTTCCTCAGTAGTTGCAGCTGAGAATCCGAGAGCACCGAATGCTTCAGCGATCTTTGTGAACTTTGTCTGGCGCTTGTCGAGTATTGTATTTGAGTAGTGTTTGTCGAAGAAGAGTGTCTGCCACTGCTTTACCATGCCGAGTACGTGGTTGTTCATAACAACTATAATAACAGGAATGTCAAATGAAACAGCAGTTGCGAGTTCGTTAAGGTTCATGCCGAAGCTTCCGTCACCTGTGAAAAGGATAACAGGATCTTTTGTGCCTTCGTATGAACCGATTGCAGCACCAAGGCCGAATCCCATTGTTCCGAGACCACCGCTTGAAATGAACTTTCTCGGCTGTGAGAAGCGGTAACGCTGAGCTACCCACATCTGATGCTGGCCAACGTCTGTAACGATAACAGCGTTTTCAGGCATCTTGTCGTTGACTGTATCAACAATGTCGTAAGGAGTCATCCTGTCAGACTTTGTAAGTGAAGCAGCTTCTTCTGCTCTGAACTTTTCGACCTGTTCCTTCCACTCCGGATTGCTCTTCTTTGCTACCATTGAAATGAGCTTTGCGAGTGTGGACTTGATGTCGCCTGTGATACCAACGTCAGAAGTGATGTTCTTGTCGATCTCGGCAGCATCGATGTCTATGTGGATGATACGGCAGTTTCTTGTGTAAACATCCTTCTTGCCTGTTGCTCTGTCGCTGAAACGAGCGCCTGCACAGATAATAAGGTCTGCTTCAGCCTGTGCCATTGATGATGCATAGTGACCGTGCATGCCCTGCATTCCGAGAAAACGAGGGTTGTTATACGGTACTGAAGAAATACCCATCATGCTGCAGCCGATGTATGCATCTGTGAGTTCAGCAAGTTTTTCGATCTCTTTGCCTGCATCACCTGAAATAGCGCCGCCGCCTGCATAGATGTACGGCTTTTTGCTTTCTGCGATGAGTTCGGCAGCTTCAGCAAGGAGCTTTTCGTCAGCTTCCGGAACAGGAAGAGGAGAAGCTACAGGCTTGTTAGTGAATTCTGTAACAGCTACCTGAACGTTCTTTGGAATATCAACGAGTACCGGACCCGGTCTGCCTGAACGTGCAATGAGGAAAGCCTCGCGTAATGTGTCGGCAAGTTCGTTTATATCCTTTACTATATAGTTATGCTTTGTTATCGGCATTGTGATTCCACAGATATCGACCTCCTGGAAGCTGTCTCTGCCGAGAAGTGAACATGGGACGTTACCCGTGATCGCTACCATCGGGACTGAGTCAAGATAAGCAGTAGCTATACCTGTGACGAGATTTGTTGCTCCCGGACCTGATGTTGCAAGACATACACCTGTTTTGCCTGTTGAACGGGCATATCCGTCGGCTGCGTGTGAAGCCCCCTGCTCATGGGCAGTCAGAACGTGCTTTATACGATCCTGATACTCATAGAGAGCGTCATAAATGTTTATGACCTGTCCGCCCGGATATCCGAAAATACAGTCACAGCCCTGCTCGATCAGAACTTCAATAATGATCTGTGAACCTGATAATTTCATAAGCGTGTGAATTCCTTTCAAAAAATATACTTTACCAGGGAAACAATGATTAAACCGGAAATCCGGCTTCGCCGGATTTCCCGAGTCGGGATTTGCGGGGCTTCGCCCCGGAGCCCCGCGCTGATTTATGAATAAATCAGCGTTTCCCCGGAAATAAAGTCTATAAAAATAATTATACCATAATGGGTTATTTATTTCAACATCTATTTTCCGGTAAAAATTATGAAAATAAAAAAATTTGCTTTCAGGATATATAAAAAAATTTGTGTGTGAATTATAAACAAAGAACTGTTGCTTCGTATATTGAAATTGACATTTTGCACTCTGATTCATGAAAAAATCATAAATTTCGCTTGACAAACTATATTTGTACAGTTATAATTAACAACATAGCAAAGTCTTATGTAACAAAGAATGCATACAGATTTTTGCGATGGTTATTTTTATCCGGAAATTGATCTGAATAATATCCGATCATTTTTAAGACGCGGCAACTGATTCTTTTTTAATAGTATATTTTTCTTATTGATATTAGGGCATCGGAGGATATAAACCGGAAGGGGCTCCACTTACGGACATTGGACTTGTCACATATTATTTTTCCCTCACAGCACGGCTTTGATTAAACAAACAACGGCACAGGGTGCGACAAAGACTCCAGATCAGTTTGGAGAGCAGACCATTATTTTTATCAGTTAGTTAGTTTAAAACTAACTAGAATATATGGCCCAGTAGCTTAATTCCAGAGCGTTGTTTATCAAAGGTAGCGGTGAAAATCCGCTCGTGGTCTAAAAAAAATTCACTATAGTGAGGTAATTGAAATGTTTGAAGACAAGACATTAGTTTGTAAGGATTGCGGTGCTGAATTTACATTCACTGCAGGCGAACAGGAATTCTACGCTGAAAAAGGTTTTGAAAATGAACCACAGAGATGCAAGGCTTGCCGCAGCGCAAGAAAGGCATCTTCAAAGAGCGAAAGAGAACTCTTTACAGCAGTATGTGCTGAATGCGGCGGTGAAGCAAGAGTACCGTTCAAGCCAAGAGAGGATCGTCCGGTTCTTTGCAGCGAATGTTTCGCAAAGAAGAATGCATAATTGCTGTTTCTGATTTTTCAGAATAGTATTTTTGTATTTTTCGGTATATAGATCGATACAAACTAAGAAGTGCAGACCCGGTTCGGGTGTGCACTTTTTTTATTATATCACTTGTTTTTTTCATATTAATATGGTATGATATTCTATGTAAGTATTCAGCCGGAGATTTGACGTTTTTACGGAAGATGCACCGGAGTTATAAAGCATTCATTTACGGAGGAATAAACATGGCAAATAAAGTAACAAAAGATATGATCATCGGCGACATCCTTGATATGTGTCCACAGTGTGCACCTGTTCTTATGGAAATGGGAATGCACTGCCTTGGCTGCCCTTCAGCAAGAGGCGAATCACTCGCTGATGCATGCATGGTTCACGGAGTTGACGCTTCAGAAATCGAAAACAAGATAAACGAAATCATTGCAGCAAATTAATTTTCATCCATCAATAAAAAAGAATCTCTGCATGAAATACGGCAGGGATTTTTTTGTATATGACAGTTCACGAAAGGATATTACAGATGAATATTCAGATATTCGGAAAATCAAAATGCTTCGATACGAAAAAGGCAGAGCGCTTTTTTAAGGAACACGGTATAAAGTTTCAGTCAGTCGATATTCTTTCCAAGGGACTCAGTGCCGGAGAATTCAAAAGTGTTTCACAGGCTGTGGGCAGTGTCGATGCACTTATCGATGAAAAGAACAAGGACTACTGCGATATAAAATATCTCCTTGACGACGCAAAGCCGGATAAACTTATGGAGTGTCCGAAACTATATAAAACTCCGATAGTGAGAAACGGAAAGAAAGCTACAGTCGGATACTGCCCTGATGTCTGGAACGAATGGATAAAAGCTGAAAAATAAACTTATCCGGAGGAAAAACATGATTTGCGATAACAGACTTTTAAAATGTGCTTCGGTGGTGAGCGGAAAAGGTATCGTGTGCGATGTCGGCACAGATCACGCCTATCTGCCGGTTTACCTGCTTGAAAACGGGATATGTACAAAAGCGATTGCCGGCGATATAGCTGACGGTCCGCTGGAAGCAGCATCTGCCACAGTGAAAAAAGCAGGACTTGAGGATAAAATAGACGTTGTAAAATCGGACGGACTGAAAAACATTTCACCTGAAGGAATAACTGATGTAGTCATGGCAGGAATGGGCGCTGAAACAATCAGTGAGATAATCGCAGCTGCACCATGGCTTGAAAACGGCGTTAATCTTGTGCTTCAGCCGATGACCAAGGAACCGTACTTAAGAAAATGGCTTTACGAGAACGGATACAGCATAGTAAAGGAAGAGGCTGTTTCTGACGGTGACCGTATTTATACCGTTATAAATGCAGTCTTTGACGGATTCCGCATGACTGTCAGCGATACATTTGCCGAGACGGGAATGTTTGATCTTAGCAATGAGGAATCGCTTAAATACATAAAGAAGCATGTGACAAAACTGAATAATGTTTCAGCTGGTATCAGACGTTCGGGAAAAGAAGATACTGCCGCCCTTGATAAAATGATCGGCTTTATCGAGTCAGTTTCCGAAGGAAGACAGAAGATAACCGTCGGCGATATATACGACGAGATCAACCGTGTCGCACCTTTCCGTACCCAGGATGACTGGGACAATTCCGGCCTTCTTGTGGGCGACAGGGATACTGAAGTTACCGGTATTATAACTGCACTCGATATAACTCACGAAACGATAGGCGAGACGATTGCGAAAAAGGCAAATCTCATTGTTTCACATCATCCGGTTATTTTCCGTCCTCTTAAGCATCTTTCCATGAGTGATCCGGCGGTGCGTCTTGTTGCAAACGGTATCTCGGCAATATGTGTTCATACTCCGCTTGACAAGGCCGTTCACGGTATCAACGATATGATAGCAGATATGATAAGCCGCGAGTTTTCCGTTTCAGATACGAGAACTCCGATGATCTCTGAAGAACCGGGTTCTGATGACGGAGACGGAAGAATAATCGAGATCAAAGAGGATATGTCTGCCGAAGAAATGGCACGCAGACTCGGAAAAATGTTTGGCGGCGGACCGGTGCGTTTTGCTCCGGGAATGAAGAAGATAAGAAAGGTGGCCATCTGCTCCGGAAGCGGCGGCTCGCTTCTTTCAGTTGTATCGAAGAATAACTGCGACGCATATATTACAGGCGACGTCAAGCATGATGTATGGCTCAGTGCTGTAAGCGACGGAATAACACTGTTCGACTGTGGACATTTCTACACTGAACGCATGAGTGCGGAATATCTTGCGAAGCTGCTTAAAACTGCAGCTCCGGGAGTAAACGTTGAAACAGCAGTGACCTGTACTGATGTTGTACGCTGCATACTTTAAAACGCTGACAGTTTACTGATCAGCACGGATGACTGAGGCGGTTTGCTGTTGTCATCCATCAGAAAACAAAATACAAATAATATTAAGGAGAAAAACAAATGGCATTAGACGGAGCGTTCCTTCATCTTGTAAAGAAGGAACTTGAATTTCTCATAGGTGCCAGAGTTGATAAGATATATCAGCCATCGAAGGAACAGATGGTAATAGGATTACGTTACAGGGGAGGCGCTGCACGACTTCTTTTCAGTGCGGCCGCTGACAGTGCCCGTGTGCACATAACCTCTTCCGATATAGATAATCCTGCGGTACCGCCTATGTTCTGTATGCTTATGAGAAAACATCTCGGAGGAGCAAAGCTTCTCGGAATAAGACAGGACGGGTTCGAAAGAATCCTCTGCTTCGATTTTGAAGCGATGAACGAACTCGGCGACCTTGTAAATCTTACGCTTGTAAGCGAAATAATGGGCAAATACTCAAACCTCATACTTGTGGGCGAGGACAGATGCATCATCGACAGTATAAAACGAGTTGATGCGGAAATGTCCAGAGCACGACTTGTACTTCCGAAAATGAAGTACGAGCTTCCGCCGAGAGACAAGCGTCTTCTGTTTACAGAAGCAACCGATGAAGAGATACGTGCGGCACTCGCGGAATACAAGACAGGCGATATTGCCAAGGCACTTGTAAAGATATTTGAAGGTATCTCACCGGTCATTGCAAGAGAATGGGTGTTCTATGCGACAAGAGGCGAGGATGTTAATCTGTCGGAAATCGATGAAAACATTCTCGGAAGGCTTATCTTTAAAATAAAGCAGACAGCAGAACAGTACCGTAACGGCGATCTTCAGTACACAGTTTTAAGGACGAAGGAAAATCTGCCGAAGGACTTTACATTTATAAATGTGCAGCAGTATGGTACCATCCTTATAACACAGCAGAAGGAGAGTGCCTGCGAAACACTTGATTATTTCTATGCGTCTAGAGACACGGAATCGAGAATAAAGCAGCGTGCAAATGACCTTTTCAGACTGCTTATGAATCTTACGGAAAGAATAAGCAAGAGAATCTCGAATCAGCAGGCAGAGCTGGAGGAGACCGTAAAGAAGGATGAGTACAAGCTGTACGGCGACCTTCTTTCAGCGAATATTTACCGTATAAACAAGGGCGATGAAAGTATAACGCTTGAAAACTTCTATGACGAAAACTGCCCGCAGATCGAAATAAAACTGGACAGCAGACTTGCACCGGCAAAGAACGTGCAGAAGTACTATCATGAGTACAAGAAGCTGGTAACAGCCGAACAGGTGCTTACCGAACAGATAAAGAAAAACAGCGAGGAACTTGTGTACATCGAAAGCGTTTTCGATTCGCTTACGAGAGCACGTACCGATCTTGATATAATCGAGCTGAGAGCTGAGCTTGCCGAACAGGGCTACTTAAGAGCCGGAAAGATGAAAGGCAAGCTGCCGAAGGAACAGCCGCCGCTTAAGTTTAAGACCAGTGACGGATTTTCAGTTTTTGTTGGCAGAAACAACAAGCAGAATGACAAGCTTACGCTGAAGACTGCCGGAAAGACTGACATCTGGTTCCACACCCACAATATCACCGGTTCCCATGCCATCCTTTTTACCGAAGGAAAGGAACCGTCTGAGAAGGCGATAATGGAAGCGGCCATGCTTGCGGCATACCACAGCAAGGCGAAGAATTCATCGCAGGTGCCGGTGGACTATACCGAAGCAAGATATGTAAAGAAGCCGAACGGAGCAAAGCCGGGAATGGTCATCTTTACAAACAATTCAACGGTCTACGTAAAGCCGGATGAAGATGAGGTAAATGCACTGAAGGAGGGAAAATAAATGCGTGAAAAGATAAATGCAGTAATAGACAAAAACTTTGATCAGATGATCGAAGCTTTAAGAAAGATAATCGCAGTTCCGAGTGTTTCCGTACCGGGAACTCCTGAAAGACCATACGGAGATGAGTGCTGCAGAGTACTTAAGATGTTTCTTGAAATGGCCGATGAGGAAGGCTTCTGCACGAATAACTTTGAAAACTACGCAGGTACCATTGAGTATAATGAAAAGCCGGTAAAGCTCGGCGTTCTCTGTCATCTTGACGTTGTACCGGTTACTGAAAAGGACTGGACTTTCAAGCCTTTCGGCGGTGAGATATCGAACGGAAGGATCTACGGACGCGGTACCATCGATGACAAGGGACCTGCCATTGCAGTTCTTTATGCTCTTAAGGCACTGAAGGAACTTGGCATCGACCTTACACATAACGTTCGTTTCATTGTGGGATGCGATGAGGAAAACGGCTCGACTGATATGGAATACTATCTGAAACGCGAGTCAATGCCTGAGCTTGTTTTCACACCGGACGGAGATTATCCGGTAATCAATTTTGAAAAGGGAATGCTCAGACTCCGTATCAGAAAAAATGCGGAATTTTCTCATGTGAAAATGATACACGGCGGTACCGTTCCTAATGCTGTTCCGTCAGATGCCTATGCGGTCGTTACCGGAATAAGCACGTTCCCGGAAAAGGAAAACGTTACTGTAACTGAAAAGGACGGTGCTTTCCTTATCGAATACAAGGGTACTGCAGCACACGCATCCACACCGGCTGAC
Source organism: Oscillospiraceae bacterium (assembly GCA_017438745.1). Classification (GTDB taxonomy): domain Bacteria; phylum Bacillota; class Clostridia; order Oscillospirales; family Ruminococcaceae; genus HUN007. The sequence continues at coordinate 34,718 of JAFRUS010000109.1, read as the reverse complement.
GGACTCAATGCGGTCACAGGACTTGTGGATTATCTCTGCGGTCTTGAACTCGATGACGAGGAAAGAAAGACTTTTGAGAACGTAAAGAACTCATTCGTTCACGGTGATTTCAGCGGCAGCGGATGCGGAATAAAGATGTCAGATAGGACAGGTGATCTCACACAGGTCCTCAGCATTGCCGACCTTGCGGATGGTCTTCTTGAATTCAGGATAGATGTCCGCTATCCTGAATGCGGAAACAGGGAAGACATCATAGCAAAGATAGCAGAAACAGTCGCTCCGGGCGGCTTCGAACTTATCACAGACATAGCAAGCCTTCCTCACAGCGTTGACGAAAACAGCGACTTCATAAAGACTCTTCTCGGCGTATACGAAAAAGAAAGCGGCCTCAAGGGCTACTGCAAAGCCATAGGCGGCGGCACATACGTCCACGACATAGAAGGCGGCGTAGCCTTCGGCGCAGAATTCCCGGGCGAGGAAAACAACATGCACGGCAACGACGAATCCGTCTCCCTCGACAGCCTGCGACTCAACGCCAAAATCATGGCTAACGCAATCTATGAAATTTGCAAATAATACCTGCTGACTCATGCTCTCCCCCCTCCCTCCGGGAGGGGGGCAGGGGGGTGGGGATAAAACCAATTATGGAGGAATAAAAATGGATTCTTATGCAGAACAAATCGTTAAAAAGGTCGATAACGGATCGGACAATTTAAAGCGTGCAGCCTGCCTTATCGGCAGCATCGTTGTCGGAATTATCATCATAGTGATCAGTATGAAACTCCGCGTTGCGATAATCGGAGCTATGCTCGGTGTCGGAGCATTCTACGGCGGCCTTTACCTCGGAACGAACTACGACGTTGAGTACGAATACCTTGTTGTAAACGGCGAGATCGACATAGACAAGATACTTGCCAAGAAGAGAAGACAGAAGCTCATCACAGTAAGAACCGGTGATTTCACTGATTTTGGAAAATATTCTGACGACATAAAATCAGGAGATGAAACTGTTATCTGGGCAGTGGGAACATCCGCAGATGAACCGCAGACTTTCTATGGAGATTTTGAACACCCGACATACGGAAAATGTCGCCTGCTCTTTTCACCAAATGTAAAAGTACTCCGTGAGATCAAAATGGGACTGAAACCAGGCCTCAGAAATAATGTTGGCGAACTGCCACCTGTAGAAGAATAATTATCTATGGCTCTAATATCTCTTTTCTGTTATTTTATGAGAAAAAATGACCGTTTACCCGCTATAGCCTACCGTTCACCCAAAACCTATTGCAATCTCCCGCAATTAATGATAAAATTAATAACCGAGGGAGAAATTGAGGTAAATGACCCACATTGCTATTTATAGGAAGAACAAAAACAGAGATAAAATGACCGTTCTTTTTAGAATAACAGATGAGAGACAACAGCGGGTGTTCTTCCCGCTGACGGCGAGCTTATGATAAATTCTTATTTTGACATACTACAGACAGAAGTTCCTGTATCGAAAGATGCAGGGACTTTTGTTTTTCTGTAAACGCTGATTTATTCACAGATAAACGGGGGACCGGGGCGAAGCCGGATTGCCGGTTTCTTTAGTTGACAGCTTAATGATATGGTAATTGTGTGTAATAAAATGAGGAATTGCCCCATAAGATTATTAACTTTTTTTCTATGAAAACGGCTTCAGATATGGTATAATATATAAGGATAATTTATAACTGATTTCAAGAATTTTCAGCACCGTTTGCTGAAAAAAAGTACCGACAGGAGTAGTTTTAATGACAGATAATTTTACCACGCTGAAGCAGAAGGCACTGAGAAAATACTTTGAAAGGATGAACGACCCGCAGAGAGAAGCAGTTTTCTGTGTGAACGGACCGGTCCTCGTCCTTGCAGGTGCCGGAAGCGGAAAAACTACGGCTATCATCAACAGAATCGCGAACATGATAAGCTTCGGGAATGCTTATAATGAAGATCCGGGATTTCCGGTGTCTGATGATGATATGCAGTTTCTTGGGGATTACGCTGACGGAAAAACAGACGACTTTGACCGCTTGAGAGATATCATCGCAGTCGATCCGATCGAACCGTGGAAGATACTCGCTATTACATTTACCAACAAGGCTGCAAATGAGCTTCGTACAAGACTTGAAGCAATGCTTGGACCTACAGGACTTGATGTAAACGCGGCCACATTCCATTCTGCGTGTGTACGCATACTCAGACGTGAGATCACGAATCTCGGTTACAGCAGCAACTTTACAATCTACGACACCGATGAAAGTCAGAAACTCATAAAGTCATGTATGGCTGATCTCGGTATTACGGACAAGGCATTTAACGCCAAATCAGCTGCAGGTTTTATAAGCAGCTCCAAGGATCAGCTGATGTCACCTGAACAGGCAATAAAGGAAACAGAAGGTGACTTCAAATACTCAGTCTATGCCAAGATCTACCGTGAGTATCAGAAGAGACTTTTAGCCGCAAATGCACTTGACTTTGATGACATCATCATGCTTACAGTTGAACTTTTCGAAGATTTCCCTGAGATACTCGAACACTATCAGAACCGTTACCGCTACATAATGGTCGATGAATATCAGGATACAAACCTTGCTCAGTTCAAGCTTGTAAGTCTTCTTTCCTCAAAGTACAGAAACATATGCGTTGTCGGTGATGACGACCAGAGCATCTACCGTTTCAGAGGCGCTACTATCGAAAATATTCTGCACTTTGAAGATCAGTTTGAAAACTGCCGTGTAATCAGACTTGAACAGAATTACCGTTCGACAAAGAACATCCTTGCGGCGGCAAACTCAGTGATAAAGAACAACAAGGGAAGAAAGCCGAAGACACTCTGGTGCGACGGCGACGAGGGCAACAAGGTACATGTTTACAAGGCTTCCGATGAGAACGACGAAGCAAGATATGTTGCCAGCGCCATAATGGCTGACAAGAAAGCAGGCGGTTCATTCAGTGACAATGCGGTTCTCTACAGAATGAATGCGCAGTCAAATATTATTGAACGTGCCCTTGTGCAGAACAACATTCCGTACCGCGTTTACGGCGGCATGAAGTTCTATGACCGCAAGGAAATCAAAGATATCGTCGCTTACTTAAGCGTGCTCAACAACCCGTACGACATGATGCGTTTCAGACGAATCGTAAATGAGCCTAAGCGAGGCATAGGCGAGGCTACGATCAAGAGCCTTGACGAGATATGCGTAGCAAATGCAGCTTCACCGATCGAAGTTATGCGGGACGCATCAGATTATCCGCTTCTCTCAAAGAAGGCAAATTCACTTAAGAGCATTGCAGGGATATTTGATTCACTGACCGATATGGTCGATACAGTCCCTCTTGACTCTCTTCTTGATGAGCTTCTTGAGCGTTCAGGCTACAAGAGCTATCTTATGACTCAGGGCACCGAAGGCGAAACAAGACTTGAAAACATCGAGGAACTTAAGACCACAATGGTGGAATACCAGAAGAACAATGAAGATTCCACACTTGACGGATTCCTCGCTGATATAGCACTCTATACTGATCTCGACAAGATGACGGATGACGCCGACTGTGTGACACTTATGACCATCCATTCGGCAAAGGGACTTGAATTCGAGAATGTATACGTAATAGGAATGGAAGATGGTATCTTCCCGGGAACAAGATCCATGATGAGCGATGACGACATGGAAGAGGAAAGACGACTTGCCTATGTTGCGGTCACAAGAGCAAAGCAGAAGCTCTGTCTTATCCATGCTTCACAGCGTATGCTTTTCGGTACAACAAGCCGAAACATGAAGTCAAGATTTATCAAGGAGATCGATCCGGAAGTCATCTTCAAGGAAGACAGAATATCAACAACTGTTCCGGCAAGCGCAAAATCCAGATCACATTCAGCAATGAACACACTTTCGTTCCAGCAGCAGCTTCTTGCCAAGAAAAATTCAAAACCGGGAACAACAAAGAAACCTGCAAAATATTCAGCAGGTGACAGAGTTGATCACGATAAATTCGGTGAAGGTACTGTTCTTACAGTAACACCGATGGGAAATGACGCTCTTCTCGAAATTGCATTTGACGAGATCGGCACAAAGAAGATCATGTCGAATTTTGCAATGATGAAGAAGCTTTAAGGAGTAAAACTGTAATGAAAAATCATACTGGAGTTATATTAATTGCAGCTGTACTTGCAGGTGCAGTATTCACAGGATGCGGTACTGAAGAAAACATCAGTATCAGAATAGCAGAAGAAACATCGGCACCTGATGTCGCTGCAACAGAAGCTGTTACTGAAGCAGAGGTTACGGAAGCTGCAGAGGAAGAAACTGAGGCAGCCGAAACAACTGAAGTATCAGAGACTGAAAGTTCAGATGATGCAGAAGTAACCACGGAAGATGATTCTGATCCGGAAACTACAGAAGAGGCAGAGACAACAGAGCCGGAAGCTGAACCTGTCGTGACAACACCTTATGGATTTACAAGAGTAACAAAGAATCCGAGACCGGGCAGTGCAGGTCCTCTTGTTTCATCTCTTGAAGGTAAATGGGAAGACGGAAACGGAAATGTTATCGACTTTAAAAACAGTTCTGACTATGCAGGTGACTTTGTACAGACAACTTCTGAAGGAATGACAGTGACCGGCAAGGTGTATGTTGAATATAATTTTGATACAGATAACTACGCTGTTTTCTGGTACAACCTTTATAACGAAAGCAATGAGCTTGTCTACAGTTTCAGATATACAGGCGAGATCCCTGTAGAAACTCTGAGAGACATGGACTACAATACATTTGAAAAAGCAGATCAGACACCGGCGGTCACAGGCTGATGAATCATACAATTATCGCGGCCTGTGTGGATAGCGGGATGAAGTCCCTCTTCTCCGTTTTGATCAGCACATCATAAAAAATATTCCCCCTGAATACATTCACGTGATGTATTTCAGGGGGATCGTTTTTTATAATGGCTTAATGACTTTGACAGGACATTTCTCAGCACACGTTCCGCAGCCGGTACACTTTTCCTGGTCGATGGAAGCGTGAAAGTCGGTAACGGTTATCGCACCGTATTCACAGTTCTTCTCGCACATCTTACAGCCGATGCATCCGTTTTTACATGCAAGCTTTGTAGCTTTTCCGTTGTCACGGGAGGAGCAGAGCACGGCGTATCCGGAGTCCCGCGGGATGACGCTTATCAGATCATTAGGACAGACTGCAGCGCATGAACCGCAGCCTTTGCATAACTTAGGGTCAATGTGTGCAAGGCCGTCCTTAATGCTTATGGCATTGTATTCACATACACCGGCACAGTCACCGAATCCGGCGCAGCCCCAGGAACAGGTACTGTTACCGCCGTAGTATCTTTTTACTGAAGTACAGGAGCGTATGCCGGTAAATTCATATTTCGTATCGCAAGCATTACAGTCACCGCTGCAGCGAACGACAGCGTATGATTCTGCGACTTCGCCGGCATCTGTACCGGTAATCTCGGAGATCTTCTTTGCCGTTTCCGTACCGCCCGGACGGCAGAGATTAGCTTTTTCTCCTTTTGAGATTATTGCATCCGCATAGTCAGCACATCCTGCATATCCGCATGAACCGCAGTTTGCCTGCGGAAGTATTTCGCTTATTTTTTCTATACGCTCATCTGTTTTAACTTCAAATATCTTAGAAGCGACAGTGAGCAGTACCCCTGAAACAAGTCCTGTGGCTGCGAACACCGTCACAGGAAGAATGTATTCACTTAGCATTTATTTATCCCCCTTTTAGTCTTAACCGCCTATACCGGAAAATCCGAGAAAACTTAATGAAAGAATTGCTGCTGCGATGAGTGTGGCCGGAACTCCCTTGAATGTTTCCGGAACATCTGCGTCCTCAACTCTTGAACGTACTCCTGAAAACAGAAGCAGTACCATGAGAAATCCTGCGCCTGAGAAAAATGCATTTTCTATTGAGTGAAAGAATGAGTATTCATTGTCGATGTTGAGGATGGTAAGGCCGAGTACCGCACAGTTTGTGGTGATCAGCGGCAGATACACGCCGAGAGCCTTGTAAAGCGGAGGCATGAGTTTTTTCAGTGCTGTTTCCACCAGCTGAACAAAGAGTGCGATTATAAGAATGAAAGCAATGGTCTTGAGATATGTAATGTCGAGCGGTTCGAGTATGAGGTGATATACAGGATATGTGACCGCAGCGGCACAGACCATAACAAAGGTAACTGCAGCGCCCATGCCAAGACTGGATGATGCTTTCTTTGAGACACCGAGAAAAGGACAGATGCCCATGAACTTTGTGAGTACGAAGTTATCCGTAAGAAGGGCAGCAAGCATTATTGCAAAGAAGGTTTTCATTCTTCTGCACCTCCTTTATTTTCACAGGCAGCGCATTCGCCGTTTAAGCTGCATTCTGCACATCCTACAGTGACAGGAGGTTTCTTTTTCGCTATTCTGTTTACGAAGGCGATTATGCATCCGAGAACGAAAAATCCGCCTGCAGGAAGAATGAAGATCGTCATGGTGTTGAGCACCGGAAGCTTTAATCCGAACAGAGTGCCGGCACCAAGTATCTCGCGGACAGATGCGATAAGAGTGAGTGAACAGGTAAAACCAAGACCCATGCCCAGTCCGTCCAGTACGGAAGGAAGGACTTTGTTTTTGCTGGCAAATACTTCAGCACGTCCGAGGATTATACAGTTTACAGTGATGAGTGAAAGGAAGGTGCCGAGGCTTTTGTAAAGTCCAGGAATATATCCCTTCATAAGCATCTCGATAAGTGTAACGAATCCGGCGATTATAACTATGTAGCACGGAAGCTTTACCGAACGCGGAATTACCTTTTTAAGAAGTGAAATTACAAGGTTCGAACCGACAAGGACAAAGGTGGTGGCGAGTCCCATGCCGATACCGTTGAATGCCGTTGTTGTAATAGCAAGGGTAGGGCACATTCCGAGAAGTCCCACAAGAGTAGGATTTTCCTTTAAGAGCCCCTTTTTGAATTCGTCTAAGTTACTCACCAGCTTTGCCTCCTTTGCTTGTTTCGTTCGTATATTCCTTATAGGCATTCAGAGCTGTGTCCACTGCCTTTTTCATTCCCTTTGATGAAAGTGTTGCGCCTGTAAGTGCGTCTAATTCAGTGGTTTTTTCCTTCATTCCGAGGAACTGTTTTATAAAATTCTTATCGTCCTTTATTCTGGTTCCGACACCCGGAGTTTCGCCGAGAGCGATAAAGCTTATTCCGGAAATGCCTTCTTCACCAACTCCGATAAGAACGTGTATGCCGTCCTTTGAATATCCGTCTGAAGTGATCTCAAAGGCAGTTTTTCCATCTTCATTTACGATAACGGAATCAACGCCGTCATATTTGAGAACACCGCCGTCGTCAGAGCGCAGCATGGTGTATTTTCCTTCGCCGTATATTTCCGTGAGTCCGGATTTGAGCTCATCGGTTATAACGCCTGTTGTGTCAACGTAAGTCAGTTTGTGAACGAAGATAAGCAGTGCTGCAACTATCGTGCAGATAAGTGTGAGTACCAGAGGAGCTTTTATTTTCTCAGGCATTTTTACCGGCCTCCTTTTTCTCTCTGACTGAACCGAGCGGGATGCTTTCGGTTAATCTGTCTATGTAAGGAGTGAGAATGTTCATGAGAAGTATCGAGAAGGAAACACCCTCAGGATAGCTTCCAAACTTTCTTATTACGAAAGTTATAATGCCGCAGCCGATACCGAAAACGATCTTTCCTTTTTCAGTAACAGGTGTTGTGGCATAGTCTGTTGCCATGAAGAACGCACCGAGGAAAAGACCTCCTGACATGATCTGATAAGGTACGTTCCCACCGGAAACGAGTGTGAGCAGTGCCACAGTGCCGATATATGCAAGAGGTGTTGTCGGAGTAATGACCTTTTTTACCATGAGGTAAATTCCGCCGATAAGCAGCGCAAGTGCAGATGTCTCACCGATACATCCTCCGGTATTTCCGAGGAGAAGTGAGGTAAGTGAAGCGCTTCCTGATACAAGCGGAGTAGCTCCGGTCACTATGTCCGTACTTTTGTACAGAGCTCCGAACCAGGATACATCACCTGTCTGCCAGAACTGAGGTGATACCCAGTTGGTCATGTATCCTGCAAAGGAGACCATGAGGACGATTCTTGCTGTGACAGCCGGATTGGCGAAATTCTGTCCTAAGCCTCCGAAAAGCTGTTTTACAATAACGATGGCTATGAAGCTTCCAAGTCCCGCTATCCAGAACGGAACAGTTACCGGAAGGTTGAGTGCAAGAATAACTCCGGTGACAGCAGCGCTGAGATCGCCTATGGTCTGCTCACGTTTCATGATCCTGCGGCATAAGTATTCGCATACTACAGCCGATGCAGTACAGATGACGATAAGTGCCAGCGCTCTTGCTCCGAAAAATACTATGGCGGCAACGACTGCCGGAGCAAGGGAAGCAAGTACAAGTGACATTATTTTTCGGGTAGTCATTTCGGAATTACGGTGTGGTGACGGTGAAATGATGAGTTTATCCAAGTTATTATACCTCCGGGGTGTTATCTTATAAGAAGCTTCGCAAGCTGATTTGTCTCAGCGAGCTTTCTGTTTGCCGGACAGACATAGGTGCAGGCACCGCAGTTCATGCACAGTCCGACTTTCAGTCTTTTAAGTTCATTTTTATTTTTATCTCGGTATGCTTTTTCGAGCCTTAGCGGCATAAGTTCCATTGCGCAGGCTCTTACGCATCTTCCGCAGCGTATGCAGGCAGTTGTGACCGGTTCCGTGTATTCGCTGTCAGCAAGGAATGAGTTGCTTGTCTTGACTACCGGAGTGTCAGCGCTTAAAAGACATGATCCCATCATAGGACCACCGGCAACAAGCTTTTTAACTGTGTTTACATCTGTTCCGGTGAACTTCAGAAGTTCGCTTACCTGTGTTCCTACAGGAGCGAAGACGTTCAGCGGTTTCTTTACCGCAGTTCCTTCCACAGTGATCCTGCGGCTTATGAGCGGTATGCCGTTCTGTGTGTATCTGTAAATGAATGCAACAGTAGAAACGTTCATTACAATTACTTTTTTGTCTGCCGGTATTTCGCCTTCACCGACAATTCTTCCGGTAGCCGAGTAGACAAGTACTTTTTCCGCACCCTGCGGATATGTTGACGGCAGACTGAGAACTTCTATTTCCGGTATGTCGGAAGTAAGCTTAAGAAAGTCCTCGATCACATCCGGCTTGTTGGTTTCTATGGCTATGACCGTCTTCGGGATGCCGGTGTATTTCATGACGAGTTTTACTCCGCCGAGAACGTCCTCCGGTTTTTCAACCATCTGACGGTAGTCGGATGTAATGTATGGTTCACACTCTGCAGCGTTTATTACGAGAGTGTCGATTTCCTTTTTGAAGTCAAGTTTTACGTGAGTAGGGAAGCCGGCGCCTCCGAGTCCGCACACGCCGCTTTCACGGACAGCCTTAAGGAATGAAGCCTTGTCGGTTATTTCCGGCGGAGTGCATTCTGCCGTTTCTTCTTTTCCGTCCGATTCTATTTCGACAGCTTTGCAGACCTTTCCGTTTAAAAGCCTGTAGTCTTTTATATCGCTTACAGTTCCTGAAATACTTGCGTGAATCGGTACTGAAAGAGGTGCGTCGGAATCGCCGATCTTCTGACCGGTGAATACATGATCGCCCTTTTTAACTGTCGGTTCACACGGTACACCTATGTGCATCGACATAGGTATCAGCACCTTTGAAGGAAGCGGAAGTTTTTGTGCTTCCAGGCCTGCCGTGTTCTTTTTATGATCAAGTGTTATACTTTTTAGTTTATACATTTTTAACCCCTTTTAAATCATATTTTCACTGATTAAGCCAGCACTCCGGCTTCGCTCCGCGCTGATTTATGAATAAGTCAGCTTTTCCTTAAGCTCCGGTAAAATCAAGTGAGTCGCTTTTTATGATGTTCCCTTTTTTATCGACTGCGACTATCTGAAATTCGTCCGAGTCGAGATATTTTCCTATTTCTTCTGTTCCTTCGGCGAAGATCAGTGTTGACAGAAAATCTGATTTGAGTCCGCTGTCGCAGAATACGGTAACTGATGAAAATCCGGTTTCAGAAGGATATCCGGTTTTCATATCGAGTATGTGATGATAATTTTTCCCGTCTATTTCGGTACAGCGTTCATAGTCTCCGGATGTGGAAACGAAGCAGGACTTTACTTTGGCAGTACCTGCAATCTTGTCCTTTCCGGCTTTGATCCCGCAGCTGAAAATATGCTGAAGATCGCTGCTGTAGAGCAGGGTGGAGGAGCCGGTTGAAACTACCGTGTATTCCGAGCCGGAGGAGACGCAGATATCTTTTATCATATCAAGTGCGTACCCTTTGGCTGCGGCACCGGGATCGATGCTCACTCCGTTTTCAAGCGTTACCTTGTCACCGGATACGCTGATGTTCTGTTTCCCGTTTGGGTTTAAGAGTTCTGCGATTTTATCCCCTTCAGGCAGCACTTTTTTCTCAAGTGAGTCACGCCAGAGTTCGGTAAGCTCACCGGAGGAAATATCAACACCGTACCCATAGGTACGGCTAAGTTCTTCGCTTTGTAAAATAAAATCTGTAAGTTCACTGCTGCAGATCTTTTCCTTTTTCCTGTTGAGTTCAGATATTTCGGAAGTTTCCGAGCAGCAGTCAAGTATTTCATCGAGGGCAGTTATTTCGGTTTTGATCTGTTCTGTTATGTTCTTGTCAGACTTAACGGAAACTACTGTATCCATCGAAAAAAATATACTTGTATAATCATGTCTGTTATGATAAAATAAAAAAGGCAGTCCTAAGGCGGCCATCAGTATAATCGTAGTAAAAACTGATTTTTTTCTGATGTCGCTCACTCCCTTGACTGCGATAATATGCTGTTCTTCCGGATCCGGCTCTTCCGGATCCGGAGGTGGGGGAGATGCGGGGCTTCGCCCCGTTCCCCCGCGCTGATCTATGAATAAATCAGCGTTTCTGTACTATTACATTATAGCTCAAAACAATAATTTTGTAAATATAAAGTGAACGCAAAAACAGAAATTTGTTTAATGATTTGAATGGAGGATTCATGCGTTGAAGGGTTACAGACTTTACATAATGAGACACGGAAGAACTGAGGCTAATGAGAAGGGTATTTACATCGGAAAAACTGATTATTCTCTTTCAGAAGCCGGTAAAAGGGAACTCCTTGACAAGCTCGATGAATTTGATTATCCGGGCGTGGAAAGAGTATACACAAGTCCGCTTAAAAGATGTACTGAAACAGCAGAGATCATCTTCAAGGACCGCGAGACAATTGTCGTTCCTGATCTTCGTGAACTTGATTTCGGCGAATTCGAAGGCCTCGGAGTTGAAGAGCTTATTAAGCGCGATGACTACAAGGAATGGCTCAAGGGCGGTATTGAAAACTCTCCTCCGGGAGGCGAAGCTCTTTCAGATATGATCGTGCGCGTTTACCAGGCACTGGACAGGATCATCAGAAACATGATGGACGAGGAATTCAATGCAACTGCCATCGTTACACATTCCGGAATCATTTCAAACATGCTCTCATGTTTCGGACTTCCGAAGTACAAGCCGAATGAGATAACCTGTGAACCGGGCGAAGGCTTTGAAGTGCTCGTTACAACACAGATGTGGCATCAGGCACAGGCTTTCGAGATACTTGGCAGAGCACCGTTCCTTAAGTAATGGATCTTAAATTCAGAAATGAAAGCGGCGTTCCGGTAAATCTGCAGTTCTTTCTCCAGAAGGAAAACGGCGTTTCAAGAAGACTTATCACAAAGCTCAAGCGTCAGCCTATGGGGATAACCTGTGAGGGAAAGCTTATACGCACCATAGACGATGTTCCGGCAGGGGCTGAGGTTATACTTCATGTTTCCGACGAAAACGAGATACCGCCGAATGCGGAGCTGAATGTTCCGGTTGTTTTTGAGAACGATTCGGTGATCGTGTTCAACAAGCCCCAGGGCATGCCGGTTCATCCTTCCATGAATCATTACGAGGATACCCTCGGCAATTATTTTTCTGCACTTTATCCGGAGTTTACCTTCAGGCCGGTGAACCGTCTTGACAGAAACACATCGGGACTGTGTGTTGTGGCCAAGGACCAGCACAGTGCAGCCCGTCTGCAGAGAAGCGTGAAAAAGGTCTATTATGCCGTTATCTGCGGCGAGCCGGAAGAAAAATCGGGAAGGATAGATGCACCGATAAAGCGGCAGACGGAGTCGCTTATAACCCGATGCGTTGCACCTGACGGACAGAACGCTGTCACCAATTACCGTATCATATCCTCCTGCGGGAAATATTCCTATGCGAGAATAGAACTTGAAACGGGAAGGACTCATCAGATAAGGGTACACTTTTCCCACATCGGTTTTCCGCTTGCGGGAGATGATCTTTACGGCGGAAGCTGCGAGGATGCCACAGGGCAGACACTTCACTGCGGTGAGGTATCTTTTCCGGACGGAAAAGGCGGTATGATAGTACTGGAAGCATCACCGTGGGAAAATATTCTGCATTTGTTCAGAAAATATCCTTTTAATGAAATAAAGTGAAGCGATACCATTATATCTGTTGTGCATTGTGCGTAAGCCGGTGACAGATGTACAGTGATATATGCTGATGTATACAAAAAACACAGGATACTTACATTTAACTCCATAAAAGGTTTGATTTTTTCTGAGAGTCTGATATAATATAAAACAGTGTAATAAATTTGTAATAATTTGTTGAGCTTACTAACGTGTGAAACAGGAGCAAATCCGGATTTCCGGTTTGATAAGCGTTTACGTAAAATTTACGGAGGGAGCTGTTTGTATGGGCAGAAAACGTCATAAGGACGTTTCGGAAAAAAGACATGAAAGTGATAAAGCTTCTCTGACAGAAGAAACAGGATCCGCATCTGAAGCCGGAAAAACTGATAAAAAATGCGACATGACAGATATGACTGTCGGCAGTATCAGAGTTGACGGCGGTAAGCAGTTTGTTTCAAAGTGTGTTCATTATGGTGTTCCTGCGGCAGCACTTCTTGCATTTGCTGTTCTTCTTAATAATGCTTCTCTGATCGAGTCGAAGATATCCGGTATTTCCGCTTCACACAGTGTAAATGTGACACCGGCAGCCGGGATACTTGCAGAGGAAGTTACAGAAGCTCCGGTGACGGAAATATCTGAAGTGGTAACATTACCTGTTACTTCTGTTCCTGCTGAAAATAAAAACGGCGTTGAAGCAGTGGGCATCTACATTGACGGCGAACTTGCCGGATGTGTAAAAGACGGTGCGGAACTAAAGACGAAGCTTGACGCAAGACTTGAACAGATAAAATCTGAACCCGGCATTATCGATGCAGAATACAAAAGCAGCATAGAATATATAAAGAACTATTATCCAAAAGAGAAGATCTCAGACACTGAGTCCGTTATGAAATATCTTATGGCGGAAACACCGGAAGTTACCTACACCGGTGTGGAGGGAGATTCTCTTTACTGGATAGCTGAAGATCACGGCATAACGATCGATGAACTTCTGGAAATGAATCCTGAACTTGCGGAAGACCCTGATGTTTTTTCAGCCGGTACTGTAGTTACCATAGCAAGAAAAAGCCAGAACCTTCCTGTAATAGTTACAAAGGAAATCGAAGAAAAAACGGTCGTTCCTTATGATACAAAGATCGTTGACAGCGAATTCCTTGAACGCGGTGAAAGCGAGCTTATACGCGAAGGTGTAAACGGCGAAAGCTTAAGCAGATTCCGCATAAAGTACGACGGTGACATTGAAACAGCTCGTGAACTTATTTCCGTTCAGGTAGTCGAACCTGCGGTAGATGAGGAAATAGCAGTCGGAATAATGCTTGCGCAGACCGAGGCTGAACCGGCATATGAGGATACAGTCCTCAGGGGCTCGGGACAGTTTATGTGGCCTGTTGACGGCGGCGAGATAAGCGATGTGTTTATCAGCGACCGCAATCACAAGGGACTTGATATAGCGGCACCGCTCGGTACCGGTATTTATGCTGCGGCTGACGGAAAGGTCATTGCAGCAGGATGGAACACAGGCGGCTACGGCTATTTTGTAATGATCGATCACGGTGACGGATATGCAACCCTTTATGCTCACATGAGCAAGGTAATTGCCAAGAACGGCACCGAGATAAAGCGCGGAGAACTTATCGGAGAAATCGGTACGACCGGAGATTCAACCGGACCGCATCTTCATTTTGAAGTCCGCGAAAAGAATATCTGCAGGGATCCTGCGGCTTACTTAAGAGTAAATGCAGACGACCCTGAAGAAGAATCAGAAACTGAATACGAAGAAGAAAACGAAGAATACGAAGAGGATTATGACTGATACTAATACTTATACGGACAGATTTGTAAAACTGCTCGCAGGAAATCCATATATCTGCGCTTTTGCAGTCTGTCTGTGCATTCATCCGTTTTTTCTGGGCGCAGTGGAGAATATACCGGCTAATGCACTTCTGACGGAGTGCATTATGGTACTGTTATCTGCAGCTGCCCTTCTTTTTTGCGGTTACAAAAAAGGAAAACTTAATAAATACCCGGCAATCGGTATTATGGCGGCAGTGAGTGCCGCTGTTCCGCTTCTGGCAAAGCAGTATTCGGCATCGGAAAACAGGGCAGTGTGGCATTTTGCCGGAGGATGTGCGCTGACACTGGCTGTGATGTTCATCTCAGACTGGCACAAATACCGCAGACAGATGTTTTCGTTTTTCATACTCGGCACAGGATTTTTCCTGAAGCTTTACTATGTGCTCGGAACATCCGTCCTGTCAAGACAGCATGATGTGCAGACCTTTGACTGTGGTGAAGGACATGCAGGATACATTACATATCTGCTTACTGAAAGACATCTGCCTGACTTCGATATAAGGGAACGCTTCCAGTTCTGTCATCCGCCGCTCAGCCATTTCTGCAGTGCGGTGTGGATCTGGTTCAATAACAACTGCTGCGGAATAGATCTCAACCAGTCCCGTGAGAGCGTTCAGATGCTTGCGCTGTTCTATTCCATGTGCATCGTAATATCTGCCTACAAGATATTCAGACACTTCAAACTGGAAGGTGCTGCTCTTTATGTACCGCTGGCAGTAGTATCTTTCCACCCGCAGCTTACTTTCTATTCCGGAAGCATAAACAATGATGCCCTTGCGACGGCACTTATGGCAGGATCCATAGCTGCTCTTCTTGAATGGTATGAGAAACCGACCTACCGGGGAATAATCAGGCTTGCCTTCTGCATCGGACTTGGTATGATGACAAAGCTTACCGCAGGACTTGTTGCTCCTTCGACGGCTCTTGTATTTGCGATTGTGCTTTTTAAGAATTTAAAGACCGAATGGAGAACGATACTCCGTCAGTTTGTTGTATTCATCGTTATCTGTGCTCCTCTCGGACTCTGGTACGGTACAAGAAACTACATAAACTATGGTGTTCCGCTTCTCTACGTTCAGGAACTTCCGGAGGGACTTTTACAGAATATTTCCGGAATGCCGTTTAAGGGAAGAATAACGGACTTTTCAGGCTATCAGTTCAAATCAGTATTTGAACAGTGGATGTATATAAGCGACGATGGCTATGCCGGATACAACGAGCATAACCCGCTCATTGCAATAATGAAGAACTCGCTGTTCAGTGAGTATATCAACGAAGGAAACTTCACAAACATGCCGGGTATCATTAAGACCGCAAAGGTTTTCTTCTGGCTGTCAGCGGTTATTGCTCTCATCGCTTTTGTAACAATGATCATCTCGTTTTTCAGAAAGAACAAAATGGATCTGGTACAAAAGTTATTCTTCGGTTCCTTCTATTTCTTAAACGTGATCTACTTATACAAGATGGCTTACGATTATCCGTTTACATGTACGCTCAATTTCAGATATATCGTGCTTACTGTTCCTGTACAGATGCTTTTTGCCGGTGTTATGCTCGACAAACTGAAAACATCAAAACCGAAGGCATATAAGATCGCAGGGATTTCCGCAGGTGTTCTTGCATGCACTTTCGCAGTGCTTTCGACCGTAGTTTATCTTGCTGTGTGCTATGTGATACCGGAGTAATGCCAGACAAAAGAAGATATTATATAGGTCAATTGCACTTAAGAGGCGAGAAAAATGACAGAATTATTTTTGCATTAATTATTTAATACCCAAAGGAGAGTAATATATGAAAAAACAAATTAATTTCAACAAAGTAGTAAGTGTTTTTTTGGCGTTCACTATTTTATTATCAATGGTTCCAGGTACGGTAAAGGCAAATGATTCAGATATTGTGTACTATAAAGTGTCTGAAGATGAAAAAACACTAACTTTAACCATGAATAACCCTGGGCCTCGGTCAGCTATTAATTTTAGTAAGGTAGAAAATGTTATAATAGAAGAGGGCGTAGATAGAATTAATGAAATCAGCCCATCCCTCCGATTTTCTATAAATGTTAAAAATGTTAAGATGCCAAATAGTTTAAAAACTATTGGAACTGCTGCATTTTTTGGTTGGACATTATTAACAAACATAGATATACCAGATGGCGTTACTACTATTCGAAATTCTGCATTTTCATGTTGCAATTCGCTAAAAAAAATCAAATTACCTGAAAGTGTTACAACTATCGAAGATCATGCGTTTAGTGAATGTGATGCTTTAACAGAAATAAACATACCTAAAGGTATAACCACTATTGAAGAATATACTTTTGGCGGCTGTAGTTCATTAAAGAATATTGAAATACCTGAAGGTGTAGTTAATATTGAACGTATTGCATTTGCTTTCTGTAGTTCATTAGAAAGTATTAATATACCGCAAAGCGTTACATCTATTGGAGAAGAAGCATTTAAAGAATGTACTTCTTTAAAAGATATAGTAATCCCGGAAAGTATAACAACTATTGAGAGCAAAACTTTTAGAGAATGTACTTCGTTAGAAAATATAACTATACCAGAAAGTGTAACGGAAATTAAATCGAAAGCATTTGAAGAATGTACTTCTTTAAAAGACATAGTAATCCCAGAAGGTATAACATGTATTGATGAATATACTTTTAGTGAATGTACTTCGTTAGAAAATATAACTATACCAGAAAGTGTAAAGCGTATTCGACGTCATGCATTTGATGATTGCACTGCGTTAAAAAGTATAAGACTGTCAAAAAAAGTCGAATATATTGAATCTCCGGTATTTGAAAATTGTGAAAATTTAACAATATATTGTTACGAAAATTCGGCAGCTCATAAGGAAGCTGAAAAAGACGGAATCAATTATGTATTATTAGAAGAAAATGATCCTTATACCTTTGATATTACTCAAGATGGTAAATTAACTATAACTATAAATGCAGATATAGATTCCTTGGATATTCCAGAGAAGGTCAATGATATAAATGTAAAAAGTGTTGATTGTATTAATACTAAAAATGTTACGCAAAAATATAAAATAGAGCATATATCATTTCCAGATACATTAGAAAATATAGAAGATAACGCATTTGTAGGATGTGGTATTAGAGAAATAAGTTTTCCGAATTCTTTAAAAACAATTGGAAAAGAAGCTTTTATAAATAATGATTTTAAAGAAATAGAAATACCTGAATCTGTTCAAAAAATAGAAGATGGAGCATTTAGAAACTGTCAGGACCTGGAAAAAATAACAATACCACATGATGTACAAATAGTGTCTAACCCATTTGGAGGCTGCTATAAATTAACAATTTACTGTTATTATGGTTCAAGTGCTCAACAATGTGCTGAAAAGTATGGTATAAAATATGAATTAATAAATAATATAATAACAATTAATGGAATAACATATGCGTTAGATGAAGATAATAAAACTGCAAAAGTAATAGAGGTAAAAAAAGAAGCAATAAGTGCATATGGAACACTTGCTTTCCCTGATGAAATAGAACCTATAGAGAAAGAACAATATACAGTAACAGAAATATGTGCTGGAGCCGTAAAATTAGATGGAATTAAGAGTATACAATTACCAAATAAACTTACAACTATAAGAAATAATGCTTTTGAAAAATATACAGGTGATGTATTTATTCCCGGAACAGTTTCATATTTAGATATAAATGCCTTTGCAACACATGATGTATATAAATCTGATTTTCATAAATCTATGAGAGAAAACGAGAATTTTTCCATGGAGTTGTATACTATACGAAATATTTATGCATTAAAAAACAAAAACGGGAATGTTTTATATGGTTTTTTAACAGATTTTGATGATGAAATGAAATATTTTTGTTTGGATTCTGATGTAACAGAAATAGGTGATAGAGCTTTTAAATATTGTCATAATTTTAAGAGAATTAAAATAGGAAACAAGGTAAATAAAATAGGTTACGATGCATTTGATGGAATAGAAGATCAAGTGATTATAGTAGGATATTCTGGAAGTTACGCTGAAAGATATGCTAAACAACATAATATTACATTTGAAAGTGAAACCATATTTTTTAATTGGGGAGAAGATAACTATAGTTTTTATAATAGTCCAAGTTATTTTGATTCATATGATGTTGGAGAATTAATAAATTATTATCCAAATTCGTTAAAAGAATATGCTGAGGTAAGGCGTAAAGAAGAATGGCGTGGCTCTTGTGAAGGAATGGCGATAACAGCAATTTTATTTAAAATGGGAGTTTTATCACAAGAAAACTGGCAAAATGCAAATGAAAAAGCTGATAGTACATATCAGTTAATACCAACTGATAAGAATAAGAAATTGAAGGAATTAATAAACTTTTATCATTTGCTTCAAACAGGAGTAGAAAAAAATTATAGTACAAAACTTTATAAAGGCAATGATTTTGAAAAATTTTATGATAGTGTTGTATCATATTATGATGATAATTCCGAAAAAAATGATGACGAAAAATTATTGGTATGTGCTTTTATGCGTAAGAATGCTGAGGAAGGACATGCGGTAATTATAACAGGAAAACCACAAGAACTAGATGCAACATTTTATATTAATAGAGGTATTTCATTTTCTGAAAAAAATTATTATGGATTTAGGATTCCAATTTATGATGAAAATGATTATACGCCGGTAAGAAATTATTATCTGAAGAATGATTATTCGGAGGAAAGATATCTATATATAAAGAATGATTTTAGCCGTGTTGGTATTGACACTGATAGTGAAATTTATTCTCATTCTGATGATATAGTTAGCTTTGTGGTATATTCGATATCAAAAAAAGAAGTTCCTGATATTGAAACATTGATGGAAAACAACGAATGTGTGAAACTTTCCGGATACGTTAACTTCATGTATAAAAACACAACTAGATTACTCATTAAAGATAATAATAAAACAAAAAAAGAAGCAATAATTGAAGGCACTAATAAAGTTAGCGGCGAACTGGAATGTGATATAAGTCCTATTTATAATTCTTCTGCAGTTGATGAAAATAATGAAATATCTGAAGCTTATGCTAGTTTTGCTGAAGGAGAAAATTATTCAGTTGAACCATTAAACAGTACAGAACCATTAGATATAAAGTTATTAACAAAAGATTCTTACATGTCAGTAAAAACAACAGAAGGAGGAAAAGCAACATTTGAAAATAATAAAACATTATCATTAAGTAATCCAAGTGGAAAAGAATTTGAAGCAGTGTTTACAGTAAATGATGAATATATGAAATTACCATGGTATACAATAAAATTAAGTGGAGAAAACTCAAAAGATATAAAAATAGAGTCAACAGAAGAAGGATATGTAGTAACAGGTGATAATTTAAAAAATATAAAGTTGACTGCAAATAATCTTGAAGAAAAAACAGAACTTACATTAAATACAGATACAGAAAAAGTACTGTTAAAAGCAAGTAAAGGCGATAAAGAATTAGTTGTTGCAGAAGGTGAAAAGATAGCAGATGTAAAAGAAGCAGATTTAGATGTATATGAAGACAAAGATAATGATGGAACTTTTGAAACAAAAACACAAACAGCAACAATAAGTAATTTAACAGAAGATGATGCAGCTGAACCTGAATTTGAAAACTCACAGTACGATATCGACGGTAACAGTGTAATCAACACTTCCGATATCGTAAAACTCAGCCATATACTGATAGCGCCTGAAAAATACGCCGATCTGAAAGACAAAGCTGATCTGAACAGCGACGGCACAACAGATGTTTCCGATCTGCTTACTCTTGTCAGATTCATGAAACAATAACTTAACATCCTGAAACACAGGATCATAGCACTTCTTACCGCATTTGCTGTTGTTTCGTGCGGAACTGCAGGAAAGACAGGTGACGTACCTGACGCTTTCTTTTAAAAATTATGCTTTGATAAATTAAAAAAGGGTAATAGTCATTGCGATAAAAGCAAAGACTGTTACCCTTTTTGTATTATTTATCTTTTGTTCTACAGTTTATTTTTTCTCTGTAAGTGCGGCTTTTATCAGCAGCCCCAGAAACGGTACATTTCAAAATACACTATCGCAGAAACGCATATTACACTGCAGACAGTATTGATGATGCAGACCGTTTTCTTTATTTTATCTTTATCTTTTAAAGCGGATCTTACCGCAGCGATTGCTGAAACAACACATACAGCCGCGCATATGATCTGACAGGTGCCGAAGACGGTCATTGCTGCCTCCGGAAGACCACCCAGGAATTTCAATGTGTACACGTAACTTGTAAGCAGAAGAATTACTGAAACAAGTATCGCTGTTTCTCCGGCAGTTATAACACCTGAAGTAAGTGACTGTTTTTTGAGTTTACGAACTTTTAAACGGATACGGAGCATGTAAAACGATGCGACTGCGGTAAGTCCGTAGGCAGCAAGGAGAGCCAGTGCGAAAAGATAACTGCCAGTATGTATCAGTTCTTCACTTTGTATAAGCAGACCCCAGTCGCCGTTTTCGTAGTTTCTGACTGAAGAAAACTGACCGTGTTCACCGGCTTCAATAACATACAGACCGTCATTCAGTTTTCTTAAATTAGTATCACCAAGTTCATCTGCAGAAATTGCTGTCAGAGTATTTTGGAATTTCATCAGTCCTTTGAAAACTCCGCGTGAGATCAAATAATATCCTTTTATATCAATTTTATCATCTGTTTCGGAAATATATTTGTCTTTCGGAAAATGTCCGAAGACCAGTGACGGTGCGTTTTCAGTTACCAGGTTGCCGCCGTACTGGTTAACCATAACGACAAATCCTATCTTTGATACAGGATCAAATTTCATATCAGCATTTCCGAAAAGTGTTGAACCACCGTGGCCGTAAACGCGCACTTCACGTTCCTCCGGCCAGAAACCGTGACAGTTTTCCGGAATGTCAGAATCGCCGTAAAAAGCTGTTCCTTCAAACATCAGCTTCTGAGTTTCCGGATTTTTGAAAAGCGGCGCATCATCATTTACAAATGCCTGTGCATAGGTCCTTAAGTCAGCTAAAGTTCCTGCTGCTGCTCCGGCAGGGTAGCAGGGAATGTAGTAAAGACAGTTTCCTTCGTCAACAGATTCAAAGAACATAGTTGAATAGCTGTGCATTTCCTTTCGCTTTTCGAAAACGTAAGCGTTGTCGCTGTGGTTCGGATTCAGTGAAGTGTGTTCCATTCCGAGTACATCGAAAATGTTCTCATGAACGTAGTCGCAGAAATCTTCGCCCGTTATGCATTCGACCACATATCCGGCCACAGCAGCACCGTAGTTTGAGTAGGCTGTAATTTCTCCGGGACGGAAGACCTGCGCCGGTTCGATATCTTTAAGAGCTTCTCCCAGCGGCTTTATATCCTTTTCGTCTTTTACCTGGATAGCTTTCGTTGTTTCCTGCCATCCCGCATTATGATTCATAAGGTTCATCATTGTGATCGGATCATCGTATGTGAGATTCTTAAAGAATCCTTCCGGAAGATATTCACGGACGTCCTTGTCAAGATCTATGCGCCCCTGTTCATAAAGCTGCATAACGCTTACCCAGATGAGTGTTTTCGAAATGCTGCCCCATTCGTAAACGGAAGTTTCATCGGCGGCGATATGCTTTTCTTTGTCTGCTTCACCATAATATCCGGTGTACAGTTCTTCGTCACCTTTGAATATACTGATCTCGGCTGATGCGAAGCCCAGATCCTCTTCAGCTTTACAGCCGGAGGCTATTGTGGCGACCACTTCTTTCAGTGTTTTGCCTGACGGAAGTGTAATATCATTTTCAGGAATTTCTTCTGCTGAAATGTTTATAGGAAACGAAAGCACAAGTCCTGTACACAAAGCGGCAGTCATGCGTTTAAACAGATTTTTCATTTTATCACCCCAGATCCTTTTCCTCATACTCAAGTCTTGTGCATGTGTAACTGAAAGTAAGACTCATAAATCCTAAGCATAGTGTAAAAACAGTCAGGAAAACTCCTTTTCCGGCATGAGCAAGATTTGCAAAAAGCTGAAGTATTACAGCCAGAACTGTTGTTACCGGAATAATGCCTGTTACGACGAGTATAAAAAGTAATATTCCGAAAAATATAATAACTACAGCTATTTTTTCTTTTTTAGAGTTTTTATTTGATGTCATATCCAGATCTGCTTTTAATCTTGCAGGATCTTTGAAATAGGCACGGAGCTGCATTCCTAAAGATAATAATCCAACGGCAAAAGCAAGGCTGTATATCATGCTGAAAAACAACAGCGGTGAAAAGCCGAGACGTTCTGAAATCACTTTAAGAAAATCGGCGTCTTCATCTCCGAGGATCAATGTGTAAAGTTTTATTTTTGCTGATAAAAGCATAAGAACATAGACCACAAGACAGACTATAAAATATGTACCTGCGGCAAACAGAAATCTTGCGTTTACAAGATCACGGCGCCGTATCGGAAGAATAAAGGGGAGCTTTTCGCTGTGATATTTTATCTCGTTGGAAAAAAGTGCGGGTACGACGAAGACTCCAAGCAGAAACGGTCCGTACAGACCGGATATCGGTGAAACAAGAAATCCGGTCCCGAGAAAGAATACGGCTGTTATTACTATAAGGGAAGTCATCGAGTTTTTACCGCCTCTTATATTTGTAAGGTCTGATTTTATTATTTTTCTGATTACAGTAAGATCCATGATCATCCCTCCTCATAGCTCTTTTGCCGATACTTTTCCGGCGGTTATTTCTCCGAGCAGCAGGCAGATCATAAACAGCAGTGTGTTCAGAGAGATGCCGGCGGTAAGTGTCTTTATATTGCGGATCTTTTCGAAATCCACCTGTATTATGTCATGACTTCCGAGTGCTGTCAGGGTCGTAACAACTGCTGTTACGGTCAGGAGTAATACCATGATGCTCTTAATATCATTTTCGTGTCCGAAGATCTGTCCGGTGAATTCCATATAGAGGAAAGCAAAACAGGAAATCGAAAAAAAGATGAATATCTTCATACACGGACCGCGGAATTCTGATAGAAAAGCGTTTTCGATCAGCTGGAGGCTTGCACTGCCCTGATTAGGAAGAATTCTGTATGCCTTCAGAGTGAAAGCCGGTTTTAACAGTAAAAGCGCGATCATTTCCGGTATGAAATGAAGCATGAAAATATACAGAAAACGTCCGCGGGTTATGTTTTTTCTTTTTACCGGAAGAATTCCGTAGAGTTTATGAAACTCAGATTTTTCAGCGACGCTTGTAAGCGGAAGTATAAAGCATATGGAAGTTAGTATCAGAGCGGCTGCACAGCCCGGACCGAAAAGAAATGCTCCTGATACAGACAGGGCAGCAAGGAAAACTGCCGGAAAGTAACCGGTATCGGCGGCGGTTAAGAAATCAAACCGCATTATTTTCAGCATGTCTTTCATTCTTATCCTCCTTTGCTATGTAGACCAGGATGTCGTCGAGGTTAGCCTTTTCATATTCCAGGGAATCCGGAAGTCCTGCCAGATCGTCGGTTTTTATTAATGCTTCAAATCCGTTCCGGTAGGCGTGGAAGCCGATGAGTTTTTCTTTCACTGATTCCGGAATATCTTCTTCCGCACCTTTTAAAACAGCATAGCTTTCCGCAAGGGTGTTGAGTTCGCCGGTAAACCACACCTTTCCGTTGTGGAGTATAGTTACGTAGTCTGCTATGCGCTCAACGTCTGCAGTGATATGTGTGGAAAAAAGCACACCGCGGTTTTCATCTTCGATGTATTCCGAAAGAATGTCCAGCAGTTCATCACGGGCCACCGGATCAAGTCCGCTTGTAGGTTCGTCGAGAATGATAAGCTCTGCCTTGTGGGAGAGGGCAACGGCTATCATCAGTTTCATCTTCATGCCCTTTGAAAACTCGCCGACCTTCTTGTTGTCAGGAAGTTCAAAACTTTTAAGTCTCTTGAAGAACTCATCGCTCTGCCAGTCATTGTAAAACGGCTTCAGCTGCTTTTCTATCTGTTTTGCAGTAAGATGTTCCGCAAGATAAAGGCTGTCGAAAACCACGCCGGTACGCTGTTTGATCTCGATTGTGTCATTTACACTGTCAAGACCAAAGACAGATATCTTTCCGCTGTCAGTCTTCGCCATATTGAGGATCGAGCGGATAGTAGTAGTCTTGCCGGAACCGTTCTGGCCGACAAATCCCATTATGTAGCCCTTCGGAAGAGAAAAGCTTACGTCTTTCAGAGCAAAATCCCCGTATGATTTGTTAAGACCACTGATTTCAAGAATGTTTTCCATTGTCATCCCTCCATAAATTTCTTAAGTGCCTCTATGATCTCCACGTCAGAAAGTCCGGCATTTCTGCCGCTTGTTACGGCTTTTTCAAGTCCTTCCTCCATTTCGAACAGCATTCGCTCCTTCAGGAGTTCGTTGTTTCTAGGAGAAACGAAATAGCCCTTGCCGGCCACCGAGATGATGAAACCTTCCTCAGCAAGATCGTTGTAGGCTCTTGTTGTTGTGATTACGCTTATCTTCAGATCACGGGCAAGCTGACGGATAGAAGGAAGCTGTTCGTCTTCCTTTATGGTGCCGTCAAGTATCTGTGTCTTCATCTGCTCCTCGATCTGTTCATAGATAGGCAGTTCTGATTTGTTTTTTATAATTATTTTCATGAAAATCTCCTTTGACATACTGTGTATATCGGTATATATACAGTATAATCAATGATAACAGTTTTGTCAATAGTTTTTTTATTTTTCCGGAGAAAGTGTTTGTTAAAAACTCTCTTAAAAAGAAACTAGATATATCCAAACCCACGTATTTACGTGATTGGATATGCCGTTATCATGGACAGGTTCCTTGACTTTGCCCAGTGTTTGTGGTAAAATGTATCCAATAAAACAAACCGCAAAAAGGGGATAAGATTTATGATAAAGAAAGTTATATCTGCAGTTCTTGCAGTCAGTATCGTTTCATCAGTTTTCATTACAGCATATGCTGCCGATACTGAGAAGGCAAAAAAATATTTCAAACCTGCTGATCTTTCCGGAATGTTCGATTTCATGACCGGAAAATCTGCTGATAAAGCATCTGAAAATCTGGATGTAAACGAAGACGGGGTAGTGAACATACTCGATACTATTTCCATGAAGGAATCAATTTACGAAGATCATTCGTACTATAAGCATGTTCTGAGTTCATCTGCTTACGAGAAGGATATCAACGATTCTCAGAAACTTAACCGTATGGCTGAAACTGTTTCTGAGGTAGTGACAGATGCCATTAGGGAAGGCAAAGCCCCTGGCGCCGATTACGGTACTTACTTTACTTATGATGACGGAAGTGAGCTTGCAGATTCCGTAAACAGGATCCTGCTTGAAAAGTACGGATACCGTGATATGAAATGGAAAGCATATCTCGATGGATCTTATGACGCTTTTGCTGTGTGTTCTGTAAATAACGAAAAGACTGGTGCTTATCCGTATGCCATTCCTGATGATATGGAAATCCCGTTTGACAAGATAGAAGAATACATGCTCGGGGGTCACGGAGTATTTGAAAGCTACTGGCAAAATTATTTCCGTAGCATCACCGAGCTTAACAATGATGCAAAGATCATGTGCGGGATTACATCGTATATGATCTCAAAAGATTTAGAGAGTGGAAAATTAAAGGAAGAAGATCTTGTCGGAGACAGAATTGTAAGCGGATCCTGGGATGATGATCTTTCTCTTCGTATTTGCCAACTTGCCGGAATTGTGGGTAAATATAATACCAAGTGGTCGGTACATATTGCTGACGGAAAGGTCGTATCGGTTTATATGACTGATCGTTCATGTAATAGAATAGGAGCATATCCGGCTGCAGTTCCTCAGAATCTTGTGATTCCGTATGCTGACGGTCTTGATGAATATGCGTCAGGAGAAAAGAACTGGAAAGATGATTATTCGGTTAAGATCTTAGAATTTCCGAAAACTGCATCACTGCCTGATTATCCGGAAGTAACTGATGATTATGCACTTATAGAAGCATACCGCTATTTCTCATACATGGAATCCGAACATCCGGACGCAGAAATAAAAGACGGTGTTTATAACTATGATAATTTTGAAGAAGAACTTCCTGAACTTATGAATGACCGTATGTTCCGTTACATGGATCCTCTTTATAAGCACGAACACATTAATCTTACTTTCCTTGACGGCAAACTTTCTGAAGTTGAGTACATAAACGACGGATGTGACAAGTCTTTCAAGGTTTCCTATGAAAGATACCTGAAAGCGAAGGAAGAAGAAACAGTAAAAGTAACTACATCCGGCGGGGGAAGCAGAACAGTTTCCACTAAAGTCATCGGTCTGAACGATGATGAAGAAAAGGTTAAAGTCCCTGATCCGGACCATCATCTTTACTACAGCACTGATGCAGATGATGATAATACGATCATCAGATTAAGAACTGAAGAAGAACTTGAAGAATCTTCGAAAGAGACATCCAGAGGCTGGACAGTTACGATCCCGGATGCAGATCAGAACGTTCATAGCTGATTTATAAGCGATAATAAGCAAAGGGTAACTGCACGGTTTTATGACCGTAACAGTTACCCTTTTTGATGCTTTATAAATCAGTAATAAGGTATCAGGCATCGCGATGCCTGATACTATCGAACAGCTGCCGAAGGCAGCTCACAATTTTAAGTAACTAAAATGTTTTCTTTAATGTAAAAATTGTTTTACCATCTGTCTTTTTACTATCCAGTTCAAAGACCTCATCCATCTCAAGCAACAGACCGGTAGGATTTCTTCCGATAATAATGTACTGATTCAATCCGTCAAAAGCAATATAATTTCGCATATTATCATCCAGAAGAACATCAGCGTTATCGATCACAAACAGTTTTCCTTTGGAGCGTTTTATTGAACTTTTATACGCTTTATTATGATCAAGGAAATTAAAACATCTTATTCTTTTATCTTCCGCTGAGTATTCTTCCAGAAAGGAGAACAGTGCAGATTTTCCGGTTCCTGATTCTCCGCATATAAAAGTCACATTGTTTTCAATATGAAGATCAACTTCAAAAGATGTGTGCGTTGTTTGAATGTGGTCGGAAATAACAGGTTTAATCTTCATTTGTCCACCATGCCTTTAATTCTTCATAAGAATTGATTTCTCTAGTTCCGTGCTTGTCGGAAACAGATACCTTATCCATGTCGAATGAAATAAACGGATAACTGCAGTACACATTTCCTTCTGCAAGGGAGTAAATAACATCGAGTGCGTTATCGCCGCATTCACATATATCAAAAACTTTATCTGGATTATATATGATGTTTAATACCGTTTTACATCCGGTAGATAATTTATCTGTATTCAGTATAGTATCATTAAACCTTGATCTGATAGTGTACCTGTCCACCATTTGGGAATTATCTATTATTTCAATAATGTTTTTTGCTTTCTCATCCAGCATCTGGGCTGTGTACTTATTGAAATAGATGTCGTTGAAAGATATTAGTTCCATAGATTTAGGAATGGTTTTCTTCTTATATATTGTTATCATTTACAGCCCCGCTTCCTTAAATGCCGCTTGTAAAACGGAATTTTCAATGATTTGATCCATTTTTTCTGAAATACTCAGTCTTTTATTATCCAGACCGCAAATATCATCTGCTTGTCTGTTTTCCCATTCACAGCATTCAGTTATAAAACATGGTCCTACTTTGGATTTGTCAGTTTCAAAGCCAGTGTTTCTAATTTCAATACACTTATATATATTGTACTATAAAAAAATATAGATGACAAGTGCAGGAGGCGGAGTTATCAATAAAAAAAGTATCAGGCATCGCGATGCCTGATACTATCGAACAGCTGCCGAAGGCAGCTCACTATTAAACTGAATAAGATTTTCCTCTCCCTGAGGCGGCATGCAAATGTTGATTCTGCTTTCAGGGAGAATTTTTTGTTTTGAGGAATAGCGGACAAAAAATATTTGACATACACTTGTGTATATTCAGCAACAGGCTGCCTTGACTTTGCTTATTGTTTGTGGTAGAATGTATCCAATAACACAAAGCTTGAAAAGGAGATAATATATATGATAAAGAAAGTAATTTCCGCAGTTCTTGCAGTTAGTTTCGTTTCATCAGTTTTCATCACAGCATATGCTGCCGATACTGAGAAGGCGAAAAAATATTTTAAACCGGCTGATCTTTCCGGAATGTTTGATTTCATGACGGGAAAATCTTCAGATAAAGCATCTGAAAATCTGGATGTAAATGAAGACGGGGTAGTAAACATACTAGATACTATTTCCATGAAGGAATCTATATACGAAGATTATTCGTATTATAAGCATGTTCTGAGTTCATCTGATTACGAGAAGGATATCAACGATTCTCAGAAACTCAACCGTATGGCTGCAACTGTTTCCGAGGTGGTTACAAATGCCATTAGGGATGGCAAATCCCCTGGCGCCGATTACGGTTCTTACTTTACATATGATGACGAAAGTGAGCTTGCTGATTACGTAAATCGGATTCTGCTTGAAAAGTACGGATACCGTGATATGAAATGGAAAGCCGTGCATGCCGGATTCGATGAAGCTGATGTGGTGTGTGCTGTAAACAACGAAAAAACTGGTGCTTTTCCTGTTGGTATTCCTGATGATATCGACATTCCGTTTGACATGATAGGTATATCAAATGTAAATTTTGGCGGCCAGTATGAACGCGACTGGCATAAGTATTATCGCAGTGTCGCCGAACTTAACGATGACGCAAGGTTCATGTTTAAAAATATATCTTATTTTATCCCAACTGCATTTAAAAGGGCTGATTATACCAAAGATAAAATATATGTAAGCGGAGTCGAAGACGATAATTTTTCCAATCTTCTAAACAGACTAAATAGTAAAATGTGCTATAATAATTACCGCTGGTCGGTACATATTGCTAACGGAGAGGTTATATCGGTTTATCTGACTGATTTTTCAGGTAAGATCACAGGAGCATATCCGGCTGCAGTTCCTCAGAATCTTGCTATCCCTTATACAGAAGGATTTGATGAATATGCATCAGGAGAAAAGAGCTGGAAGGACGATTTTTCCGATAAGATTTCAGAAGATGCTGAAACTGCATCACTTCCTGATTATCCGGAAGTATCTGAAAATGATGCACTCCTGAAAGCATACAACTATTTTTCATATATGGATCTTGAATCAAATCAGCCAATTAAGAAAATAAAAGACGGAGTTTACAGCTATGAGAATTTTGAAGAAGAGCTTCCGGATCTTATGAGTGACCGTTTGTTCTGTTTTATGGATCCGCTTTATAAGCACGAACATATTAATCTTACTTTCCTTGACGGAAAACTTTCTGAAGTTGAGTACATAAACGACGGATGTAAAAAGTCTTTCAAAGTTTCCTATGACAGATACCTGGAGACGAAGGAAGAAGTTGTAAAAATGATTTCGTCAAGAAATGAAATCAAAACGGTTGGTGTTTCCACGCCGGTTACAGATCTTAACGGTGATGATAAAGTACCGGCTCCGGATCATCGTCTTTACTACAGCACTGATGCAGATGATAATGCGATCATCAGATTAAGAACTGAAGAAGAACTTAAAGAATCTTCGGAAGATATATCCGATATCTGGAATACTTCGCTTCCGTATTCAGATCAGAACGAGCAGAGCTGATTTGTTCTGCTCATTATGAATTCTTCTCGGACTGAGGTGAATTTTGAAATGGTTATAGTGACTCGATCTTCTTTGAAATATACTGCATGAGTCTTGCAAGATCAGCAAGATCGACCTTATCGTTATCGTCGATATCAGCTGCTTTCTGCTGGTTCTCATCTAAACTGTTATCACCTAAAAGATAAAGTGAAAGCATTGTAATATCAGAAATGTCAACAATTCCGTCTCCGGTTGCATCGCCTTTCATACAGTCCGAAAAACTCTCTTTAGATGTGTTCTCTTCAGCGATTCCCGTTGCTGTATCAGGGATTTCAAGAACACCGTTTACTGGTTTTCCGTCTAACACTACGCCATTCCAGATAACAAATCGGTTATTCTCCAGATATTCTTCGTACCAGGGAGTAAATATAAAAGAATCTTTCTCGTAACATTCTGTAATGCCTTCAGGAAATTCAGGAAGGCTTTCAGGGAAGCTGATTTCTTTAAGATGATTACAGATACCAAAAGCCCGTGATCCGATATATGTTACGCTTTCAGGTAACTTTATCGATTCCAGACTCCAGCAGTTTTCAAAAGCATAGTTTTCTATTCTTTCAAGTCCTTCATGCAGATTCACTGTTTCAAGATCTGTACAGTATTCAAATGCGCCGTTATCTATATATTTTACGCTTGAAGCTATATCGACAGAAACGACGTTACAGGAGGCAAATGTATGACTATCGATCCTTGTTATACCTTCTTCTATCACTATCTTCTTTACTGAAACCGGTATGCATGTAAACCAGTGTCCGTAAACATCCTGACCTGTAAAATTATTTGGGAGATATCCGGTACCGCTTATCGTAAGCGTACCTTCTTCATCGATCGTCCATGATACACTATCGTATGAACCTGATGACTTCAGTTCTTTATGCGGAACAGTAAAATGCGGTCCAAGTTCCTCAGCATTTATCATCTGCATTCCGGAGCCGGCTGCTCCGCCGATAATACTTGCAGTTATTACTGCTGCAATAATTCTTTTCATATTCATAAAAAATACACTCCTTGTCTTAAGGACATAAGTCCTTCTTTTTTATTGCACATAATTGATTTTCAGAATAGTTTTCATCATGTGAAATTTCCTCTCTGTCTATACAGTGTAAAAAACTTCTTCAAGGTAACAGTATTTTTTCAGAAAAAAAAGTATCAGGCATCGCGATGCCTGATACTATCGAACAGCTGCCGAAGGCAGCTCACCAATATTAACTGAATAAGATTTTTCTCTCCCTGAGGCGGCAAGCAAATATTGATGCTGCTTTCAGGGAGATTCTTTTTATATGAAGTAATGTGAAATGCCATAGGTCTATGCAAAGAAACACCCATATTCTTCATTGATGTTTATGCAGAAATAGTATATAATATAGACATGAAAAAAACAGTAATATAGGGGTGTAGTTATGATCGAATATGATAAACTTATCAGGGACAGGATTCCTGAGATTATAGAACGTTCGGGCAAAAAATGTGTTGTTGAGGTGCTGGAGGATGATGTTTATCTGCAGTACCTGGATCAGAAGCTGAACGAAGAACTGGCGGAGTATCAGGCGGATAAATCTTTGGAGGAGCTGGCAGATCCGCTGGAGGTAATGCATGCGGTGGCAGTTGCTCGCGGGTATTCTGTTGAAGAGCTTGAAAGGGTAAGAAAAGAAAAAGCTGAAAAGCGTGGTGGATTTGAAAAGCGTTTGTGTCTTAAAGGGGTGATTGAAAGTGGCGGTGTGATGTGAACTTCCATAGGTCTATGCAAAGAGACCTATGATATTTGAATCAACATAAAAAATCTAACAGAAAACAAAAAACGCCACATCTCAGAACCGGTAGCCCCGGTGAGATGCGGCGTGTTTGTTATTTAGCAGAGAAAACTATTATTTTTGAAGATCCACAATCTCTGAAACCACATTAATAACAAATTTATCACCATCGGCGGAGAGGTTTACCTTTCCGCCGGTTTTCAGTTTTCCGAAAAGAATATCGTCAACGAAAAGCGGTTTGATTTCATTTCTGATCACACGGTCTGCTTCGCGGGCACCGTATTCTGATGAGATACCTTTTTTCTTGATAAGATCAGCTGCAGCCTTGTCGTATTCAAGTGTGATGTTCTTAACTGCAAGTTTGTCAGCAAGTTCACCCAGCTTTTTACCGATGATCTTTTCCGCCATGCTGTCATCCATGCCGTTGAATACAACGATACGGTCGAGACGGTTGCGGAATTCCGGCTGGAAGATGCGTTTTACTTCTTCCATTACAACGCTGCTGTCACGGTCTCGGCTTTCAAATCCGATAACGCTTTTACCGATGCGGCTGGCACCGGCGTTCGATGTCATAATGATGATGACATTGCGGAAATCAGCTTTTCGTCCCTGATTGTCTGTCAGCGTCGCATGATCCATCATCTGAAGAAGAATGTTGTAGATGTCCGGATGCGCCTTTTCTATCTCGTCGAGGAGAAGAACAGAGGACGGATTTTTTCTTATCTCTTCCGTGAGAAGTCCGCCTTCCTCGTAGCCCACATATCCGGCAGGAGAGCCGATAAGCTTGGCAACTGCGTGCTTTTCCTCGTATTCACTCATGTCGAAGCGGATAAGCTTGAGTCCGAGTTTCAGAGCGAGCAGACGTGCAATCTCGGTTTTGCCGACACCGGTAGGACCGACGAAGAGAAGACTTGCGAGCGGCTTGTTTTCATCACTCAGTCCTGCTTTCGAGAACTTGACAGTGTTGACTACCTGCTTTATCGCTTCGTCCTGTCCGAAGATGAGAGCACTCAGCTTTTCTTCCAGTCCGGCAATTCCACTCATATCTTCAGTTTCAACTGTTTCGACTGGAACGCGGCAGATCTTTGTGAGTACTGCATTTATGATATCTTTGTCAACGACAGGTATTTCTGCTTTTTCCTCCGAAGCAGGTTTCCAGATCTTCAGATCTTCGTATGTTTTGACCGGTTCCTTTTTAAGTTTCAGATATGCACCTGCTTCATCGATAAGATCGATGGCCTTGTCCGGGAGGAAACGTTCGTTGATGTATTTTGAACTCATCTCGACTGCGTACGGAATCACATCATCAGCGTATTTTACACCGTGGAAGTTTTCGTATCTGTCTATAAGACCTTCAAGTATCTTAATGCATTCGTCCTTTGACGGCTCCTTTATTTCAACGTTCTGGAAACGTCTTATAAGACTCTTGCTTTTTTCAAAATATTTTTTGTGCTCTTCATAGGTCGTGGAGCCTACAAAGCGGATCTTTCCGTCAGTGAGATACGGCTTTATAATATTGGCAGCGTCCAGTGAGCCGTCGCCCGTGGCACCTGCACCGGTGATGTTGTGGATCTCGTCGATGTAGATTATAGGATTGTCATCATCGCTTATTTGTTCAAGAGCCTTTTTCAGCCTTTTTTCAAAATCACCGCGGTATTTCGTTCCCGCAAGCATTCCGCCGATGTCGAAGGAGAAAACCCTGGCATTTTTAAGCGGCTCCGGTACATCTCCTGCGATGATCTTCTTTACCAGACCGTACATGACAGCAGTTTTGCCGACACCCGGATCGCCGATGTGAAGAGCGTTGTTCTTGTCAAGGCGGCAGAGTATCTGCATGGTCCTTTCAAGTTCATCCTGACGGCCTATAAGAGGGTTCACATCGCCGAGTGTATCGTTGAGGCAGGAGACAAAGCTTTGCATTGCGTAAGTAGGTGTTCTGCCGTATGACGGTGCATCATCATCGTCGTCATCATCTTCATCATCGTTATCGTCATCATCGCCGGTATATGGAATCTCAATACGCTTGCCAAATACCTGAAAAAACGCTGATGGATGCTTATCTTCTTCCTCTTCTTCTGCCTCTTCCTCTTCAATATCGGCCAGCGCGCTTAGCAGGTCTGCTTCGCTGATGCCATGCTTTTCTATAAAATATACAGCGTAAAGATCATCTATCTGCCACATTCCGTGGATAAAGTGCTTTATTTTGATCGAGGCGCTGCCGCTGTTCATGGCACTTAACTGAGCATTTTCAAGCGTGCATTCCAGAGCGAGTGAATTCTGTACTGTTGTTATACTGCTGCATCTGTCTATGTTTTCAGTGATATAATCATAGAGATCAGGTTCAAGGATGTCTATGTCACCGCCGCAGTTTATGAATGCCTTACGGAAATCAATATCGTCACAGATGAAGAAAAGTACAGTTTCCGGTGTACACAGTTCAAGATTGTGTTCCTTTGTGAATTCTGAAGCACCATGTATTGCTGTAAGAAGATGTTTCGAGTATTCCATATGTTCTCAGGCCTCCTCTACAAGCATTCTGAAAGGAAATCCTTCATCGCGCGCACGCTGCATTGCTGTACGCGTTTTTGTCATGGCTATATCGTATGAATAGGTTCCGACTACAGCCTTTCCTTTTTTATGTACATCAAGCATAATGGCTTCAGCAGTCAGCTGTTCCTTGTGGAAAATATCGATCAGTATTTCCACAACAAAATCCATTGTCGTAAAGTCATCGTTGAGCATGACCACGTTGTATCTTTTCGGTTCCTTTATCTTTGAACCGGTTCTTTCTAATGTCTGTCCCTGTAAACTCATTGTATGCTCCTTTCGTTTAAAGAAACTTTATCTTTCGCAGTTGTCCATCCGGCTTC
>JAFRUS010000108.1 GCA_017438745.1 Oscillospiraceae bacterium | reverse complement strand
GGTATCTATTTAAACAAATACCACTATATTTTTTTGTGTATTTTTTCGTAAAAAAATAGTGCTGCAAACATCGCATTTTCAATGTTTGCAGCACCTTTATCATTTTTCTATTTTACATTATTTGGCCGTGAATAGTAACAATACTTTCACTATTTTTATTGAAAAACACTTGACAAACCAAAGATTTATGTGGTAAAATAATAAAGCCGCATGTATACAGGTCTGCAAGATGTTCCGTATTAACGAAACACACCTTGTACAGCGAGTTTTTTGGAAAGGAAGTAAACCAAAATGTACGCAATTATCGAAACTGGTGGTAAGCAGTATCAAGTAAAAGAGGGCGATGTAGTATTCATCGAAAAGCTCGCAGTTGAAGCTGACGAAAAGGTTAGCTTTGATAAGGTTGTTGCTGTGAACACAGACAAGGGTCTTACAGTTGGAGCTCCATACGTAAGCGGTGCTACAGTATCTGCTACAGTTGTTAAGAACGGCAAGGGCAAGAAGATCAACATTCTTACTTACAAGCCAAAGAAGGGTTCTTCAATGAGAAGACAGGGCCACAGACAGCCTTACACTCAGGTTAAGATCGAAGCAATCAAGGCTTAATCACGAATGATAACTGCTGTTTTTTATAAAAAGGGCAGTGATTTTTCGGGTTTCAGAGTCAGCGGACACGCAGGCTACGACGATCACGGATTTGATATTGTATGTGCCAGTGTCTCATCTGCAGTTGAACTTACAGCCGATCTTATAACTGACAGTTTTAAGTTTAAAGCTGAAACAGAAGTTGCAGACAATGTAGTTACTCTGAAGATTGCGGAAATCAGTGAAGAAAATCAGAAAACAGCTTCAAAGATCATCGAAGGTCTTAAAGTTCATCTCGATTTTCTTGGCAAATCTTTTGAAAGAACGATTAAAACTAAAATTTCGGAGGTGTAAGATATGTTAAATCTTAGCATGCAGTTTTTTGCTCACAAGAAAGGTTCAGGTTCTACAAAGAACGGACGTGATTCTGAGTCAAAGAGATTAGGTGTTAAAAGAGCTGATGGTCAGTACGTTAAGGCTGGCAACATCATCGTACGTCAGCGTGGTACACACATCCATCCAGGTAATGGTGTAGGTATCGGTTCTGATGATACAATATTCGCAATGGTTGAAGGCAGAGTTAAGTTCGAAAGACTCGGCCGTGACCGTAAGAAAGTATCAGTTTACGCTGCACAGTAAAATAACGCTTTTTATTTACAGTAAAAATCCCGAGCTGTCGCTTGGGATTTTATTGTATAATGCGATTTTGTCATGTGCGTTTGGCCACACATGGAAGGTGATTTATAATGTTCGTAGACAAGGCGAAGATCAGAGTCAAAGCCGGAGACGGCGGAGACGGTGCGGTTTCATTTCATCGTGAAAAATATGTCGCTGCCGGCGGTCCGGACGGAGGAAACGGCGGCAAGGGCGGAGACGTTGTTTTCGTTATCGACGATAACTTCTCAACTCTTATCGACTTTAAATATAAGAAAAAATATATTGCTGAACGCGGCGAAAACGGCGGCGCAAAGCACTGTACCGGTAAAAACGGACAGGACCTTATCATCAAGGTACCGCGCGGTACTCTTGTAAGGGACTTCAATACCGGAAGAATAATAGCTGACCTTTCCAGAAAGGAAAGACAGGTAATTGCCAGAGGCGGAAACGGGGGCAAGGGCAACGCAGTATTCAAGTCACCTACACGTCAGATTCCGAAGTTTGCAAAGCCGGGTTATCCGGGTGAGGAGTTTGAGCTTTCACTCGAACTTAAGCTTCTTGCTGACGTAGGACTTGTTGGTTTCCCTAATGTCGGAAAGTCAACTCTTATTTCCGTAGTAAGTCAGGCAAAGCCTAAAATAGCAAACTATCACTTCACCACACTTGTACCTGTACTCGGCGTGGTTAAAGTTGAAGCAGAAAAATCATTTGTAATGGCGGATATTCCTGGTCTTATCGAGGGTGCCAGTGACGGTATAGGACTTGGCCATGAATTTTTAAGACACGTTGAACGTTGTCGTCTTATTCTTCATGTTCTCGATGTTTCAGGTTCCGAAGGAAGAGATCCTTCCGAGGACTTTGACATTATCAATGCCGAACTCGAAAAGTTCAGTCCTGATCTTGCAAAGTGTCCTCAGATAGTTGCAGCCAACAAATCTGATATGGCGACACCTGAACAGATCGAAACACTTAAAAAGTACATCGAAGACAAAGGTTATGCCTTTTTCGAGATATCTGCTGCCACAACACAGGGTACATCAGAACTTATCAAATACATTTCAGGTGAACTCGACAAGCTTCCTCCTATCAAGGAATATGAACCTGAAGAGATCCCTGAAGAAGAACTTCTTCAGATTGAGGACGACCGTAAGAAGATCACTGTTACAAAAGAAGAAGATATCTATTTTGTCGAGGCAAACTGGCTTGAGCCTATTCTCAGAACGGTTGACCTTGATGACTATTCATCACTTCAGTATCTCCAGAGAGTGCTTCAGACAAGCGGTGTATTTAACAAGCTTGAGGAAATGGGTATTGAAGAAGGCGACACAGTCGATATTTTCGGACTTGAATTTGAGTACGTTAAGTAGAGGTGGAGCTTACGGATAAAGTTTTATCAGCAAGGGAAGCAATGCAGTATTCTCCGCTTACACTTGCTTTTCTCGGAGATTCTGTTTACGAACAGCTTATCCGTGAGGACATTGTTCTTAAGGCAAATACTGCTGTATCGAAGCTTCACGCTGCGTCAACAAAAAAAGTATGTGCGCTTTTTCAGTCGAAGGCCTATGACGTTATTCTTCCGTATCTTGATGAGGACGAGGTATCCATACTCAAGCGCGGAAGAAATGCTACAGGCGTTTCCGCACCGAAAAGTGCCAGTATAATAGATTACAGAAGGGCAACTGCAGTTGAGTGCCTTTTTGGATTTCTGCATCTGACAGGCAGAAGAGATCGTATTGAAGAACTTATGAAAATAATATTATCTGAAACGAAGGAGGATGACTGATATGTCAGGACATTCAAAATGGAGTACTATCAAGAGAAAGAAGGAAGCTACAGACCAGGCCAGAGCTAAGATTTTTACAAAGATCGGTCGTGAAATGACTGTATGCGTTAAGGAAGGCGGCGCTGATCCGACAACAAACGCAAAGCTTCGTGACCTTATTGCAAAGGCAAAGGCTAACAACGTTCCTAGCGATAACATCGACAGACTTATCAAGAAGGCAAGCGGAGGCGAAGACAAGAGCGACTATATTTCAATCGTATACGAAGGATATGGTCCTAACGGTATAGCAGTTATCGTTGAAACTCTTACAGATAACAAGAACAGAACAGCCGGTGACGTTCGCCACTACTTTGACAAGTTCGGCGGCAACCTCGGTACAAGCGGATGCGTATCATTCATGTTTACAAGCCGTGGTATCGTTGTTGTTGAAAACAACGGCTATGATGAAGACAAGCTCATGGAAGACTGTGTTGAAGCAGGTGCTGATGACTACAGCATTGAAGACGACTCAGTAGAATTCATTTCAGCTGCTTCAGATCTTCACGCAGTAAGAGATGCTCTTACAGAAAAGGGATATACTATCCTTTCAGCTGAAACAGCTCAGATCCCTGATAACTATGTAAAGCTTACTGATGAAGAATCTATCAAGAAGATGAATCTTCTTCTCGAACATCTTGAAGACAATGATGATGTTCAGAACGTATGGCATAACTGGGAAAACCCTGAAGAAGACGAAGAAGAATAATCATGTCAGGGTTTGTGTGTCCGGTATGCGGTCTTCCGCTTGACAGAACCGAAAAGTCATATACATGTGCCGGAAACCATTGCTACGATATTTCCAAAAGCGGTTATGTGAATCTGCTTTTGTCACAGAAAGGCGGAAATCACGGCGATGACAAGATCATGGTCAAAGCCAGACGTGATTTTCTTGAAAAGGGTTATTACAATGCTCTTCGTGACAAGATAACAGACACAGTGAAGAAATACGCTTCTGACGGTGCTGTTATTCTTGATGCCGGATGCGGCGAGTGCTTCTATACCTCACATTTTTACGAGGAACTTGTTCGTGAAGGGATAAAGGCGGAAGTACTTGCACTTGACATTTCAAAAAATGCTCTTGCTGCAGCGAAAAGCAGGTCAAAGGGAATAGAAAAGGCGGTAGCCAGTATTTTTCATATGCCGGTGGCAGATTCGTCCTGTGATATTATCGTAAACGTATTTGCTCCTTTCTGCAGGGAGGAATTCCTTCGTGTACTTAAGCCGGGCGGAATTTACATCCAGACTATTCCTCTTGAAGAACATCTTTTTGAACTTAAGGAAATAGTATACGATAACCCGTATAAAAACCAGGTCGAGCCTTACAGAATCGACGGATTTGAACTTGCAAAGAGCAGTGAGCTCAGAAGAAAAGTCGTTCTGCAGACGACAGATGATATAAAGGCTCTTTTCATGATGACACCTTACTATTACAGGACATCTGAAAAGGATTTTGCAAAGCTGGATTCAGTGGATTCACTTAAGGTGAGCACTGAATTTGCAGTTCTTGCATTCAAAAAAAAGTAAAATATATTACTCCGCACGGACCGCATCATTTATGGTCTGTGCATGCATAAAACGACAGTGTGTGCTGTCGTATCGTCATTTGTATATACAGTTACCGGGGGATGATCGTTATGTCAGATGAACAGATCGAACAGAGATCAGAGGAATATGTTTCTTTAAGATATGCTCAGTATTCCATTTACGAACGATACGCAAAGAAATTCGGACTTGGATACAAGAGCCTTTTTGTGCTTCGAATGCTTTATACTTCACCTGAAGGGTGTACGCAGAATGATATCTGCCGCTTTTCAGTAATATCAAAGCAGACTGTTAGTGCTATTATGAAATCCTATCTCAGCAAAGGATACATTTCCATGGAGGAAATAGCAGCCGACAGAAGAAACAAGCTCGTTAAGCTCACTGAAGTAGGAAGAAAATACGCTGACAAGATCATACCTACTATCATAAAGGCCGAACATGACAGCATGGCTCTCCTTGGAGACGAAAAACAGGCCGAACTGATTAAACTTTGTATGACATATGCTGAAAATCTGAGTAAACTTATTAAATAAACTTTACAAACAAGATCATATGTGATATAATGAATTCTGCAGAACTCCTTTAAGTTGATCCGGAGAGGTCGATAAGGTATTTGTTTTAAGTTTTCTGCACTTTAGTCGTTTGTTCTGTTTGTACAGGGGAATCTGAGGATAAGTGCATAACTACATCATTTTAAGCTTGGGATAATCATACCTGTCTGCCTGTTGCGGACAGGTATTTTGTTTTTTAGGAGGGCCTTTCCTTGAAAAAGAAAGCAGTGATCCTTGATGAAAATGCAATTAACAGAGCTGTAACAAGAATAACTTATGAAATACTTGAACAGAACCGTGGCGCGGAAAATCTCTGTATAATCGGTATTCTTTCACGCGGTGCGTTCCTTGCAGAGCGTATAGCGAAGAAGATAAACGAGATTGAAGGTATTTCAGTGGAATGCGGTCAGCTCGACATTACACCCTACAGGGATGATAAACGACAGATTCCGGAAGCAGACCGGACTAAGATAGAATTCGACATTGGTGACAAGGTTGTTATTCTGGTCGATGATGTCATATATACAGGCAGAAGTGCCAGAGCTGCGATTGATGCTGTTATAAAACGCGGCAGACCACAGCGCATACAGCTGGCAGTGCTTATTGACCGGGGACACCGCGAGATACCTATAAGACCGGATTTTATCGGTAAAAATCTCCCGACCTCCCGTGAGGAAAGGGTCAGGGTGCAGGTAACTGAGATCGATGAATGCGACAGCGTAACGATTTTTGAACCTGAAGAATAAAAGCAGAAAGGACAGTGAGAAAAATGGATCAGAGTATTATTATAAAAAATATTTCTGTGGTCGATGAAAAAGCGTCGGAAAACAAAACTTACGATATTTATATTAAAGACGGAAAAATAAAAACAGTCGGAATCGCTCCTGCAGACGATAGCGCTCTTGTTATCGACGGTACAGGTCTTACAGCGTTTCCGTCTTTTTTTGATATGCACGTCCACTTCAGAGATCCGGGCTTTACTCATAAGGAGGACATTATCACAGGTGCTGCAGCTGCTGCGGCTGGCGGTGTTACAGGTGTACTTTGCATGCCGAACACTAATCCTCCGGTGGATAATGAGGAAACCATCCGTTATATAAATGAGAAGGCTGCCGGCACTGGTATAGATATTTATCAGACAGCCTGCATAACAAAGGGAATGCAGGGTGGTGAGCTTGCTGATTTTGAAATGTATAAAAAACTCGGCATCGTTGCAGTTTCCGATGACGGAAAGCCAGTAAAGAATGCAGAGCTTATGAGACAGGGCCTTATAAACGCTGATAAATATGGTCTGCTTCTCACTTCACACTGCGAAGACATGGACATAATCGGAAAGGGTATCATGAACAAGGGTGCCGTTTCAGAAAAACTCGGTGTTCCGGGCATGGACCGTGCATCCGAGGACAGCATAACTGTAAGGGAAATGGCTCTTGCAGGAGCAGCCGGTGTTCCGGTACACATTGCACACGTAAGTACAGAAGGAAGCATCGGATTTATCAGAGATGCAAAGAAGCGCGGCCTTAAGGTAACATGCGAGACTGCACCTCACTACTTTATTTTTACTGATGAAAAGCTTCTTGCCCGTGATGCGGATTTCAGAATGAATCCGCCGCTTCGTGAAAAGCGTGATGTTGAAGCTATCACAGAGGCCGTTATTGACGGTACAATAGACTGCATAGTTACAGACCATGCACCTCACGCAGCAAATGAAAAGGCTGATTTTGAAAAGGCACCTAACGGTGTTGTAGGTCTTGAAACATCATTTGCCGCTACACTCACATATCTTTACCACACAGGTAAGATCTCACTTAAGAGAATATCAGAGCTTATGTCAGAGAATCCTAGAAAGCTTCTCGGACTTGAGCCTGTATATATAAGAGAAGGAAGCACAGCCGATATCACTGTTGCAGATCTTAACAAAGAATGGACAGTTGATCCGGAAAAGCTCCACTCAAAATCACACAATACTCTTTTCAAGGGCGTGACACTTAAGGGTAAACCGGTGATCACAATCTCAAAGGGTAAAGTTATCTATTCAGAAACGAAGTAAACAGGAGGATATATTTTATGTCATTTGACAGACTTATTAAAAATATCATCGATAAAAACAATCCGACAGTAGCCGGTCTTGATCCTAAGCTCGACTACGTTCCGGAGTTTATCAGAAAAGAAAGCTTCAGCAAGTACGGTGAAACACTTGAAGGTGCTGCTGATGCTCTGCTTACATTTAACAAGGCTATCATTGATGAAATATATGACCTTGTTCCTGCAATAAAGCCTCAGGCAGCCTACTATGAAATGTACGGCTGGCAGGGCGTAAAGGCACTCGCTGAAACTATCAAATACGCTCAGTCAAAGGGACTTTTCGTTATGACTGACGGCAAGAGAAACGACATCGGTGCTACAATGACAGCATATGCAGCTGCTCATCTCGGAGAGACACAGGTAGGTTCAAATACTTTTGAAGCTTTCGGTGCAGATGCTCTTACAGTAAACGGATATCTCGGTACAGACGGTATCGCTCCGCTTCTTGAGATATGCGAAAAGAAGGATAAGGGTATCTTCGTTCTTGTAAAGACATCAAACAAGTCAAGCGGCGAACTCCAGGATCAGAAGATCGGCGATAACGCTGTCTACGCAGTAATGGGTGACATGTGTGAAAAGTGGGGAAGCGAACAGATCGGTAAGTACGGCTATTCATCAGTAGGTGCCGTTGTTGGTGCTACTTATCCGGAACAGCTTACTGAGCTTCGTGCAAGACTTCCGCACACATTCTTCCTCGTACCTGGTTACGGTGCTCAGGGCGGCGGTGCAGAAGGCCTTAAGGGGGCATTTGATGCAAACGGCATCGGTGCGATCGTAAACTCATCAAGAGCTATCATGTGTGCATACACAAAGGAAGGCTGCGATGAGAAGGATTTCGCAAAGGCTTCAAGACGTGAAGTTCTCAGAATGCGCGAAGATATAACATCTGTAATTGGTAAGTAAGATTTTTGAAGGGATCTGATATAATGGCATTATTCAATAAGAGTGAAAAGGCTTATATTCTTCTTGCTGACGGAACAGTTCTTACAGGACAGTCCTTCGGCGCGAAGGGAACCGTTATTGGTGAAGTAGTATTTACCACCGGTATGACAGGCTATCAGGAAACACTTACTGACCCGAGCTATTACGGTCAGATAGTTGTTCAGACTTTTCCGCTTATCGGAAACTACGGCGTGAACAGGGAAGACTACGAATCAACTAAATCCTACGTTAGCGGTTACATTGTAAGAGAATGGTGCAATGCCCCTTCAAACTTCCGCTGCGAGGGAAATATCGATGACTTCCTGAAGGAACAGAACATCATCGGCATCCACTCCATCGACACAAGAAGTCTTACCAGAAAGATAAGAGAGTACGGTGTTATGAACGGTGC
Organism: Oscillospiraceae bacterium; assembly: GCA_017438745.1. GTDB lineage: Bacteria > Bacillota > Clostridia > Oscillospirales > Ruminococcaceae > HUN007. The sequence continues at coordinate 4,209 of JAFRUS010000108.1, read as the reverse complement.
GATCACAACAGAAGATGTTTTCGCAAAGAAGGATGAGCTTTTAAAGCTTATTAAGGCATATACGATAAAGGATGCCGTTCACACAGTAACAGTTCCTGAAAAGTGCGAATACAAGGCTGAAAACAGCAAGTACAAGGTAGTTCTCATCGACCTCGGATACAAGAGAAACATCCGTGAGGAACTTCTCAAGAGAGGCTGTGACGTTGTAGTAGTTCCTGACAGAACAACTGCAGAGGAGATCAAGGCAATCGCTCCTGACGGCATCATGCTTTCAAACGGCCCTGGAGATCCATCCGAGAATACTGAAGTAATAAAGAACGTTGCTGAGATCGCAAAGCTCGGTATCCCGATATTCGGTATCTGTATGGGACACCAGATCATGGCTCTTGCACACGGTGCGAAGACAGAAAAGCTCAAGTACGGTCACCGTGGAGCGAACCAGCCGGTTATCGATCTTGCACTCGACAAGACATTCGTTACCACACAGAACCACGGTTACGCTGTTCTTAATGACAGTGTGGATACAAGCATTGCGGAAGTATCACATATCAATGCAAATGACAAGACCTGTGAAGGTGTAAGATACAAGAACGAAAAAGCATTCACAGTACAGTTCCATCCGGAAGCTCATGGCGGTCCGCTTGACACATCTTACTTATTTGACGAATTCGTACAGTTAATGGAGGAAAAGTAAAATGCCGTTAAGAAAAGATATTAAGAAAGTACTTGTTATAGGTTCAGGTCCTATCGTTATCGGACAGGCTGCCGAATTCGACTACGCAGGAACACAGGCCTGTCGTGCTCTCAAGCAGGAAGGTCTTGAAGTTGTTCTCGTAAACTCAAACCCTGCTACTATCATGACAGACAAGGCAATGGCAGACAAGATCTACATTGAACCTCTTACACTTGACGTTATCAAGAGAATTATCAGGATAGAAAAGCCGGACAGCCTTCTTTCAACTCTCGGCGGACAGACAGGCCTTACACTTTCAATGCAGCTTGCTGAAGAAGGATTTCTTGATGCAAACAATGTAAAGCTTCTCGGTGCTGATCCTCTTACTATCCACAAGGCTGAAGACAGACAGGCATTCAAGGACACAATGGAAAAGATCGGCGAACCTTGTATCCCTTCAAAGGTCGTTGAAACAATAGAAGATTCAGTAGAATTTGCCAAGGTTATCGGCTATCCTGTTATCGTTCGTCCTGCATTCACACTCGGCGGAACAGGCGGCGGTATTGCAAAGAATGAAGAAGAACTTCGTGATATTGCAAAGAACGGTCTTCGTCTTTCACCTATCACACAGATACTTGTTGAAAAGTGTATCAGCGGCTGGAAGGAAATTGAGTTCGAGGTTATCCGTGACAGCAAGGACAACTGTATCACAGTCTGCTCAATGGAAAATTTTGACCCGGTAGGCGTTCACACAGGTGACTCTATCGTTATCGCTCCGGCAGTTACACTTACCGACCGTGAATACCAGATGCTCCGTACAGCAGCTATCAACATCATCAGAGAACTCAAGGTAGAAGGCGGATGTAACTGTCAGTTCGCACTTCATCCGGAATCTTACCAGTACAGCGTTATCGAAGTAAATCCTCGAGTTTCACGTTCATCAGCTCTCGCTTCAAAGGCTACAGGTTATCCTATCGCCAAGGTTGCTGCGAAGATCGCTATCGGTTACACACTCGACGAGATCATCAATCAGGTAACAGGAAAGACTTATGCATGTTTCGAACCTGCACTTGACTACGTAGTTGTTAAGTTCCCTAAGTGGGCTTTCGATAAATTCGTTTATGCCAAGAGAACTCTCGGTACTCAGATGAAGGCTACCGGTGAGGTAATGGCTATCGGTACAAGCTTTGAACAGGCTATGATGAAGGCTGTACGTTCTATCGAACTCGGCGTTGACTCAATGAACCTTAAGAAGCTTGAAAAGCTTTCTGATGAAGAACTCATGAAGAAGCTCGAAGAAGTTGATGACGAACGTTCATTCCAGGTTTACGAAGCTCTCAAGAGAGGCGTTACAGTTGAAAAGCTCCACGAGATCACTATGATCGATGAGTGGTTCCTTAACAAGCTCCTCAACATGGTAAACCTCGAAAAGTGGCTTGCTGACGGTGAACTCACAGAAGAAAAATATCTCACAGCAAAGAACTACGGCTATCTTGACAGCACTATCGAAAGAATGAGCGGTCAGAAATGCCCTATGCACAAGCAGGCCGTTTACAAGATGGTTGATACATGTGCAGGCGAGTTCAAGGCTGAAACACCATATTTCTACTCAACATTCGATGAGGAAAACGAAGCAAAGCAGTTCATCGAAAGAACTGACAAGGGCAGGAAGAAAGTTATCGTTTTCGGTTCAGGTCCTATCCGTATAGGTCAGGGTATCGAGTTCGACTACTGTTCAGTACACTGCGTATGGACACTTAAGGAACTCGGTTACGAAGCAGTTATCTGCAACAACAACCCTGAAACAGTTTCAACTGACTTCGATACCGGTGACAGACTTTACTTCGATCCGCTTACCAAGGAAGACGTTGAATCAATTATCGCTACAGAACAGCCTTACGGTGTAGTTGTTCAGTTCGGCGGTCAGACAGCTATCAAGCTCGTTAAGCATCTTTCAGATATGGGCGTAAGAATTCTCGGTACACAGGCTGACAGTGTTGACGCTGCGGAAGACCGTGAACGTTTTGATGAGATCCTTGAAAAGTGCGGAATCCCGCGTCCTCAGGGTCACACAGTAATGACAACAGAAGAAGCTGTTGCTGCTGCTGAAGACCTCGGCTATCCGGTACTTATGAGACCTTCATACGTTCTCGGCGGCCAGAACATGATCATTGCACATTCTGAAAAGGATATCGTTGAATACATGGAGATCATCACAAGAACGATGATCGAAAACCCTGTACTTATCGACAAGTACATGATGGGTACTGAAGTTGAAGTTGACGCTATCTGCGACGGCAAGGACTTCCTTATCCCTGGTATCATGGAACATATCGAACGTGCCGGTGTTCATTCAGGTGACTCGATCTCTGTATATCCGGCTCAGACACTTTCCGAAAGAATCAAGAACACTATCGTTGATTATACAAAGAAACTTGCTCTTGAACTTAAGGTAGTAGGTCTTGTAAACATCCAGTACGTTGTTTACAACCACGAAGTTTACGTAATCGAAGTAAACCCTCGTTCTTCAAGAACAGTCCCATACATCAGCAAGGTAACAGGTATCCCGATGGTAGACATCGCAACAAAGCTCATGTTCGGTGCTACTCTTAAGGAACTCGGCTACGAGAGCGGTCTCTATCCGGTGGCTGACTACGTTGCTGTCAAGGTTCCTGTATTCAGCTTTGAAAAGCTCCACGACGTTGATACAATGCTCGGACCTGAAATGAAGTCAACAGGTGAGTGCCTCGGTATTGCGCACACATTTGAAGATGCTCTCCTCAAGGGTCTCGTTGCTGCCGGATTCGACCTCAAGAAGGAAGGCGGCGTGTTCATCACAGTTCGTGACACAGACAAGCAGGAGATCATCGCTATCGCCGACAAGTTCTCACAGATGGGATTCGAACTCTACGCAACAGCCGGTACAGCCGGTGTACTCAACAGAAACATGATCGCTACGAACCATGTAAACAGAGTATCCGAACCTGAACCGAACGCTATCAACCTTCTCGAAAGCGGCAAGATCCACTACGTGATCTCAACATCTGAAAAAGGCCGTCTCCCTGCAAGAGACAGCGTTAAGATGCGCCGTAAGTCGGTAGAACGTTCAATCTGCTCACTCACAGCGATCGATACAGCAAGAGCCCTCGCAAACGTTCTCCAGACAGGACGTACTATTGATGACGTTGAACTTATCGATATTACTAAGATTTGATAACTGATAATAATAAGAAACAGCAGAGTTCACTTTTATGTGTGGCTCTGCTGTTTTAGTATTGAATATATAGTTGATATTCAGAATTTTAGAACAGGAGAATGTGAAAATGCCAACAAGTACTTTTGACAGGAAAATAGAAATTAAAGATCCTGTATTTGCGGAAAAACTTATATCAATTATGGAAGATGAAAGTCCATTAAAACCGCTTTCTGAACATCCTTATACAGATGAAGAAAGTGAGAATAGTGTAAAGTTATTCAGACAATGTTTAGCTCGTTCAAATAAAGTTAATTGATATTATTGCGTGCCTGCGGCACGC
>JAFRUS010000011.1 GCA_017438745.1 Oscillospiraceae bacterium | reverse complement strand
GCGGGGCTTCGCCCCGAACCCCACGCTGATTTATGAATAAATCAGCGTTACATAAAAAAATCAGTTGAATTATCATAACTGATATGCTATACTTATTAGTACGAAGAAAATGGAGTTGACAAAAAGATGAAAATTAAATTCAATGAAAAATACAACACCATATCATATTACACCGTCATGGTGTTTTCAATATGCGTTCTTATTGTTCTTCTGGCCTTCAGGTTCGATTCGTTCATGGGAATACTGGGGCGGATATTCAAGGCTATTTCTCCGGTAATATGGGGATTTGTTATTGCATATATCATGCAGCCGCTTGTACGGACCATCGAACGGTTCTTAACCATCAGGGTACTTAAAAAGAAGAAACACAGCAAATTCTGCAGATCGGTAAGTATCATAATTGCATCGCTTGTCGGATTTTCAGCTATAGTTGCTCTCGTTGCAATGGCTGTCCCGCAGATCGTCGAAAGTATCTCGACCTTGCTTAACAAGATGCCGGAATATCTTTATTCTCTGTATGTTTCCACTCTCGATTTCCTAGAAAAAAATCCTGAGATAAACGAACAGGTGACCGACTGGTTTCAGCAGCAGTACGTTACGGTATCCGATCACGTCCTTGGATGGATAACTGATATCAAGCCTACTTTTGAAAGATACTTTATACTTATCAAGGACGGTGTATTCAGCTTCCTTATGGGTATCAAGGATTTCCTTCTCGGATATATCGTTTCGATCTATCTGCTTTACAGCAAGGAGAACTTTATAAGGCAGGCCAAGAAATTTCTGTATGCCGTTCTTCCTAAGCCGGCATATGATACAGTAATGGTAAAGGGCTCACACGCAAACAATATTTTCAGTAACTTCCTTGTTGGCAAGTCACTAGACTCATTTGTTATCGGAATGCTCTGTTTCATCATTATGGTGATCTTCCAGTTTGACAATGCAATGCTCATCAGTTTCATTGTAGGCATAACAAATATGATCCCGTTCTTCGGACCGTTTATCGGTGCTATACCGTCGATCGTACTTGTTCTTCTTACACAGCCTCAGAAAACAGTAGTATTCATCATAATCATACTTGTAATTCAGCAGTTCGACGGCAATATCCTCGGACCTAAGATCCTCGGAAACAAGCTTAACCTTCCGACTTTCTGGATCATGTTCTCGATCTTCTTCTTTGGAAATCTTTTCGGTTTCGGAGGCATGATCGCAGGTGTTCCGGTATTCGCAGTAATCTATACGCTCACTAAGGAATTCGTTGATGAACGTATCAGAACGAAGAATCTTGAGATGCTGAAAAAGGGGATAACCGAAAGCGACAGGGAAATGCTTTCAGAACTTGAGGACGAAAACACCAACTAAATAAAACAGGTACAGCCACTAAAGACTGTACCTGTTTTATTTTATCAAGTAGAAAATTCATAATAGTTAATTGACTTAATGCCACTTATGTGATAATATTAAGTGAATAAAACAACAGGTAGGTGCGTATATGAAGAGGGTTGCAGATTTTATAGTAGAAAAAAGAGCATTTCTGATTGTCGCGGTACTGATCATTACAGTTATAAGCGGAGTGCTTATACCGAAAGTTAATGTCAATACCGACATGACAAAGTATCTTCCGGACAATTCTTCCATGAAAATAGGTATGGATAAAATGGATGAAGCTTTTCCGGACGCTGAAACCGACAATACCATACGAGTAATGTACACGGATCTCGAGGAGGGACAGAAGCTTATCCTAAAGGATATTCTCGAAAAGATACCTAATGTTACCGACGTGGACTACGACGATGAAAGTGAAGATTACAACAGGGACAAGTACACAAAGTACGTTCTTCACATGGAATATGATTACGGTTCACCTGAGGAACTGGCTGTTTTCGATACCCTTGACCGTGACTACTCCTTTAACGAAATGACTTATATGGACGACAGCGGCAACTCTCCGGGGCTTCCATTATGGGTAATGATCTTTGCAGTCTGTCTGCTTATGATCATACTTATTATAATGAGCGGATCCTGGTTTGAACCTCTGCTTTTCCTGTTCACCATTGCTTCTGCAGTAGTGATAAACCTCGGATCTAACCTTATCCTCGGTACCATTTCCGAAAACACATTCTCGGTAACGGCTATTCTTCAGCTCGTTCTTTCAATGGACTATTCCATTATTCTTATAAACCGTTACCGTCAGGAACTTGAAAATACCGATGACAGGAAAACTGCTATGAAGGCGGCGGTTGCGGGTGCTTTCTCATCCATTTCAAGCAGTTCAATCACTACAGTTGTAGGTCTGCTCGCTCTCGTATTTATGAGCTTCAAGATCGGTTTTGACATGGGTGTTGTACTTGCAAAAGGTGTATTCCTTAGCGTTGTATGCGTATTTCTCATGCTTCCGGGACTTATTCTTACTTTCTCCAAAGCTATCGAAGCGACTGCCAAGCCGGCTCCGAACATTCCTACAGGTAAGCTTGCTTCATTCGGCTACAAGGGAAGAATACCGCTCACACTCTGCTTTATTGGTCTGTTTGCAGGCGCATATGTTCTTCATAAACAGACGGTTATCTGCTTTTCAATGTCATCACCTGATATTATAGCTGATATTTTCCCGACAAGAAGTACCGTAGTTTTGCTGTACGATAACGAAGATGAGGAAACTGTTACACGTCTGGCTGAAAAGCTCGAAGATCGAGACGATGTAAAAAGTGCTGTAAACTACGCTAATACCATCGGTGAGAAACATAATCCGGCTGACATGGTAAAGGCCATCGATGACCTTTCCGAAAGCCTTGGAAACGGAACAAAAAATGATTTCGATGCTGATGAAAGCATGTTCAGAATGCTCTACTACAAATATTTCGGCTATGAGACTGCTTATATGACTGCGGCTGAATTTATGCGTTTCATCACTGAAGATGTAATAGACAACAAGAACTTCCGTAAATATATGGGGGACGATATAAAAGAAAACGCATCTACTCTCGAAAGACTTTCCAGCGTAAAGGCACTCAAAAAGCCGATGAACGCGGAAGAAACGGCAGATTTCTTTGAGATGGAAACAGAAGATGCAAAACAGCTGCTTCTCTATTACTTCATTCAGAACGGCGGAGCATATACCGACACAATGACAATCAGCGAGTTTACGAACTTCGTTCTCGATGATCTTGCGAAAGATCCTGATTATGCTGATATGTTCGACGAGGAAACTCTGAAGCAGATAAAGACCTTAAGCGGCTTTACAGATGAAACTTCCATCAACACTGCATGCTCACCGAAAGAGATCGCTGAAAAGATGGGCATCGAAGAAAAAGACGCCAAAGGACTCTTCGTTTACTACTACGGAAAAGACAAGAACCACGAGCCAAAAACTATGACGATAAAGGAACTTGTAAACTTCCTTAAGGATGATGTTGCAAAAAATCCTGATTACGCGTCCTACTTTACAGACGATTCACTTTCTCAGATAGAAAAGCTTTCAGCTTACACAGATAAGAGCACGATCACAGCCGAACGCGATGCAGCAGGTCTTGCACAGATGCTCGGTATGGAAGAGTCTGCTGTAAGACAGATCTTTAAATTCGACACAAGAGATCTTAATCTGGAAACTAAAAAAATGTCCATGAAGCAGTTTTATTCAGTCCTTCAGGGCATGATGAATGATCCTGCTTACAGTCAGAGTTTTGATCCTGCAGTGATCGAACAGACCAGCCAGATGGGAACTATAATTGATCTTGCCTCATCAGGAACGCCGTTATCGGCTGAACAGCTCGGTGCAGTTCTCGGTATGGACAGCGGATTTATAAGCCAGCTGTTTATGGGATATTCAGCACAGGCAGGTATGGAAGTAACCGCAATGCCTCTTAAGGATTTCGTTGATTTTCTCGTAGGCAGCATTCTTCCTTCACCTGACTACGCACCGTATTTTGACGAACAGACAAAAGCAGGACTCTACACAATGCAGCAGCTCTGCACGACAGCAGCATCCGGAGCAGTTCTTGATATGAACGAACTTTCGCAGACATTCGGAATGGAATACAATCAGGTAAGAACGATTTTCATTCTCTGCTACGGAAATGGCGACAGAAGAATGTCACTATACGATTTCGTAAAATACTTAAATAAAAACGTTGTGACTGATCCGACGTTTGCAGGCAGTATAGATGCTGATGCAGCGAAGAATCTTGCTTTCCTTGAAAAAGTCATGGGTTACACTTACAACATCACAGGCCTTACATACAAGGATGCGGCGGCTCTTCTTTCTATGGAAGAAGGTTCGATGAAGCAGCTTTACGTACTAAGGGAATCACAGACTGCCGAGTGGAAGATGACTCTTAAGACTCTGGTAGAGTTCTTATGCGCAAACAAGGCTGATCTTGCAAAATCAGCAGATCCTGAGATGCTTGAAAATATCGATACACTAAAATCGATAATGGACAGCGCGTCCGCTAAGGAAGAGCTTGATTCCGAAAAGCTTGCGAAGCTCGTAACTATGGAAAAGGAACAGGCTGACAAGCTGATGCTTCTTTACACATACAAGCAGGGGAACACTTCCGAATGGAAGATCAGCGCAAAGGAATTTATCGACTTCCTCATAAGCGATGTTCTCGGCAATAAAGATTTTGCTGACAAGTTTGATGATGAAAATAAAAAGCAGCTTAATAATCTTTCGAAGATCATCAATGCGGTATATTTCAGCGAGAAATATGACAGCACAGGAATGGCAGAACTTTTCGGCAGTATGAGTGAAGATATGGATGAGAACACTGTAAAGCTTCTTTTCCTTTATCATGATGCTAATATAAACGATATCTCAGACAAGACGATGTCGATAACTGAACTTATGAGCTATCTGTCCGATGTACTTATTTACGATGAAACTTTCGGACCGGTGCTCGATGATGAAATGAAGGAAGATATCAAAGAATCAGCTGCCGATCTGAGAGACGGTGTAAAGCAACTCAAGGGCGACAAGTATTCAAGACTTATCCTTTCAGTCACAGTTCCTGAAGAGGGACCGGAAGCTGAGGAATTCTACAACACAGTGACAAGCATGTTCAGCGTTCTGAAAAATGATTACCATCTTATCGGTTCATCTGCAATGAACTACGAGATGTCAAAGACATTCGACGGGGAACTGCTTACCATCACTCTTCTTACTGCACTTGCTATTTTCCTTGTAGTACTCGTCACATTCCGCAACGCTGCGGTACCGGCTATACTTGTTCTTCTGGTACAGTGCGGTGTTTACATAACCGTTTCAGTTATCGGCATTCAGGGCTACAGCATTCACTATCTTGCACTCCTCATCGTACAGTGCATCCTCATGGGTTCGACCATCGACTACGCGATCCTGTTCAGCACATATTACCGTGAGTGCCGAAAGACAAACAAACCAGCCGAGGCTCTTAAAGAAGCCTTTTCCGGTTCGATGCACACGATTCTCACTTCCGGACTTATCATGGTGACTATTACAGGTATTCTAGGTCAGTGCTTCGGTGATCCGACGGTTGAACAGATCTGCCAGACCATTTCCATTGGTGCTGCAAGTGCGATCATTCTTATAATTTTCATCCTTCCGGGGATTCTGTCTTGTCTTGACAGGTTTACTGCAGGGAAGGACAGGCTTAAAGATAAATAAATAAGGTTGAACGATTGTTATTTAAGTAAATATGATTTATATTTTAATAATCATATTATAGAAGTTTCGTTTTAACTGTTGAAATAACACCTCTAATGTGGTAATATTATAGATGAGAGATATATCTTAGGTATAATGCAGGAGGGATAGATATGGCAGTAAATGTTTCTGTTGACTGTGCGAGAAATGATTTATCGCAACTTGAATATACATATGATCTCATATCGAGTTTATCAGATGATGAACTTGAAGCTGTTCAAAAAATTGCTATTGCTTTTTTAAATAAAAATCGTGAATTAGATATCAATAATAATAATCAGTCTTTAAAACCGTTTATGCCTCAAACTGAGGAACAGTTGCTGGAACGCATAGACAGATCACTTGCTCAGGCTGATGCCGGAATGTGTATTGATGCAGATGAAGTTATTGATGAATTACTTGCGGAGTGTGACTGATGGTTTCATATAAAGTACAGGTTACATTTGATGCAAAGGAAGATCTTAAACGATATAGTGACTATCTTAGGCTGGAAAAAAGAAGCCCAATAGCAGCGAAAAACATAGTTACTGATTTTAAAAATACAATTTCGCAATTAAAACTGGTTGCTGATAGTTTGCAGATTCCAGAGAGTGAAGAATTGCAAAAAAGAAGATTAAAGAGAATCAATTTTTTAAAACATGATTATTTTTTATTATATAGAATAGACGGATATGTCGTGACAGTTACTAATATGTTTCATTCTTTAGAAGATTATGAAAATAAATTAAGGTAATATTTTCTTTCCCTGAGGTGGTGTGTTGAATGCTGCTTTGGGGAATTTCTTTTTATTTTATGTAATGGAGATTTTCATAGGTCTATGCAAAGGGACAACCTTAGGAAGAGGGAGAACGATAAAACCGCAGTAAAAGCCGGCATTTCTCCCTCTTCCTTCGGTTTTCCCTCTGCACACCCTTTCCCAACACCATCTCCCTTATTGCCGGCTTTTGCTTTTTATTATAGCGCGGAGGTTTGTGGGCTTAAGGCTGAGTTGTTGCGTTATGGAAAAGGGGATTTTTTGAAAAGAATATTCGTTATAATGTCGAAATACAGCCTTAAAATCGTTGACTCTATTGGCTATTTATGATATAATTACTATGTATCTTTATAATTTTTTGTATTGCGGTGATAGAGTATGGAAGAAAAGTATAACGCTGGTCTCATGTCCCAATCTTTTTGGTTTATTGAGTTTAAGAAAATAGTAGAGTTATATCATAACGGAGCGGATTTTAAAGAAATAAAACGTCAGTGTATAGAGGAAAACCTGTTTGGAGCGATTAATCCGAACAGAGAAAAAAGAATGTGTGGTTATTTACTTACAAGACTTCGTTCTATGAATGACCGGTTGAAAGTTTTACTTCCAATAACATCAGCAGCCGATCTTGGCTCAGTTCCGCCGGAACTTATGGGTAACTTCAGCATTATTTTCTATAACAGCGCTGAAGACGCAGTGTTTAAGGCTTTGGGTATGGAGTAGTCAGAACCACGTCCATAACGCATCAAACACACCTTCAGTACGATGACATCTGTACTATAATATAAAAGCCAAAGCTGGTAATGGGATAATGAAATATTAAGGAGACATTAATGACTAATAATACAAAAGAATCAGAAAACTTTTATAACGATTTAAGTGGTATCATAGAATCAGCTCAAAGAACTGCTTATAAATCAGTTGACAGAATTGTAGTTCTTCGTAACTGGTTACTTGGAAAGCGCATATCCGAAGAAGAACTTACAGGTACTTATAAAGAACGTTATGGCGAAAATATAATGTCTGATATCTCCGAACGTTTATCTAATAAGTTTAATCAAAACTTTAAACTTACCACTCTTTATAGTTTCGTAAAGTTTTATAAATTGTATCCAAATTTAATAGGTTTACACGAGGTGGATTCAGATACCAACTATGGCAAAAAGAGTTTGAAGACACTGTCTTCAAACTCTTTGGATCTGCAGAACCAATTCAATTTTAATACTTCTTATCTCTCATGGTCGCATTATTTGCTTCTTATTCGTATAAATGATTCAAAAGCTCGTTCATGGTATGAAAAAGAAGCCTTGGAACAAACCTGGTCATTTAGAACACTTCGCAGAAATATTCAGACTCAGTACTACGAACGTATGCTTCTTTCACATAACGATGAAAATGTAGAAAATGAGATGAAAGAAAAGACGTCAGAGTATCAGAGTAAACTTGAATTTATACGTAATCCGGTAATTGCTGAATTTCTTGGTATGCAGGAGAATACTTCTTATCTGGAAAGTGATCTTGAGCAGGCAATAATCACAAATTTACAGCGTTTTCTTATGGAACTTGGAAAGGGTTATGCTTTTGTTGCACGTCAGCAGCATATACATACTGAAAAACAGGATTATTACATTGATCTTGTTTTCTACAATTATCTTTTGCAGTGTTTTGTTCTGATAGATCTAAAAATCGGAAAGATAACGCATCAGGATGTTGGTCAGATGGATATGTACGTTCGAATGTATGATGAACTAAAAAAGACAGAAAATCATAATCCAACTCTTGGAATAGTTTTGTGTTCTGAAACTGATGAAGATATAGCTCGTTATTCTGTTCTGCATGGCAATGAGCAGCTTTTTGCAGCTAAATATAAACTGTGTCTGCCAACTGAAGAACAATTAAAAGCGGAGATTGAAACGCAAAAAGAGATTTTCTATCTTCAGCATCCGGAACTCAAAAAAGAAACATGACAGAATGGCATAGGGATGCAGTAACACATCAACCACGCCTTAAGTCCGAAAACCTTCGCATCCGAATAAAAAGCAAAAGCCGGCAAAGATAGGGAAGGTGTTGGGAAAGGGAGTGCAGAGGGAAAACCGAAGGAAGGGAAAGAAATGCCAGCTTTTGCTGCGGTTTTATCGTTCTTCCCCTCCCTAAGGTTGTCCATTTGAAGAGACCTTTGATGATAATAGAGAACGGAAAGGAGAAAAGGGGATAATAGATATGAGCGATTTCTCAGAAGCTTTTGGACTAATATTTTTTTCAGCATTTATAGCAATCCTTTCATGGTGCAATGCATATCACTGCCATAAGCAGAGAAAATTCTATCTCAATAATGCAAGTGAAGTGCAGGGGACAGTTACATCTTATAATAAATTGGTAACAAAATACAGTAAATACAGCACTACAAATTATGATATCGACGTAGATGCTGATAACGGAAATACATATCATATCAGCACGCAAAACAGAAAAGCCCGTAAGTACAGAAAAAAGACAGATATAACTTTGCTTGTTCCAGACGTATCTGACCCGATGCCTGTAGAAGATATCTCCAAACGCCTTGAACTGGAGCAGAAGTATATGCGTCGTTATGACGACGAACAAAAAGCGCAGATGATGGCCGATTTAACATATTTTCGTAAAGAGATGGCTTCGTTCATCGAAAGATCGGTAATTATTAAAGAAGACCTTAAGTCGATTGCGGAATTTGTGCTTTCGATATTCTTTGGCGTGTTGTTTTCGGCAGCATCAGTATTCCTGATTTATGCATATTTTTTCATGAAATAACGACTTGATGTATATAATGAAATTGCTATAATTCGAATGCGGTACGCCTTCGGCGTTCTATTCGAGGGAGAATATGCCGAAGGGATAAAATATTAAGACTTGTGTAAAAAAAGGAGATGTAAAAATGGGTATTATCCAATCGATTATCGATGGCATTTTTAATTGCGGGAACAAGAAAAAAACTTCCCGATCGACTTCATCGGTACAGCGATATACCAGTACTTTTAAAGGAGAAGCACAATGGGAGGCGGCGGCAGGAGAATATCGTCGTCTTACGGGTAAATCCGAAGAAGCCGAACTGACGGAAGAAGAAAACAAAAGAATTCTTGATTTCACAATGACGCCGTTAGCTTATTTTTTTGGCTGGCTTTGTGAGAGAGATTTTATCGGAGAAGGTTTTGTAAGCGAATTTGGTGAAACGGATAAGGCAAAGATTCCTGAGGATGTAAAGAACGGTAAGATCACACCGTTAGAAGCACTGGCAGGTCTTGATCATTATTTTTCGTATGAATGGATCAAGGAGGAGGCACAGTATTTCTTCCGTTTTTACTTTGATGTCAGGGCTGCTGTAACGGACCGTTTTACTGATCAGGACACCTATCTGTATGATTATTATGAATGCATCGGGGAGCCGGAGGACCGTTACTATTGCATAGATTACTCATCAGAGGTGCAGAAGAAGATCAGTCAGCGGCTGGATGAACGATATGAGAAATTATCCAGGAAACAGGTTTCATGGGAGTATCTCAGGGATAACTATTACCAGGATGACGAGGAAGATGAACATGTTGTGGAAATGCATTCGACCTTTTTTGATAAGGATCTTCGAGTGTTCCGATGCGGAAGGATCCTGAAGGGTGAATTTCCGGAAGATTATGCGCAGAAATGCTTAAAGAGTCTGGAAGAGATGCCGCAAAAAGAATGGCACCGCCTGGAACGCTGGCTGGTGGAGTGCTATGGTGGTGAACCGGAACAATTCAAAATGAATTATTTTGAGGCATTTGATATTTATATCTATGAACCGCAGGAAGAGGGGGATCTGGCTTTTATGATCTCCGGCGAGGCGGATTATGAGGAAGAACATGGCATTTCGTTTACAATACGAAACGGTATTCTGCTGGATTGGAGTTATGCCTTAGAGAGCAGAGATCCATACGATGAAGCGCTGATTGCGCGATATGAACGCTGCTCCTATGGAAGAGATCCAAAAACCGGTACATGGGAGATCGACTTTGAACAGATCAAAGAACAGAAGGAACAGGATGCTCTGGTTGCGGAAGGCAAGCTGATCCGGACTTTGCTGGTTCCGGAGTGGCTCGGTGGAGCAGATACCGACGAAAACACAGTTTGTGTTACGCCGCTGACTTTACCTCAGCTTGAGAAGATAAATAAACGTCTTAAGATGATCCGTGCATATGCCGCAACCGTCTATCCGGACCGGGAGTTTCATGTGGATGTGAAACCGGAATATTGTGAGAATACAGACGGTGCGAAAGTGCTGATTCCTATGAGTATCATCTATTCTGTATATTGGCCTGAGAAGAAATTTTCCGTTAGTATGGCTGCGAATATATTGGAGTGAACTAAAAAATGAATACTTCAGATGTGTTTAATAAAACCGGGCGGGAATTGTTGCCTGAGAAGACAGTGAAAGAATTTTTGGAATACAGGGATCCTCAGCATCCAGCTATTGTAAACAGAAGATTATCGGAATATTCATATTCCGAGTGGCTTGTTTGCTTTTATGAAAAAGTTTTGCTGGAGCAATGTTTGCCAAATATTTTAAAAAAGGTGAGTTTGAATCCGCTGGCTCCTGGTTTTTTCTATAAGGGAGAGTTATTGTATCATGTAACATTGATTGATAAAACTTTTTGGTCGTCACATATGGAGTTGTTTGAAAGCTTCAGTACAATTATTTACAATGCTCTTGATCTCATTGAAAAAGAATCAGATAATGCTGGTATTTCTATCGAATATATTGAAGCATATAAAGAATTTAGTAAGTGGCAGTAAATGCGGTGGTCATATGTGTCTGTCTGCTTCTCAGAATACGAAAGCCGATTCTTAACTGAACCGGCTTTTTGTTATTATTAAGTTCTTATTACTTTATCTTATTCATTTAATATCGATATTGTAGTTTTTAGCATTAGGAAATCTTTCAGCATCTCTTGAAAATGTGACTAAAAATTCAGTACTTGCTATTTTGGATGGTTCATTTGTAACGCAGACTACATCCCATCCCTGTGCAGACATATCATCCATAACAGTTTCAAGTTTTTCGTAATTATTATGCATCACATCACTCGTCTTCAGAAAAACTTTGATAATTTTGTGTTCTTTCATATCAGTATCATCCTTTATTTTATCAGGTCAACGCAGATTCCGTAGATATCATCCAGTGTATAATCACCCATTCTGTCAACTTCCTTTGAGCTGATATTTGTACCGGATTTCTCTGGGATTGACTGCTGCGGAAATGTACCTACTCCGTATCCTTCAGAATTTTTGTGAATGGCAGTGTATTTGCAGATACCATCAACTATCAGGGCAACATAATCATAGGTGTTATCTTCATCATACAATTTTAAATATTCATCTATCTTATTATACAGTTCATCAGTATCAAGGCCGGATGGAATATTGTAATTTTTAGACGGATCAGAACTTAAAACATATGTTTCATATAAATTTTCGTTTTCTGATGTAAGCTCCATAAGAGCTGTAGTTACGGATGTAAATAGTGATTTTGCATTGGCATTCAGAGAACTTTGCTGTGCATTTTTCAACCATTTTCGCATGGTATTAGTCAGTTTCCAGCCTTCGCCATCGATATAGAATACGTAGAAATAGTCCTCATCCGGCTTGCCGTCAATAGTATAACGAACGGTAACGTCATATCCTTTTGTAGCTTTGTACTTATCCGAGGCATAAGCTTCCGGCACATCTCCGTAAACGATCCCGGAGAATTCAGCTCTTTCATCGTCGGTAAGATCATCAACAGTTCTGCCTTCGCTTTCAAGTTTGCTGTAGATACCGTACATTGCGTTAAATGTCATAGTGAAATTATCAAGATATTCGTCAGTTATTTCGCCTTCATTGATAATATCAGTAACTTCATAGTGACTGTCACTTGTTCCGAGACTCTCAGCCATTGATTCTGCAGTGATTCCGCTTATGGTATACATGTAATCAACTATCTTTTCAGGATACATTAAATTCATAAATGCTTCGTAATCGCTGTTGTTTTCAGCTTCATAATAAGAACGGATCAGATCTTCGTAATCAGACGCTTCCTTGGTTGCTGTTTTCTCAGAAACTGTAGTGGTGACTGCTGTTGTTTCAGAAATTTCAGTACTTTCCGTAACTGCCGCTTCAGTCTGTCCAGCTTCTTCTGTGGCTACAGTAGTTTCAGTAGTGCTTTCAGTAACAGAAACATCTGTGCGTTCCATACCATCTCCGTCAAGAGCTCCGCATCCTGCGAAAAGTGAAACGCTTAATGACAAAGCTGTTATTAATACTGTTTTCTTTCTTAGTTCCATATGTTTTTCTCCTTTATCGTAATTGAAATTAAGTAATATCAAAATTATACTATAAATCGAGATGATTTTCAATATTCTGAATTCCTTGAAAAAGAAATAACGATATGATATAATTTGAAATATCTTATATAATGCAGAAGGTTGCGGGCTGAGCCACGCTTACAAAGCTGATTTATTGAAAATCAGATATTATCTTTGTAACAAACAGGAGATATAAAAGATACATCACGGTGATACCATAAGTATCACAGGAGGTGAAAAGATGGAGCACAGAGTTCTTATAGTTGAAGACGATCCGGTTATCGGGCAGATGACGGAGGATTATTTTGTTTCGAAAAGCGAAGGTCAGATGAAGATATCCAGGGCAGAGGACGGGATAACTGCTGTGGAGATGATAAACGAAAATACATACGACCTTATCCTGCTTGATGTGATGCTTCCGGATATTGACGGGTTTTCAGTGTGCAGAACACTCAGAGAGAAAAGCAGCGTCCCTGTAATTTTCATTACTGCGAGAACAAGAGAAGAAGACAAGCTTTTCGGCTACGATATCGGCTGCGACGATTATGTTACCAAGCCGTTTTCCATGGCAGAACTGTTTGCCAAAAGCAATGCACTGCTGAAAAGAGCATCCGGAAATGTGGTGAAAAATGAACTTACCTGCGGCAGAATCATGCTGAATCTGCTGTCACATCAGGCATATGCAGACGGGGAAGAAGTAGCACTGGCACTTAAGGAATTTGAGATCCTTCGTTATCTGATAAAGAACAAAGGCAATCTTATCAGCCGTGATATGATGCTGGACGTTGTGTGGGGACGAGATTTCTTCGGAAATGACCGTATTGTTGACAATCATATAAGAAAATTAAGAAAAGCTCTGGGTACATCCGGCAGACAGATAAAAACAATAATCGGTAAAGGTTATAAAATCACGGATTAAGGAGAACAAATATGGAAGGACGATATCAGAAGGAGCGTACAGGAAAGATATTTTTCAAACGGCTTATCATTCCGTTTCTTGTTGCTTTTATTGCTCACTGCGTGATTTACGGTGCTTTTCTTAAATTCAAGATACCGTATTTCAGATCAAATGATGCTATAGCTCACAATAATCTTGCGGAACAGCTTGAATATGACGGCGACTACGATCTTGCATTTACACTTTGGTATCCGGGATATGACTACGGTCATTCAGGATTAGAAAAAACAGCACTTGTACTTGACATCATAAGCAAAGAGATCAT
This sequence comes from Oscillospiraceae bacterium, assembly GCA_017438745.1. Taxonomy (GTDB): domain Bacteria; phylum Bacillota; class Clostridia; order Oscillospirales; family Ruminococcaceae; genus HUN007. The sequence continues at coordinate 59,371 of JAFRUS010000011.1, read as the reverse complement.
AGCCTGCAACGAAATGACTTTACCAGATAACAAAACATTGAGTTCATATCTTGCAGACTCTGAAAAATATAAAGAAGACTTTAACAAAAAGCTTGGAGTCATAAATACACTTTCAAAAATTGATAACACGGAAGAAGGCAATCTTTTCGGCATGACGAATTATACTGGTTCATACAGAAATGTTAACGGAAAAAATGTAATTATTTATACAGTAATGAAAGTAAATTACTACATGTACTTTTTCAAGTATATTTTCCCGGTTGATCTGATTCTTTTTTTTTCAGCCTTATCTGCTTCGCTCGTTCTTACTTTCCGGAAGGAGAAGATTGATTTTAAGGACGAGTATAAAAGGTCAGTAATAAACAGCCTGTCCCACGACCTTAAGACTCCGCTTACAATTATGTCAGGCTGCGCTGAAAACCTTAAGGAGAATGTTGATCCGGAAAAGCGTGAATTCTATGAAGAGGCTATTATTGAAAACTCGAAATATGCTGAGAAGATAATAAACGACGCACTGGAACTTTCAAGATCCGAAAATGACTGTCAAAAACCTGAATTTAAGAAATTCGAACTTCGTCCTATGGCAGAAGGAATATGTAAAATGTACGAAGTTCCTGCGGCTGAACGTGGTATTACGATAACGATAAACGGTGATTCTGTAATAAAGGCAGACCCGAGAATGATGAATCAGCTTCTGGAAAACCTTATTACCAATGCGATCAAATATACGGACGATTACGGAAAAATAGATATCAACTTCGAACCGAAAAGTTTTTCCGTTACCAATGATTTTACAGGAAAAATAGAAACGGATATAAACAAACTCAGCGAACCGTTTGTCCGCGGCACAAGCGACCGTTCAGGACGAAAGGGAAGCGGCGTAGGCCTTGCTATAGTTTCAAATATAGTGAGGGCTCATAAATTCAAAATGAATATTGACTTAAAGGACGGCAGATTTTCGGTGCTTATAAAAACGAAATAATGCTTATCCTGAAACGGATCTGTGAATAATGCAGATCCGTTTTCTTATTCTGATTTAAGAATAACTCTCACTAAAACCAGGCATAAAATAAACAGATAATAATTGACCAGTGCTCACTAAAATTATTGGAATGATAGTTAAAAAAATATTGAATTTCGCGCTTTACTGTGATATAATTAATTATGAATTTTCAGTATTAAGGATAGATAAAAAATGATGAAATTAGCGGAAATGTATATAACTTTACTTCCTGTCATTCTGGCAGGAATTCTGAATATGGTCTGGTGCAAGATCAGTGTCTGCGACTTCCTTAAAAAGCCGGTGGACTTCGGAAAAAATTTCACCGACGGACGAAGAATCTTCGGAGAAAACAAGACCTTCAAAGGATTCGTCGGAATGATATTTTTCGGAATTGTTTTCACTGTCATATGGGGACTTTTAAGCAGACCGGGTACATTTGCCGCAGAACATAATTATTTTTACAGAAATTACGATAATACCATACCTTACAACGTGCTGACAGGTACGCTTATCGGTTTTGCCTACGCTTTGTTCGAACTTCCGAACAGTTTCATGAAAAGAAGGATCGGCATTACTCCGGGCAAGAACGATATAAGCGGTGCGAAAAGAGCGTTTTTCGTATTCATCGATCAGGCTGACTCCATTTTCGGATGCGTACTGGTCGTCTGTCTGTTCTGTCCGCTGCCGGTATGGTTTTATTTTTTATATGTAATTGTAGGTGCAGGTACTCATATTATTCTGAATATGCTTCTTTACTTCTGCCACTTACGTAAGAATATGTTTTAAGCAAACACGCTGATCAGATCGGATCAGTAAACTGATTAATATGTTTTAGTGAAAGGAAAATTCATAATGAATATTTATGATCTCGGGGTTCGTCTTGATAAAGAGGAAACAGGAAATAAAGCCGCGTTTCTTTCAAAAATGAAAAGAAACGGATTCAATGTTCCGGACGGTATCGTTCTCGGTAAACAGATATTTTTTGATACTATTTCAGCAAGCATTCACAAAGCTGAAGCAGACAAACTTTTAAACTCACTTACAATAGACAACGCTGCTGAAACTTCAGGATATATAAAGGAACTGTATTCTGACCTTAAACTTTTTGATGTGGTAAGGGCAGAAATTGAAAAGTTTATTTCACCTGATAAGAAATATGCTGTACGAAGCAGCGGTATCAAGGAAGACCTTGAAGGTTTCTCATTTGCAGGACAGTACGATACGTTCATCAACGTAAGCGGTATAGACGATATTTCTGATGCCGTTATTAAATGCTGGCTTTCAGGATTTTCAGAGACTGTTTTATCATATCTTGCAGTAAACGGCCTTAAATACGATGGTTCGGGAATGGCAGTTATCATTGAGGAAATGGTAAACTCCGAAATAAGCGGCGTTGCTTTTACCGTTAATCCTATGACAGGCAACGACAAGGAGATCGTTATTGAAGTTACTGAAGGACAGGGCGAAAACCTTGTAAGCGGTAAGGTTGCAGCTGAAAGCTACTCATATGACTGGTGGAATAAAAAGATCACATCTTCATCAGGCAAACTGCTTTCAGAAGACAAAATACGTGAGATTGCATGTACAGCACTTAAAATACAGCAGTTCTTCGGCTATCCGTGTGACATCGAATTTGCTATGGAAAAAGATGAACTTTACGTACTTCAGGCCCGTGCCATTACAAAGATCATCTACAGCGGCATAAAGGATCAATGGACAACAGCTGACTTCAAGGACGGCGGTGTTTCAGCCACTGTCTGCACTCCGTACATGTGGAGTCTTTACGAATATATCTGGGAAAGTGAATTCAGAAAATTCCTTATCGAATCGAAAATTCTGAAACCTAAAGAACTCGATAAAAAGCTCGGTGAAATGTATTTTGGCAGACCTTACTGGAATTTAAGCGCTGCCAAGGCTGCAATGGCGAAAGTACCTGGCTACAAGGAACGTGACTTTGACAGCGAGCTTGGTGTAAAGATCACTTACGAGGGAGACGGACAGACAACTTCCATAAACCCTAAGACTATCTTCGGTATCCTCGTAATGGCGATACAGCAGAAAAAAATCGTAAAGGAACGCCGCAAGAACGCCCAGAGACTTAAGGACGACCTTATGTCGAAATATAACGCATACTTTGCTGAAAAGGACGACGAATATACTTCTGATGAAATAAGAACCAAATGGAAAAAGCTTATTTTCGACGATTATCTTTACAGCGAAAGTACTTATTTCAGACAGATATTTATTAATATGATCCATCAGTCACTGTACAAGGACAAGATCCTTAAACATACAACACAGGGCGGCTATTTCACGCTGATAGGCGGTCTTGACAATATCTCACATCTGCTTCCGTTCTATGAAATGTGGAACATAAGCCGTGCAATAAGAAACGACGAAAAGGCTTATGAATTCTGGAAAAACAAATCTGCAGCCGAGATAGTCGAAAATCTTGAAGAAGTGCCATACGGCGAAATGGTAAAGAACTATGTTCTGAAGTTCGGTTATCATTCAAAGAAGGAGCTGGACGTAACTTATCCTTCATTCTATGAGGATATTCCGGAGGTAGTAAACGACCTTAAGAACACCTGCGAATTAGGCGATGAATGCTCACCGGAAGCTGATTCCAGGCGACTTGCTGAAGATTTCAAAAAGGAAATGGAAAAGATACGTGAAAAGACATCTGCTTCAGCTTACAAAAAGGTCGAAAAGAATGTAAACGATATGAGAAAGATGCTCTGGTGGCGCGAGGAATTCAGAGACGTATCCACAAGATTCTACTGCATAATCAGAGCATATACCATGAGACTTGCTGAAGCACTTTACAGCGACGGCGTTATCTCAGACAGAAACGATATCTGGTTTACAAAGATAGAAGACGTCAGAAGCTTTTTAGACGGAAAGACCGATACCGATGAACTCAAGAGAATCATCGAAAGGAATAAGGTCTACTACGCTTCATTCAGACATTTCAAAAATGAAAACGAGATCGGTTCATCCTTTGGAGCTGAAACAGAAAAGAGCACTGAAAAGGGTCTCAGCGGTATCGGATGCTCATGTTTCAAGGCTACAGGAATTGCGAGAGTTATTCACTCACTTGACGAAACTGACAGACTCCGTGAAGGCGATATTCTTATCACAAAATTCACTGATACGGGCTGGACAGGCAAGTTTGCAATGCTCAGCGGTATTGTTACCGAATTCGGCGGAATTCTCTGCCACGCTGCCATCGTTTCAAGAGAATATGGCATACCATGCGTTGTCTGCGCTGAAAATGCCACAAAGCTTATAAAGGACGGCGACCGTATCACCATCAACGGCGAAACAGGCGAGATAATTCCGGGCGGTGAATAAATGAAGTGCTTTTTAGGTTATTACAATAAATCAGTAATTCTCACTTATGCCGGGGCTGCTGCTGCTGTCGCAGGAATGGGCCTTGCCTGTTCCGGAAAAATCAAAGCTGCAGTACTTTGCCTTATATTCTGCGGAGTTGCCGATCTTTTTGACGGTATGATAGCAAGACGCTGCAAGCGTACAGATGAGGAAAAAGAGTTCGGCATTCAGATAGATTCACTTACTGATATGGCCAGTTTTGCGCTGTTTCCTCCGGTTATTTCATATGCTGTAGGAAATACAGGAGTTATTTCTACTCTGATAAGTGCTTTTTATGTAATTGCGTGTATTACTAGGCTTGGATACTTCAATGTTTCCACTTCAGTGGGGGCTGAAACCAAGTTCTACACAGGACTTCCGGCAACATTCGCTTCTCTGATTGTCGTAGGCGCCTATATTATCGGAAAACTCACCGGTCTTTTCAGTGTGATAATGCCGGCAGTGCTTCTGGTAACCGGACTGCTTTTCATTCTGAAGATAAAGATAGCAAAGCCGCATGGAAAGACATATATATTTCTCGGACTGCTTGCGATAGCACTTACCGTAATTGTAGCGCTGATATAGTGAAAGAAAATTAAGCTTTTCTTTTACCGGAAGATCATAAAGGAAATAATATGGGGAAGATATACGACAGAAAAAACAAAACTTTTTACGAGGATAAACAGTACGGCGGAAATGCACTGAAATTTCTTTACGGAAATATCATCGGAAGGATCATTTTAAAGCTTTTCATTGCCGGAAAGGGTTATTCAAGATACAATGCAAGGAAAAACTCTACGGAAAAGTCAAAGGAGAAGATAGCTCCTTTTGTTAAGGAATACGGCATAAACCTTGATGATTTCGAAGACCGTGAGTACTCATCCTTTGCCGACTTCTTTACACGAAATATAAAGGAAGGACGCAGACCTTTCAGCTTAGATCCTGATGATCTTTGTGCGGTAGCCGACAGCAAGCTTCTGTGCTATAAGATAACTGAGGACGGAAAGATAAATATAAAAAACAGCATCTACACAGCTTCTGAAATCATTGGCGAAGAACTTTCGGATGACTTTTACGGCGGCGACTGTCTGGTTTTCAGATTAACGGTAGATGACTATCATCATTACAGTTTCTTTGACAAGGGCAGGCTGATCCGTGAGAAGTACATTGAAGGCCGGCTTCATACAGTAAGTCCGATATCTGCCAGGAGATACAAGGTATTTGCCGAAAACTGCCGCAGTGTTTCGCTTATTGAAACTGAATATTTCGGTGAATGCTATCAGGTGGAAATAGGTGCATTGTTAGTCGGAAAGATAAATAATAAGGACGTAAAGATATTTGAACGCGGCGACGAAAAAGGATATTTTGAAATGGGCGGTTCCACCTGCGTGGTAATGCTAAAAAAGGGCGCTGCGATCATTGATGAAGATATACTTGAAAATTCTGCAAATGGTACAGAAACAAAAGTATTGATGGGAGAAAGGATAGGGAGAAAAAATGCTTAAAAGGCTTGGTGTATATTACAAAGAAATGTATCCGTTTTTTCCGAGACTGCTGCTCGGATTTATCGTATTCGGTGAGATATATTTCATTCTGCTTTTAAACTACGGAATTACAGACTTTAAACTTGGAATTCAGGAGGTAGTCGGATCACTTACAGTTTTCGGATTTCTTATGTTTTTACGTATAGCCGACGACTTCAAGGATTACGAGACCGATAAAAGACTCTTTCCGGACAGAGCATTTCCAAGCGGAAAGGTACTTAAGAAAGACTTAAACACTGCGGTCGCAGTTGATCTTGGAATTATCACTATTCTGAATGTAGTTTTCATGAACAACATCTTTTTCTACCTTTTCCTCATGGCATATGGTCTTCTCATGTCGCTGTGGTTTTTCCAGAAACACAAGATAAGCAAAAGCCTTCCGCTGGCACTCGTTACACACAATCCGGTACAGATGGTGCTCAATCTTTACATCATATCTTTCTGCTGCATCAAGTATCACCTTCAGCCTTTTACCCTTACTTCTTTCTTAGTGCTTATGACACTCTACTTTCCAGCACTTATCTGGGAAGTTTCCCGTAAAATACGCGCTCCGAAGGATGAAACAGAATACACGACATACTCAAAGCTTTTCGGCTACAAGAAAGCTACCTGGTTCGTACTTATACTTACCATCGCCGATATTATTACCAATTTCATTCTGGTAATCAATCTTAACATGATAGGTTTCTACATCCTTCTTGTGAATGTAATTATCATGACTATTGAATTTCTCATGTTTATCAGGAATCCTGAACGCTTCAAGCTTGTTTCAAGAGTCGAGATCTACACTTACATTCAGGAAGCAACAATGCTGCTTATCATTCCTGCATACATGATCTGGGGAAAAATATGATTACAGTTATTACTTCTGAAAACTACAAGGATCACAAGATCGGTGCGAAAGCTCAGAGACTATTCATCCTTAAGGATAACGGATTTAATGTTCCTGATTTTTTCTGTGTAAATGAAGTTCCGGACTATGATGAAATATCCTCATTAACAGAAGGATGGAACACCTGTTCGGTAAGATCTGCTGCTTTCTGCGAAGATTCGGACGGTTTTTCCTTTGCCGGACAGTTTGATACTTTTCTGAATGTAAGCCAGGAAGATATCACTAAAAAAATAAATGAATGCTTTCTTTCTGCAAAGAAGGAAAGCGTTATTTCTTACTGCAGGGAAAACGGGATCAATGCAGACGATATAAAAATGACTGTTATAGTTCAGAGAATGGTGAATGCCGACTGCTCGGGAGTTATCTTTTCCGCAAATCCGCAGGGGATACTTAATGAAACAGTCATTGTCGCAGGAAAGGGAACCGGTGATAATGTAGTTGAGGAAAAGACGGACGTTACCACCTGTTACTATAATCGGAACGACAGAAAATATTTTACCGAAAGCTGCAGTGATAATGCGCCTGAGCTGGAATCAGAGAAAGCCGAAGAACTGGTTTCACTCTGCGAAAAGGCTGAAAAGATTTTCGGAAAATATATCGATATCGAATTTGCCGTAAAAAACGGGGAAGTTTATGTTCTTCAGGCAAGACCGATAACGACCGTAGATGTCAGATCTCCGCTTATTCTTGACAACAGCAACATAGTCGAAAGCTATCCGGGTATTTCGCTGCCTCTGACTGTATCCTTCGTAAAAGAAGCCTACAGCGGCGTTTTTAAAGGCCTTGCAGGGCGTGTACTTCATGACCCTGATATGGTGGAACACTACAATGAGACCTACTACAACATGACCGGAGCTGCTAACGGAAGGATCTATTACAAGATCAGCAACTGGTACACTGTTCTATCTTTTCTGCCGCTTTCGGGAAAGATAATCCCTGTATGGCAGGATATGATGGGCGTTGCCGACAAGGCGATAAGCAGAGGAAAGGTAAATCTTACACCGGTAAAACGAATAGCTACATACTTTAACGTGATCTCGGAAGCATTCTCAGTAAGAAAGAATATGGAAAAGCTTAATGAATCTTTTCCCGCTACTGAAAAGTATTTCAGAGAACACTTTACTTCTGACATCAGTCTTGAAGAGATAAAGAAACTGTATTCTGAAATATCGGATAAAGTGCTTTCCGGCTGGGATATTACCCTTCTTAACGACCTGTATGCTTTTGTATTCACCGGACTTCTGAAATCGGAAATAAAGAAAACAGGAGCAGCTGATCCTGAGAAAAAGGTAAATGATTTTATAAGCGGAATATCAAATATTGAAAGCATGAAGCCGGTAAAAGCTATGTTAAAACTGGCTGACTATGACCGGAAAGCTCTTGAAAGTTTAAGCGCCTGTCAAACCGAAAAAGAACTGAAAGAAAAACTTGAAGATCATGTCCCATTCAAGGAAAAGTTTTATGAATATATAAACCTTTACGGTGACCGTTCGCCTGAAGAATTAAAACTTGAAACAGTTACTTTCAGGGAAAGTCCGCTGCTTCTGATAAAGAAAATCGCTGATCTTTCATCGGATGAGGAGATTTTCAGGAAAACAAAATCCTCTCTTCTTAATGATACGCAAAAAGATACGGACAGTATTCTTTCAGATATAAAAAGCCGAAGGAAAATGATCAGGTATTTCGCATCCAAGGCAGCAACAGGTATCATGAACCGCGAAATATCGAGACTTAACCGTACAAGGATCTATGGTATGGTAAGATCGATGTTTATTCGTGCAGGAGAAATATTTTTCGAAAACGGCAGTATTGATGCGATACGTGACGTATTTTATCTTACAAGAGACGAGATATTTGATGGAAACGAGGATACTTTCAGTAGCTTAATAAACCAGAGAAAGCAGGATTATACAGGCTTTTATGATCTTCCGGCTTTTTCGAGACTGGTTTTCGAGCATAATGAATTTGACAGGAAAAAACTCAGCAGAGTTCATGCATCTTCGGTATCGTCAGATACAAACGTTCTGTATGGTACTGCATCATCGGCTGGAATAGCAAAAGCGGAAGCAGTGGTTGTAAGAGACGCATGTAATCCGCCTGAAACAAAAGGGAAGATCATTGTCGCTAAAATGACCGATCCGGGATGGGTGTTCATGCTCTCAAATTCTGCAGGAATAATCAGCGAGAAGGGTTCACTTCTTTCCCATACGGCCATCATTTCAAGGGAACTTAAAATACCTGCAGTTGTAGGCGTAAAAGATGCATCGGAGATCATAAAAGACGGCGATATCATTGAACTTGACGGAAACAGCGGTACTGTAACAATCTGCAGAAAGGAAAAGTAATGTATAAAGTAATAAAGGTCACCGAAAGTGAATACGAGGATTTTCTTACGCTTCCGGTGGATATTTATGAAAAGAAAGATCTTATGCAGAAGCGTTCTGACGAGGAACAGCTTTTAAAAGGCACGCATACATTAAGCCAATATTTCTCCTTTACAGCATTTGTCTGTTACCTCGATGGCAAGCCGGTTTCACGCTGTGCTATTACGATATACAACGACAAGAACGAGGCATATTTAGGATTCTTTGACAGTGAAAACGACCGTGAAGCCGTAAAGGCTCTTATGAACGCAGCTGAAGAATATGCCTGTTCACAAGGAATTATTAAGCTTACCGGTCCTGTAGACGCAAGTTTCTGGATCGGATACAGAATGAAGAACGACTGTTTTGACGAACACAGATATTTCTCCGAACCGTATGGTGTTTCATATTATCCGGAACTCTGGAAGGAAAACGGATATGAGGTATCCGGTACGTATATTTCCAACATTTATAAGAAGGTTGATAAATCAGAAGCTGACGATGAAAAGTACAAAAAGCGTTATGATTTTCTGATGAAGAAGGGTTACCGCATAGTATCCGCAGAAAAGAAGAACTGGGATGTTATTATCGGCGAGGTCTATCATCTGATAATGGAGCTCTACAGTGATTTCCCTGTGTTTTCGTATATCACAGAAGAAGAATTTCGTGAAATGTACAAGGACCTGAAATCAGTTCTGGACTTTTCAATGGTCAAGCTTGGCTATAAGAACGATAAGCTTGTCGGGTTCCTTATCTGCGTTCCTGATTACGGAAACAGGCTTTACGGGAATATAGGCATTTCAGATATATTATTCCTACTGAAAAACAGGTTTAGAAGCGATAACTACGTGCTCCTTTATATGGGCGTTGACGGGAATCATCTGGGGCTCGGTTCTGCCATTTCACAGGTAATATTCAAGGAACTGTGCCGTAAAAAGGCTTCATCCGTCGGTGCGCTTATAAAAAAAGGCAAGGTAACTGAAAAATATATCGATTCCAAAGTGCTGAAAAAGAGGGAATACGTTCTTTTTGAAAAGGAACTGTAATAATTTTCAAAGACTTGCAGAACAGCTAACTGTTTTAGCTGTCTGCACACAACAAAACCGACATCTGGCAGACTTGATCAGATGTCGGTTTTGACTTAATTATTTATATCCGCGTCTGCCGGAATTCTTATTTCCGTTTCTATTCTGAGGAGATGCGGAGTATTTACTGTTGTTTCTTCTGTTATCCGGTTGAGCAAGTTTTCTGCCACCAGCGTTATTCTTAGAAGTATTATTTCTGTTATGCGGTGAGTTTTTCTTTGAAGAATTGCCGCCTTTCTGCAGTGTCTTGTTCTGAGGATAGTCCTCAACAAGGCACTTAGGTGATGAGCCAATAAGATCACGTCTTCCGGCTTTTTTCAGAGCTTCAAGCACGATATCCCTGTTCTGCGGACGGAAATACTGAAGCAGAGCTCGCTGCATAGCCTTTTCCTGCGGAGTTTTCGGAACGTAGACCTTTTCCATTGTGTACGGATCTACTTCAGAATAGAACATAGCAGTTGAGATAGTACCCGGAGTAGGGTAGAAGTCCTGTACCTGTTCCGGACGGATCTTGTTTTCCTTCAGGAAAAGTGCAAGCTCGATAGCTTCATTAAGTGTACTTCCCGGATGTGATGACATAAGGTACGGAACAAGATACTGTTCCTTATCCATTCCCTTTGTGATCTCGTAGAAACGCTTCTGGAAAGCCTTATACGCTTCGATGTGCGGTTTGCCCATCTTGTCGAGAACCACAGCGGAGCAGTGTTCCGGAGCAACTTTCAGCTGGCCGCTTACGTGGTGAAGAATAAGCTCACGTATGAATTCGTCGTTTTTGTCCTGCATAAGATAATCGTAACGGATACCGGAACGAATGAATACTTTCTTAATGCCCTTGATCTTTCTTATCTTTCTGAGCATTGCAAGATATTCCGTGTGATCTGCTTTAAGTGCAGGACATGGAGTAGGAGCAAGACATTTCTTACCCATGCACAGACCCTTGCTAAGCTGCTTTTCGCAGGATGTGTGACGGAAGTTTGCAGTCGGTCCGCCTACATCGTGAATATAGCCCTTGAAGTCTGGCATCTGCGTGATACGTTCAGCTTCCTTTAAAACAGATTCTTCACTTCTTACAGTTATTCTGCGTCCCTGATGAAGGGCGATGGAGCAGAAATTGCAGTAGCCGAAACATCCGCGGTTATGGGTAATGGAGAAACGTACTTCCTCGATGCCCGGAACGCCGCCAAGAGCCTCGTAGCTTGGATGAATTGCTCTTGTATAAGGAAGACTGTAAATGTAGTCAAGTTCTTCAGTAGTAAGACTGTAGGCCGGAGGATTCTGTACAAGCATCAGTTTTCCGTGACGCTGAATGATCGTTTTTCCGTAGACTTCATCCTGCCAGTCATACTGTATTTTAACTGCCTTCGCATATTCAAGCTTATTGTCACGTACCTGTTCAAATGACGGACACTGTGCTGCACCAAGAGGAGTATTTACCGGTTCAGTAAGATAACAGGTTCCTCGTACATCGTGGATGGTGTTTATGTCTTCACCCTGAGCAAGACGGGTACAGATCTCCTTGATCTGATGTTCGCCCATGCCGTACATGAGGATATCTGCACCGCTGTCAAGGAGAACGGATGCACGAACAGCATCATCCCAGTAGTCGTAATGAGCAAAACGGCGCAGAGATGCTTCCAGTCCGCCGATGGCGATCGGCACATCACCGAAGTACTCTCTGATTTTCTGACAGTAGACGATAACTGCACGGTCAGGACGTTTTCCTGCCACGCCGCCAGGAGAATAGGCATCTTCTGAACGTTTTCTTTTGGCCGCAGTATAGTGGGCAACCATTGAATCAATGTTTCCCGAAGTAACAAGAAATGCGTATTTAGGTCTGCCGAAACGTCTGAAGTCTCTGTCACTTCTCCAGTCCGGCTGTGAAATTATTCCGACTGTAAAGCCCATATCCTCGATAAGTCTCGTAACGATGGCCGCACCAAAGCTCGGATGATCAACATAGGCATCACCGGTTATATAGATAAAATCGAACTGATCTATACCCAGTTCTTCCATTTCTTTTCTGGTAGTTGGCAGAAATCCTTCGTACATAACGTCATCTCCACGTAAAAGATAGTTGTTTATATAATAACATAACCGGTCGGAATTGTCAATTTTCAGAAAAACAGCAAAATAATAATTGTAATAGTCTTTAAGTCTGTGCTATAATTGTATAACAATATGAAAACATGGTATGCAATACCGAATTCCGGGGATTTCCCGCTCAGCCTGCACTGATCTGTATTCATTTCAGTGTTTGCAAAGGAGAAGAAAAACATGGACTACTATATAAGTATAACTAACCGCTGCAACCTGCACTGCGAGTACTGCTACGAGAAAAAACTCAACACGGAGATGGGTATGCTTGACGATAAAACCACAGATGCAGTTATAGAATTCGTTAATTCCATCCCAAATACAGGAACCATTTACTTTTTCGGCGGTGAGCCTTTGCTCGGGAAAGATATCATAAAAAAGATAACCCTGCAGACGAAAGCAAACAGCTATATAATCACCACAAACGGAACGCTTCTTGATGAGGAGTATATTAAATGGTGCTCGGAACACGGAGTAAAATTCAATGTTTCCCACGACGGGGCAGATCTTTCAGCACGTGGTATCGATCCGGAGGTGCTCAATGAAAAGATCAGAATACTGCAGAAATATCAGCGTGAGATCCTGCTTCAGCTCGTTTATACAGAAAAGACTCTTCCGAAACTGCCTGATAACATCCGTTATTTCCGCAATCTCGGTGTCACTGCAGCATCCGCTGTACTGGAAGAGAGCACATGTCCTGCAGATACTGATGCATTCGGAGACATGCTCCTGAAGGCGTGGCGTGAAGCAGCTTCGGTTTCCGGTATCTCTATCCTTGAAATGATAAACAAGATCACAGCAATTACGGACCAGAAACCGCATCAGTGTGATATTTGCAAAAGGAAAATGTACATCAACTGGGACGGAAAGATCTATCCCTGTCTCCAGTTCCAGAACAGAGCGGAGTATCAGTGCGGCGATGTGTTTAACGGCCTGAACACTGCACCGGTAAAAGACAAATATCCGGAATACTCATCCTATCCGTCCGATTGCGACGGCTGCGAGATACGTAAATACTGTGACAATTCCTGCGCATGCAGAAAAATGGCTACATCCGGTACGCTAAAGGCAGTATCTGACGCAGGCTGTCTTGAACAGCAGATACTTACACTTGTTGCTCTTGAAAAAATAGAGGAATACGCAAAAAAGAAACATCAGCAGCAGTGAACGCAAAGGCAAAACACGTATACTGACAATTAAAGGAGCATCTCCTCACTATCATCTGAGGAGATGCTCCTTTTTTCAAAAAAACATAAAGTATTCTGTCATTTACTATTTATTCATCTGTTCCGATACGGTCAGTTTCAATTACAAATTTTACGCTGCCCTTCATAGAATCAGATTTTCCGGAGAATGAAGTGTATTCTTCCGAAGCTTTTGAAAGTGCCCTAAGTCTGTCTGTAAAGTCAGTGATCTCGTTATTTACTGTATCTGAGATCTTACCGATGCCTTCTGCATTAAACTTTGCCATACCGTCATTGAGTTCAGATGCACCGTCGTGTAACTGGCCGATTCCGTCGATAAGAGCACCTGTTCCGTCTGACACTTTGTTTATACCGTCTGAAAGCTCTGAAGAACCGGCAGCGAAATCAGATGTGCCTTTCTTGAAGATATTAAGAGAATCAAAGAGTTCCTTGATTCCGCCGATAAGAGAGCCTGAACCATTTTTAAGTTCCTTTGCTCCTTCGTTAAGCTTTTCTGTTCCTGCATCTGCTTCTGTAATACCATTCAGAAGAGCTCCTGCACCGTTATCAGCCTTAGCTGCGCCGTCAGCAAGGGAAGCAGCACCTGAATCAACTTTACCGATTCCTTCTGCAAGTGAACCTGTACCTTCGTCAACGCTCTTTGCACCGTTGCTTAAAACATCAGCGCCTGCGGAAAGATTTGCAGCTCCGTCCTTAAGTGAAGTAGTACCAGCCTTAAGTTTCTGTACACCGGATGTAAGCTTGCTGCAGCCTTCATTCAGTTCATTTACGCCGTTTGTATAGGCTACTATTCCGCCGTTTACCTTTTCGTAGCTTTCAGCGAGCTGATCTACGGCATTTTTTATTTTACAGATGTTTTCTGTTGTTCCTGAGATCTTTTCAGCGAGAGCCTGTATAGCAGCATCAAACTGTTCGTAGCTTGCCTTAAGTGAAGCAGAGCCTTCGGCTAATTTAGCAGCGGCTTCGCCAAGTCCGTCTGTATATTGAAGTGATCCTTCGATAAATGCGCTGTCGCCTTTAAGTACTGTAACTATTCCTGTAAGCGATGCTATCTGTTCGTTAAGAGCAGCAGCCTGTTCCTCGCATCCTTCAACAGCGGCGAGTGCGTCAGCCTGTGTTGTAAGTGTTGCTATCTGTGTTTCAAGAGTTTCTATGCATGCTGCGTTGCCAGCCGCAAGTGTATCTGTATCAAGACCGTTTTCAGCAAAGCGGTTCTTCATGGCATCTGAACCGGAAGCTGCTTTAAGCTGTTCTGCAGCGGCATTAAGATCAGATATGCCCTGTTTAATAGCTGATGATGAATCAACAAGGACTTTAAGCTGTGAAGTATCTGCTGAAACCTCGGCAAGTCCGTCACGTAATGTAACAATACCGTTTAAATAAGCTTCAGAACCGTTAAGAAGTGCTTCTGTATTTGATGTAAGCTTTATAAATCCGGCACTTAAGCTGTTTAATCCGTTACCGAGATCCTCAACGCCATTGTCGATGGAAACTGTTCCGTCACTGAGTGTCTTTGCTCCGCCTGAAAGTTCTGATGCGCCGTTTGAAAGTGCTGCAGTTCCTTCTTTAAGTGAAGAAGCACCTGCAGAAAGGGAAGCGGTACCGTCTTTAAGTGATGCAGCACCTTCTGAGAGAGCAGCTGTTCCTTCCTTAAGTGAACCAGCACCGTCCTTAAGAGCTGAAGTACCCTCCTTAAGTGATGCAACTCCGTCGGCAAATTCGCCTATACCAGCGTCAAGCTTTTCTCCGCCTTCATTAAGTTTTCCTGCACCGTCAGAAAGTTTTGATGCACCATCATTTATCTGACCGGCAGCATCGTTAAGCTTTGCAGCACCGTCTGAAAGTTTACCTATACCTGATTTAAGTTCTCCAGACTTTTCAAGAAGTGTGCTTACACCGTCATAAAGATCAGATGTACCATTCTTAAGCTTAAGTGAAGCTTCTGTCAGCTCATCGATCTTTGACTTTAATTCATCAACTGTAGATGACGGGTCAATTCCTATTTCGTTGAAAATCTCATTTGTAACTACAGTAATTGATGTTTCAAGTGAAAAGTCTGTTACATCAGCTGATACTTCAAAATATTCCGGTATATTGATCATGCTTGTGTCGATAGAAGGATCTTCTGCCTTATTTCCTGTTTCCAGGCTTTCCTTAAGGCCAGGAAAAGCGCCGCCGGCTGCGATACATCTGTTTCCGTCAGAAACGATCTTGCCGTTTACTGCTTCAACGTTTGTGAATTTGCTGCTGTCAAGAACAAGTCCTGTAACTGCTGCAAACGGAACTGAAACGGTATATTTCTTTCCGTCAACATCGACAGTCTTCTTTGCAAGGTTGGTATAGTCAAAACGAATAGTTACGTGGCCGCTCTTTCCTGAAAGTTCAGAAGGGGAGATGGTGTTTCCGTCAAGAGTGTAGGTAACAGACATTTTTACAGGAAGATCACGGTCTGTTTTGCCCTGATAGTAGATATCAGACCCGCCGGCCTGCCATGTAAGAGCGTTGCCGATCTCAGAATATGCCTCAGAGCCTTTTACGTTCACAATATCTGTAAGGTCGGACATATCATTCAATATCTGCAGTGAATCAGGATTTGAGATCCAGTCACTTACAGTAACATCCTCGGCGTTACCGTCTGCAGAAGCATTTACATAAACTGTTTCATTCTTTGTAATTCCATCACCGCTGCTAGCTGAAAGTGCATTGTTTTCAGTTCCTTCAGTCTCTTCTGTCTGAGGCTGAACTTCAGAAGTATCCTCCGTTTCAGCATTGTCATTTCTGCTTTCAGCATAAAGAACTGTAAATCCAGAAGATAAAGCAAGTGCTGTAACTCCTGCCATTATTTTTATGTATTTTGATTTCATGATGTTTTCCTCCTTAATTCTGAGCAGCGTGTCTGCATTCTGTATTTTTATGATTATAAAGATCTTTCATTCCTGATGTAGTTGCACAGATAACTCTGTCAAGTACGATAAACATAGCCGGAAGAACTGTGAGTACAACTAATGTACTTACGACGGCACCTCTTGAAAGAAGAACTGTTATTGAGCTGATCATATCTATATCGGAACAGAGGCCAACGCCGAATGTAGCAGCAAATAAACTTGTACCGCTGATGATGACCGGCTTGATGGAAGCACAGTGTGCTTTGCGTACTGCTTCGTATTTATCATAGCCTTTCAGCCTGTAATCCTGATATTTTCCGGTCATAAGTATTGCATAATCGACAGTAGCACCAAGCTGGATAGTTCCGATTACTATACTTGCTACGAATGGAAGCGGAGTATGCATGTAGTACGGGAACGACATATTGATGCAGATTGCAAATTCGATAACGCTTACCAGGATAACCGGAATAGAAATGGATTTGAATACGATCATTACTATAATGAAGATAGCCGCGATGGATACGATATTTACTGTTGTGATATCCACGTCAGTTACATCCGCAAGATCCTTTGTAAGCGGAGCTTCACCGACTATGAGCGAATCCTTGCTGTAGGATTTAAGTATTCCGTTGACCTTATCTATCTGCTGGTTTGCTTCTGTTGTGGCTGTTTTGTAATTTGAGCTTATAAGTTCGAGCTCGTAGTTATCACTTTTGAGTTTTCCGAGTATGTCGGCAGGAATCATTGAATCCGGAACTGCAGGTCCAATCACTGAATCAAGTCCGATGATCCAGTTTACACCTTCAACTTCCTTTATTTCATCCATCATCTGCTGTTTGTCAGCAACCGGAAGTCCGTTTTTAAGAAGGATCATATAAACGGTGTTCATATCAAAATCTTCTTCAAGCTTCTTGTTTGCTACCGCACTGTCAAGTGTTTCTGGAAGGGAACTGTCTATATTGTAATAGAGCTCGTTGTTCTGGTTTCCGTAAAAACACGGAACGCATAACAGTGCAAATATCATAAGCCATACGTTAGAGTGCTTTGTTATGAATTCTGAAACTTTATCGAGTGAAGGGATAAACGGCTTATGTGTTGTTTTATCAATGCCTTTTTCAAAGCAGAGTATCATAGAAGGGAGGAGAGTTACACAGCATATAACTCCGATAACTACGCCCTTCATCATTACGATTCCTATGTTTTTGCCAAGTGCGAAAGTCATGAGCATGAGAGCTGCAAATCCGGCAACTGTTGTTACTGAGCTGCCTGTTACTGAACGGAAGGTATCTTCGATAGCCTTCGCCATAGCCTGTTCGCTCGGATATTTCTTTCTTCTTTCCATGTAGCTGTTAAGAAGGAAGATCGAATAGTCCATTGTAACACCGAGCTGGAGAACTGCTGAAAGTGCAAGTGTTACATATGATATCTCGCCGATAATTATGTTGCTTCCGAGATTATATATTATCGCAGCCCCTATACTTGAAAGGAAAAGCACCGGAACAAGGAATGAATCCATTGCCAGGCAGAGAACTATAAGGGAAAGTATAGCTGCTACTGCAATATATGAAGGCATTTCTTTAAGGTATAACGACTTGATATCAGTTACGACACCAGACATACCGCTTATGAAGCACTGTCTGCCGGTAATTTTTCTCATCTCGGTAACCGCATTCATTGTTTCGTCAGATGAAGTTGTGTTATCGAAGAGAGCGACCATCATTGTAGAATCACCGTTGAAAAGGGCATCATGAATCTTTGAAGGAAGCATATTTTCAGGAACTGAGATGTCAAGTATGTCGTCGTACCAGATAACGCTGCTGACGTGATCAACTTTCTCAATTTTCTTTTTCAGTTCCACAACGTCTTTATTATCCATGTTTTCCACTATGATCATGGAAAAGGCGCCTGATTCAAATTCGTCAACCATTATGTCCTGACCTTTTACAGTTTCAAGTGTGTCAGGAAGATAGCTGAGAACATCGTAGTTTATCCTTGTTTTTACATAACCGAATGCTGAAGGTATCAGAAGGAGTACGTAAAACAGGATAATCAGTCTACGGTGCTTTGCTATAAAATTACCAAAGCTCTGCAGCATATCAATTACCTCCGTTTTATTGTTCTGTAATACAGAAGATCTGTATTTATTTTATATTATAGTGAATAAACAGTTTAGCATTGAACAAACCTGCCGATGATCCAAAAGCATTACACAACAGGCGTCCATTAATAAACTTCTATCCTCCTTGAATTATATTATATTTCAAAACTGACCGACAGTCAATATCTTTCGGAAAGAAAAATGACCGTCGGTCATAATATTGTAGATATTCTACATAGTCAGTAAAAAAGCGGACTGGTATTAGTGCATTTTAACTATATTGACACTGGGGAAATTATATATTATACTTATCTAAGGAAATATTAAAATCAGCTTTGCCGTATGTGCTCTTAAGCTGCATTCAGAACAATTGACTAATTACAGCGAACGGTCAGAAACACGTCTGCTGTAAAACGAAGGAGTTATTATAATGGGCAGAGTAGATGAAAAGAAACTGCAAAAGAGAAATTCACTCCTGCAGACGGCTTTCGAACTGTTTACAACCAAAGGCGTAGTTAACACCTCGATTTCAGACATTGCTGACCGCGCCGGTGTTGCCAAAGGTACTTTCTACCTTTATTTTAAGGATAAGATAGATATAAAAAACAAGCTTATCGGCCACAAAACAGAAAAGCTTTTTGAAAAGGCTGTTGAAGCTCTCGAGAAGGAACCACAGAAGACATTCACCGACAAGGTTATTTTCGTAGTAAATAATATAATAGATCAGCTGGTGGAAAACCAGGCTCTGCTTCTTTTTATTTCAAAAAATCTCAGCTGGGGAATCTTCAAGAATCTTATCTATTCTGGTGAAAAGGGAACATCCGAGCAGGGAATAGCAGCTGCTTTTGAAAAGATAATATCAGAAGAAGGCGACAACCTTGAATCGCCGGAGATCATGTTCTATATGATATGTGAATTCGTAAGTTCAGTTTCATATTCACCGATCCTTTACAAGGAGCCGGTACTGATAGATGATCTTAAACCGCATATATTCAGGACAGTGCGCAATATAATTGCTCAGTATCAGAAAGTTCCTGACAAAACAGAATAAAAAAAAATCCGTTCCGTAAAAGGAGCGGATTTTTTGTGGGATAATTCAGAAAGTAAAAAGCATACCAAAAACCAAAGCCTTACAGATACCAGTAAAAAGTATCCGTAAGGCTTTAATATTATGATTATTTAAGCTCGAAAGCTCCTGTATAAAGACTGTAGTAAGTACCTCTTGCAGCAATAAGCTGATCATGGTTACCGCGCTCAATAATTCGTCCCTGTTCCATTACAAGAATCATGTCAGAGTTTCTGATAGTTGAAAGTCTATGAGCGATAACGAATACTGTACGTCCCTTCATAAGAGCATCCATACCCTTCTGGACGATAAGTTCTGTTCTTGTATCGATAGAACTTGTAGCTTCGTCAAGGATCATAAGCGGAGGATCGGCGATTGCAGCACGAGCAATTGAGATAAGCTGTCTCTGACCCTGTGAAAGATCGGAACCGTCGCCCTTGATAACTGTATTGTATCCGTTAGGCAGCATTCTGATAAAGCCGTCAGCATTTGCAAGACGAGCAGCTGCAATACACTCTTCATCAGTAGCATCCAGTTTTCCATAACGAATATTGTCCATTACAGTGCCTGTGAAAAGATTTACTTCCTGAAGAACAACACCGAGTGAACGTCTTAAGTCGCTCTTCTTAATCTTTTCAATATTGATATCATCATAACGGATCTTACCGTCCTGAATATCATAGAATCTGTTAATAAGGTTTGTTATAGTAGTCTTTCCGGCACCGGTTGAACCAACAAGAGCGATTTTCTGACCGGTATGAGCAAAGAGCGAAATGTCGTGAAGAACTGTCTTTTCAGGTACATATCCGAAATCAACATTTTCAAATACTACATTACCCTGAAGAGGAGTATAGGTAACAGAACCGTTACCGTGCTTGTGTTTCCATGCCCATAAACCTGTTCTTGCATTGCTTTCAGTATAGGAACCGTTTCTGTTTACAGCATTTACAAGTTCTACATATCCGTCATCCTGTTCTGACTGTTCGTCAAGAACTCTGAATACCCTTTCAGCACCGGCAAGAGCCATGGCAATAGAGTTAATCTGCTGTGATACCTGTGAAATGCTCTGACAGAAATGTCTTGTGATACCGAGGTAAGAAACGACTACAGAGATCGTAAGTAACTTTTCATCACTTACAAGAGCTCTTACAGAAGGGTTTGCCCATCCGTTGAGCATTATAATACCGCCGATAAAGGCAACAAGTACATAAAGAATATTACCGATGTTGCCCATGATTGGCATGAGAATGTTTGCGAACTTATTAGCGTTTCTCGCATCTTCAAACAGCTGGTTATTAAGTTTGTCAAAGTCCTGCTTTGAAATCTCCTCATGGCTGAACACCTTGACTACCTTCTGACCATGGATCATTTCTTCAATGTAACCTTCTGTACGGCCGAGGGACATCTGCTGCTGCATGAAGAATCGGGCTGAGTTTCCGCCGACAAATTTTGTTACCATGAACATACAAGCTACACCTAAGCAAACTGTAAGAGTAAGCGGTATACTGTAGTAAAGCATGATCACGATATACACAGCAATGGTCATTCCTGATGAGAACATGGTAGGAAGCGCCTGAGAAAGAAGCTGTCTGA
The DNA here is from genome assembly GCA_017438745.1 of Oscillospiraceae bacterium. Lineage (GTDB taxonomy): Bacteria > Bacillota > Clostridia > Oscillospirales > Ruminococcaceae > HUN007. The sequence goes on along the minus strand of JAFRUS010000011.1, from coordinate 38,168 downwards.
GGGTATCGATATCGTTTGTGTAGTACGACATGATATCGCCGTGATTATGAGTATCAAAGAACTTTACAGGAAGGCTCTGCATTTTTGCAAATACCTTTTTTCTTAGTCTGTAGAGAAATCCCTGAGTAATAACCGCATTGAGTCTTGTGTAGATAAATGTCGCAGTAAGACCAATAGTGTAAACACCGATCATAAGGCCGACTGTTTTGAATATCTCAGGACGAAGGCTCTTATATACATCAACAAACTGAGAACTTTCAGTATATCTGTTCTTGCCGATAGTTTCAAGACCTGTTGTAATGATAGCTGTTATTCTTTCGGTGAAGACTGACTGTACAGTACTTACAAGTGCAACGATTATCATACATATGATAACAAGAGTAAGGGCTGCCTTGTATTCTTTGAAAAGAAGACCGAGAAGTTTTTTCAGGGTTCCTTTTTCAACCTTCGGACGAGGACCTCTTGCTCCGCCGCCCATTCTGCCCATTCCTGGTTTGCCGCCCTGCGGACCGCCCGGACGTCTTCCCGGAGGTGGACCGCCAGCTCCGACACCTGGAGGAGGACCTCCGGCTCTTCCGCCTGAAGGTGGTCCGCCAGCCCGTACTCCCGGAGGAGGACCACCCTGAACACTGCCAGAAGGCGGGCCTCCGGCTCTTGAAGGAGCAGGGGAGTTATTCTGAAGCTGAACTGAAGGCCTTAATGAACGTGTATACTGTTCAAACTGCACTGAAGGAGTAACCGGTCTTCCGTTCTGGTCAAGCTGTACTGATGGTGATGCCTGACGGTTAATAGCAGCCTGTCTCTGAGCTGCAAATGCAGCTGTTGGACTCTGAGCGACAGGTTTACCGTCTGCACCTAACTGAACTGAAGGTGAAGCCTGACGATTTATCGCAGCCTGTCTCTGAACTGCAAATGCAGCTGTAGGACTCTGCGCTGCAGGTTTACCGTCTGCACCCAGCTGAACTGAAGGAGAAACTGGTCTTCCGTACTGATCGAGCTGGACTGATGGTGACGCCGGTCTTGTATTCTGCGAAAGCTGAACTGATGGAGTAACCGGTCTTCCGTACTGATCAAGCTGAACAGACGGTGACGCCGGTCGTGCATTCTGAAGCTGAACCGAAGGAGTTACAGGTCTTCCGTACTGGTCAAGCTGTACTGATGGTGTTGCTGGTCTTCCGTTCTGAGTGAGCTGAACAGACGGGGAAGCGGCACGAGCCTGCTGTGCATTTATATACGCCTGTCTCTTAGCAGCAAAAGCAGCTGTAGGACTTGGGGATGCAGTCGGCTGTGAACCGGAAGTTCCGGCATTTCCTTTATAATAGTTATTATCCATTTATGCTGCCTCCTTTAACCTGTGATTCATAAACTTCACGATAGATAACACTCTTTTCGAGAAGCTGTTCGTGGTTACCGAAGGACTCAATGCGACCGTTGTCCATTACTATTATAAAGTCACAGTCCTGAACAGAGGAAATTCTCTGCGCGATAATAATTTTTGTTGTGTTTGGAATAGCTGTTCTGAAAGCACGCTTAAGAAGTGCATCTGTTCTTGTATCCACAGCACTTGTGGAGTCATCAAGAATAAGAACTTTCGGACGCTTCAGAATAGCACGAGCTATACATAATCTCTGTTTCTGACCGCCCGATACATTTGTACCACCCTGTTCAATATATGTATCATATCTGTCAGGGAACTTTTCAATGAATTCATCGGCCATTGCAAGCTGACACGCAGCAACTATTTCTGCGTCAGTCGCATCCGGATTGCCCCAGCGGAGATTATTTTTTATAGTACCGGAGAAAAGGACATTTTTCTGGAGTACTACTGATACTGCATTTCTGAGTGTTTCAAGGTCATAGTCTCTTACATCATGACCACCGACAAGAACCCGGCCCTTTGTTACATCGTAAAGTCTGGATACAAGATTTACAAGTGTTGTCTTGGATGAGCCCGTACCGCCGATAATGCCGACTGTCTGTCCAGTATTAATCTTTATATTGATATTTTCAAGAGCATAACCTGAGCTTTTTTCATAACGGAAAGATACATTATCGAATTCAACCTGACCGTTAGGAACATTCATAAGAGGGGAGGAAGGATTAGTGATATCACTTTCCTCGTTAAGTACTTCAGCAACACGGTTAGCTGCTTCAATAGAAAGAGTAACCATTACGAATATCATTGATACCATCATAAGGCTGATAAGTATCTGAATGGAATATGTGAACATACCGCCGAGAGTGCCGACACCGAGTTCAGTACCATTGGTGGATACAATGATTTTGGCGCTGAAGAAGGTAATGAATGTCATTATTATATAAATAGAAAGCTGCATGAACGGAGTATTGAGAGCAATAAGCTTTTCCGCTTTTGTAAAGTCATCGCAGACTTCCTTGGCAGCAGTATTGAATTTTTTCATTTCGTAGTCTTCACGCACAAATGATTTAACAACTCGCATGCCCTTGATGTTTTCCTGAACTGATTCGTTGAGCTTATCATACTTTTTAAATACGCTTACGAAAATCGGACGTACAACGCTGATGATCTTAAAGAGAGCAAAACCGAGAAGAGGAATAACAACTGCAAAGATGAGGGCAAGTTTACCTCCGAGTTTTACTGACATTACAAAGGCAACAATAAGCATTAACGGGCAGCGTACTGCAATTCTTATTACCATCATATACGCCATCTGAAGATTATTTACATCCGTTGTCATACGGGTAACAAGACTTGAGCTTGAAAACCTGTCAACGTTATTGAAAGAAAAATCCTGGATCTTATAGTACAGGTCGTGTCTGAGATTCTTGGCAAATCCACAGCCAGCCTCCGCACAGTAATTTCCGGCCAAAACCCCGAACGCAAGTGAAACAAAGGCAAGTAACACAAGCACCAGTCCATATTTCACAATAGTCCCTATACCGCAGCCTTCCTGTATTCTGTTAATAAGTTCTGAGATCTCAAGAGGAAGGAAGCATTCGACTATAACCTCAAGAGATACAAAAAATGGTGTCAGCAAAGTAGCTTTTTTATATTCTCTGACACACCGCATTAAGGTTTTGATCATTAAATAATAGACCCTTTCTGTAAGTAAATACTATTGCCCGATAACCATATTAGAATCTGGTCACACACATATTTAATTATAACACTTCACCCTTATTTTGTCAACTGAATAAATTTTTAAAAAAAGTTAGTGACAAATCACTTCATATATGTTATCATATAACTTAGACTATAAAATAAGATTACGGGAATACTGAGTTTAGCACTATCAAGGTCTGCAACTTTACAGTACCTTTTCGTCAGGAATTCCTTAGGAAAGAGGTTAGCAAATGTCATTTATCGAGATCCTCAAAGCCGTTTTTTTCGGTATAGTTGAAGGAATTACTGAGTGGCTTCCGGTAAGCAGTACCGGTCATCTTATTCTTCTTGATGAGTTTATAAAACTCAATGAATCAGAAGAATTCAAAAGCATGTTTGATGTTGTAATACAGCTCGGTGCCATTATGGCTGTAGTTGTTCTTTACTGGAAAGAAATATTTCCGTTTTCATTCAAGGAAAAGCCAGTTGTAAAAAAAGACATTTTCGTTCTCTGGTTCAAGATCCTTGCAGCATGTATTCCTGCTGCCGCTGTTGGTCTTCTCTGGGACGAAGTTTTTGAAAAGTACTTCTACAACATGGTATCCGTTGCAATCGCTCTTATAGTAGTAGGTATTGCATTCATATTTGTTGAGAAGAAAAACAAGGACAAGAAGCCGCGTGTAAACAGCCTGTCTGAGATCACATTCAAAGACGCAGTTCTTATCGGAGTTTTCCAGCTCCTTGCTGCCATATTCCCTGGAACATCACGTTCAGGTTCCACAATCATGGGTGGTCTTGCAATCGGCATTTCCAGACCTGTAATTGCTGAATTCACATTTTTCCTTGCAATTCCGGTAATGTTCGGCGCAAGTCTTCTTAAAATCGCTAAATTCGGTCTTGCTTTTTCTGCTTCACAGGCAGTGCTTCTCATTACAGCAATGATCGTAGCTTTTGTAGTATCAGTTATTGTAATCAAATTCCTTATGGGATATATCAAAAAGCATGACTTCAAGGTTTTCGGCTGGTACAGAATAGTTCTTGGTATTATCGTACTTCTTTATTTCGCTTTTACACATAAGTAATAACAGCAAACTTAGTTTGCGAGTTAGTTTTGCAATATTAATCAAGGCTTATCTGAAAGGAGGATCAGACTGTGAATATTAAGAATATAAAGATCGACAAGTATAAAAGAAGGCAGATAACCGCTCTTGCTCTTCTTATTTTACTGATAGTCATTATGGTCAATATGGTAAAATGCACAGCCAGAGTTCTCCGTGATAAGGATAAACCACGTGCACATACTGAAACTTCACAGTCAGAAGACTCAAAAGCTGAACCGGCAGAAACTGAAGCAGAAGACCTCAGTTACTCTGAAATACGTTCGAAACTCGAATTCAAGCCTGTCGAAGAGCTTACTCTTGAAAATGCTGTTCTTCCGGCAGATGATATTTCGCTCATCAATGAAAAATATATTAACGACGTTGTGATAATCGGCGACTCCATCAGTAAAGGCTACAGTGTTTACGGAAAATTAAAGGAAGACAATGTTCTTGCTGTCGGATCTATCGGTGTCAGAAACGTTCTTGAAACAGATTTTACTTTTCAGGGTTATAATCTGAAGATCACTGATATTCTTGACCGCAGAAAACCGAAATACATTTTTGTTTCGCTTGGCATGAACGACATCAATATCCGTACTGCAGAACAGTACACCAGTGATTTCAGGAATTTTATAAGCGAGATAAGAAACGCAACGCCTGAATCTACAGTTATCGTGACTGCGATCACACCGGTATCACGTCAGACAACTTTTACAAAGAATGAAAATATCGATCAGTACAACGAAGCTCTCAGAAAACTCGTTTATGAGCTTCAGGACGATAAAGTATATTATGTAAATGCAGCAAGATATCTTAAGGGTTCGGATAATTATCTTATTCCGGAGTATTCAAGCGGCGACGGTATACATCTGGCAACAGAAGCATATGATCAGCTTCTCACATATATGCTCACCATGCTTGAATGGATCTAAAAAGCACCGATTTACCATTGGTCATTAAGAAAACGCTGTTTTCGAAAGTTTAAATATATTATAAAGGAAAGACGTTATTATGAGGATAAAATGCCTTTTTACAAAAGATCAGATCTCCAGAAGAGTTAAGGAACTTGCTTCACAGATCTCGCGCGACTATTCAGGTACAGACGAGCTTATGGTTTTATGTGTGCTCAACGGTTCCATGTTCTTTGCAGCAGACCTGCTCAGAGAATTCCGTATGTCATGTCAGCTCAACTGCATCAAGGCCTGCGCCAATGAAAGCGGAAAAATCGAACTTTCATACGGCGGCGACATTAACGTAGCAGGGAAGGACGTTCTTCTGATCGAAGATATAGTTGATTCCGGCATCACTCTTAAATCAATTATTGAAATATACAGCAAACAGGGACCTAAGTCAATTAAGGTCTGTACATTCCTCGACAAGAAAAAACGCCGCATAGAAGATGTTGAAGCCGATTACGCCGGTTTCGAGATAGACGATTATTTCGTAGTCGGATACGGCATGGACTACAACAGCAAATACCGTGAACTTCCTTACGTCGGATACATAATCAGTTAAATCATTCTGAAAGTTTCAGGTTAATTTGTAATAACCCAAAAAGATATACGAACATACAAAAACAGCTTCGCACTTTTGATTTTGTGCGAAGCTGTTTATTTTTAATATAATATTTCTAGTTTTTTATCAGCCGAAATATCTGTCAAGAAGGCCCTTGAGAGCCTTGCCGTGTCTTGCTTCATCTCTTGCCATTTCGTGAACTGTGTCATGGATAGCGTCGAGATTGTTCTTCTTTGCACACTTAGCAAGATCTGTCTTGCCCTGTGTTGCGCCAAATTCACAGTCAACTCTCCACTTGAGGTTTTCCTTTGTTGAAGCAGTCATCTTGCTTTCAAGGTCAGAACCGAGGAGTTCAGCAAACTTTGCAGCGTGTTCAGCTTCTTCAAAAGCAGCCTTTTCCCAGTAAGCACCGATCTCAGGATATCCTTCACGGTAAGCAACTCTCGCCATGCAGAGATACATACCAACTTCAGAACATTCGCCGTCAAAATTAGCCTTTAACTGTTCGAAAATATACTTCTTATCCTCATCGCTTATTTCGCTGTTGTTCTTTACTGTTTTAGCATAAACACCGAATTCATGTTCTGAAGCAAGTGTAAGTTCACCTTCAACTTTATTGAACTGTGAACCTGGTACATGACATACAGGACATTCTGACGGTGGTTCATTTCCTTCGTGTACATATCCGCAAACCGGACAAACCCATTTAGCCATTTTATATTTCCTCCTGAATAAAAATAATTTCTGACCTGAAAAATATACCGAATCATAGTTTAATTTACTATTCGTTATATCTTACAGGTGTTCTTTGTAGTATATCATATATTTATATGATATGTCAACAGATTTAAAGTGATTTTCCATCGTGCCACTATACAATATTCATAGAGTATTTCATATAAATTGACCAAACACTGAAAGCATAGACGATTTTATCGGCTAGTGATGAAGTCAATGGCTTTTCTGTTGTTGTGGATGTGAACTTCACGCTGGTCACCGCCGGATTCACCGTCGATAGTCCACTTAAGTTCGGTATCGCTGTTGCACTTTATAACTATGTCAGATGTCTTGAAATAGAGTACGTGTTCAGTATCGATATCCTGAGAAATATTAAGCAGGGAAGAAAGGATCTCATGAAGTTCAATAGGATTGCTCGGAGTTCTGATAAGTGTAACTTCGTACATACCGTCATCAAGCGAGAAATCATTCATTGAAAGAAGACCGCCGACATATGCAGTGTTTGAGATCATGCCGAGAACGAAATCATCAGTTATTGTTTCTCCGTTATAGGTAACTGTAAGATTGTAAGACTGAATATTCTTGATATGCTTCATAGCTTCGAGTAGATAAGCCGCATGACCAAGAATATTCTTCTGCTGCTGTGATGTCTCGTACGGAACTTCAGTAAATGCACCGAATGCTGCAATGTAAGTAAAGTACTTGTCGTTAAAGGTTCCAATGTCTACCGGGAAATATGATCCTTCAAGAATAGAACGCAGAGCAGCATCTGCCTTGTCAGGAATATTGAGACTGTGTGCAAAATCGTTGGTCGATCCTGCAGGAATATAAGCTACAGGAAGCTTCTTTTCACAGCTCATTACGCCGCTTATAACTTCATTGAGTGTACCGTCTCCGCCAGAGCAAAGGATGAACTCGTAGTCAGGAGTGTTGCTTTCCATACAGATCCTTGCGGCTGTTTCAGTAGCGTCGCCGCGGCTCTGGGTCGGTCTGACCGTAACGTCAAAGCCTGCCTTTGTGAGCTGGTCGATTATCCAGGTTACTTTTGCAACGATAGTCTTTTTTCCCGAACGGGGATTGTAAATAAAAAATACGTGTTTCATTTTTTCTCCTTAGTGTATATATAAGCCGGTTTGCATATATGCAGGGCGTAATAAATAAATTTATTACAGTGAACTGATCAAAATTTAACGTTCACTATAATATTATATAACTTCTTTCTTTGCATTTCAATACTTCATTAAAGAAAGTGGTGATTATACTTCATTACGAATATTTCATAACCAGTATTTTCACCTATATAATCTAAACAAATTTATAAATATCTATTGCATTAAAACCGTCATTGTGCTATAATAGACATAGGGGTTATACTATATTTTTATAATATAGCGAAAATTGTTTATGATATTATGATATATTACGATTAAAGGGGGAAGATGTTATGAAACTGAACTGGGATGACGTTAAGGATATATTCGACATTGCTGCTCTCTGGGAAAACGGGCACGACATGTACTGGTACAGACTCATGTGGGGACTCATGGACTACCGCGGACTCAACGTATACAGTAACGACGAAGAAGTTAAAACTGTATTTTCCAGAGCATTTGCTATAATCAGCATTTATCATGAATTCATTAACATCTGTTTCGATGATGATGAAGATATAGCCGAAGCTTTCAGTTCATCCGAATACGCATACAGCATTATGCGTTACCTTTTTAATGAAAAGGACGTTAAAGATATTTTCAAGGCTCTTTATGAGGAACTTGGTCTTGTAAGAACATTCTACAGTATTTTCATCACCTGCGTAGAATTCAGGGACGGAAAGATAAGCTACGTGGAAGATGAGGATTACGAAGACGAGCCTTACGGCTACGATTCTGAATACAATTACGACTTTGATGAAGATGAGCTGTATGAAAGTGCTCTTATGTTCCGTGAATACTGCAGCGAGAATGATTATTATGAAGAAGACGAAGAATATCCGGATGATCCGTCTGAAGACTATTACTGCAGTTTCGAAACATATCTTGAAGTACTTGCAACATCTTCAATGAGCATAATCAATGAATGCACACCTGAAAAACTTGCAGGATACATTTATCTTTCAAGGAACATGAACAAGTCAGGCACTGCTTCATAATTGTGTATAAAAATAACGGGCAGGAAAGAGCTCTAAGCTGCAATCAACTGTCCGTATTTTTATGATTATATTATTCAGTAACACATCTGCATGTTCTGAAGTCGGTTATTCTGTCTTTGTAGGCTTTTACTGACTGTTCTCGGAAAGCGCATTCCGGATCTGTTACTCCGAGTTTGCCCATTAAGTATTCAGTAAAGTAAGGATTCATTACCAGAAGGGGACCTACCATGCTGGTAGCAAAGAAATTATTTACGTGTACGCCTTCAAGCTTTGACTCCTTGTTGATGCCTGCACCACGTTCGACTTTTACGAAGTAGTTTTCTGAATTATCGCCGTAGACCTGTGTGAACTGTGTCTTGAATCCGACTACTTCCTTGCCGTCGAAGCTTCCGAGCACAAGGGTATTGAATCTTTCGTATATACGCTGTTTTGCGTAAAGATCAAATATTCCGAGGCATTCAACCTTGCTTTTATCATCTTTTTCGATGTATTTATAGAAGACCTCAGGTGCATTACCGGTAAAAAGCATTACCTTGCCGTTATCTATTGCTTCCTTAAGCTTATCCTTATATGGCATAAGGCGAGTAATTATCTTTTCCTGATTGCTTTCCGTACATGCTCCCATGTAGATCATATCCGGATCACCGGTAACAAAAAACGGTGTATCATTAAGGGAAGTATTAATGAACTCTGCATCAGGAAGGCACTTTTTAAGATAGCGTATGTTTCCTGAATCGCCGAAAAGATTGCACTGTTCAGGGTAAAGTACTTCAATCTGCATTTTTCATCATCTCCTTTATTTTTTCCTTAAGGATCTCCTTGTACTGATCAACGTACATATCAAAGAAAATGTAGATATTCTTTGATATATTCAGATCAAGAAGCTTGTCAGCATCAACTTCATGTTCGGTAGTGCTGATCTTTTCTTCAGGAATACCTGCAACAAGAAGTCTTAAAAGCAGGTCGCCTGCACGTTTTCCTGCAACGATTATCTGCCTGATATTGTCGTTTACAAGGAATTCAAAGTCAACGTCATAGTACCAGGCTGTGTTTTCCGAAGTTTCTTTTCTGTCGTAGTAGTCATCCCAGAGAAGAATTACTGCAGTGTCAGGCGTATTTCTTGCAATGTTGAGCGAGTGTGAGCAGGCAACAGGGTTCTGACCCTTAGCCATGATACACTTAAGCGTTCTGCCTTTTTCCTGGATTACGTCATAACGTGAACGTACAACGTTTATTTTCTTAAATGATGCGGCTAACTGTTCTTCAGTAAGTCCGAAAGTTCTAAGTGCTGCAGCTACAGCAGTCGCATTGTAAAGATTGATCGTGTTTTCACAAGGAACATTGTACTCTTCAGTTTTTCCTTCATGAAGAATCTTGATATCAGCACGTCCGTCAGGAGTGAATACGCGCTCGGTAGTATCAAAATCAGGCTCAGGTGAGCAGAAATCACACTTTGAGCATTTTGCGCGTCCTACATGATTGTATCGAAGGAAGCTGTATTCAAGCGGCGAACTGCAGACCGGACATGCTGTTATGTCACGGACAATGTTATCTCCTATAAGCTGTTCACCTGGGAAAGGCTCCATGCCAAAATAAGTTCTCTTGTTGTTTTTCTTAAGTGAAGAGCTTATAAGATCATCTGCATTAAGGATAAGATGAGTTTTGTCTGGAATATTCTCATTCAGAATATTGAAGATATATTCCACATGAGCGTTTCTCTTGTATGAGTCACGTGTAAGATTTGTAACAATAAGAATATCCGGCTGTACGTAAGGGTAGACCCTGACAGCGCTTCGTTCGTCTATTTCAAGAACGCAGTATTTCTTTTTGGCTTTGCCCGTGAGAGTGCTGTCCTTGAGAAGACAAGCAGAAATACCGGTATCAACGTTACCGCCGAAATTATTGTTTGTGCAATCGTAGCCGTTGTCGGTAAGAATATCGAGAAGCATGTTGCTGCAGGTAGTCTTGCCGTTGGTTCCTGTAACTGCAATTATCTTTTCCGGCTTGTCAAGATGCTTCAGGAAATCAGGGCACAGTGTAAGTACAACTGATCCCGGAAAATTGGTAGCTCTTTTCTTTAGCATCTTAAGAAGCAGTATTGTAAGCTTTCCGCTGAATAAAGCGAAATAGAATCGTATCGGTTTCATAGAGTTTTATCAGCTCCGTATTTTCTTAAAATAAAGTGTACGGCATGCCGCCGGAACACACATCTATAATTATAACATTTTTTTGACAGGTACACAATAGCAGTATTTAAAAATTGTTTGGTCATTTTACTTGATTTTCCTGTTGATTCATGGTATAATATTTGTGTATATTATAGATTGTTTACAGATAAGGAGTAAAACACTGATATGATCATTCAACCAAAAACAAGAGGATTTATTTGTACTACAGCTCATCCGGAAGGATGCAGAAAAATCGTTTCCGAAAGCATTGAACACGCTAAGGCTCACAAAAGCGAATGCGGTGCAAAAAAAGTTCTCGTAATCGGTGCCTCAATGGGATACGGCCTTTCATCAAGAATAGCAGCTGCATATTCCAGCGGTGCCTCAACTATCGGTATTATTTTTGACAAGGAAGGTTCTGAAAAGAAACCTGCATCAGCCGGCTGGTATAACACAGCTGCCTTTGAGGAATTCGCTCATAAGGACGGACTTTACGCAAAGACAATCAACGGCGACGCCTTTTCAAAAGAGATCAAGGATCAGACGATCGAACTTATCAAAAAGGATCTTGGAAAAGTTGACATGGTTATCTACAGCCTTGCAGCTCCGAGAAGAACAACTGCTGACGGTACTGTATATTCATCAGTACTCAAGACAACAGAAGGCAATTATACCAACAAAACCATAGACCTTAAGGATAATTCAGTTAAGGAAGTTACTATTGAACCTGCCACCGATGAAGAAGTTCTTCACACCATCAAGGTAATGGGCGGTGAAGACTGGATGGACTGGATAGATGCTCTCAAAACAGCCGATGCAATTGAAAAGGATGCCGTAACAATAGCATTCTCATACCTCGGACCTGAGATAACACATCCTATCTACATGAACGGTTCAATCGGACAGGCTAAGAAACACCTTTATGAAACATCAAAGGCTATTTCAGCTAAATACAGTGACATCAAGGCATATATTTCAGTAAACAAGGCTCTTGTTACACAGTCAAGCTCAGCTATTCCTGTAGTTCCGCTTTACATTTCACTTCTTTTCAAGGTAATGAAGAAGAACGGCACTCACGAAGGCTGTATCGAACAGATGACAAGACTTTTCTCAGATAAGTTAAAGGCTGGTTCTGCAGTTACCGACGAGGGCGGAATGATCAGACTCGACGACCTCGAAATGAAAGCAGATATCCAGGCTGAAGTTAAAAAGCTTTGGGATGAAGTTACTACAGAAAACGTCAAGGAACTTGCAGATATTGACGGATACTGGAGCGATTTCTTCGCACTTTTCGGATTCGGCGCAGATGGTATCAATTACGACGCTGACACAGATCCGGTTTACGACATCGCATCATTAAAATAATTTTATTCACAGGAACAGGCTATTAAAGTGGGTGGTTAAATGGGGATTGTAAGCAGTCCGGAAAAAACTAGAACTCTATTCGTAATTAAATCAGAAAGCTCCAGAAAGCATAATTTCTCAGATATGTTTTCCGGCAGTTATGATCTGATTGAAACAACGTTCAGCAAAGACAGTACCGAACTGTTAAAGAAGCATTTCAGTGAGATCTCACTGATAGTGATCGATACAGCTGACAATACTGACGAGAGTATTGCTTTTATCAGGGAAATAGAAGCGGATGAGAAATTCCGTGCTGTACCGGTCATCGTCATTGCGGATGATTCTCTTGAAAACGAAGAAGAAAGATTTCTTGCAGAAGGAGTTTCTGCTTTTACAACTTATTCTACGAAACAGAATCTTATTCTTCTTCAGACTGCCAATCTTATTAATCTTCGCGAAAACGCCGAAACAGGTATTGTTTCCGACATTGATGAAGTAACAGGCCTGTTTAACAGATTTGCATTCTTCCGAATCGCAGATACCATCATCCAGGATAACCCGGACGACGAGTTTGTAATTTACATCTCTGAAGTTGATGGTATTAAGGGTTATAACGAAAAGAACGGTAAGGACGCCGGTGACGCACTTCTCAGAACGATAGGCGAGTACATGCGTAACATTGGCGACGAATGTCTTGCAGCCGGAAGATTTGCCGGAGATCAGTTTGTTTCACTGTTCCGTAAAGATGAAAAATTAAACAGCAGACTGCTTGAAATGAATGTCAATGAGGCGTATTCCTTCTTCAAAGGAGACGCCGGAATTGATAAACTCCGTATAAGATGTGCGATATACGAAGACATAGAACATGGAATCCCGATTTCGGAAACATGTGACCGTGCACTTCTCGCACTTCAGACTATCCGCGGCAAATACGGTAAGACAGTAGTTCACTATGAGGCATCTGTTCTTACTGAGCACAGAAAGAAAGAGCGCATCGTGGACAGCATGAAGGAAGCTCTTGAACAGAACCAGTTCAGAGTATTCTATCAGCCTAAGCACGACGTAAATACCGGTGAACTGACCGGTGCTGAAGCTCTTATCAGATGGGTACATCCGGACTTTGGTTTCATGTCTCCGGGCGAATTCATTCCTGTATTTGAACAGAACGGATTTATTTCAGAAGTTGATAATTTCGTTTGGAACAGGACCTGTGAGAACCTTAACAGGTGGATAAATAAAGGTTTCAAAGTCGTACCTATTTCGATCAACGCTTCAAAACTTGATTTTATGAAGCCGGATTTCTTTGATAATCTCCACAGAGCATCAACCGGAATGAACGTTCCTCCGGAACTTCTTCACATCGAAGTTACAGAGTCACTTTTCTCAGACCAGATAGATGAACTCGTTGAAATACTTACAAAGTGCCAGAAAAACGGCTACAAAATAGAGCTTGATGATTTCGGCAGCGGTTATTCATCACTCAACACACTGAGCGTTCTTCCGCTTGATATCGTCAAGATGGATATGTCGCTTGTAAAAGCGATCACAAACTTCAAGAACATGAGAGTGTTCAGCGCATGTATCAATCTCGCCAAGAGCCTGGGACTCAAAACTGTTTCAGAGGGCGTTGAGACTAACGAACAGATGTGGACCATCCGCGAACTCGGCGGCGATGCAATTCAGGGGTATTTATATTCAAAGCCATTGTCTGAAGAAGATTTTGAAAAATACCTTATTGAAAACACAACTGATAAAAACTGATTTTCAAAAGACCCATGCAGCAATGCGTGGGTCTTTAAGTAATCTTAGCGTGTAAAGGAGTTATAAGAAAATGAAGCAGAGAAAAATTGCTGCACTTGCTGCAGCATCGGTACTTGCTCTTAGCAGTTTCTCATATATGAATACTGCATCAGCAGCTGTACAGTATAAGGATGTTACCTTCAGTGGACTTACAGTAAACGGCGGTGAAGCAATTGCCGGTGTTGATATTTCATCTGTAATTTCCCTTGAAAAAAGCGGTGTTGTTTTTAAGGACAAGGACGGAAATCCTCAGGACATTTTCCTTACTCTTAAGGATGCCGGAGTAAACTACATCCGTGTCCGTGTATGGAATAAGCCGGAGACAAATTCCGGAGTTACCTACGGCGGCGGTGACAACGACATAGATACGGCTGTTGCAATTGCAGAACGATGCAGCATATACGGTCTTAAACTTCTTGTTGACTTTCATTATTCTGACTTCTGGGCAGATCCGGGCAAGCAGAAAGCTCCTAAGGAATGGGCTAATTATTCTGTAGATCAGAAATGCTCTGCTATAAACTCCTTTACCTCTGATTCACTAAAAAAATTAAAAGCGACCGGTGTCGAGATAGGCATGGTACAGGTAGGTAACGAAACTACCACCGGATTATGCGGCGAAACCGACTGGAAAAACATCTGTGCATTAATGAATGCCGGAAGTAAAGCTGTACGTCAGTTCGATAAAAATATTCTTGTAGCAGTTCATTTCACCAATCCTGAAAAATCCGGAAACTATGAATGGCTTGCAGGTAATCTGAAGACTTACGGCGTTGATTATGACGTGTTCGCTTCATCCTACTATCCTTACTGGCACGGAACTCCGCAGAACCTGACAAATGTACTCGGCAATATTGCAAGAAAGTATAACAAGTACGTAATGGTTGCAGAGACTTCATGGGCAAATACTTTTGAAGATTCAGATAACTTTGCCAATACTATCGGTGATGAATCCTCACTCGGAAACTACGTATCCTATCCGGTAAGCGTTCAGGGACAGACCGACGCACTTACAAACGTATTTGACGCAGTTGCCAAGAGTGGACCGAAGGGAATAGGCGCATTTTACTGGGAACCGGCGTGGATCACAGTAGGCGATAACTACGAACACAACCTTTCCCTCTGGGAACGTGACGGATCCGGATGGGCAACTAAAGCTTCCGGCGAATACGACGAAGACGGAGGCAAATGGTCCGGTGGTTCATCTGTGGATAACCAGGCTCTTTTCTCTCAGGACGGACGCCCGCTCGATTCGCTCTATGTTTACAGCCATATTAAGTCGGACAAAAATACTCAGCCTGAAGATCAGAAAGATAATCTGCTTGATAATCCGGGATTTGAAGATGGCAGTAATGGATGGAAACTTGAAAATACCACAACAGGGGAATATGCCAAGTTTGAAGTAAACGGTGAAATGACACGTACAGGAAGCTATGCAGCTCACTGGTATTCAGCAAACGCCTTCCAGTACACCGGACTTTACGCTGAATATACAGCACCTGAAACCGGCTCATATGTTTTTACAGACTGGCTTGCCGGTGAAAAGACATCCTATAAAACTATGATATCAATTAACGGCTCTGCTGTAAAAGACGATACCGGTTCAGTTACATCATATGACAACTGGCAGGAATCAACTGTTGAGTTTTCAGCGCAGAAAGGCGATACCATCGGTATATGGATAGAACTTAACGGTGAAGCTGGCGGATACGGTTCTGTAGATGACTGTGAGTTTTATTTAAAGAAACAGGCTTCTGTTCCTTCACCTGAACCGACAGTATCTCCGACTCCGGTATCTCCAGAACCTACTCCTTCACCAGAGCCGACGCCTTCGGAAGATCCACCGACTCCTTCAACACCGGTTTCACAAAGCGATCCGAAAAAAGGAGATATCGATGAAGACAATAAAGTTAATTCATCCGATCTGCTTCTTATGCTTTCATATATGCAAAACGAGACATTACTAAGCGAAAACGTTACCTGGTATGCTGATATGGACGATAACGGCAAGGTGAATATAATTGATCTTCTTCTGCTTAAAGAACGCATACTAAGTGGTATGTACAGATAGTCACCGTGCTTATATTCGCTTCGGCATCTTAACTGTTTTTATACAATCTTACAAAATTTCAAATGCAGTCTTTATGCATAACTGATAGACTTGACTTTTTTATGGTATTATGTTATCATATTAGCATATTAGCACGCTAAAGTGCCCGCTAAATCTACAACAAGAAATGAGGATAAAAATGAAAAATAACAACCTTATCACACCGGAAGGAACTAACGACCTTTTATTTAAAGAGTGTGTAATGAGAAGAACAGTGGAAAAGGCTGTTTCCGAAGTTTTCATGGAAAGAGGATACAGCGAAATTATTACTCCGGGACTTGAGTTCCTTGATGTTTTTACCCTTAATTCACGACATTTTCCTCAGGAAGAACTTTATAAACTTGTAGACCGTAAGGGCAGACTTATTGTTTTAAGACCTGAATCCACAATGCCTATAGCACGAGTAGTTGCTACAAGACTTAAGGAAGCGACACTTCCGCTCAGACTCTGCTACGACCAGTATGCTTTTAATGTAAGCACACAGATGCGCGGCAGAAGCGATCAGATCTGTCAGGCAGGTATTGAACTTATCGGTTCATCCGACAGAATAACAGATTTTGAAGTTATTGAAACTGCAGCAGCAGTTCTTGAAAAATGCAGCACAGGAGATTACTCACTTGAGATCGGCGACATCGGTTATTTCAAGGAACTCATGAATCAGCTCAGTGCTACAGATGAAGACAAAGAAACTATCAGGGACTTCATTGAAGAGAAGAATTATCCTGCTCTTAACGATTTCCTTGATACTTTCGGCGATAACAGCATTACAAAGGCTCTTAAGATGCTTCCGCGTCTTTTCGGCGGTGAAGAAGTATTCGAAAAGGCAGCAAAGCTTTTCTCCGATGAAAAGACTGATGCTATCCTTGCAAGCCTTAAGGAACTTTTCAAGGACATCGAAAAACTCGGACTTAAGGGAAGAGTTACAGTTGACCTTGGTATGGTAAACAAGACTGACTACTACACAGGCGTTATCCTCAAGGGATACATGGAAGGATACGGCGAACCGGTCATCTCAGGCGGTCGTTATGACAAGCTTATTGCTGAGTTCGGTTACGACGTTCCTGCTACAGGATTTGCAGTAAACGTAGATGCTGTTGCCAAGATTCGTCTCAGAAATGAAAAGATTGCTGTAAGGGAAGTTGAAGCCATCGTATTCTGTGAAAAAGGATATGAAATGAAGGCTGTTCTCCATGCACGCGAGCTTCGCGCCAAGGGCATGAAAGTTGAACTTGCTGCTTTCAATGATATCGAAAAAGTAAGAAAATACGCTGCGGAAGTTAAGATCGGCAAGATCATTTCAGTAGGCGAGACAGTTAAGGAAATATAAGTCATCAACCGAAAGGATAGTGTAATAAAATGTCTAAACCATTAAGGATCGCTCTTACAAAGGGCAGACTTGAAAAAGATACAGTAGGACTTCTCGAAAGCCTCGGTTTCGACTGTACTGAGGTACACGAAAAAGGCAGAAAGCTTATTTTAAGCATTCCGGACGCAAATCTTGAAGTAGTTCTTGCAAAGGCTGCAGACGTTATCACATACGTTGACAGAGGCGTTTGTGACATGGGTGTTGTCGGCAAGGATACTATCATGGAAATGCCTGGCAAGTTCTTTGAAATAGTTAATTTAGGATTCGGCAAGTGCAAATTTGCTCTTGCAGGCAAGAAGGGCGTTAATTTCTACGGCGGTTTCGGTGTAAAGACTATCGCTACAAAATACCCTAACGTTGCAAGAAATTTCTTCGAAGCAAAGGGTATGGACGTTGAGATCGTTAAGATTGAAGGCTCAGTTGAGCTTGCTCCGCTTCTCGACCTTTCCGACGGTATAGTTGATATCGTTGAAACAGGTACAACACTCAGGGAAAACGGCCTTGAAGTCAAGGAAGATATCGCTCCTATCGCTGCAAGACTCATCGTAAATACAGTAAGTATGAAGATGCGTCAGCAGGAGATCGAAGCATTAGTTGAAAAAATCGAAAAGAAGATCGCAGAGTAATCGAAAGGATAATTACAAAATGATAAAGAAAATAAAGGCAAACGGTACTGACGAGTACAAGTTCCTTAAGGAACTTGAAGCACGTAACGTTGAAACAGATAAAAAAATCACAGACATTGTAAGTGACATAATAAATAATGTACGTAAAAACGGCGACGAAGCAGTAAAGGAATACACGCTTAAGTTTGACGGAAAGCTGCCTGAATATTTTGAAGTTCCGCGCGAAGTAATCAACGATGCACTTACAGAAGCAGACGAAGAACTGGTAAGCGCACTTTTAAACGCTATCGAAAACATCAGCGACTTCCACAACAGACAGAAGACTGAAAGCTTCATAGCACCAAAGGACAACGGTGTTATTCTCGGCCAGAGGATCAGAGGTCTTGCAAAGGTTGGTCTCTACGTTCCGGGCGGTACAGCTGCATATCCTTCAAGCGTTCTTATGAATGCTATTCCTGCAAAGATTGCAGGCGTTAAAGAGATCATCATGATCACACCTCCTCTTAAGGACGGTACACCGAACAAGGATATACTTGTTGCTGCAGCCCTCTGCGGTGTTGACAGAGTATTCCTTGCAGGCGGTGCTCAGGCCATTGCAGCACTGGCATACGGTACTGATACTATTCCGAAAGTTGACAAGATCGTTGGTCCTGGCAACATCTTCGTTGCTACAGCCAAGAAGCTTCTTTACGGAACAGTTGACATCGACATGATCGCAGGACCAAGTGAGATCCTCGTTCTCGCTGACAGCACAGCAGATCCGAAGTTCGTAGCCGCAGACCTCATGTCACAGGCAGAACACGACAAACTTGCTTCAGCAATACTCGTTACAACAGATGAATCACTCGTTGAAAAGACTGAAGCTGAAATAAAGCGCCAGATGGAATACCTTTCAAGAAAAGAGATCATCGAAAAGTCACTTACAGACTTCGGCGCAGCTATAATCTGTGAGGATAAGGAAAAGGCAGTTGAAATAGCAAATGCCATTGCTCCGGAACACCTTGAAGTCCTCTTTGAAAATCCGCTTGAATACATCGGCAAGCTCGACAATGCCGGTTCAGTATTCCTTGGCCAGTACGCTTCAGAACCGCTCGGCGACTATTACGCAGGACCGAATCACGTTCTTCCTACAAGCGGAACAGCAAGATTTTTCTCACCGCTCGGTGTTCAGAGCTTTACAAAGCGTTCAAGCTTTATCTACTACACAAGGGAAGCTCTTGAAGAAGCAAAGGACGATATTGTTCTTATCGCTGAAAGAGAAGGTCTTACAGCTCACGCCAATGCTATCAAGGTAAGATTTGAATGATGCATGACGGAATCCGGAAACATTTCCGGATTCCTCTTCAAAGTTTATGAAAAATCATAACACTGAAGAGGCAAGTATTTTTAAGGAGCGAAAATTATGTCAACAGGTTCATGGGAGAATAATGTACGCAAAGTCGTACCGTATACTCCGGGCGAACAGCCGAAAGAAAAAGTAATAAAGCTTAATACCAATGAAAACCCGTATCCTCCTTCACCAAAGGTAAAAAGGATACTTGACGAATATAACTGCGATAAAATGAGACTCTATCCTGATCCGGATGCGACAGTTCTCGTTGATGCCATTGCAGAAAGATATAACGTAAAGCCTTCACAGGTATTTGTAGGCGTAGGTTCAGACGACGTTATTTCAGTTGCTTTTCTGACATTCTTCAATTCAGAAAAGCCGGTACTTTTCCCTGACATAACATACTCATTCTACGATGTATGGGCAGATGTTTACAGAATACCGTTTGTTCAGAAGCCGCTTACAGCTGATTTTAAGATAGATCCAGCAGACTACAAGTGTGAGAACGGGGGAATCATTTTCCCTAATCCTAATGCACCTACAGGCTGCGAGGAAAGACTTTCAATGATAGAAGACATCGTTAAGGCAAATGCCGATTCAGTTGTTATAATCGACGAAGCTTACGTTGATTTCGGTGCTGAAAGTGCACTTTCACTTATCGATAAGTACGAAAATCTGCTTGTTATCCAGACCTTTTCAAAATCCCGTTCAATGGCAGGCATGAGAATCGGATATGCAATAGGCAGTGAAAAGCTCATTAAGTACATGAATGACGTAAAGTTCTCCATCAACTCATATACAATGACTCCTCTTACACAGCTCTGCGGAGCCGAGGCTATAAAAGATGAAGAATATTTCGTAAGTACGGTTAAGAAGATCGTGGACACAAGAGAATATTCAAAGAAAAAGCTTGCAGAACTCGGATTTGAGTTTACTGATTCAAAGAGTAACTTCATATTCGCTTCACATAAGTCAAAACCAGCTTCAGAAATCTTTGCAGCACTTAAGGAAAAGAAGATCTTCGTAAGATACTGGAACAAGCCGAGAATCAACAACCACCTCAGAATCACAGTAGGTACACCTGAAGAAATGGACGAGCTCTTTGCAGCTCTTAAGGAGATCCTGAAATGATTATGGAAAGAACAGGAAAAGTTACACGTACTACCCGTGAAACAGATATAAATATAAAAGTTACCCTTGACGGAAAAGGCACAGCCAATATTGATACAGGTATCGGCTTTTTTGACCACATGCTCACAGCACTTTCCGTACACAGCGGTATCAGCATGGATATAAGCGTAAAGGGCGATCTTCACGTTGACGGACACCACACTGTAGAAGATACAGGTATCGCTCTCGGACAGGCTCTTGCAGCTGCTCTGGGCGACAAGTCAGGCATCAAGCGCTACGGTACATTCTACATTCCGATGGACGAGTCTCTTGCTATGACAAGCCTTGACATAAGCAACAGACCGTTCCTCGTATTCAATGCGGAATTTACAAACCAGAGCTGCGGAGGATATGACGTATGCCTTACAGAGGAGTTCTTCAGAGCTTTCGCCTTCAACGCTGGCATTACAATGCACATAAACCTCATGTACGGCTCAAACGATCACCACAAGTGCGAGGCTATCTACAAGTCCTGCGCACACGCTCTTAAGGAAGCAGTGGAGTTTACTGAAAGCGGAAAGACACTTTCCACGAAAGGAGTTCTCTGATGATCGCAATTATCGATTACGGTGCAGGCAATATTTTCAGCGTAAAGAATGCACTGGATTACTTAGGTTTTGAAAACAAACTCACATCCGACAAGGATGACCTTATAAAAGCTGATGCACTCATTCTTCCGGGCGTAGGTGCTTTTCCGGAAGCTATGAAAATGCTCGGAAACTCAGGACTTACTGATGTTATCAAGGAAGAAGGAAAGAAAAAGCCGCTTCTTGGTATCTGTCTCGGAATGCAGATGCTTTTTGAAAAAGGCTATGAATTCGAGGAAACAGATGGCCTCGGACTTATCGGCGGTAAGGTTGACAAAATAGTAGCCCCTGGATATATCATCCCGCATATGGGCTGGAACAAGCTCGAAAAGCTTAATGACTGTCCTCTTATGAACGGTCTCGGCGACAATGAGTACGTTTATTTCGTTCATTCATTCCAGGCTTACTGTGACGATGCAAACATTGCTGCGTATTGTGAATATCCGGATAAGGTACCGGCACTTGTTACAGACGGCAAATTTGTCTTTGGCGCTCAGTTCCACCCTGAAAAGAGCGGAAACACAGGCTTACAGATACTTAAAAACTTCGGAGGGCTTATAAAATGATAATACTTCCAGCTATAGATATTAAAGACGGAAACTGTGTAAGACTTTTCAAAGGCGACTTCAATACCGTTGAAAAGGTAGCTTCTGACTATCTCGAAACTGCTAAGGGTTTTGAAGCAGCCGGTGCTGAATGGATCCACATGGTTGATCTTGACGGTGCCAAAGAGGGAAGACCGGTAAATACAAAGATCTACACTGACGTTGCAGAAAAGACAGGTCTTAAGGTAGAGCTCGGCGGCGGTATCAGAAGTCTTGAAACAATTGATGAATATCTCCGTATGGGTATTTCCAGAGTTATTCTCGGTTCAGTTGCTCTTAAAAATCCTAAGCTCGTAAAGGAAGCGATCGACAAGTTCGGCAGCGAAAAGATCGTTGTAGGTATCGATGCCATGAACGGTATGGTTGCCACTGAAGGATGGCTTGAAGAATCAGATGTGAACTACATCCAGCTTGCAAATATAATGATAAAATTCGGCGTAAAGTATTTTATCTTTACAGATATTTCAAAGGACGGAACGCTCTCTGGAGTAAATGCCGAACAGCTTAAAGCTCTTGCAGAAGGCACTGATGAGCAGTGCAATATCATCGCAAGCGGCGGCGTTCACACAATTGAAGACATTAAAATCTGTAAAGCAATGAACCTTTACGGAACTATCTGTGGCAAGTCTATCTACAAGGGAACTCTTGATCTGAGAGAGGCTATCGCAGTAGCGGAAGGAGAATAACAGATGCTTGCAAAGAGAATCATACCGTGCCTTGATGTGCGTGACGGCAAGGTAGTCAAGGGCGTTAATTTTGAAGGTATTAAGGAAGTCGGTGATCCTGTTGCTTGTGCTGAGGAGTACAACAAGCAGGGTGCTGATGAAATAGTTTTCTATGATATCACTGCTTCTTTTGAAGGCAGAGGTGTATTTCTCGATGTTGTACGTGAAACTGCAAAGAAGGTTTTCGTTCCTCTTACAGTAGGCGGCGGCATAAAGACAGTTGATGATATCCGTGAAACTCTCAGAGCCGGTGCGGATAAAGTTTCTGTAAATTCACAGGCTGTAAAGAATCCTGATCTTATAAGAGCAGGTGCTGACATTTTCGGAAGCCAGTGCATCTGTGTTGGTATTGACGCAAAGAAGATCGCTGATCACAAGTGGACAGTATATATCAACGGCGGACGTGTTGACATGAAGCTTGATCTTATTGACTGGGTACACACTATCGAAAAACTCGGTGCCGGAGAGATCTGTCTCAATTCCATTGATGCTGACGGAACAAAGGCCGGATTTGACATTGAAATGCTTAAGGCTGTATGTGATAACTGTTCTATCCCTGTTATTGCAAGCGGCGGTGCAGGAAAGATAAACGACTTCTATGAAGTATTTGAAAAGACAGGAGCTACAGCCGCTCTTGCTGCTTCACTTTTCCACTTTAAGGAACTTACAGTAGGCGAAGTAAAGGACTACTGCAGAAATAAAGGCGTTATTGTCAGATAATAAGGAGATTATATGGTAAAGATCGATCTTAATGACCTCGATAAATTCTTTGTAAAGGGAGAACTTATCCCGGCTATATGCTATGAGGTCAATACAAAAACCGTTCTTATGCTTGCATATATGAACAAAGAAAGTCTTAAGAAAACACTTGAAACAGGATATACATGGTTCTGGAGCCGCTCACGTCAGGAATACTGGAACAAGGGAGCTACAAGCGGACATCTTCAGAAAGTCGTATCCATTTACGGTGACTGTGACAATGATACACTTCTCGTAAATGTAGAACAGACAGGCGTTGCCTGTCACACAGGAAGCTATTCATGCTTCTTCAATGAAATTTACGGATAATTTTTCTAGGGAACTGCCAACTGGTTTCGCAGTTCCCTGAATGTGTTTATAAAGGAGATATATGAATGGATCTTAATGAAGCTAAAAACAGAGTCGATGAGCTCACTGAAATAATAAATAAGCATAATCACGCTTACTATGTGCTTGACAATCCGACCGTGGATGACTATGAATATGACATGCTTATGCAGGAGCTTAAGAAGCTTGAAGCAGAGTTTCCGGAGCTTGCTTATGAAAATTCTCCTACAAAGCGTGTAGGCGGTCAGGCTCTCAATAATTTTGAAAAGGTAACTCACAAGGTACAGATGGGAAGCCTTCAGGACGTTTTCTCATTTGAGCAGGTTAAGGCTTTTACGGAAAAGTGCATTTCCGAGCTTACTTCTCCTGTATTTATCGTTGAGCCTAAAATAGACGGTCTTTCCGTTTCGCTTGAATATCATGACGGAGAATTCTTTGTAGGTTCAACAAGAGGTGACGGTTTCGTAGGTGAGGATGTTTCCGCAAACCTTAAGACCATCAGATCGATCCCTCTTAAAATTGACAGTTCTATTCCGCTTCTCGAAGTACGAGGCGAGGTATATATGCCTCGTGACAGCTTTTTCAAGCTGGTTGAGAAGCAGGAACTTAATGATGAGACGCCTTTCAAGAACCCTCGTAACGCTGCAGCCGGTTCTCTCAGACAGAAAAGTTCGAAGATCACTGCTGAAAGAAAACTTGATATCTTTGTATTTAACATCCAGCAGAACGAAGGCAAGGCAGTTTCATCACACAAGGAGTCACTTGACTACATAAAGGAACTCGGTTTCAAGACCATTCCGAGCTATGTTCCGTGTACAACATACGAGCAGATAGAAGCTGAAATAAACAAGATAGGTGCCAACCGTGCCACTTATCCTTTTGACATAGACGGCGTTGTTATCAAAGTTGATGATTTTGCACAGCGTAATATAATGGGTGCTACCTCGAAGTATCCTAAGTGGGCTGTTGCATATAAGTTTCCGCCGGAGGAAAAGGAAACAGTATTACGTGAGATCGAAGTAAACGTCGGCAGAACAGGTGCCATTACTCCTGTAGCCGTCTTTGACCCGGTGCTTCTCGCAGGAACAAGCGTTTCCCGTGCAGTGCTTCACAACCAGCAGTTCATCACTGACAGGGATATCCGTATCGGTGATACCATCACTGTAAGAAAAGCAGGGGATATCATTCCGGAAGTTCTTAATTCCGTTTCTCACACTGAAGGATCAGTTCCTTACAATCTTCCTGAAGTCTGTCCGGTCTGTGGAACAAAGGCTATCCACGTTGATGAGGAAAGTGCTTTAAGATGTCCTAACACATCATGTCCTGCACAGCTTCTTAAGAATATTATCCACTTTGCTTCAAAGCCGGCCATGAACATAGACGGTCTCGGTGACGCTATCGTTGCTCTTCTAGTGGATAACAAGCTTATCACTTCAGCGGCTGATCTTTACGATCTTACTGAAAGCAAGCTTATGACTCTTGACCGTTTCAAGGAAAAATCAGCAGGAAATCTTATCAAGGCTATCGAAGCTTCAAAGTCAAATACTCTCGACAAGCTTATCTTCGGTCTTGGTATCAGAAATATCGGTGCGAGAGCTGCGGTTCTTCTCTGTGAAAAGTTCGGAAGCCTTGACGCTATTATGAATGCTGATGTTACTGAGATATCTTCAATAGACGGTTTCGGTGATGTCATGTCACAGGGAGTTTACGAATCACTCAGAGAACCTCATCTTGTAAGTCTTATAGAAAAGTTCCGTGCTCACGGACTTAATTTCACATACGCTTCAAGCAAAAAGAGCGACAAACTGGAAGGAAAGGTTTTCGTTCTTACAGGAACTCTTCCTACTCTCAAACGTGATGAAGCCAAAAAGATCATAGAAGACATGGGCGGTAAAGTTTCCTCTTCAGTTTCAAAGAAAACTGACTACGTTGTTGCCGGTGAAGAAGCCGGAAGCAAGCTTACAAAGGCTGAAGAACTTGGTATTGCCATTCTCTCCGAGGCAGAACTTCTTGCTATGGCAGCTGAATAAAAATTTTAATTTAAGGGTGGGGGGATCGTATGTCTGTATTTGATTATTTTTCTGACCACTGGGGAATGCTGGTCCTTATTCTGGGAATGACTATAGCTCTGACTTCTGAAATACATCTTGAAAAAAGAATGGTAAACCGGATAGCTGCTACCAATGTTATGCTTCTGTTATACTCAGTGGCCTGTTACATTGAAACTTATCTCGGAAATCAGGAGAATTTCAATATTCTCAGGCCTGTACTGAGTGCCGTATGCTATTCGCTTATTGCATTTATTCTTGTTAATATAGTTATGATAGTTTATCCGAAACAGAAAGCCTATCTTCTGTTTCCTGCGATCCTCAACGCAGCACTGTGTTTTATTTCAATACCGACCGGTATAGTTTTCATCATAGATGAACATAATCATTTTCACAGAGGAACTCTTGGATATCTGACGTATTTCATCAATGCACTTTATCTTGCTTATCTCCTCATAAACGTATTTAAAAGCGGCAGAAAACAAAGAGAAGATTACAGAATACTGTTCTACATGGCTCTAACTTCGCTGTTCTGCCTCGTTGCACCTCTGTTCGTTGAAACAGCTGATATGCACTGGTTCAACATTACAATTGCAATCGACATCATGCTTTACTACGTTTATCTGCTTCAGCAGTTCACAAAACGTGATCCGCTGACAAAACTTTTAAACCGTCAGACCTATTATTCCGATGCTGAAAAATATATCAATGATGTAACGGCAGTTATAACAATGGATATGAACGGCTTAAAGGAAATAAACGACAGCGAAGGTCATGTGGCCGGAGACACTGCACTCAAGGCACTGGCTGACTGTTTCTGGACGGCAGCTCATAAAAAAGGACAGCGCGTCTACAGAATAGGCGGCGACGAATACGTTATTCTGTGCATAGGTTCCGGCGAAGATGAGGTCAAATCACTCATCGAACGTATCAGAGCTGAAGTCTCTGAAACTCCTTACACCTGTTCCATCGGCTACGCTATGAAATCAGAGGGAAGTACGATAGACTCCCTTTACCACCAGGCCGATGAAATGCTGTATGAGGAAAAGAAAGAGTTTTACGCGAGAACCGGCAAAACCAGACAAAGAAAAAGATGAATAAGACAAGAGCGGGGAACATCCCCGCTTTTTTTATGTACAGCAAATTTTCTCAGGAAAAACACTGATTATAAATAATTTTTTAAAATTCACCGAACTTTTAGTGCAGCGAATGAGTAATATATAATGAAGGACTTCAAAACAAGGAAAGGAGCAGCATTTGAAAAGCAAAACTGATATCAGCGAACATATTGAAAAATGCGGAGAACGACTGTCGCGACTCTGCATCAACCTCTGCAGAGATCATCACGATGCTGCTGACCTTTTTCAGGACACCTGTCTCAGAGCACTTAAGTATTATAAAACCTATGATGCCTCGCAGGAATTTGAAAAATGGATATTCAGGATCTGTGTGAATACCTATAAATCCACGCTAAGACGACTGTATAATTCAAGACCGCTGCTGTTCGGATCAAACGATGAGCATGATGAATTCTTTGAAATGATACCGGACGATGATGATACAGCGACTCATGAAGAATATAAAGAACTGCTTAAAGCTGTAAAACGACTGTCTGAAAAATACCGCGTGGTAGTTGTTTTAAGATATTTCAATGACTATTCCGAAAAAGAAACAGCTGAAATTCTCGGTATACCGACAGGTACAGTAAAATCACGTCTTAACGCGGCGAAAGTACTTTTAAGGAAGGAGATGGAACATGAAGAGTAAGTATAACGACGAACGTCTGGATAAAATGCTTGGAAATCTTTTAGGCTCGGAAGTGCCTGAAGATCTGCAGTTTCATAACGAACTGTCCGGCGAAATAATTGTAGCCGTAAAGAATAAAGAACATAACACCAGGGGAAAGATCATCACTGTATGCGCTTCGCTGGCTGCAGTACTGTGTATCGCACTGCCGGTTTACGGTCAGCTCAACAGTAACAAACCATTTGATGACACGGAAACAAGCGTTTCTGAGGTCGTTTATGATGAAGAGCTTCAGAAAAGCATTGATGAATTCAATGAAGACCGCGCTGACTTCGGTTTCATCAGCATCCCCCTCGACAGCAGCGAAAATTACAGAAAGTTTGTAAAAGCTCCTGAAGTGGAAAACTATAATACTCCTGAGGCCGGAATTCTTCTTTCCCTTGGCCTTATCCCGTATAAGATCACCGAGACAGAAGGAAAAGAGTTGTTTGTAAAAGTAATTTCCGCAGGCGGTAAAACCGTATTTACCGAAGACGCCTATGTTGCAGGATATGATAAAGAGGGAAATATCAATTATCTTCTCCACACTAACGAACGTATCACCGAAGAGGAAGCTTTGAATCTTACGGAAACAGATCAGTTTAAGGGCGACGCAAATTCCCGCGCCGGTTTCCAGAAAATCGTTTCCAAATTTCAGAATAAAGATGCTCCTGTAAAAATCGACGGCATTACAGTAAGAGAAGCGCTTGACGCTGATACTGAATTTGAAGTTAAAACAGGAGAACTTCACGCATTTGTCAGAAGAAACGGTGAGCTTATTCCTGTGAATTTCTTTGAACTGGATTATACCGTCAGCAAAAAGCTTCGTGTGCCGGAAGATATTCCTGATTTCATTAAAGTATCATCCGAGAGCGGGAAAACATCCTACTTCGGAATATTCGCGTATGACTGTACAAAGGCTAATTCAGTCAGAACTTCACTTTCCGTGAAGGAAAATCTGTGGCCGGTATAATATACAGTTTGAATACCTGAGAGAAGCGCGAATAAAATGTGTATATGAACGAAAGGAAAAATAAATGAAAATAAAGAGAATAATAAGCTTTATACTCGCACTGTCACTTACTGTTGTGACTGCATCATGCGAAAAAGAGACTAAAGATCCGCTGAAATCCGCTGATTCTGTGACAGAAGGCGAAATAAAAAATACTTCATGGGAAAAGAAAGCAAGCGGATATGATACTATCACACTTTTTTATGATGAGGAAAAAGTAAGTGACGAAGACCTTACCGGTGCATATCCTGCTGCTGTGAGCAATGATAAAATATACTATTTCAAACCTGTTGACCCGGAATCTGTCTTTGCGTCAGAAACCAACGGATATATCGTAGATATGACTGATTCTTCAGTTACAGCTGACGACCATGATGAAACAGAAGCCAGGAAAATAATTTACCGTGATGACAAGAAAATGGTATATTACGGAACTGGCGAAGAATATGACAAAATTTTTTCATCTGATCTTAACGGCGGCAATAAGAAAATCCTGGATACTGAAAAAGTCTGGTACGCGCATTCAGATTCATCCGGAAACATATACGTGATGGAACGTAATAATATACTTAAATATTTTGATTCATCTTTTAACCTTGTTAAACAGACTGATTTATCAGATCAGATGTCTCAAGATCTTTACTTAAGCGATTTATGTGTTTCTGACGACGGAAAGATATATTTCATAATGGATTTGAAATATGAGTATTACACCATTTACACTTTAGATGAAAATGACAAACTGACTAAACTCACCGGTGAAAATCCTCTTGGAGATATAGTAACCGGTTTTTTCACTGACAAAGACGGAAACGTTGTCCTGACAAGCCAGCAATCTGTTGATGTCATTGATCCGAAGACCGGTGATCTTGTCCACATGTATGATCTGTACGGTGTAAATGACTTCATAGGACCTTCTGAGAACTATGACATGGTTTATGTATGTTCGGACGGGATCTACGGGTACAGCTACGAAGATGACAGCAAGGAACTCATAGTATCTGATGATAAGCTTCCAAAGCTTGCTTCTAACTTCAGATCAGCGTATTTAAACGGAAACAGTCTTTACGTTGCCCTTGCTGATGTCGGTTCATCATATTTATATGAAATAGACAGAAAAACGGGTGAAACAATAATAACGGAATGCGAAGGAAACGGACCATCATGTATTTCGCCTGACGGTACTTTCTACTATATTTCTTCAGAACACATGCTAAAGGGCTCTGATGACGGATATACTTATGAATCTGTATGCAATTCAGTATACCGCCATGAAAAAGACGGTAATGACACTCCGCTTTTTACACTGCCTGAACTTCATTTTGAAGCATATACCGGCGGAATGATAATGAATTCATCAGGCGATCTGATGATAGTTTATCAGGACGAAGAGGATAATGCATGTATAATGGTTTATGATACTACGGGAAATCTGAAAAATACGATTTTCCCCGAAGTGAATGAAGAGCATTACGGAATATCACTGGTGCGGAATGATAATAATACTGAATACATAGTTGTCGAAGAGTACGGCCCAGACGAACCATGCAAGATATACAAATATGATCATGAAAAATGTGATATGGGTGAAAAGGTTACATCATTTTCATATTCCGACAGCTGGCCTGTATTCAGAAACGGATACGGTGATCATGATATTATCATGTATGAAGACACAGAAATTCTTGGCTGGAACGAAAACACAGGGAAAACTGAGTCAATCGCATCATTTTCAGAATTTACAAGTAACTGTTATCGCAGCGGTGAATCACTGGCAGTCAGCGACACAGAGATCCTCTGCAATGACGGTATCAAACTTGTAAAGGCCGATGAGGAACGTCTTGCGGTACTTAATTCAAGAGAAGTTATAACCCTGGCAGTTCCTTATGATTACAATACTATGAATCTTGTTTCGGAATTCAATAAGAAAAGCGACACCTGTTATATTCTTACAAAAGACTATTCGAAGTACTGGAATGATGCTGAAGCTGACACAGGAAAATCCTATAACGATATAGTCGGGGATGCTCTTTCAAGAGATATCATCAATAACGATATTCCTGATATTATAATGATGGATAATCTTGATCTTTCAGCGTATATCATGAAAGGCCTTTTTACTGATTTGAGACAGATTGCAGATGCGGATCCACAGTTCGATCCTAACAGTATTTCCGGATATATAACTGATTTATTTACCTATAACGACTGCCTGTATACTATTCCTGCAGGGATCATTCAGTCAGTACTGTTTTCAGATGAAAAACATGAAAAATGGGATTATAACGAATTTGCGTCCCTCGATACCGGTGACAAAGATCTGTTTCCGTATAATAATCTTGTTTTCAATACTGAGTATATGTATTATGATAATGCTATAGCGAACACTTTATTAACGTATTGCACTGAGCACGTAGATCTTGCAGGTAAAAAATGCAATTTTGACAACGACGAGTTTGCATCGCTTATAAAGTTTTTAAAGCAGGAAGTGCTCACTTCAGAAGAAGTTAATGAACTAAATGAATCCGGGGATTATCTGAACAGGGAGTATATACTGGTCCCGGAGCGAATCTCATCTGTGAATGATTATCTGCAGGAAACCGGTGTATTCTTTAACAGCACCTCAGATATCAAATATGTTTCAGGGTGGCCGTCGGATAAAGGCGGTACCAGAATTATAGAGCCTGTCATGTCTTTCGGTATAACCAGCAGTTCAGAACACAAGGAAAGTGCATGGGAATTTATCAGATATATACTGGGGGTTTTTGAGAATAATTATCAAAACGGACAATACTCATATATTACATCAGATGGCTATGGTTCCATCTCTATTTCATGTGTTTCATCGAATTCATCTTTAATGGAAAACCAGATAAATGAAGATGTAAAAATGAGTTATAGTGATGAGTATACTGACTTTACTTCTGAAGATGAAAAAGCATACCGCAGCATCTATACCATGCCTGCAGTGACCGATATGAT
The DNA here is from genome assembly GCA_017438745.1 of Oscillospiraceae bacterium. GTDB lineage: Bacteria > Bacillota > Clostridia > Oscillospirales > Ruminococcaceae > HUN007. The sequence goes on along the minus strand of JAFRUS010000011.1, from coordinate 6,843 downwards.
GTACAGAAAGGTTTCAGACATCGTAAACAGCGAACTTGATGAATATTTCTATTCCGAAGACCGAACTGCCGAAGAAGTAGCAAAATCAATTCAGAACAAGGTTACTCTCTATCTGAATGAGATATCTTAAATCTTAAGACAAAATGCAATAAACCAGAAAAAGCGAGGAACATCGAAATTCCTCGCTTTTTTATTTATGGAAAATCTGATTTGCGCTACTTATCAAACAAATCAGAATATTCTACGCTTTATCTTTTTTGCTGATTTGTACCGATGAAACGATTGATATCATCATCACTTCGCCGTCAGCCTTACCAGTATCTCCACGATCTTCTCCATTGAATCTGCGCAGCAGTATTCAAATCTGCCATGGTAGTTGTGGCCGCCGGTGCAGATGTTCGGGCACGGGAGGCCGCGGAAGGAGAGGGCAGAGCCGTCTGTACCGCCTCGGATTGGCTGGATCTTCGGTTCTACACCGAGTTCCTTCATTACTTCACAGGCATTGTCGATAAGGAACATAAAATCAGGCTCGATCTTTTCGCGCATGTTGTAGTAGGTGTCCTTTATGTTCACATCAACAGTTTCTTCACCGTATCGCAGATTAAGCTGGTCTCCGATGACATACATGATAGCCTTGCGTTTTTCAAACAGCATTCTGTCATGGTCTCTTATAAGGTAAACAAGTTTTGCAGTTTCCGTTGCTCCTTCAATACCCATAAGATGATAGAAGCCTTCACGCCCTTCAGTAAATTCCGGTCTCTGTTCAGCAGGGAGCATTGAATCGAATTCAGCGGCAATACGAGCGGCATTAATCATTTTGTTTTTAGCTTCGCCGGTATGAACACTGATACCCTTTATGGTGATTACAGCAGAAGCAGCGTTGAATGTTTCATATTCAAGCTCACCGATACCGCCGCCGTCAACAGTATAGGCATAATCAGCACCGAAGCGTTCCATATCAAAATTCGCAGTACCAGCCCCGATCTCCTCATCAGGAGTAAATGCGACTGTAACCGGTCCGTGTGGTATCTCAGGATGTGAGAGAAGGGTATTTGCCATTGTCATTATCTCAGCAACTCCGGCCTTGTCGTCAGCGCCAAGGAGAGTAGTTCCGTCTGTTACAATGACGCTCTGACCTTTATAGGCCTTTATTTCAGGATATTTTGCAGTTTCCAGTACAATGTTTAGTTCCTCATTGAGAATGATATCCTCGCCGTCATAGTTTTCGATAATACGCGGCTTAACATCTTTGCCGGAGGCTTCCGGGGATGTATCCATATGTGCGATAAATCCGAGAGTTTTTCTGTTTTCGTACCCCGCCGAAGCCGGTATCTTCGCATACACATAACAGTGTTCCTCATCGTAATAAACATCAGCTGCTCCCATATCCGTAAGTTCCCTGTAAAGCAGTGATGCAAGATCACGCTGAACCGCCGTACTCGGAGCTGTTTCACTTGTTTCCGAAGATGTGGTCTCTATTTTTACATATCTTAAAAAGCGTTCTATAACTTCGCTCATTTAAAATCCTTCTTTCTGTTTCGTTATTTACCATTTAATTGTATCATATTTGTATGGTGATGTAAAGGTTGAAAGAATAATGGCTCATGCCTGATTATAGTTGATTGATCGAAATCAGGCAACATACAGGGTTATAAATTCACCGTTTCCGCTCCTATATTTTCACGGAATCGAACATCATGTTCTGCAAGGAGCATAGTCGGCTGATATTCATTCAGAAGTGTTTCGAGCTGCATACGCGAGAAAATATCGATGAAATTCAGCGGTTCGTCCCATATATAGATATGTGCAGGTGTCAGTATACTTGCTGCCAGCAGGACTTTTTTCTTCTGCCCCGCAGAGTATTCAGAAATATCTTTCGATAGCTGCGCACGGCTGAGGTCAAGCTGACGAAGCACCGTACAGTATAAACTCCGGTCAAGACCACGTTCTTCGCAGAACTGCGGAATACTGCCTTTAAGAAAAGAAGTGTCCTGCGGAACATACGAGACGATAAGTCCCGATGCCGTTTCGCAGATACCATTTACGATAAGCTTATTATCCTGCGGGATTACTCCTGCACTTTGCAGTATCAGCCGCATAAGTGTAGATTTTCCGCAACCATTTGTTCCGTGTAGCGCAATACGCTCTCCCTTTTTTACACTGAAAGATACTCCGCTTAGTACCGGTTCATCAGCGCCGTCGTACTTTAAAGTGCAGTCACGCAGTGATATCAGGGTATCCTTGTGATGTGTTAAAGGAGACATTTTCAGCGCTGCAATTTCTTCTATATCCTGCAGCAGTCCTTCCTGTTCGTTTATCTCTCTTTCAATACGCATCTCGGTGTTTTTTACCCGGCTTTGCATCTTCTTTGTCTTTGAACCGATGTATGCGCGTGCGCTAATTGGTCGGTCATGTTCCTTTATCGGATCATATCCAATCTTAGTACGCTCGCTTTTATCAGCCCATTCTGATGTACGCTTTGCAGACTGACGAAGTTTTTTAATCTGCTTCTGATGCTTTTCATTTTCCGATTTTGCGAACTGATCGCGTTTTTCCTGATTTTCCTTCCAGCATGAGAAATTACCGCTCTGCACCATTATAGTCTTTCGGTTGAGTACAAGAATATGATCAGTACATGCATCAAGCAGATCACGGTCATGGGAGACGAGTATGAATCCTTTCTTTGATGAAAGATATTCACGTACATTTTCACGCGCCTTTGCATCAAGATGATTTGTAGGTTCATCTATAAGCAGAAAATCATTTTCGCCTGAAAACAGTATTGCCAGAAGCGCCTTTGTACGCTGTCCGTGACTGAGTGTTTCAAACGGACGATAGAGTATTTCCGCATCTTCATCAAGCTCCGAAAGTTCGCATATAACGCGCCACATTTCACAGCCCATTCGAAGTTCTTCGGCAAATTCAGCAGCAGACAGCTTCATCTGTTCTAAAGTTATCCGGTAGGGAAAATAGGCGACAGGAACAGAGTTGATTATCGCGCCCTGACCTGTAAGTTCGCCTGTCAGAAGACGGAGCAGGGTAGTCTTACCTTTACCGTTCCTTCCGATAAGTCCTAATTTCCAGTCGGTATCTATTGTAAAAGTTGCATTTTCAAATACAGGTTCCACAGAACCTTCATAGCTGAATGTAAGGTGGTCAGCTCTTATCTGTGACATAAACATTCCTCCTTTGCTGTTCCGCTAACAAAAAACGGAACCGTTTGCCGCCAAACAGTTCCGATATGTTACAGATAACCTCAAAGCACGGACATAGCAGTCCTGCCGATGATAGTATAAAAGCAAAAAGAGGTTATGAGAACATAATCCACTTTTGGCAGCACAAAACTACAGCATATGTTTTCACATATCCCACATACACTGTATTCATAATTTATGCGTTCAAAAGCAGATTATCTTCTCATCTTCTCACCTCTCTCGAAAATATGTGGTTATTATATCATATAAGACAGGATGTGTCAAGATTAATTTCCCTGACTTTTAGTTTATAATTTGATTTCACCACTTCATCGTGCTATAATCTATATAAATAATTCTTAACGGAGAAATCATATGAAAGTAGTAATTGCAATAGATTCGTTCAAAGGCTGTATTTCATCTGAGCAGGCCGGAGCGGCTGTTAAAAAGGGAATACTGAAAGCTCATCCGAATGCTGAGGTTATTGTAAAACCGGTTTCCGACGGCGGGGAAGGGCTTACAAATGCTCTGATTAGCAACCTTGGATGTGAAAAAGTAACTGTTTTAGTTTCTGACCCGATAAACAGAAAGATAAATGCTTCTTACGGAATTAATCACTCAAAGAAACTTGCCGTAATGGAAATGGCGTCCGCTGCCGGACTGCCGCTTCTGGCAGAAAACGAAAGAGATCCGATGAACACAACGACTTATGGCGTAGGTGAAATGATTGCCGATGCTCTAAATCGCGGCTCTCGTGATTTTATCATTGGAATTGGCGGAAGCGCCACAAATGATGGTGGTATTGGTATGCTTAAGGCTCTCGGATATGAATTCTATGGAAATGACGGCAAGCCCGTAAGCATTTACGGAAAAGGGCTTGAAAGTATTGCTGAGATAGATGACAGTAATGTTATTCCGGAACTAAAAGGCTGTCATTTCCGTATTGCCTGCGATGTAAAGAATCCTCTGTACGGAGATAAAGGCTGTTCTGCAGTATTCGGTCCTCAGAAAGGTCTTCAACCTGAAAATGTAGTTAAAATGGATTCATGGCTTGAAAAGTTTGCTGATCTTACAGAGAAGAAATATCCGGACGCTGACAGGAATTATCCTGGTTCCGGAGCGGCTGGCGGACTGGGATTTGCATTTCGTTCATTCCTGAATGCAGAACTTGTTCCGGGGATAGAACTGATGATAAGTGCATCCGGACTTGAAAAGGAAATAGAAAACGCCGATGTAGTTGTTACCGGTGAAGGCTGTCTCGATGACCAGAGTATTATGGGAAAAGTACCTGCTGGCATAGCTGCTGCGGCAAAGAAATACAATAAAACTGTCATAGCATTTGCAGGAATGCTCAAAGTTACTGACAGCTCATTAAATTCATGCGGTATAGATGCATGCTTTTCGGTACTCCGAAAGCCTATGAGCCTCGAAGAAGCAATGAATCCTGAAACAACGCAGAAAAATCTTGAACTTACATCTGAACAGGTGTTCAGACTTATAAAATGATAAAGAAAGGTCGCCTTACGACAGTAGGCATAAAGAAGTTATTAAGAAACATTGTAAGACAGGTACGGCAAGCTTTTAATACCAGATACAATACAAATTCGGACTGCCGGTAAAAAACAGATTTGAATTAAGACAGTGCATAGTATTAAAACAAGACATGAAGAGCGATCTTCATGTTTTGTTTTTTAGAATAGAACGCCGCAGGCGTACCGATTGAAAGGTGGTGCCTGCGGCACAATTTTTAATTCAGATGCACAGAGCGCCTCTTTTTTCTAATGTAAAAATTCTTTTCCTTATGTTGATATATAATTGACTTGTTTGCGATGATGATGTATAATTATTGATGCGGGAAGGCAGTCGGTTTGGTTGTAAAAAAAACGCATGAAAAGCGGCAATTGGAAATCATCAATTGGGCTTTAAGTGAGGTATGATATGGAAAACGAAAAGAATAATAACGAAAACAAACAGATAAATCAGCCGGAAGGCAAAGATAAAAATGCAGACGCTGGCCGGAAAACGACTGCTGCTGTTCTGGCGGTTGTTTTGATAGCAGGATTGCTGACAGGCGGTGGAGTTTATAAGATCAGGCACGGAGAAAACTCTGAAAAGACTGGCGAAGTTAATAGCAGTGTCACAACGGTAACGTCGGATCCTGATCCGGTTTATGAAACGGAAGAAACAACAGAAGAAGTAACTACGGTCACAACGACAGTAGAAACAACTGAAGAAGAGACACCGGCAGAGACGACTGTGCAGGAAACTGAAAAGGCGGCTGCATTCTCGACTGCCGTGACTTCGGTTACATCTCCTGAAACGGCAGTTTCAGTTACTTCAGAAAATGCGGATGAATATTCACCGCTCAGAAACCCCAAAAACATTGCTGTTTATTCTGATATACTGGCAGTTCTTCCTAAGCTCGAAAGTTTTAATTTTGAATTCGTACACCATGTTTATGCTATGGATATCGAACCTGAGTACAGGGATATAGTAGTCGGTGCGGATGTTACATATTCCTTCAATGCAATACAACCGATAGGAGCTGATTCTTATAACCCATATGGCGGTACTATGCATATGATGAGATATTACAAAGTCAGTGAATTAGATTCTTATTATAAGTATAATACAGAAGAGGATGTCCGTACTGCTCTTGAAGATTATTTTACAGAGTCATTTATTGATAAGCACTATATCTCAAACTACGATGAGGTTCCGGGGAGATATACTATCTTCAAAATAATTGACGGTGAACTTTATGTGACTTCTCCGAGTGATATCAGGATGATGGCAGTAGCCGCTGGCAATGTATATAACTATGACGGCAAAAGATGTGATGTAATGATGGCCGATCATGCCCCTGACGCTCGAGCCAGTTCGGTTCATGTAAGCCTTGTACTTGAAGACAGAAAATGGAAAATCGACGGATATGAACATATATCAAATATACCGGACGGCCCGACTTACTTTAAGGATCTTTATGATAAGTATAAAGATATCGGACAAAAAGCTGCTGAAGAACTGAAGGCGCTTGAAGAAGTTGTTTTTTGCTGCGAAGTCACTACAGATGAAAATGATACGCTTACTGAAGAATATGACGGCACGACAGTTGTATATCAGCGTGTTACCGATGAACGCTTTTCAAATATCTCAGAGGTTGAAAACTTTATATGCAGTCTTTCAGTTGCTGATCTGAGGCTCAGAGGCATTGACTACATAAGAGGAGTGAACGGTAAATATCCGGTCTATAAGATGTCCGGAGGTTCTCTTTACTGTAATAAAGACGTATCCAATCGTAAATACGGCCTGTTTGATACAAGTTTTTCAGTTATCAGTGCTGATGACAGCTTCATTCAGATTGGCCTTGGAAGTCATTCGGAACATAATTGTGCGTTTTTAAAGAATACTGCAGACGGATGGAAACTCTTTGATCTTGACTGATGAAAAATGTAAAAAAACAGAGAACAAATTATTGTCTTGAGAGGAGTGAGAATATTGAAAAAAGGTAACTGTTCAGGACCTCAATCTTCAATAGCATAAAATAGATTGCCTTCGAAAACATTTAAGATAGCCTGAAAAGCATTTTTCCCATGTTTCTTAGCAGTGCCGATGTAAGACATCGCAGCCAAATAATCACGGATACCGT
>JAFRUS010000107.1 GCA_017438745.1 Oscillospiraceae bacterium | reverse complement strand
TTGTATCAGTGCTTCTTTCAGTCAGTAATTAAGACATTTGCAACATTGACTGATTATCGGCTTTAATGTAAATGAATTTTATAGTTGTCCGCTGAACTGCCATGATATTATCAGAGGTAAATTCCGATTTATACGAGCAATCCCGCACATTGTTTATATTACAAATTATACTACGATCAGTCCTGATTTTCAATAGTACGCCGCAGGCGTACCGATGAAAAGGTGGTTCCTGCGGCACAATTGAAAAAAGGTCTCTGCACGATGCGTGCAGGGACCTTTTTGCGGCGATAATTCAGAATTTGCATTAATCTACGGAAAGCAAAATCATGTTCCTTATACCCTTATTAGAAAAAACAGGCCAAGAAACATTAATGCTCCTGCAATATTTCCTTTGGCAGGTAATTTAGTAGGAAGCAAAACTATCATAATGGGTAATGTGTTTATTATGCACGCCCACTGCGGGAGCGATGTCTTTCCTGTTATAACCATAATGAACAGCGTTATAACAAATGATGCTAAGCCCAGATATCCCACTATCATAGTCGCTATAGTCTTCAGCTGGAATTCCAATGCCACTTCTCTTGCTTCGTCTGTTTTTCCAAGTCTTACATACAGCCATTCGACCAGACCGCAGATGATATGATGTACAACAATAGAGATCAGGAATACAACGGCTGAAATATACATGACAGCAGATGCCGTGTCTGAAAACTTCTCCATCCATCTGCTCAGTGTTAAATACCCGAAACCAAATGCTGTAATAGCATAAACGCCTAGCATAACAGAAAGCAGTGACCATTTAATTGGATAGTCGCTGAATACCTCTCTCATCTTTTCGGGAGATTTTAATGCCCCCTTCAAATCCAGTCTCCCATTAGGGGAATATCCTAACAGGCAATCGCAAATACCACATAAAAAGTGACCGATAAAAGCTATGAATAAAACTGTTTTCATAATTCTGTTGCCCCGTTCTAATCATTTCCTCCATAAATTCTGGTTTATGCGAGTAGTCCCTCACATTGATTATATTACAAATTATACTACAATCAGCCATGATTTTCAATAGCACGCCGCAGGCGTTCCGATGAAAAGGAGGTGCCTGCGGCACAATTAAAAAAAGGTCTCTGCACGATACGTGCAGGGACCTTTTAACTGATTAAAGAAAAATCCTGTATTTTATTCTTCCGTCTTTACAGAAGCGTATTCCATTGCCTGCCGCATTTTCTTCTCAAACATTTCCGCGGGAACAAGTGCTATCCCTTCCTTATCATCGGTAAGAACGATCAGCCTCTGACCTCCTGTCAGCCCGAATTGCTCTCTGACTTCTTTTGGGATAACAAGCTGACCGCGCTCGTTTATCAATACAGAACCGTAAATGTTTTTACCTTTCTGCGGCGGTGGAAGTACACCTTTCCCGTCAAGCGTAGTTGTCTTCACAAGACTGTCTATGGTCACTCCGTAGATTTCAGCGAGACGCATACACTTTTCAATATCGGGAACGGTAGCACCTTTCTCCCACTTAGCGTAAGCCTGTCGTGATATGCCGATCTTTTCGGCGATATCCTCCTGTGAAAATCTGTGGATATTGCGAAGCATAATAAGGTTTTCTTTCAGCATGATATTTCCTCATTTTAGTAATGAATCAACAGCATTGATATAATCTTCCTTGTGTGAGGTGTGGATAACATGATCGCTGTTGCTTGTTTCGATAAGGCGGCAGTTGTCTCCGATATACGATACTGCACGTTCTGCCTGTTCACGGGAAGCCGCACAGAGATATGTCCCGTCCTCAGCAATGTTTTCCTTTGCATGGATATATACACATGGCACATCAATGTCGGAAAGTATCTGTTTATGGGTAAGTCCGTGATTCCAGGTCAGGTCATAAAAACGCTCTCCGTATGCAAAGTCATACTCTTTTGCAAACTGGAATACATACCATATCGACGACGGCAGGAAACTTATCTTCACAGGCTCATCCGGGTGCTTTTCGTGATAGCTCTGTGCATAGTCTGCTATGCCCGGCATAGCGTCTTTCATGAAAAGCTGTCCCCAGTAGCAGTGACGAAGATAATTTGCTTCCCAGCACTCGGTCTTATCTGAATTATTGTAATCGTGGAGATTTTTATAGGTATCAAGATATGCAAAGCTCTGCTCCCAGCCTTCACCCTCTGTTGAGAAAACAGGAGGATCTTCAAGCACTGCACCTGCGATATTTTCTCCGCCGTAAGCTGCGATATAGGCAGCAGTCAGCGCACCGTTTGAATGACCAGCTACAACAGTCGGCTCGCCGATGACTTCACCAATAAATGTGATAATGTCATCGCCGTTCACATCAATATAGTAAAGGCTTTCATCATGTGACGACTCGCCGTGTCCGTATACATCTACTGCATAGATATGCCAGTTTTTGCGAAGTTCAGGCATTACGAGCGCATAGTCCTCCCATATACTCATTTGTCCGTGTATAAGAAGAAGCGCAGGCTTGTCGTTCTGGACTTCACCATAATTGATGATATTACCGTTTGACAGAGTAAACTGTTTTTCCTCAGCCCCGACCTTATCAAGTGCTTTTTGATATTTGTCGTACCAGTGCATATTATTATGCAAATATATTCCGCAGGCGGCTAACAGAATAACTATCAGTGAAATGATAACTATTGCCGTGATCTTCAGTATTTTCAGTATAATTTTCATAGAAATCCTCCTCTTTATGGTTTCTATGAAAATTATAACACGGCAATGTGAAAGCATCCACCAATCAAACTTGTCAAAACAATATGTTTTATGTTGCGTTTGGTTGCGTTATCATTATATCCTATCTGCAAGGTGATGTCAATAACCATAACCAGGCGTACCGATGAAGCGGTAAATTGATATATGGGTTATATTCACATAAGTGAGTTGCGATTTCCATTTAAATATGATATACTATATATGTGACGAGTTAAAGAATGTTAAGTGATACATATTACCAGAAAGAAAAACCTGCCTGTCCATCATTGAGGACTTTAAAAGGATGACTGACGGAAAGTATTATTTCGTCGGTAAAACTTTGCTGGTCTGAAGTGAAAAAAATAAAATGTAGTAAGTCAGAATTTTAGGAGGAAAAAACAATGATAAACCCAAAACATGCACCGGGTACTGTTGACTGCATTACAGAAATGTACGAACTAAAAAAAACCAGAAAAGTAAAGACTTATGCTGCGCTGTTTATTGTCCCGCCTGAGATTTCTATGGTCATAAAGGGACTTTCAGTGATCGGACTTGAATTAAACGGATTTATTTACGATGAATCCATTACTGCTGCAAAGCCTAATCCGGAATACGCGAAAAAGGGATTTAAGGACAGATTTGATTATCTGGACCTGAAAGAACTTAAACAGGTAAAGGATAATGAACCTGATACTGAGATCGTTATTATCTCAAATCACATACCGGTTAAAGAAGACATTGTCATCAATGCGGCAGAAGAGGCTGGCATTGACTGCAGGATCTATCATTTCTTTGATATTCCTCACAGTGTCGTGATCGACGGAAAGCTTCGTGTAATTAATAATATTGAGTATCTTCGTTCATGGCCGGAGCATTTGCAGGAACTGAACGGAAAGTATATGACTCCGGAAGAGATCGAAAGATTCAGACACGGCAGATATCCTTTTAATAACATCAGTAAAGAAACTTATTTCTGTCTCGAAAATCAAAGATGCGCTTTTACTAACATTTTAGACGGATTTATTGAAAGCGGAACCTATACTCCGGTCGAAGGCAGTCCGAAAAAGAAAGTAACCGTTATCGGAGACAGCCGCTCGTTCAGCCCGTCTATCGCTTCAAGACTGAATATTCCAAGTATGCTGCAGAAACGCTTCATGGACGAACAAGTGAACTGTGAAGTAGTGAATTTCAGTACTATCGGCAATACTTTACAGAATGTACTTGCTCAGGTAAAGGCTCTTGACATTGGCAGCGATGATATTATAATCTGTTCCACATTAAGGTTCGGCAACTTCCTTGACTTCCGTTCAAAAGGCCTTTTAGGCGATGACAGTGAAGATGATGATGACACTATCCGCCTTAAAATCATGCTCATGAAGGAGATACAGAGTTACTGTACTGAAAAAGGTGCTTCTGTAGTATTTGTATATTTTCCGGTTTTGTGTGAAACTCCAAATATGACGCCGATGGAACAGCAGATCGCTGAAGCATTCGGCTGTACTTATAAACCGATCATTTCACACAGAAAACTGCTGCGCCTCTGTAATTCCAATAATATTAATATAATGGATATTTCCGAAGATATGTTCAATACTCCAAGAGTTTCACATTTTACCGATGATGCTCATTTCTCATTCGACAGCGAAAAAATTATTGTCGACGCTTTCTTTGAATATGTAAACGGAATCATGCAGCGCGATTCATTAAAATATAATGACAAGGCTTTCCTCGGTGCAGCTGTAAATGTTCATCAGATCTTCGTAAAGAAAGTTCTCAGATCTTTTCTTGAAGAGACGGAGGACTATATAAAATATCTCCGTGAATGCTCTGAAGGCAAACCGGAAGATGCCGGCTTCCTTCTTATGAACTGCAATCCTATAACCAAAGGACATATCTATCTTATCGAAGAAGCTCTCAAACAGGTAGATTACTTATATATCCTTATAACTCCTGAGGAGAACCCTCATTTCACTTATAAGGACAGATATGAAATGGTAAGACGTGCTGTTGCTAAGTATGACAATGTTCAGCTCATCAGAGGCGGTAAATTCTTCAGCACTCGTGCAATGTTTGCTGCTTATTTTGAACGTGAGGAGAAGCCTGACGCTGTTGCTGATCTCTCTAATGAGATCTACTCATTCAGCTATCAGATCGCGCCTGCTCTTAAAGTAAAAAAGCGCTTTGTCGGAACTGAACCTAATGACCGCGTTACAATACAGCTCAACGAACAGTACAAAAAGGCACTGCCGGAAGTAGGTCTTGAACTTGTCGAGATCCCGCGAAAGGAATTAAACAACCGTCCTATATCTGCATCTGATGTCCGTCGTTTCCTTAAGGAAAAGAAATATGACGAATTACGCGAACTTGTTCCTGAAACTACTTACGACTACCTTATCAATGAGTTAAATAACTGATCTCCTGCAGCAGGTTTTCTGTTACAGAGGCTTATAAAAAGGGACTGTTGAAAAACAGCCCCTTTCGTTATCTGTACCGGGTAAATCTGCGGAGAACGGCTTGCAAAATGCATTTACAGGTGATTCGTATGCTGTTAAATATAGCGATGTCCGTTTTGCCTATAAGGAGAAAGAAGTTCTGCAAGGAGGTGCCTGCGGCATAATTAAAAAGGTCTCTGCACAATACCTGCAGGGACCTTTTAAGCAGCGTTTCAGCCGCCTAATGGTCTTGAGCAGTATACTTTGACGATCTTTCCGGTCTGATCAAACTCCATATTATAACAGGAATAATCATTCGAATCATACATTGCTTCGCCAGTTATCTGTTCCGTCATCAGGACTGCATATCCGGATCCGTCTTCTCTCTTGTTGAATCGTTCAAACTTTTCGTATTTCTGTTCGACAGTGCTGATATCATTCCCCAGAAACGCCCAGTCATTGATCATTGGATATGATCTGTGAGAGCAGATCCAGACTGTGATGATACTTCCGGATAACATTCCTGCGATCATGCCGGTATATATTTTTGCTCCGATTTTTTTGTGCTTTTTTATTTTTGATACCAGAATCACGAGCATAATAATCAGTGATATTAATATCAAAGCATACAGCGCATATGCCAAAAGATAAATTACAGCAGTTTCCATGACTTTCTCCTTTTCCTGTACAGAGTTAAGGAAGATGGGGAAATGCGGTGATTCGCACCGTGCCCAACGCTTGTTTATGAATAAATAAGCGTTTCCTTATAGTTTATCAACTCATATTGTAACACATTGTCATGGAGTACGTCAACTTTTAAACCTTGATTTGAAATGATAATTATGTTAAAATATCAGATAGAATTACATTTGCGGCACTAGGAAAACGCTGTTTTATTTCTGAATCAGTGTGGGGGTCCGGGGCGAAGCCACGAAAATTCCCCCCTCAGTGTTTGCCTGAAACCGGAGGTTATGATCATGGGGAAATTAAAGAATATACTTGCGGGATGTTTTGTTTTTGCTGCTGTTACGGCATCGCTGTATTCATGTCTCGACGATGAGACTGATATGACGGAAGAGGAAACCCCTTCGGTATCGGATGAAAAGGAAGACCACGGATCGTCCGGCGGTAAACACGACACAGGGGCGAATGGTTCCGGTGCCGCAGGCACTCCCGTTCGCATCAGCCGAAGTGTCAGAGAAACGGAAACACCGATGGGGGACGCAGGTACATGGACGGTGTTTGTGTACATGTGCGGTTCTGATCTTGAATCGGATGGCGGCATGGCCTCGGCAGACATTGAGGAAATGGAAAGGTCATCGGCCGGTGGAAATGTAAAATTCGTTGTTCAGACCGGCGGTGCATACTACTGGGAAAATGATGTTGATGAAGATCAGTGCCAGCGCTATCTTATCCATGACGGCAGAAGAGAGCTTGTCTATGCCGGTGATGACGTGAACATGGGCGACGGTTCGACGCTGACTGATTTTGCAAAATGGGGAATAAAGAGCTACCCGGCGGCGAACATGGGATTTATCTTCTGGGATCATGGCAGCGGAAGTATAAATGGTGTCTGCTTTGATGAAAACCATGACGATGACGGCCTTTATCTCAAGGAGATCGATGCTGCTTTTTACAGCATTTTCGATGAAATGACCGAGCCTTTTGAATTCATCGGCTTTGACGCGTGTCTTATGGGAACGGCGGAAACCGCTGCAGTAATGTCAACACACGCAAAGTATATGGTGGCATCAGAGGAAACAGAACCGGGTACCGGATGGGACTATAAAGCACTTGGCGATTACATGGCGGCTCATCCGGAATGTGACGGCGAGGAACTCGGAAAAGCGATCACAGACAGTTACTATTCCGCCTGTGAGGATGACTGGACAGATGATGAAGCAACTATGGCAGTTATCGATCTTGGCAGGACTGATGCATTCATAACTGCATTTGACCGGTTTGCAGAAGATATATACACTCTGACAGATGATATTACGGAGTTTTCCGAGTTTGCACGTAAGATAAAGAAAGTCGATAATTTCGGCGGAAACAACCGCATCGTCGGCTATACCAATATGGTCGATTTAAGCGGACTTATAAAAGCAGGAAAAGACTGGTCAGAAAACGCTGATGCAGCACTTGATGCATTTGAAAATATGGTCGTATACAGGAAAAACGGAAGTGACCACAAAGATGCCGGAGGTCTTGCCGTATACTATCCTCTGAGTGTCAGCGGATCAGAGGAGCTTGGCATTTTCAGCGACATTGCGCTGAGTTCATACTATCTCGGTGTGGTTGACAAGATAGCTTACGGTGCGGCCCATGACGGCATGGAAGGCTACGACAACCAGAGCATACTCGATCTGTTTTCAAATGACTGGAGCGATGACGGATACACTTTTCTTGACGGTCTGCTTTCCTATCTTTTTGACGACGACTGTGATGAATGGGACTACGCAGACGATTATTCCTCAGGTGAGGGCGGATGCTGCGGATATGATGTTTATCCGGAATTCAGTGAAGACGGAAACTACTGGTTCAGACTTTCGGAGGAGTCACTTGTACAGACTGAATCAGTGGAAGCAGGAATTTACATGGCGCTTGATGACGAGCGTGAGGAAGTTCTTGAACTCGGCACCACCGGTCAGGTGTACGGCGACTATGAGACCGGAGAATTTGAAGACGGTTTTGACGGCTGCTGGTTCATGCTCGATGACGGTCAGATACTCGCATCCTATCTTCAGGAATACTGCGACGGATACGACATTTACACATCTCCTGTGATGTTTGAAGGAGAAGAAACCAATCTTCGTTTTGCCTACTACTACAACGAAGACAGAATAAAGATCATCGACATCTGGGATGGCATAGGTGACAACGGTCTTGCATCCCGAAGCGGATACATACCGGAACCGGGTGATGTGATCATTCCTCTGTACAGCATTTACAGCCTTACAGAGGATGACGACGAAGGCGAGTACTACGAAGGTGATGAATATGTTTTCGAAAAAGACTCTGAGATATTCTATGATTATCTTGATGACGGAGACTACCTCTACTCATTCGTCATCAACGACATCTACGGAGACTTCGACGTGACAGATCCGGTATGGTTCACCATTGACGGAGACGATATTTACTTCGAGGAAGCGTGATGTAATTTTTAATCAGATATCAGATCCCTGAAACGGTATGAAAGTACTGGTTTCAGGGATCGTTTTTTATTCTGATGAGCTGCAAATTTCATTTGTTACGGCGATGCAAAGAGACAACCATATGCAGGGGGAGAACAATAAAACCGCAGTAAAAGCGCGGCATTTCTCCCCCTGCCTAAGGTTTTCTCTCTGCACTCTCTTTCCTTCACCATCCCCCTCATTGCCTGCTTTTGCTTTTTATTCGTATGCGAAGGTTATCGTACTTAAGGCGTGGTTGATGCGTTATGGAGAAGTATTTATAATACGTTGATTTGCCTATGAATAATTATTGAATTCAGCCTTCATTTGTGTTATAATCAGTTTAGAAAACAAATCAAATTTATGTAATCTTCTGACATTGTAATGAAATGACAATGGAATATTTGTTTATTACGTGTATTTACTTGCAATGTATCTCATGGTAGAATATAGATAGTAAAAAACTATTAAATTCCATCAGGAGGTAATTATGAGTAATAACAGTATTATTAAGCCTAACGCAGTTTATAGCTATGATGGGATAGCGAAAAGTGCGCTGGACGAAATGAAGGACGAAAATCTGATAATTTTCATTAACAGGATCTTCAACAGGGATCTTAGTCTGAAATCAAAAGTTTTAAGACTTGCAACAGAGACATATGATGAAAATATAAAGCAGAATCGCTGCGACTACTATGTCTGCATCGCTAATGAGATGTTTCTTATAGAATTACAGTCGTATGAAGATTCGGAAATGGCTGTCAGAGTCTTTGATTACGGCACACGAGGATCAAAGTTGCATGCTCGTAATATTAAAGAATACGAAATGATTGAATTAACACTTCCGAATCCGGTTGTGTTCTATCTGAGAAAAGGACGTAATGTAGTTAATGAATTGTCAGTAAGACTCGTCAGCCCTGAAAATCAAACATTTACTTACAGTGCCAGGGCGGTTTATCTTGATGATTATTCATTCAAAGATATGATCGATAATTACATGTATCCAATGATGCCTTTTTATCCGCTGAGATATGAAAAAACTCTTCTGAAAAAACATACCGAAGAGGATGAGAAGCAGATACTTGATGAAATTAAAGATAATCTGAAAATACTGAGGAAACCGCTTGAAGATGGTATTATCAGCTTTGAAGATTATCGTTATATACGAAGATGGATGGTAGAAACCTTCCGTGCTGTTGTTACCAGATCAAAGAAGCGGAAGAAATTTGTTAATGAGAAGGAGGCGGAGCGTGTTATGCAGTATATGGTCGATGAACCTATCGAAGGGTTCGATATTTACAAAGCATTAAGGGATAGTCGTGCTGAAGGCAAACTTGAAGGCAGACTTGAAGGCAAACTTGAAGGTAAAGATGAGGGTATTAAAGAAACTCAGATTATTATGATAAAAAATATGCTGGAAAACAATGTTACGGATGATCAGATATCATTATACTCTGGCCTTAGTATTGAAGAAATTAACCAGATCAAGAAAGAAATCAACAAATAAATGAATAGTTTAAATAGGAAGTTACGCGATAATGACAAAATAAGCGTCACACCGAATTAAACGTTGATACATTAAAACAGATAGCAGAATCACTCGGCAAATCGCTTGTGATGTAATTTAATCAGATATCAGATCCCTGGAACGGTATGAAAGTACTGCTTTCAGGGATCTTTTCGATTCAAACTGAAGAAATTTTATTGATTTCAGTACTGAAATATGGTATAATTGTACTAAAACAGGATTACTAACCGCAATATCTTTTATATATTAACATTTATTATCAAACAAAACAGGGGGCGATATTATGCTAACAGCTGTAAATGGATATTATAATGGCTCTTACATAGTAATTAATGAAGATATTCCTATTCAGAAAGGTCAGAAAGTCATAGTTACTTTAGATATCAGTACCGATCAGTCCAATAAAAATATCGATTTAACTAAGTTTATGGGACGTGGTCCGAAAATGTTCAATGGAGATGCTGGTGAATTTATCCGGGAGTTGCGCAATAATGACAGAATATAATAAAGTTTTCCTTGACACAACTCCTCTCATATATTTCCTCGATAATGATGTGAATTTTGGTAATAAAGCTAAATCGATTTTTGAAGAGATATTATTAAATGGTAAATCAATTATTTCATCAGTTATTACATGTGAAGAATACCTTGTTTATCCTTACAGGACAAATAATCAAGAGAAAATAGATGTATTTTATGAATTTACCAGTACATGCGGAATTAAACTTGTTCCAATATCAACGGAAATCGCAGAAACAGCTGCTTTAATAAGAGCCAGATACAAAGATTTTAAAGCAATGGATTCACTTCAGCTTGCAGTTGCAATAAAATCAAATTGCGATTTATTTCTTACCAATGATAAACAATTAAGACAGTTTAAAGATATAAAATGTATTACTGTAGAAGAATGGGCTTTGACATGCTGAATCGCTTGGTAAACCACTTGTGATGTAATTTAATCAGATCACAGATCTCTGGAACGGTATGAAAGTACTGCTTCCAGGGATCGTTTTTTATTCTTATGAGCTGCAAATTTCATTTGTTACGGCTATGCAAAGAGACAACCATATGCAGGGGGAGAACGATAAAAGCCCACAAAAGCGCGGCATTTCTCCCCCTGCCTAAGGTTTTCTCTCTGCACTCTCTTTCTTTCACCATCCCCCTCATTGCCTGCTTTTGCTTTTATTCGTATGCGAAGGTTAGTGTACTTAAGGCGTGGTTGATGCGTTATGGAGAAGTATTGAATTAGATTATGGGAATATTACCAAACTGTATTTTCAAACAAAATATCATGAGTACGTCAATTTAATTGTGTTTAAATTGACAAATTCAACATTCTGTGATAAAATAAAAGTAACTTCTTTATTCTTTTTATGATTTTTAAACAGGGTTAGTTATTGATATAGTAAAGGGGAATTAACTATGAATCAACAGGAACAAAAATATATGGAAGCACTTTATCGTGACCGTTCGGAAAGTGCAGATACATTTGAAAAGCCGTCTAACAGAACAATGTGGAGAAGTATCGTAGAGAAGTATTCTGACCAGGCTCACTTTATTTATGAACTGATTCAGAATGCCGATGATGCAGGTGCAACTTCAGCTCGTTTTGTTCTGGAAAAAGACCGGCTTATTTTTGCGCATAACGGAAAAAGATATTTTTCGATTAGTAATCCAGTTTCAGAAGATGCTGATTCAAAAGAAGGCAGACTCGGCGACATTAATGCAATAACAGGTATTGCGTTTTCAAATAAGACAACTCAGGAAAATAAAATCGGTAAGTTTGGTGTTGGTTTTAAAGCAGTTTTTCAGTATACTTCAACACCTCATGTTTATGATCCGAAGTTCAGATTTAAAATTGAACGATATATAGTTCCTGTTGCACTCGAAAATGATTATCCTGACAGGGGAGCGGATGAGACATTATTCGTTTTTCCATTTGATAATAAAAGCATTGATCCTGTGCAGACGTATAGCGACATAGAAGCAAAATTAAAGACTCTTAAATATCCGGTTTTGTTTCTTGGAAATCTTGCATCAATCGTTTATACGATAGGCGGTTTTACAGGTGCATACAGAAAAAGAATAAGCAGAGAGTACACTTTTGGAGCAGATGTTGTTGAAAAAGTATCACTTATCAAAATAGCACCTGATGAAGAAGTAACTACAAATCTGTTTTTGTTCTCAAGAAAAAAAGACGGACTGAGATATAGTATCGGCTATTTTCTTGATGAGGAAGACAATCTTATTCCAGTCAAAGAACCAGCGTTCTGTTATTTTACTACAAAAGAAGAAACCGGACTTAATTTTCTTATCCACGCTCCTTTTCTTCTAACAGACAGCCGTGAAGGTGTTCGTGCCGGTATACGACATAATGAGAGAATGGTTGATTTGCTTGCAGATTTGTCAGCTGATTCATTTATGCATCTTATTTCAATTGGAACAACTGAAGGACATAAATATATTACTGACAGTATTCTTGATATCATTCCAATTTCTGAAGATGATTTTGCGCCGATAGGTGATACGAGCAGAATATCATTTAAACCTATTATGCGTAGAATACTTGCGGCGTTCAGTTCACAGAAAATAATTCCTTCAAGAGATGGATATGTAAATGCTAAGGATGCTTTTACAGTGTCTAACCTTACAATTGCAGATTTGTTTTCAGATGAGCAGGTTGCTTATCTCTGCCGTAATCCGAAAGCTAAACTTGTTTTCTGTTCAATAGGACGTGATGATATTGCTCATTCAAATAGGAAACTGAATGATTATATAAAACAGATTACTCAAGGTATTCTTAATGAAGATAATCTTTTAAAAATTAAAACCAGATATTTAGTCACTAGAAATGTTTATTGTATCGATGCGGAATTTATAGAAAGGCAGAGTACAGAATGGCTTCAAAAGTTTTATAAGTGGCTTGGTGATACAAGAAATAGAACAGATATTGCAAAGTATGCTCCGTTATTTTTGGATCAAGATTCAAAAGCTATTCCAGCGTTTGATGAAGACGGTAAGCATATGATCTATTTTCCTATGGAAGGCATTTCTGGATACAGAACGGTTAGAAAAGACCTATTATCAGTTAAAGAAACTCGCGAATTTTTTGAGAAAATCGAAATAACATTTCCTTCTCTAAAAGACCATGTTTATGATTTGATTAGAGAATTAAAAACCGGATCAGTGGTTGATTATAGTGAAGTTTTCAGAACGTTTTTTAAATATTATCTTTCGTTAACACACACTGAACTTGGCCGCTTTATATCTTCAATAAAGGAATTAAGTTTTATTGAATGCTATGATATAAAAGATGAAAACACCATACTAAAGAAGAAAGCGGAAAATATTTATTTTCCGTCACGTGAGTTAAGATTTTATTTTCTTTATAAAACATCCCGTTATTTTTTAAATGAAAAATATTATAATAATATTTGTGGCGAGGAAAATGAGTCAAAAATAAGGGAGTTTCTGATTAAACTTGGAGTGAATGAAACCCCTGGAATTATAACTAGAATTTTAAGCGATGAAGAAGTAGAACAGTGGTCTTATTATTTACCTAAACCTGAACGTTCAACCAGAAAAATAACCTATTATGAGAAAACGATTGATGGTTTAGATGAATTTCTTGACCATGATGAAGAATATTGCGGAATGACGACTACTTTTTTCGTTTGGAATAGTCTTTTGAACTTGATTTCTAGTGAAAAGAGTGATCTTGAAAATTTATTGACGGCTACTTGTGATTATTATTATTCGCGACCTCATAAAATTGAATATAAATCTTCTGTAATTGAGAAGCTAAGAACAAAGTGCTGGCTTTTTGATAAAGAAGCTAGTATGTGGAGCCCTGCTGATCTTGATATAAATGATCTATCGGATGAATATGATACTGAATCTTCAGCAGCCAGAAAACTGATAGCATTTTTAAAGTTCGGATCAAATCTTGACAATGACGAGCTCCTTTCTGAAAATCAGAAAAAAGATATTGAAATAGGCAGGCTGTGTAAAGAATATAATATTACTAAAGAGGATCTTCTCAGACTTGCAAAAGAAAAGGAAATCGAGAAAAGAGCCAAAGCTCTTGCCTCTCAGAATCGCCAGACGGAGCAGAATGGGGTAACGGTACAGAATACAAGTAAGCCAATAAACTCTGATAATGAAGAAAATTCATCTGAAACAGAGAGTTTAGGAATAAGAACTGCTTTTGAAAGTGCTGCATTGAAAACAAAGGTGTCAGATTCTGTTATAAAAGTTGCAGCAGACATTTTTGAACGTGCTGAAACGGATAAGCAAAGACCAGAAGCTAAGAAAAAAATAATCATAGACGATGATCCTGCAGACGAAGATGAATATACGCCTAAGACTGTTGACTACAAGCGAAAAGTAGAAACCGAAAAGGAGAAGGCGGCTCAGGCAGTAGAGAAAATCGTTATGCAGGAAGAACTTCAGAATACTGCTGAAAGTACACCAGTCTATTCTTACTCATGGTTTAAAACACTTCTTGAAATGGAACTGCTTAATTCAAGTACTGCGAATAATTCAAGCAGGGAAGTTTCAATTTCATTTGCCAGCGTAGAACTGGAAGCAGGGACAAAAAGAACGCTTATCCTTAAACATCCGAACAGATACATTCCGCAGTTTATTGAAGACCTGTCTGATTTTCCGGTGGTGCTTCACAGTGGCGATACTCAGACACGTCTGATAGCTGAAGTAGCAAATGTAAAGTCTTATACTCTCAGAATAAAACTGAAATCTGAATTGAAAATGACTGAAGCAGAACTGGTAAAAGTCAATGAAGCAAAAATAGATGTTCAGAGCCCGGCATTTCTTATGGAAAGTCTTAAGGAATGTTTTTCAGGACTTGGTTATGCTCCAGATTATAACATGAAGGAACATCTGTGTGAGAATATAGAATTTGTTTTCGGCCCTCCTGGTACAGGTAAGACAACATATCTTGCCTCAGAGGTAATTATTCCATTAATGAAACAGGAAAGCGGTTGTAGAGTACTTGTTCTTACACCAACCAATAAAGCAGCAGATGTTCTGGTTCAAAGAGTAATGACCACAATGAAAGCAGATCATTCTTATAAAGACTGGCTATTGAGATTTGGCGGAACATCCGATGAACAGATAGAACAGAGCGGAGTCTATAAGGAACGTTCATATGACATAAGGAAAGCATATAAGAATGTTACTGTAACAACAATAGCCAGATTCACTTATGATTTCTATTTTCCACAGGGAATGCAGCTGTATCTGAGAGATATCAAGTGGGATTATATCATTATTGATGAAGCTTCAATGATTCCGATAGTGAATATAATTTATCCGCTTTACAAACAGAATCCTGAAAAGTTTATCATAGCAGGTGATCCGTTCCAGATTGAACCTATTACTTCAGTAGAACTCTGGAAAGATCAGAACATCTATAAGATGGTTAAGTTGAATTCGTTCAGTAATCCGACAACTGTTCCGCATGATTATAAAGTTGTTTCACTTCAGACTCAGTATCGAAGTGTTCCTGAAATCGGTACAGTCTTCAGTAGGTTTGCATATGACGGTATTCTGAAACATAACAGAACATCAGAGTCACTGCGTCCGTTAAATATAGGAAATAAGATCAATGTTGAGCCACTCAATATAATAAAGTTTCCGGTAAGCCGGTATGAAAGTATTTACCGTCCAAAACGCCTTAACAACAGCAGTTCTTATCAGATCTATTCTGCATTGTTCACTTATGAATTTACGCTTTTTATTTCGAAACTTATCTCTGAAAATAATCATGGCACAAAATTCAGAGTGGGTGTTATAGCACCGTATCGTGCACAGGCTGATCTTATTGAAAAACTGACTGCATCAGAAAAATATCCCGCCGGAATTGAAATTCAGGTAGGAACTATTCACAGTTTTCAGGGAGATGAGTGTGACATTATTTTTGTTGTTTTCAATACTCCGGCATATATTTCTGAAAGCAAAGATATGTTCCTTAACAAGAAAACTATTCTGAATGTTGCAATCAGCAGAGCAAGAGATTATTTGTTCGTAGTTATGCCGGACGATTATACTGACAGGATAGAAAATCTGAAGCAGGTAAACAGAATAGAAAAGTATATTGATGATATTGGTAAGTATACTGAGTATCATACTTCAGATCTTGAAATGATGATGTTCGGAAAGCGTGATTATCTTGAAGAAAATTCATTTACTACGGGGCATCAAAGTGTTAATGTATACGGCTTGCCTGAAAAGAAATATGAAATAAGAAGCGAAGACACTGCAGTTGATGTTCAGGTGCATAAGGCGTATGATGAAAGTATGGAAAGTGAAGTATCAGATAAATGATGACGGATTTTATTAAGATGTATTAGAACGACAGAAAAAATAGAGTAAAAGAAAATGATATGAGAAAGTTTACACCTATTTACTTATAATATTAATGAATTCATGTAATGAATTTGATGAGAAGATTTGTCAGTTTTGCTGATTGCGATGGCTGCGAATATATGATATAATTAGATATTAAACTATATTGTAGAGGAGAGCTGATTATGAGCAAGAAAATATATGCAGTGAAAAATGGAAGAAATATTGGATTATTCAATACATGGGAAGAATGTGAAGCGCAGATTAAAGGTTATTCTGGTGCACTTTATAAAGGCTTTACAGATATATCCGAAGCTAAAGCTTATCTCGGTATTGATACAACAGTTAGCGAAGTTGAAAAGTCTGATGTAATTGCATATGTTGATGGTAGTTATGATGATGCTCAAAAATTATTTTCTTATGGTATTGTTATGATAATCGATGATAATGAGATTAGATTATCCGAACGATTTGATGAATCAGAAAAAGACATGATAGAAATGCATAATGTTGCTGGTGAAATTGCTGCTGCACGAAAAGCTATGGAATACTGTATAAAAAATGGCTATTCAAGTCTTGACATATATCATGATTATGAAGGAATAGCTAAATGGTGTACAGGTGATTGGACTCCTACAAAGCCTAAAACTATTGAATATAAAGAGTATTTTGACAGCATAAAAGATATACTTTCAATAAGGTTTTTTAAAGTAAAAGGGCATTCAGGTGATAAATATAATGATATAGCTGATGAATTAGCTAAAAACGCAATTGCAGGAACAGAATTAAAAGAAGAAAGTATAAACAAAATAAATGTATATGCTGATAGAGATAACTTTGAAGAATTATTATCAGAATGCGGAAACGAACTTTGGCAAGAAAAGTTTGTAAAAGAAAGCTTTTCTCCCAATGGCGTAGCTGAAAGATTAGTATATAGAGTTAATGAAAACAAGCATCAGATAGATGTGTATTTTAGAAATGATGGTTCAGCAACTATAAAAGGTGTTGGCAATAATAATATATTCAACAGTTTATTCTTGAATAAACTCGGAACCAAGTGTTTTCAAAATAAACATGAAAACGCTCACTGCACTTTCAATCGAATAAGTAATGAAGTGTTTGACAAAATTACGGATTATCTTAATCAAAATGAAAAAGTAACGCTCTTTTCAGAGGAGCAATTTGTCAATCCTAAATATAAACTATTTAAATATAAAAGTGCTTTCGGTGATAAAATTACAATCAAGCGTTTCACAAATAATACTGTTACTTTCCAGGGGAATCCAGCGTATTTGTTCTCGCAGTTAATGTATATAATGTCAATGCAAGATGAAGTAACTGAGGAAGAAATAAATGAAAAACAGAAAGAAGTATATAAAGCAAATATTTCAGTTGCTGAAGCGAGAGACATTTTGAAAGAGAGATTGCCTAATGCTTATGATAAATTAGAAGAGGAATTTAAAAAAATGATTTCTCCTTCTATATCATTATCAAATTCTCAAATTGAGGTAGAAGAATATAGTTGTTATGTTTTCTCAGTGTTGAAAGGTGTGGAGTATCTTTTATTAAAACTGCTTTTGAATAAGTCAATCATCATTAATCCAGATGCTGTAAAAGGAAGTGGAGAACATAAAAATTTCTCCGAAGTATTTGAGCCTTCAATTCGCGGAGACAAAACATCAAGATTTGTTGTGTTACAGAAGATATCAAATAGCATATCTGATCCTATTTACATTAATTGTCTGGAGGAATTATACAATTATCTTAAGCAATCACGTCATGTTTATTTTCATGCTAATCAAATATTAATGTTAACAAGAATGATTTTTGATAAATCTGAAGCTGATGCAATATTAAATGATGCACTCGAATTGATAGATGAAGTAGCTAAGAAAGTGTTATGATTATTTCGAATATGTAGAACAGGAGGTGATTTTATGAATAACTACTACAGAATAAAATTATCTGATAGTCAATATGATTTTTTAATAATTGCTACTACCCATGAAAACCCTATAAACAGTTTTTTGAATAATTATATCTCATTTATTGAGAATGGAAAAGTTGCTTTTGATTTAACTGTTATTAATGGTAAGAGTTTTAACAGATATGCTTTTGCTGAAGTGAATAATCATAAAATTATCATCTCTTCAATAATAGTTTCATCTACAGCAGATGAAACTATTACTAATGAATCAAACAAATTCTTTTCAGAAAATATAGATATTATAGAACAAAGTGTTCTTCCTAAAGCATTAAAATTTTTATTAATAAATGAGCTTCAAAAAAAGTAGCATAGAAATAAAAGGTTGTATTTGAAGGCACAGAAGCAAGCGCATATGTGTTCAGCATAATTGAAAATGCCAAGATGAATAATTTAGAAGTGTTGGGATATTTGAATTATCTGCTCACAGCACTTCCATAATTCTGCAAGTATCCTACTGAAGAACAGTTCACAATTTTTCTGAAGTGAAATTAATTCATTCGGACTACTACTTGAATCAATCAAAAAATAATGTGATAAATGACTCTCGTGTAATCAATCTGATGTTGCGCGGGAGTCTTTATATTATCGTAGGATTATGTATCTCTTACTGTTAGTGAAGAGCAAAGAGACAACCATATGCAGGGGGAGAACGATAAAAGCCCACAAAAGCACGGCATTTCTCCCCCTGCTTAAGGTTTTCTCTCTGCACTCTCTTTCCTTCACCATCCCCCACATTGCCGGCTTTTGCTTTTTTATTCGTATACGATGGTTATCGTACTTAAGGCGTGGTTGATGCGTTATGGAGAAGGTGAATTATGAGGGAGTACTTTAATTTGTATACTTGTTTTGTATTTTTGTTATTGAAGTTTAGGAATCGGCATGTTACAATAGAGGTATATTTGTATCGGAATCGGTTTGATTATGATACGGGGAGGGTGAGTTATTTGGCTGTAAAAAAATCTGATCGTATTGGCGAAAGCAGTGCGGAAGAAAAATTTGTGCAGTTATTCTGCGAGTTGTACGGACCGGAAAAGGGGCAGTATGTTTATCTGCAGTATCCGTTTCTTGATATTTACGGGAAGCACAGGACCATCGATTATGCTGTAGTCACAAAGGATGGCAGGGTAGCTTTTGAGATCGATGGCGAAACGTGGCATGATCCTTCAAAGGTATCTGAGGAAAAATATACTGATGATCTTCTGAAACAAAACAGTATGATTTATCAGGACTGGAAAGTTTATCGCTGGACTGATGCACAGATAAATAAGAAACCGGATCTTGTAAAAGATGAGCTTGTTACGTTCCTTGGAACAGATCCGAAACTGTTTCTTATGGAAGATAACATGCCTGATCAGAAGGGTGAGGTTTTCAAACTCAGGGAACATCAGGAGGAGGCGCTGAAAAACCTTTCAGAAATGCGCCTTAACGGCGGAACGATAGCTCTTGTTCAGGGTGCTACCGGATCAGGCAAATCAGCCATAGGTGTACTTGATGCAAAGGCAGTCGGCAGGAGAACGCTCTTTATTGCTCATACAAAGGAACTGGTTGAACAGGGTGAAGAAAATTTCAGAAAGCTCTGGCCGGAAGTATCGACAGGTAAGTTTCTTGGAGATGAACACGAAACTGACTCATTTGTTATCTGTGCGAGCATTCAGAGCATAATAAGAAATATGGATCTGTTTGAACCGGAAGATTTCGGGTATCTTGTGATCGATGAAGCTCATCATGCATCGGCTGAGAGCTATCAGAAACTTCTTGGATATTTCCGTCCTTCATTTATACTTGGACTTACTGCAACTCCGGACAGGGCAGATGGTGAGGATCTTCTTGAAATATTCAAAACCATGGCTCATAAACTCGATATAAAAGATGCAGTCGAAAGGGGAGTACTTGCACCTGTACGCTGCATAAGAGTGAAAACAAATATTGATCTTTCAGATGTCAGGATAAACGGATTTAAGTACAATTCACTCGACCTGGAGACAGCAGTATTCGTTCCGGGCAGAAACGAACTTATTGTAGATACATATCTTGAATATGTTAAGAACAAGCCGACAGTAATATTCTGCACATCGGTCAGACATGCGGATACAATAGCTGAAATGCTTCGTGAAAAAGGCATATCAGCAGAAAGCGTTTCCGGCCAGACACGAAACAGAAAACAGATCCTTGAAGATTATGAAGACCGCAAAATATCTGTTCTCTGCGCGTGCGATCTTCTTAACGAAGGCTGGGACAGTCCGCAGACCGAGGTCCTGTTTATGGCAAGGCCGACAATGTCAAAAACAATTTATCTCCAGCAGCTCGGCAGAGGAATGAGGACTTATGAAGGCAAAGAATTCCTGATGGTGTTTGATTTTGTCGATAATGCAAATATGTTCAACTGTCCGTATTCCCTGCACCGTGTTCTTGATCTGAGCCAGTACGTTCCCGGAGGACTGGTCCTTGCTCCGAAACATCTTATCGAATGGGATAAGGATATGTTCCGGAAAGGTACCAGGCCGGATGTTCTTGTTGATTATCCGATCCACGCAGCCGACTATGAACTGATAGATCTGTTCAACTGGCAGGAAAAAGCGAAGGATATGATATCTGTAACGGAACTTGTACGCAGAGTGAGCGCACAGAGCGAAACTGTTGAGAGATATATCCGTGAAGGTAAGATAAAAGCTGATCTTGAAGTACCTGTCGGCGAAAAGCATTTCTTCCGGTATTTCAGACCGGAACGTATTAAAGAATTCTGCCGGGAATTCAAGTGGAAGGAAATAAAGCCGTCGAATATGAAGAATATGTTTCTTGATATGGTAAAGACGATGACAATGAGTTATTCGTACAAGCCGGTATTTCTTGAAGCATTTATCCGGAATATGAACAGCCGCGGTGAGGCACTGCTTGAAGATGTGGTGTTTGATTTCTGTGATTTTTACGAAACAAGGAAGATGAACGGCCTTCCTGCCGAGAAGAAAAAATGTATTTTCACTGAAGATGATTATACTCAGAAACAGGCTGAAAGACTTGTGCTCAGCATGCCTTTCAGAAGATTTGAAGATATGGGATTTATGCATCATTCAAAGAATCTTGGTACTATAAGGCTTGATAAGAATATTAAGCTGAGTGCTGATGATATGAAGAGAGTTCTTGAGTGGTGCAGGATGGGTTTGGAGAAGTATTTCGGTGACGGTGATAAATGAAATGATTGGTTTTTAAGTGAATATGATTTTTTCTCCCTGAAGGTGGTGTTGGATGGTGATGCTGCTTTCAGGGAGATTGTTTTTGTTTTAAGTGATGTGAGATTTCATAGGTTTATGCAAAGAGACAACCATAGGCCGGGGGAGAACGACGAAACCGCAGCAAAAGCCGGCATTTCTCCCCCGCCTAAGGTTTTCTCTCTGCACTCTCTTTCCTTCACCAGCCCCCATATTGCCGGCTTTTGCTTTTTTATTCGTATGCGGAGGTTTTCGGACTTAAGGCATGGTTGATGCGTTATGGAGAAGGACTAATACATGATGACTTAAGTAATAAAAAAATGCTGCTCACTTTGTTTTTTTTATTCTAAATTGGTACAATGCCGGACTATAATTGTTGACATATGCACTAAATTAGTGTATAATAAAGATATCTTCATTGCTGTTTTTGACGAAAATGGAGATAATGATGATTTTTTATGAAAAGGGGTTGACAAGGATGTTAAAATGCCGCATAATTTGTAGACAGACAGACAGACAGACAGACAGGATAAGTCTGCCTTTTTTTCTTGCTATAAATATAATAACAAATTAAAAAACGCTTGAAATAGCTTTTAGCATTTGCTGAAGGTTGTTTCAGGCGTTTTTTGCGTTATTAATTAGCAAGGAGAGAAATAACTTTGTGGTGCAAGGATTGCAGAAGAGAAACTAATGAATCTGTTTGCGAATTTTGCGGCAGACAGACTACTGCAGATATACCAGCTGAAATATACAGATGTCCTTCATGCAACATTCCTATAATAAGATATCCTGTAGACATTGATCGTCAAGGATGTCCTGTTTGTAGTGGTAAAGCAGCTTATATGGCTTCAGATATGAGGCCAGTGTTTCCTGAAGAAAGGTTACTACTTGAAATATTACTTGATAAGCCTATGGCTTTTCATAAAAAATCAGTATGGGCTAACACTAACAAGTATTATATTGACGGTGAGACGATCAACATTTCAAAGAAGCATTATAAAAAATATTCACCGGATTATATAATAGCTAAGTTAGAGGAATACAAGAGTCAGAATACATATGAGTATTTTGATCAGCATATCAGTAAATTCATTGAGGCCAACAGGTCAAGGCTGAATTATATAATTGATGAAGCACATACTTTTATTCAGAATGAAGCTGAAAAATACCCCCGTGAAAATATAGTATTATCATTTTCAGGAGGAAAAGACTCTACAGTTACAGCTGACTTAGCAGCAAAAGCTCTGAGTGATCCGAGCATGGTTCATATTTTTGGAAACACTACTCTGGAGTTTCCGCTTACTCTCGAATACGCAGCCAGGTTCAGAGAGAATAATCCTAAAGCGATTTTCAGAACCGCACAGAATAAGGAACAGGACTTTTACAGTGTCTGTGAAGACATCGGGCCTCCTGCAAGAATGATGAGATGGTGCTGTTCTATGTTCAAGACAGGACCGATAACAAGAATTCTGAATCGTTATTATAAGGACATTAATATTCTTACTTTTTACGGTATAAGAAAGTGCGAATCAGTTTCACGAAGCAAATACAATCGTGTTGAAGATAATGCGGAATCAGTGAAAATTCAGAAGCAGAAAGTAGCTTCACCGATTTTTCTCTGGCAGGATCTTGATATCTGGCTTTATATACTGGGTGAGAAAATTGATTTTAATGATGCGTACCGACTTGGCTATGATCGTGTAGGATGCTGGTGCTGTCCGAATAATAATGACAGGGCTCAGTTCCTTTCTTCAATTTATATGCCTGAACAGTATAAGAAGTGGCATAACTTCCTTGTTGATTTTGCAAAGAGAATTGGCAAGCCTGATCCGGAAGTTTATATTGATACTGGTAAATGGAAAGCACGTCAGGGTGGTAATGGTCTTGAAGCTTCTCAGGATATCAAGATTAGATATACCAACTGCACAGTTGAGGATAACGCAAAGATATATCAGCTTAACAGGGCAGTTGATGATGAACTTCTTGGTATGTTTACTCCTTTCGGTAAAGTGTCGAAAGAACTAGGACGTAAACTTATCAACGAGACAATTGTTCTCGACATTAAAACACAGACACCTATCATTTCAATTCAGCCGTTTACGCAGGAAGGCTACGAATACTCTGTTAAGATAAAAACAATGAATGTTGCAAAGCATGAAGATCTTCAGAGAATGATAGGATATCAGATAAAGAAATTTAACGCCTGTAGAAAATGTCTTAAGTGCGAATCGCTATGTCACTTTGGCGCAATTTCTATTGTTGGCGATACCTATTATATAGACAGTGAAAAGTGCAGACGCTGCAAGATGTGTGTGACAGCTAAATATCTTGAAGGCGGATGTCTGATGGAAAAATATTTAAGGACTAAGGAATAAGGTAAATCACATGAGGTTTAGAGGGCATGAAAGTTTTGCTATCCGAAAGGGATGGCTATACAAGGGAATGAGCAATATCATAAAGGAGCCAGGCATTTTTCAAGGTTCGTCCAGCAAAGGTATGGATGTTCTTGGAATAGGTGCAAACATGGTAAGAGCTTTGAGATACTGGCTTATAGCTGTTGGTCTTACATCAGAACCTAAGAGCGGGAAGAGAAATCAGTCGCCTACTAAGCTTGGTGATATTATTTATAATAACGACAGATACATGGAGGAAGTAGGAACCTTATGTCTTCTTCATTATAATCTCGCTGTTAATGAAGATGATGCTACATCCTGGTATATTTTCTTCAATCAGTTTAATAAGCAGGAGTTTGATTATGAGGATTTTTATTCTGCGGTGAAGAAATATCTTAACATGCAGGATGATGACAAATTTGCAAACAAGGACAGACAAATTGCTGACAGATCTATCAGTGATGATTTTAGTTGCTTAATAAATTCCTATGTTCAGCGTGCAAAACTGAATCCGGAAAAAGTACATCCTGAAAATAATATAGACTGTCCGCTTGGAGAAATAGGTCTTGTAGATGTTATTGACAAGAAAAAAGGTATTTATAAAAAATCAACACCTAATTCAGAAAACCTGCCTTTGCTTGTTCTTCTTGCTCTTATAATCAAAAGTACAGAAGGTAAAAAGGAAATACGAATTTCTGAACTTCAGAATAAAGAAAAAAGCATAGGTAAGGTATTCAATTTAGATTCGATCACTCTTATCAATATTCTGTATAAGATCGAATCACTCGGTTACATAAAGGTTATCAGAACCGCCGGATTGGATGTTATTGAAATTAAGACAGACATGACATTTGAAGAATGCGTCGAAAAGTATTATGACAGTTTAAATAAGTAGGTTTTAGGAGTTATATATGTTAAGTGAAATCATTAAAGTATCAAGCGGGTTTCAGACATCAGTAAACATTGCGTATGATCTGAAAAACGAATCAAAGATACGTAATTTTATACCGACAAATTCTTCAATTGATTTGATATATGATCTTCTTTCAGGTACTCAGAGTGAATCAACTCAGAGAGCAAAAATTTTATCTGGTGCTTATGGAAGAGGAAAATCGCACATAGTTTTAGTAGCTCTTTCACTTCTTTCAGAAGTTAAGGATAAAGAATTATACAGAAGAATCCTTGATAAAATGAAGGCTTATAATGAGGATATTTATAAGACTGTTTTAAATATTCTTGACAGCAAATTTAAACTTTTGCCTGTAGTTATAAGCGGAAGCAATTCAAGCCTTACTCAGTCATTTATGAATGCTCTTCAGCAGTCATTAAACTATTTCGGCTTAGAAAGTATCATGCCTGATTCTCATTTTCAGGCTGCTGTGAATGCAATTGAAAACTGGAAAAATAATTATCCTGACACATACGACGCATTTGAAGAAAAAGTAAATGACGTTGATGAATTTATAAAGAATCTCGAAAACAATAATACTGAAACATATCAGAATTTTATTACTCTTTATCCGAGTCTCACAGCAGGAAGTGTCTTTAATCCGTTTGTAGGTTTTGATGTTGTAAATATCTATGAAAATGTAAGTGCAGCTGTTAAGGAACATGGCTACAGCGGACTATACATAGTTTATGATGAATTCGGAAAATATCTTGAAACAAGTATTACCACAGCAACTGAGAGTGATACAAAACTGCTTCAGGATTTCGCAGAGAAATGCACACGTTCCGGAAATAATCAGATGCATCTTCTTCTCATATGCCATAAGGATATTTCAAACTACATCGACATGAACCTTCCGCAGGATAAAGTAGATGGCTGGAGAGGAATATCAGCAAGGTTTGAACACATAAACCTTCAGAATAACTTCAGCCAGATGTATGAAGTTATGTCTGCTGCAATTGAGAAGAATAAAGACAAGTGGGAATCATTCTGTGATAAAAATAAGAAAATCTTTAAAGAGATCACTGACAGATACTCAAATAATTCTGTACTTTCCAATCAGCCTGATGTAGAAGGGATAGTAAAAGGTTGTTATCCTCTTCATCCGTCAACTGTTTTTATTCTTCCGAGATTATCAGAAAAAGTCGCACAGAATGAAAGGACGTTATTTACGTTTCTTTCTGCAGGGCAGAAGAATACACTTGTAGATTTCATTGAAAAGAACGACAAAGATTTTCCGTTTGTAACTCCGGATTATCTTTATAACTACTTTGAAATGCAGTTTAAAAAAGAACTGAATTCAAGTGAGATTTATAAGACATACAGCCTTGCTTCCAATGTTCTTAAGAAGGTTGAAAAAAACTCGCTTCACGCTAAGATCATAAAAACAATTGCACTTGTGTATATGATAGAGCAGTTTGAAAAGATGCCGCCGACTGTAGATTTTATAAAGGACACTTTCATTGATGTAGTGAAAGATCCGAAGGAAATCACAGATGCTATTAATGATCTTATTTCAAACTCTTGTATTGTTTATCTTAAGAGGAGCAATAACTATCTGAAACTGAAAAAGACAAGTGGAGTAAATACTGAGGATCAGATCAGGGAAAGAGTAGAACAGCTTAAACTTCAGACAACAGTGAAAGCTATTCTTAATAACGCTTCATTTGACAGTTACATTTATCCTGTAAGGTATAATGATGAACATTGCATAACAAGATATTTCGAATTTGAATTTACAGGTTTTGATGAAATAAAGGACAGCTACTATAATGCTGATCCTGATGCAAGCGGTCTTGTTCAGGCAGTATTTTTCGAAAATGCTGATGATTTTGAAAAGCATAAAAATGAAAAAGTTAATCTGAATTGTGCACAGGCAGTTGTTATTATTCCGAAGAATTACAATAATGACTATGATATAAATTCAGTTGCTTATGAATTTATGGCTGTCTCTCAGTTAAGAGATGAAAGCATAGAAGACGATGTTCTTTTCGATGAGTATAACCTTTATCTCGAAGATCTTGAAGAGATAATGCATAATTTCATTTCTGATTATGTTCAGCCGGAAAAGAAAAAATCATATTACTATGACTCGACCGGCGAGCTTAACATTTCAAGAAAAGCACATTTGTCAAACAGATTATCAGAGATCTGTGAACAGGTTTACAGCAAAACTCCGCTTATAAATAATGAATCCATTAATAAAAACATTCTTCCTACAATGGCGATAAACAGCAGAACAAAGCTGATTTCGGCATTGCTTGAAAATGATATGGTGGAAGAAAACCTTGGCCTTACAGGTACAGGTCAGGATGTTTCATTTATGAGAAGCTCGCTGATGCAGACCGGGTTGTTTTTTGAAAACGAAGGCAACTGGTCTCTTACCCTTGAACCGAAGAATGAGAATATGAAAGATATGCTTTCTGTTATTAGTGATTTCTTCAATGGTACAGCGAAAAAAGGCGAGTCTTCTTTTGAAGTTCTTTACAATAGGCTTACTTTACCTGAAAACCATATCGGATTAAAGCGTGGCGTTATTCCTGTTTATATTGCACTTGTACTTCATTTTATAAAGAAAGATATTGTAATCAGGTATAAGGGTTCAGAAACCAAAATTAATGCGGCAACACTGAACAGCATTAATGAAACGCCTGAATTATACTCTGTTATTATGGAAAACTGGGACAACGATAAAACAGATTATCTGAAAAAGCTTGAAGAAGTGTTTGCGGAATTTATCGTTGAAAAAGAAAAAAGCTATAATGGTTTTACTTACATTGCAGCTGCGATGAATCGCTGGTATATGTCATTACCAAGATGCTCAAAGGAAATGAAGCGAATTTATGGCTCAGACAGTAATGCACCTAAAGAATATACAAAGTTTATGCTTACATTAAAGCAGCCAAGTGATAATAACAGAAATTATCTTATTGAGGAACTTCCGAAAGTATTTGGTCTGAAAGCTGTATCAAAGGAGCTTGCAGATAAGATTTCTGAAGTGAAAAAAATCTTTGATACTTCTCGAAGCAATTTGATAAATGAACTAATCAATGAAACTAAGAAACTGTTCGGAGGCCAAAAAGAAGCATCACTAACTTCAACTCTTAGGGACTGGTATGAAACTTTAAAAACTGAGACGCTTCAGTATCAGTTCCCGAACAATGAAAACAAGATCATTTCTATTATTGGTAACGTTGATAACAATGAAAATAAATACATTGAAACTCTCGGTAAACTCATTGTAGGCTTACGCATAGACGATTGGAATGCTGAAGGTCTGGAAAAATACAAAACTGAATTTCAGCAGTTCATTGATACAGTAGAAGACTACAACAGTAAAGATCACAGTCGTTCGGAAAATGCAAAAGAATCATGTAAATTTACTTTTTACGATGACAACGGAGAAGAAGTTGTACGAGTATTTGATAAAGTTGAATACAGCAGCCGTGCAAAGCTTCTATATAATGATATAACAAGTGCTATTGATGAAATGGGACAGTCAATAACTGAACAGGAAAAACGTCAGGTACTTGTTGAAATACTCGAAAAGATGTTCAGATAGAGGATGAAAGATGGTAAACGGAATATCATACTTTGATAATGCGGCAACGACATTTCCAAAGCCGGAAGAAGTTTATTCTTTCATGGATAAGTTTTACCGTGAATGCGGAGTTAATGCCGGAAGAGGTCAGCACAGGCTCTCAGCAAAAGCCAATGCACTTATAGAAGAAACAAGAAAGTTACTGCTTGATCTGTTTCACTGCAGTAATAAAAAAGTTGTATTTACAAGTACGGCAACAGAAGCTATAAATCTTATTCTTTCGGGTATAGATATACCGGAAAAAAGTACGGTTTACATTTCTCCGTTTGAACATAATGCAGTTACAAGAATGCTGCATCATCTGCAGAAGAAAAAAGATTTCAGTATTGAACAGCTTTCAGTGAACAAGGAAACAAAAGCGTATGATACTGAAAGAATCTCAGAACAGTTTAAAAATAAAAAACCGTTTTGCGTTATTGTCAGTCATGCAAGCAATGTCTGCGGAGCGGTTGCACCAATTGAATATATTTTTACAGAAGCAAAACAGTCTGACGCAGTCACTATAGTTGACATGTGCCAGACTGCTGGTCTAATTGATACCGATTTGAGTAGTGACATTTATGATTACGCTGTTTTTGAAGGACATAAAACTTTATACGGACCGATGGGAATAGGCGGATTTGTTTGTAAACCATCTGTTTCAATTTCTCCTTTGATTTACGGTGGAACAGGTGTTGAATCAGCAAATCAGGATATGCCGGATGAAGTACCTGTAAAGTATGAAGCAGGAAGTCATAATATTTCAGCGACAGCAGGCCTTAATGCAGCTCTTAAATGGATCAAAAAAACAGGTATAGAAAAGATATATTCAGAGGAACAGGCAAAGAAGGAAAGAATTTTATCTGTTCTTAAATCATATTCAAACATCAGTGTCATTGAGCCTGAAGAAAGCATAGGCGTTGTATCATGTACTTTTGACGGTTACAGCAGTGACAACATCGGACAGGTTCTGAGTGATCATGATATAGCAGTAAGAACAGGACTTCATTGTTCACCATATGCACATAAGTTTTTAGGAACATTTCCGGCAGGAACGGTAAGGTTCAGTTTGAATTATTTCAATGATGATACAGACTTTGAAAGGCTGAACGAAGTGCTTGAATACATTGAAGAGAATTCGTGAATGATATAGAGGAAAGAGGTTAGGCTTATTATGAAAAATAAGATGTTTATTTCTTATCTTAATTCTTTGCATAATTATAATGCTCAAAATCCTAACTCATATGGTGAAAAGAATGTAGGTAGCGCATTCTTTAATAAGGTAATGGTTAAGGTGGGATTGTGCGATTTTATTGTAAATAAATTAAATAATGAATCTCCGCATGTAATTATTCTTACTGGGCATGCTGGTGACGGAAAAACCAGTATTATGTTTCAGGTTTTAAATAAACTTGGAGTTGCAGTTAATTCAAGTGAAAAGATTCACGATATTACCTTACCAAATAATAAAATTTGCAGATGTATAAAAGATTTTAGTGAATTATCAGATGAACAGAAAAAAGAAGTTTTAAATGAAGTTATGAGACTTCCTGAAAAAGATACTTTTGTATTTATGGTATCAAATACAGGTCCGTTAATTAATACTTTTGGCGAACTGTTTTCTGATGAAGATTCTGAGAAGGCAAAAATACAGCTGATCGAAGCTATGGACGGAAATGAAGGAAACCGTAATAATATAATGGGTTTCGATATCTGTGTGGTAAATGTTGCGGCAGTTGATAATACTTTTTTTGCAACTGAATTTTTAAAAAAAGTCGTAGATGATTCGCTTTGGAAGGACTGTAAAGATTGTTCAAAAAAAGAATATTGTCATATTTATCGAAACCAGATTTTGATACAAAAGAACAGGAATAAAGTATTTGAGTTTTTGAATAATCATTATATCTGGTTGATGGAACATGGTAAACGCCTAACTATAAGAAGCATGACAGAACAATTGACCTATATGATTACTGGCGGATATAATTGTGAAGATGTAAAAAGAACTGATCCGTATAAGAATTTGTTCTGTAATCTTTTCTTCGGTTTTGTTGGAACCAGAGATAATAAAAAAGCTATGAATATTATAGCTGTACGTGAAGCTAATAACTGTGGTTATTATAACAAACGTTTCAGATCAGATGAAGCTTTTTTATCGGATTATTCCGATGATAAGTATAATCACATTTTTTCTAAAGATGTGGCAGATATAATTAAAACTGCAGAATTGAATAATGGTTATGTAAGTGGCTGGGATGAGTTGTTAAAAAGAGTATATATCTTTATGAACATTGCTACTGATGAAGAAATAATCAAAAATGATATGGAAGATATTTTTTCCAAGCAGTTCGGAAATTATATCTCCTTAAGAAGCGGTAAGACTAAACCTGCTAAGTCAGATTGTAATCTTATTTGTGATGCTTTATCCATGATGTTTCTCGGTACTATTACAGATGATCCATGTATTCAACTTACATTGAGTCGAGATACTGGTATTACGCAAAACGTTCAGTTAGTAACAGGAACATTAATGCGTAAGTATCTTAAGTTAGTTACAGTAAAATCTCAGGATAATCAGTATAACAATACAGATAGGTATATTTTAAAATTAAATGTAAACAATTCAGATTTAAGTTGTGAGATCAATTTGCCTTTGCTGAATTATTTTGAAGAATTAAAGAACGGAATTATTTCTACTAATATTGATCCTCAGCTTTCACATGGTATTGAGAGTATAAAAGCTGAAATATCTTCTTTGGAAGAAGACGAAGAAGATACTTTTGAATTAGTAGTTCTGAAAAATAGTGGAATCAGTAATATCAGACTATCAGTTAATGATAGGAATGAATTAATTGAAATATAGGGGGAGAGAATATTGGTGAATACATTTCCATTTGGAATGAATGAAGATAACAAAAATATCAATGAAACTAAGAAAATTGTATCTTCAGCTCTATTTGGCAATCGATTCAAAGTTGATCAAACTTTGTATGAATATCTTATAGAATTCTTATTGATATTCTCTTCTGAAAAGTATGATGGTGAAGATAGTTATAAATTTAAGTTTCACAAGATTAATGATGGGGAGATCAATAGATTGTCATATACTTTTGAACCGCGTATGGGGCTTAGAAGGTTTGTGTTTTTCGACAAATCTAAGAAAGGCGGTAACTCAAAAGCAGATGAATGTGCGTATAATATGATTCGTCAATATTTGCTGGATAATCTTGTAGATATTGAGAATAAAGAAGAATACGTGGATGATTTACAGGATCTTTTACACGGTTATGCTGTTGTTATCAAGAAACGTTTCTGGGGAGCAAAAGCTCTTTTACCTATTTGTCCTGAATTTATAGTTTGTGGATGCGATCCTTCAAAAAGAGAACGTAAATTAGTTGACAAACAATTTTCCGATGAGATCAAAGATGGAAAATTAAAGGAATTAGAAGTTGATACGCAATTCCATTTTGATAAAAGAAATTTTCTTGCCCGTGGAGGAGAGTTATACTATCTTCATTTGTTACAAGGATTACAGGATGAACCTGATAAGCGTACTAAACTGGAAACATTATTATACTACGTTCTTAATGAACCTTGTAAAAAAATCTCTAAACTTGCTGCTCACATTCAGAGTGTATGGGAAGACGGAAATGGTTTCAGGAAAGAATCTTTAAAACAAACTCTTAAAATTTCCTATATTCCTGATGATGCTTACATAAGCTGTGAAAAATACAGTATTGATGAACTTATTAATTATTTATCATGTCAGCTTCATCCTATCAACAGAATAGATATTTTAGCTAAGGGTGTTATGCTTCAGATAATGAGGATGATGGCATGTCAGGTTGCAAATTGCCTTGAATCAGAAAAAAGGCCGTGGATTATTGATATGAATGTTTCATCTAATAAAACCATAAAGAAAATTGCTGCTGAATCATACAGTGATCTTGAAAATGATTTTATAGATGCACTGAATAAAACTGCTAAGAGATTAGAAATACCTATAGATCAGTATGTTGATGAGATAAAAAAGGCGAGAAGAGATTCACTTGACATATTCAGATTAAAAGGAAAGGAAATGCTTTGTATTATCCCAAACAAAGGTTCTTTTGAAAGATTTTCATTATCTGAAGATGTTATTCGATTCCTTGTTTTAGCATTGATTCCGCCGAAAGAAAAAATGACACTTAAGATGTTTCTTTCAAAATTATATGTTCATTATAATATTGTTATTGGTCCGAATGAGTATAAAAAATCTTTAAAAAAATATGATGAACTTGATTCTTCTCTTGCTAATGCATTTAATGAAAATGAAATTGCCTTTCAGAAGTTTTTAAAAGATACAGGTTTCCTTAGAGAATTATCAGATGCGACATCAATAGTTATCAATCCGTATTCTTCAATAGATATAGGGGTGTGATTATTTAATGAAGTTTATAATTAAAACAGTTGTTACTATGATCATTAACAATTTACCTTCAAAAGGTAATGAGATGATGATCAAGGTAGATGGATTTGATGATATCAGAATCTATGAGAAAATATGCCAGGATATCACAAGAGAACTATCTGCGAGGGGATTAACTTATAATATAAAGCTTGCTAAATCTAAATGGAATTATTTTAAAGATGTTGAGGTAAATACTTCAGTTCTGCAATCTATGGAACAACATGGATGGGTAGCGACTGCTGAAAGTATTACCTATTATAGAAATCTTCACGATTCTGAAGTATTAGTTCTTTTAGGAACAGAAGATGAAGAAGATAAAGGTGGTTTAATTAACTTTTATTCGATTACACCTGAATCAATAATCAGCTATGTTGATGGCGATTATAGTCAGTTGTTTAGTTCTGAATATAATGATGACGAAAGAAAATGCATAAATAAACTTTTTAAAGATTTATTTGAATTTATTCCGTTGGATATTTGTAAACTGAGTTCAATAATTGATTCATGGAATAATCAGATTACAACCATCGATGATTTTATTTCTAAATTCTATGAATCCTTACCGGAATGGGGTATGCCATTAAAACGTGCGGAATTACCTAACGGAAAACAAATTAGTGGTAAAAAGAACTTGCTGCGATCTGAGTATAATTTTATTAGCAGACAGATGTTTAAATCTTTATCTAAAAGTGCTTACTGCAAATTTGTAGATAAAATAAATCAATACGTAAAACATGAAGGAACGTATTTAAGCGACTGGGAAGGATGGAATCAATCACCAGTAAAATCGTTTGAAGAATTTGAAGAAGTTCTGCTGCAGTATATTCGTGGTGAGGATATACAGAAAAATAAAAAAATACTTCTTGAAATTGACTACAGTGTAGTGGAATCTGTACTGGACATTAAGTTACCAGTGGGTGAAACTACAGTAAAAGATAAAATGAACAATATAACAGGAGAACCACTTGAAGCATTTACCAGAGCGGTTATGTACATGTTATTAACTGTAAAGAGTTTGGAAGATGAGGTGAATATAAAAAAGCTCAACATTGATTTTGAGCAGGCTGAAATTGTTTCTATGTTTTCAGATGTAATAAACGATGATGGTGATGATCAAGCTGAGCAGTTGGAACAAACATGGAGAAATATCTGCTGGCATACAAATGGTGTATTTGATTATATAAAAAGAGCTTCATGGACTATAAACGGAAATGATATAGAAATTGAATATGCCCCTGAAGACTTTTTCAGCCTTGATAAAATTAAAGCTAATATAAATGATGGAAAAATAATAGCTGCAAATTCAAATAAGGTTATAAGTAAAATAGAATTTAAAATAAAAGCATATGATGAAAGTAATAATCAGATTAAGTGCGGAAGAAAATTCCTCCAAGAGAATTTCAGTTGGAAGTTTAATTATAATTCTTCATGGCTTAATAACTTTTCTGATCTCTGTTTTATAGATACCATAATTGAAAATGAGCAGAGTTTTATACCATTAGGTATATCAAGTAAATTAACATCATTATTATTTTCTAAAAGCGAAGAGGAATTCTTTGATGTTTACAATGAATCGGATATGAATCTTGAATTCAATTTGGTTGATTATATTGAAAAGCATATCAAAGATAAGGAAAGTATTTATCTAGCAAAATTCAGTGCTTTAGGAAATAAATTTACGGAATTTGTTCTGTCAATTTACAAACAAGGTTTTTATAAATGCATTTGTGACAACAATAAGGCTCTAACTTGTTTAATAAATGAATACATTGATCTCGGAAAATTAATGTCAACAGTATCACTTCAGGAAAATGAAAAATGGTTGTTTGATGTATTTATATACGCTTTTTCAATAGTTGAGAGTATTGGTGTACTTGGAGCGGATTCAAATTGTGCAGTTGTTCCGCCTTGGCACCCTGCAACACTGGAAAAAATAAATGATCAGAAAGTATTTTTTCTGGATGGCTGTTCTCAGTGGTGGAGTGAATTTGAAAGTTCTGAGAAATTAACTAAAAAGCAAATTGACGATAATATTAATAGTCTTATTCATATGAGCATGATACAGAGTGCTTTGGATATTTTCCCGACTACAAATCAGCAGTATTATGGCATACATAACTCTTTTGGTTCGTTTTCTGTATATGGAAGAGAAGGTATAAAAAATACAACAAGACTGAAGGATATTATTCGTAAAGATGCGATTTATGATGATGATTTCACAGGAAAAGATAATGTTGAGATGAATGATGATTCTAAAATGATATATGGAGTATTAAAGGATTATCAAAAAGCTTTTCCTTCATCATATAAAAACATTAATATTGCATTTATTGATCCTTCTGAGTTACAGCCTATAATAGCATCTATATACAAATTTATAGATGTTGCTCGTGAAAATCATCCGGATGAGAGGATAAATATTGTATTAAGGATTCTGGTCAAGCCCGATAATAAGGGCGGCAAGAATTATCTGGCGTACTGGATGGATGAGTGTTTCGCTCAGGATGAGAATGTAAACATAAAAACTTATATGAACGAATGGGAAAACAAATCAGATATTGACAGCTTGCTAAATGGAAATAATGATATAGTTTTCGTTATGGATCTCCTTAAATTAACAAGTTTAAAATTCGCTAAAAATACTTCGAATGTTAATATTGGATGGAATCAGTGCAGATTTCCAATTGTATATAAACCATCTCCGGTTTCTCAGACATCGCTAAATATCAAGAGAAAAATAGAAATCTCGCAGCCACAGTTTAAAGCTGCTTTTGCTCATACACAGATTGTAAGGTATAAAAATAACTCAGAAACTATACCGGACAGTAGTTTTATAGCTGCAAGAGAAGTAAGCATAAACGATGATGCAAGAAAGATTGTTGAAGTTCTTCATGAAAAAGCTTACTGGGTAGTATGCGTGGACAATGGCATGGATGGAGCACTTCTAAAAGATGATGGTGGAAAAAGAACATATCCTGTAATTGGCTTCAGTACTGGAAAAGGAGCATATGGTCAGTATAATCTTACAATTACGAGTAGAGAGTCGATTTTGACAATCATTAAGAAAAAACTTGAACGCAGATTGTATCAATTATTCCGCTGGGATAAGACTAAGATACAAAAAGCTGCTGATCTATGCCTTAAAGAAGCTGCTATTCTGGATGGAATCAGTTTACTCTCAGCTATTAACCAGAAAGATCATAATATAAATGAATTTATGGCATATGTACTCACTTCTCTTCTTGAAAAAGAAAGCATAACAAATTCTGCTTTGAAGATAGTTGTCCATCTTGATTCATATACACATTGGTTTGATAATCGTATTGACAATGATGAGTCATGTTCAAGACCTGATTTTCTTGTGCTTAATGTAATGATGAATGAAAAGGAAACATTACAAATTGATGCAACAGTTGTAGAATGTAAAATCTCAACGTTACAGCATGCTTTAGCTCGTAAAGAAGATGCAGTTGAGCAGGTTACTCATGGACTCAAAAGGTTAAAACAAATATTTGATCCGAACTCGATTTCAATGAAGAGAAGGTATTGGTTCGCTCAGCTTTACAGAGCATTAGCATTTGCTCAGATATCATTTTCAGATAATTCCGAAGATTTTTCAATTTTATCAGAAAAACTGAGATTGATTCTGGAAGGTAACTTTGAAATCAACTGGAGCGGGAAAGTAATAGGTTACTGGCTTGATAAAGAGGGAGAAGAAATAGAAACAAGTGACAGTAATATGTATGCATCAGTTTTGTATTTAGATGTTCCGCAATTAAAAATACAGAAATTATTGCTTCAGAATGAATCTTTTGAGAATAACTTTGTTAATCAGGATTCTGTTTTTTATGATGAAGAAGATACAGAAGAAGTTATTCGTATAAGAGAAAAAGAAATTGACAATGAGATGCAGGAATTATTTATTCATAAAACAATTGAATATAACGACATTCCGGTTTCTGTAGATAATTCTGATGATCATATAATAACAACTGATGAAAAGAAAGATGATACCGATTCAGAAAAGTTAGTAGATACGACAGAAAATCCTGATATCAAGTCAGAATATTCTGATTCAGTTTCTGATGAAATTGTTGAACAAATTATTCAGACAAGTACAGTATCGCCTGAAGATAATTTAGTCGTTATAGAAACAGAAGAATCATCGAGTGAAAACCTTGAAAACACAAGAGTTCTTATTGGCAGCAGTAAAACAGGAGAAAAAGTGTACTGGGAATTTGGAAACAAGGATTTACCAAACAGACACTTACTGATTACTGGGACTTCAGGACAGGGTAAAACGTACAGTATTCAAACGATGCTTTATGAATTATCAAAAAGTAAGGTATCGTCTGTAATATTCGATTATACAGAAGGTTTCAGACTTGATCAGCTTGAAAAAGAATTTACAACAAGAATGGGAGATAAAATAACGCAACATGTCGTTAAGTTCAAAGGAGTTCCTATTAACCCATTCAAACAGCATGAAATTGATGTCGCAGGTCAGATAGAAAAAGAATTCGCAGCTGATGTTGCATCAAGATTTGCCAATATACTTGTTCATGTTTATGACTTTGGAGAACAGCAGTTCTCTGCTATTTTTGAAGCAACAAGAAGAGGAATAGAAAAGTATAAAGATGACATGAATATGGATCATTTTAAGAGAGAATTGGAATTGCTCAAAGACGAAAACAAGTCTGCACAGACCGTGTTATCGAAGATGACTCCATTTTTCTACAGTGTCAGGTTTGATCATGATTCAAATTTTGAATGGAAAGATATTCTTTATACTGACGATGCAGAAACTACGATTTACCAGCTAACAAATATTGACCGTGAGACTCAAATTATTATTACTGAGTTGATGCTTTGGGATATGTGGTATTATACGAAAAAATACGGAAGAAAGGATAAGCCGTTTGTTGTAGTTCTTGATGAAGCACAGAATTTATCAC
The DNA here is from genome assembly GCA_017438745.1 of Oscillospiraceae bacterium. GTDB lineage: Bacteria > Bacillota > Clostridia > Oscillospirales > Ruminococcaceae > HUN007. Next base: position 59,201 of record JAFRUS010000107.1, on the reverse strand, counting down.
ATAAAGCAAATTCGCCAAGTGCAATGATATTAACAGAAGGAAGAAAATTTGGATGGTCAGCATGGTTTGCTACTCAGTCTTTAAAGATTTTATCAGATGAGGAAGTGATAAGGCTTCTTCAGGCTCCTTTCAAGCTTTATTTTAAGCCAACCGATGAAGAAATACCAAAGATGTCTAAACAGCTTGATCCGTCAAATGGTAATGTATGGCTTACTCCTTTGAAGAATTTGAAAAAAGGACAGTGCATAGTTGTAGGGGACAGAGTAAGGTCTGACGGAACTTTCGGACAAGTTAAATCCACCATTACTAATGTCACTGCATTTAATGAAAGAGGCTGATTATGGAAAGAAAATCAAATATCAATTTTCATCAAACGTTTCGTCCTGAAGTTCAGTACATCAGCAGCATATTAAGTGCTGCTGATGACATTACAGAAATGACAGTGAAAGAAATATCAAGTGCAACAGGCATTCCGAATGGAGCAAGCAGTGGGAAGGTTATGCCTCATATTTCATATGCCGAATTTATGGGATTAGTTTCTTCTGAAAAGAAAGACGGTAAAATTTCATTAATGCGAACCGATTTAGGACAGCTAGTTTATAATGAGGATCCTGGCTTGCAAGAAAATCTTACACTTCTTTTATGCCATGCAATGATGCTTAGAAAAAATGAAGGGGCGGAAATGTGGTACAGTTCTTTTAGAGAAATTTTTCCGTTATATGATACTAAAATCAATAAAGAATTATTGATTAAAGAACTGAATTTCAGATATGATAACAAAGTTAGCGTGAAGAACTTAGCACCTTTTATTACTTCTTATGAAGATATGTTTTCTTCACTAGAATTAATATCGGTTAGTAATGATGATATAGTATTTGGAACAATATTATATGATAAAGATTATTTATATTTATACGCTTATATTCTTTATTCGTACTGGGATGAGGTAGTACCAAATCAGAATGAAATATCATCAGATGAATTGGAAACTATATGTTTCAGACAGAGCTTCGGCTGGAATCTGAAAGAAGAGTATGATGTTTTAGAAAAGCTATCAGATAAGGGCGTAATAAGATTGAACCGCCAGCTTATGCCTTATACGATTTTACGTTTAGTGGATAAATCAGATTTGCTTGATAAACTATATTCTGAATTGATTTAAAGGGGGAAAAGCTAATGAAACTAAAAGACTTACTTGAGTTTCGCAAAGATTTATATTTTGAAGGTGCGGTTCAGGCTGACTGGTTTTATTCACCTGAAAAGGCTTCTAAGGTATCAGAGAACTTTGTTTTTCATGGTAAGCAGTACTTTGGTATAGAGGATCAGGGAATAGGAAACAGGCGAAGGATAGATACAATCAGTCTTGTTGAAGAACTTACTTCAAAGTTAAATGATGATCATTCCAATGCATTATCACTTGCAGTTGCTGATTATGGTACTGGTAAATCACATTTGGCAGTTACTCTTGCTCAGATTTTTTCAGGTGCTGACTACATGCCAGAAACATACAATAAGATTATTAATAATATCAGTGCTATTGATAATGATGCGGCAGAGAAAATAAGGAGCCTGTCAAAATCAAGAAATTTTGTAATAGTGATAAATGGAATGCGGGACTTTAATCTTCATTCTGAAATACTTAAAGCGGCGCAGAAGAGTCTGAAATTATATGGTTTACCTGATGACTCACTTAAGAAAATAAACAGAGCTATAGAAACGGCTTCTATTTTCTTTAATAGAAATTTTAAAACTTCGACTGAATTATTTGAAAAAGCAGCTTGCAATAAAGGATGGAAGTATTCATCAGCCGAAGAACTTGAAACTAAGATCAATAATTCAATTATGACTGATGACGATGCGTTTGAAATCGTTAATTCAGTTTACGCAGAGATAAACGGACAGGAAATACGCTGGGATGAAGGTTTATCGGCCTCCAGTATTCTTGAAGCACTTGTTTCTGAATACTGTGGTATGAACGGTGTATTTGATCATATTATAATACTGTTTGATGAGTTTGGTCGTTATCTTGAATATACTTCAGGGGTAAATGCTGCACGTTCAGGTGAATCTGCATTACAGCAAATTTACGAACTAACTCAGAAAACACAGAATGTTGAAGGATATCTGCATGTTATAAACTTTATTCAGTCTGACATTAAAACATATCTTCAGAGAGTAGATCAGACCAAAAATATAAGTCGATATATCGGAAGATATGATGAATCAGAAAAATACTATATTTCCTCAAACCTTGAAACAGTATTTGCTAACCTTATTCAGAGAAAAGATGCAGGAGCATTTAAAAATACGGTTGTAAAATGGCAGGTAGCTAATGAAACAAAATGGAAGTCATTATTTGAAAAGATGAATAAATGGCTTGTTACCAAAGGAATGTGGAAAAACTATGATCTTTTTAGAAAAGTTGTGATAGAAGGAATATATCCTCTGCATCCTTTGTCTGCATTTATGCTTACAAATCTTTCAGATTATTTACAAAACCGTTCGTCTCTGACTCTTATAAGTAATTATATAGAAACGAGTTCTGATATTGAATTAACAGAAGAGCTTTTTATGATTTTGCCTGAACAATTGATTTCCGGAGATCTATATACGGAAATGCTTTCGGCAGAACAGGAAGGTCGTCAGAAAACACAACAGTGTATAAAATACGATAATGTTATTAGAAAATTTGGAGACAAGCTTTCTGAAAAATCATTAGCAGTATTACGTTCTAATCTGATTTTACGTGTGTTAAGGTTCAGAACAACAGACTATGAAGACGCTATTGATGCTCTTTCGATTTGTTCAGGGTTATCAGTAACTGAGATAAAGATAGAGTTAAAGTGGCTTGAAGATGAATATGCTGTTCTTGAATTCGATGATCATGCCGGAGTATTTGATTTTACAGAAGAGTCAAATGGTGCTCATGATTTTAAAATACTGAAAAAAAGACTGATGTCAGCATGTGAAGTTGATACAACTTTATTTGCTTCTGTAAAGATAAAAGAGATACTTGGTTTTAATGAATCTATATCTACGAACTATGGAATACAGAAAAAAATAACAACTAATGAATGGGTGTTTAAGCAGGATTTTTACCCGATCGAACAGTTTAATTCAGAAAAAGTTGCTCTCTACCTGAATGAGTGGAATGCGGCTGTTAATGTTGTTACTCCAAAGGGTAATATTATATGGCTTTACGTGGGTAAAGAGTCTGACGTTAGCTCGATAGACAGAGTTTCAAAATTAATAAAGCAATTTGAAAATAAACCTATAGTTGTTATGCTCATAAATGATGCTGATGACAGATTGTTTGATTATCTAAAAGAGTATACTGTTCTTGATAACATGGATGAATCCATTAAAAATAAGTATCAGAGACATTTTCAGGAAGAATTCTTCAGAGTTGAAAATAATTTCAAGGATGAGACGGAAAGCCTTAAAAAGCAAAGACAAAGAATCACTGAAGAAGGTGTAGTTACAGTTCCTTCCCGAATGCCGGTTTTTCTATCTGGTTTGTTTACAGATATCTATCCTGGTGCTGTTCCGTTTTTCTTTGATGGATTTGTTACAAAAGCTAATAACATCGCAACTAAGGCGAGTGGATATTACTGCTCATTTTTGAAAATGATTCTCTCGAATTCTGTCAGCGAATCTACAATTCGTAATTTTGTAGTTGAAATGCGCAACAGAGCAGAAGCGTTATTTTTAACAACATCGGCAACTTCATGGAAATGTATAGATGAAGATTTTAAACTGATACCTCCTATGGAGAAACATGCTAAGAAGGTTTATGATTACATCTATAATAAAATATACGCAGATAAAGAGTTATCATTACAATGCGTTTATGATGTTTTTTTAAAACCGCCATATGGAATCAGCGAAGAGATCCTTAATCTTTTACTTGCAGTAGTACTTTCAAATCTTAACTATTGTGTAAGAATAAAATACAATGGTGTAAAAAACATTAACATCTGGAAAGATGATATTATTATAAACGATAAAAAAGTTGATGTAAAAGTTATAAAGAATTCGACTATCATATTTGTTGATGCTGGTGAAGTATCTAACAGATTTATTCAGTTTTTTGACAGAGTAAAGAACAATAAAGTAATAACTGAGGTGAATCGTTTAAATACTCAGCTTCAGGAAATGGTTCAGGCCGATGATGTACCTGAAGAACTACAAACTGCATATCAGCTGACTTTGAATACTTTGGATAATGGCAGAAGGGCATACAATGAATGGAGTGAGAATTATAATCAGATATGTGAAATGTATGAAGATGGTATTGAACACAATGATTTTTATAATGTTGTAAAAGCCAAAAAAGCAATCAAAGAATTTCCTATAAAGAGAATATTTACGGAAAACGGATATAAATTCGATGATGATTCAAAAGAGAAGCTAATTGAGCTTCAGAAGCAAATAACAACGCAAATAAAAGGGTCAATCAAATCGTTTGTATCGAATATGCATTGCAAGTCACTTGCTGGACTGAATACGTTCAGAAATCATCATACTAAAATTGAAGAAATGCTTATGGAATTAGGACATGATGATTATGCTGCGCTTATTAGAGAACGTAAAGAAGCTATAATGGCAAATCAGGAAGAAATAAGATTACGTGAAAGTCTTAATGATGACTATAATAAATTTCTTTCTTCAACTTCAATTGATAAGTTTATTTCCTTTATTTCTTTAACGTCTTCTATCAAAGAAGGAAAAGAAATAGCAGCAAGAATAGAAAAGTTTTCTGAATCATTAAGCGGTGATGTAACTTCTATGATGGATAAAGTATCACAGAGGTTAAAACAGCTTGAAACGGAAAAGGAAAAGATAACAAAGAGTATTTCTGACATTTGGGATGATTTGAGTGAAATCAAAAGTTATGAGGATATTTCAAGCTTGATTTCACGTTTAAGAAAAGTATTGCAAAAAGGGTTACAAAAGAAAGATAAAGAAGCACTCGATGAATTACTTATCAATCTTGAAGCGCTAATAAAAGATATAGAACTACTTCAAAGTATAACCAATTCACTTAAAGAAGTTTCTATAGTATCATCAGAACTAAAACAAAAGTATCAGGATTCGGATTTTGATTTTGATGTTCAGTCGATAATAGATGGAGTAAAGGAAACTGTTATCGCAAGAATAAAAGAAAAAGAAGAGTTCTGGATTAAAAATAATCTTTCGCTTGGTGATAAGTCAAGGCAAAGTATTTATCACTGGAAAGATCGTATAAAAGCGATTCCAGAATATCTTTCAGAAGAAACTCTTAGTAAAATACAAGAGTTAGATGCTGAGGCAGATGTTATTATCAGCGAAGGCAAGATAGAGGATGTTTTATTCTATTTTGAAAAGCTTAGTCCTGATGAACAAATGATTTGTATTCGAAGATTACAGGAGTATAAAGAAAAGAATAGCCTTAATAAGTGATGGCGTTTTTTTCCTTATGATAAAAAGGGGGAACATCGATGAGCTTTCTTATTTGGATAGGTCCATATATAAATCACATTATATTTGCTTGGGCTATCATAGCGGGATTTGTATTATTTTTAACATGTAAAAGAGCGAAGTTCATAAATGAAAAAATTGAATTAGGGGATGATATTAAGTTTAAAATTGACTATAAAAAAAATGTAACGGCTTCATATGATGTTTTTTTGACTTTTGTTTCACTCTTTCCTTTTTGGGGAATGTTAGGTACGGTAAGTGCTTTATTGGGACTTGATTTTTCAACTGATAATAATGAGAAATTGATATCAAATTTCTTTGTAGCCTTAACAACAACTGGTTGGGGATTGTTTTGCTCTATTTTATTTAAACTAATATATTCTTTAGTTCAATATAAGATTGAAAGCGCAATTGAATTATTTGAAACATTTAAGAATAAGGGAAATACAAATGAGGAAACATAGAATTGATCTCGACTTCACATCTTTGCTTGATATCATAATGGTTATACTATTTTTCTTTATTATTTTCAGCAAATTTGAAAATGATGAAGTAAAAGCAAATTACGATCAAAAATTCGAACAAATTACACAACAGCAACTTGAAATTGATGAAAAATTTACCGAAGCTCAATATAAAGAGAATGAAGCAAATAGAAAAAAAGCAGAAGCAGATCAAATATTTGAAATGGCTGAGTCTGCTGAAAAGCACAGTGGAGATAACGCTAAGGCCATTACTGATATGATTCAGGGGAAAAATATCAAGTTGTCTCTTGTGATGGGAGATAATAAGAAAGAATGGAGTCTTAGAATTATAAAAGAAAATGATTTAATTTCAGAACTACAGTATTCAAATACCAATCAAGTATATAATGAGCTTAAACAGGTATTAGAAGATAATAAATATGAAAAAGATAAGACTATGATTGTCGATTTTCTTTATGATGCTGAAGAAAAAGGAACAACTGCAGCTTACTCAAACATTCAAAAGGTATTTGATAAGTTGAAAAAGGATTATTCACGTATTTGTATTTCTGAAACAGATTTGTCAATGCTAAATTAATAGGAGGGGATTATTGATGAAGTCAGATAATTCAAGTTTAGGAGAGAAATTCAAACGTGCAGTTATAGGGTGTAGTACAGTTTTAACTCTTGCAGTTTTAGCTGTAGTAGGACTTTTTAAAGGATGTGGTGCTTCGTTCAGTTTGTTTTCAAATGGTTCAGGGACTAATTCTGATGCAAGTAGCAGTAGTGAAAGTCAAGAGAGTTCGGAAGTAACTCAGGAAGCTATTACAGATTCTGAAACAACTGAAATTACTGAAGAAGCGGTAACAATAATTGAAGTTACTGTGTCTGGAAGTGAATATATTTATGAAAACAGTACTATTGGATTAGATGATCTTATTAATGAATTGAAAGAGATTAATGGGAAATTCATAGTAGAAATCAAAGATGACAATTCATCTAAGAAAGCCTATGACGCATTGAAAGCTAAGCTGGAGAGCAATAATATTTCTTATTCTGAATAAAATATTATTATGAACGAAATACAAGAACCAAAACTCTACACCCTCACCGCCGCCAACGGAACCACATATCAATCCGCCGAAAAAGGCACACTTGGAGGGCACAGAAAACTTAAAATCTACGGTCGCCTCGACTGTCCGTCAGCACTTCGCTATATCGCCAAAGGTGAAAACACAAAATACCGCGTATTCTTCAAAGACGAAGCGACAGCCATAGCAGCCGGATACCGTCCGTGCGCAAGATGCATGAAAGAAGCCTACAAGAAATGGAAAGCCGAACAGAGCACTAAGAACTGAAAAACTCTGACAGCGACCCTTATATAACGCACCAACCCTGCCTTAAGCCCACCAGCCTTCGCGCTATAATAAAAAAGCATAAGCCGGCAATGTGGGGGATGGTGAAGGAAAAGGAGTGCAGAGGGAAAACCATAGGAAGGGGGAGAAATGCCGGCTTTTGCTGCGGTTTAGTCGTTCTCCCCCTTCATAGGGTTGTCCCTTTGCAGAAAAGAAAACCCCCTATTCGATTTTGTCGTGAGAAAAATAATGAGTAAGTAAAAAAAATGCCGCATCTCATGCAGATCAGTGATCCGGCAAGGTGCGGCTGATTATTTTTATTTGTGATATTTAAGCAGTAGTTTCGAGCTTTTTAAGAAGGCCTTTGCGTTCTTTTTCCGGGATATCTAAAGCGTTCATAGCTTCTTCTACTGTCCAGTGCATATTTTTCATAAGTGAGCGGATGTTTTCAAGCTGGGTTTCAGTTTTGCCTTTTCTTTTGCCTTTATTAAGGGCTTCAATTTCAATAGAGTATCCTAGATTGCACATATCTTCAACCTCCTTATACCATAGTCTTTCATTAACTACAGTATAACATTTTGCATTTGTTTTTACAATAGAAAACAAAGAATAATTAACTTAAACATCACTTATCCATAACGCATGGGCCTCGCCTTAAGCCCGAAAACCGCCGCGCTATAATAAAAAAGCAAAAGCAGGCAATGAAGGGAAAGGTGACGGAAAAGGAGTGCAGAGGGAAAACCGTAGGAAGGGGGAGAAATGCCGTGCTTTTGCTGCGATTTTATTGTTCTCCCCCTTCATAGGGTTGTCCCTTTGCAAAAGACCTGTAATTATCTTTCAAAAAACACTATGATGAAATTGCTATAAATCAATTATTATGCTATAATAATAATTGATTTTATTTTTTAATATTCACTATAACAGAAATGAACACCATCTGCTGTTTGATATAAACAGAGAAAGAGAAATATTATGTTAGTTGATAAACTTAACCTGAAAAATTTCAGAAAATACGAAGATTTTGAAATTGAGTTTAAAGACAGACTTACCGTGATCATTGGTGCTAATGGAAGCGGTAAATCTACAATAATTGATGCAACAGGGAAGTTATTAAGCGTTGTATTCAGATCTCTTTTTGATTTCAAAAGCGAAACTATGAGAAAAAATGATATTCGACTTAATAAAGGTGAGAAATGCTTCCCGGTTGAAATATCAATGTCGGGATATGTTTCGGGACTGGAATGCAGTTATACCCAGACAATGAAATATAACGGCAACAGAAACAGCTATGCTGCTTCTGAGGTTTCAGGAATCTATAATGATAAACTTGCAAAAGAGAATGATAATACTGTTTTACCGGTTGTTTGTGCATACGGTGCCGGACGATTATGGAATAACTCTGAAAGTATTTCGCTTGATAATCTTACGAAGACATCTTTCAGTCGTAAAAACGGATATTCCAGTTGCCTTGATGCTCATCTTGATTCAAAATCAATGAATATCTGGTTTGAGAAAATGACTTATCTTGAATTGCAGTCCCGTAAAAGCGATGCTCTGTTATCTGCTGTAACTGAGGCTGTTGAAGATGCATTTAAACTGTTAAGTGGATTTAGCAGTGTAAAGGTACAGAGCAATTTGCTGGAACATGAGCTTGAAGTAACTTATAAAGATAAGAAAAAGAAGGAACATGTGCTTCTTACATCACAGTTAAGTGATGGTTACCGCAGTTTTATTTGTCTTATTGCTGATATAGCCTATCGTATGGCATCTGTTAATCCGGGACTTAAAAAGAAAGCAATTAAAGAAACTGATGGCATAATCCTTATCGATGAGATTGATCTGCATCTTCATCCGGAATGGCAGCAGAGGATACTTGAAGTTCTTATGAAAGTATTCCCGAAGGTACAGTTTATAGTTACAACTCATGCGCCTGCTGTTATCAATTCCGCGAAAAGAGAAAGTCTTATCATTCTTAATGGTGACAAAGCTGAATATCCTTCAATTGAAACATATGGCCGTGATATGAATACAATTACAAACACGGTAATGGGCGTATCTGAAAGACCGGAAAAAGTAAAGAAACTCTTTACGCTATTTGAAGAACAGCTCGATTCACGAAATTTCAAAGATGCAAGGGAGACTGTATCCAGACTGGAAGAAATACTTAAAACCGATGATGCAGATCTTGCTTCATGTAAAGTAAGACTTGATTTTGAAGAAGAACTGGAGTCTGAATAATGATAAAGATCAATAAAGGAAAAGAACCAGTATGTCTTACTTCATATAAAAAGCAGAAATTCTCATCTTACGACGGACTTTCTAAGGAAAATAAGTATGAGATCATCGAATCATTAATGAAGGAACAAGGGTATTTATGTGCGTATTGTATGCAGAGGATATCTCATGAAAAAGGCGCTACAATTGAACATATAACTCCGCAGAGCACAGATGCGTCGAAAGCTCTCGAGTATACCAATATGCTTGCAGTCTGTGATGGTAATGAAGGTAAAGGAGCCTTGATTTGTGACAAACACAGAGGAAATACTAAAATAACTGTAAATCCGCTGGATGAAAAAACACTGAAAGGAATTCATTACAGCTCTGATGGCATAATATATTCCGAAGATTCTGCTATAAATAAAGACCTTGATAAAGTTCTCAATCTGAATTGCTCTGAAGTTGGATTACCTCAGAACAGAAGCAGGGCAAAGAAAGAATTTGTATGTGAACTTCAGAAAATCAAGGCTACCGGAGATATCAATTCTCTTATAAAGAAGTTTATCGAGAAATATTCCGGCTTTAATAAAAAAGGACAGAAGTATGAGTATTGCGGAATTATTCTTGACTGGCTAAAAAAACACTGTAAATGAATAAGTTTTTTCCATAACGCATGGCCTCGCCTTAAGCCCGAAAACCGTCGCACTATAATAAAAAGCAAAAGCCGGCAATGAGGAGGAAGGTGACGGAAAAGGAGTGCAGAGGGAAAACCGTAGGAAGGGGGAGAAATGCCGTGCTTTTGCTGCGGTTTTATTGTTCTCCCCCTTCATAGGGTTGTCCCTTTGCAAAAGAGACCTTCATTTAACGAATAATTAAAGAAGAACTCCCAATCAGTCAGCAATTAAAGGAGAAAAACCAAATATGGATAATACGGTCTATCTGATTGATTAAAATTCCTGTATATACCGGAAGCGAAACCGCAGCTGCACGGACTTAGAACCGCATTCTAACGGTTACAAAACCGCACTCTTGCCGCTATCGAACCGCACTGTTTGATACCAAATTATTGTTTTGAAATATTCGAGAAATTGCCATCAGAAACGCTTTTTAGCCAAATAATTGACTTTTCGGCAGCAGCTTGGTATAATAAGGATGAGTAAGGGGGAATCCGAATGAACAGAGATGAGATCGTAGCAGAACTGTTACAAATGCGTGATCAGGACTATGCCGTGATGCAGGCTAAGATTATTCCAACAGTAAATTCTGACAGGATCATAGGAGTCAGAACACCAGCGCTTCGTGCGTTTGCCAAACGCTTAAATAAAGACAGCGGCACAGGAGAATTTCTTTCCGCACTGCCGCATCAGTATTTCGATGAAGATCAGCTTCACGCTTTTGTGATATCACTGGAGAAGGATTTTGACAAGTGCATTGCGGAAGTTAGCGCATTTCTGCCCTTCATTGATAACTGGGCTACCTGCGATCAGTTAAATCCCATTTCCTTTAAAAAAGATCCGGAGAAGCTGCTTCCGTACATTCAGACGTGGATAAAATCTGAGAAAACCTATACAGTCAGATTTGCGATAGGAATGCTGATGCAGCACTTCCTGAATGAACGGTTTGACACAAAATATGCGGATATGGTGGCGGCAGTCAGGTCTGAGGAATATTACATCAAAATGATGATCGCATGGTACTTTGCAACAGCTCTTGCGAAGCAGTATGAATCGATCTTACCGTATCTGGAAGAAAAGAAGCTGGATGACTGGACGCATAATAAAGCTATCCAGAAAAGTGCGGAAAGCTACAGGATCACGGATGAACAAAAGGCATATTTAAAGACATTAAAGGTGCGTCAGAGCAGATAACAGTAATTTGCTGGTGTGATGCATAACCAATAACGAAACAAAGCGGTCAGCCGAAATGGCTGACCGTTATCTCTTTTAACGCTTGACAAATACCCCATGAGGGTATATAATTATAACCAGAATATACCCGGCAGGGGTATATAAAGGAGTGTTATCCATGAAAAATAAAGAATGCTGCTGCAATTCTGAGCAGGGATCTGAAAAGTCCTGCTGTGAACGTAAGAAGAAACGCAGTGAGGAAGAATTCAAGTCGCTTATGAATCGTCTGAAAAGAATAGAAGGGCAGGTCAGGGGAGTTGAAAAGATGCTTGAAAACGACGCCTATTGCCCGGACATACTTATACAGGTATCAGCGATAAACAGTGCGCTTAACAGTTTCAGCAAGGAGCTGCTGGCTTCACATATGAAAAGCTGTGTAGTAAATGATATCCGTGCAGGAAAAGACGAAGTTATAGATGAACTTGTAACTACATTGCAGAAGATCATGAAATAGAAAGGATCTATATGGAACAATACAATGTAACGGGAATGAGCTGTGCCGCATGCAGTGCAAGAGTAGAAAAGGCTGTGTCAGCTGTTCCGGGAGTGCAGAGCTGTGCGGTAAGCCTTCTCACAAATTCAATGGGCGTTGAGGGGACTGCATCTGATGCGGATATCATCAGGGCCGTTGAGAACGCAGGCTATGGTGCTTCGAAAAAGGGAGCACAGGCTGAACAAACGGCAGCTGATGACGATATGCTTAAAGACACGGAAACACCGGTGCTGAAAAAGCGACTGATAAAATCAGTAGCAGTGCTGCTGGTTTTGATGTACTTTTCAATGGGCCATATGATGTGGGGATTCCCCGCACCGGCGGCTTTTGATAATTATGTGTTCTTAGGTGTATTTGAGATGCTTCTCGCTATCATCATCATGATGATAAATTCAAAATTCTTCACAAACGGTTTTAAGTCGCTTTTAAGCGGACATCCTAATATGGACACGCTCGTAGCACTTGGTTCAGGTGCCTCGTTCGGATATTCTCTGGCTGAACTGTTCATTATGATACTTGCTCAGGGAAACGGCGAGCATGAGATCGTTATGAAATACGGAATGAATCTTTATTTTGAATCGGCAGCGATGATACCTGCACTCATCACAGTCGGTAAGATGCTTGAAGCAATGTCAAAAGGCCGGACCACCGATGCCCTGAAAGGACTTATGAAACTTGCTCCGAAGACGGCTGTTCTTTATAAAGACGGAGAAGAACACGAAGTTGGTATCGGAGAAGTCCGTGAGGGTGATATTTTTGCAGTAAAGCCCGGTGCAAGTATTCCTGCCGACGGAGTTGTGGTATACGGCTCGTCTTCGGTGGACGAATCCGCACTCACAGGCGAAAGCATTCCGGCAGACAAAGAAGAAGGATCTGTCGTATCTGCAGCTACAATAAACAAATCAGGCTATATCCGCTGCCGTGCCACAAGAGTCGGCAAAGATACTACGCTCTCTCAGATCATAAAGACCGTATCCGATGCAGCGGCTACAAAGGCTCCTATTGCACGAATAGCAGATAAAGTATCGGGAATATTTGTTCCGGCTGTTATGGTGGTAGCTCTGCTTACTCTTGCAGGATGGCTGATTGCAGGCAAGGAATTCAGCTTTGCCATAGCAAGAGCAATATCGGTGCTAGTTATAAGCTGTCCGTGTGCGCTTGGACTTGCTACTCCCGTTGCTGTCATGGTTGGAAGCGGAGTCGGTGCGAAAAACGGCATACTTTACAAGACTGCCGCTTCACTTGAAGCTGTCGGCAGAGCGAATATAGCTGCACTCGACAAGACAGGAACTGTCACCGAGGGAAGACCGGAAGTTACGGATATTATTCCGTATGAAATCACCGAAAACGAGCTGCTCACATATGCTTCGGCTCTTGAAGTCAAAAGTGAGCATCCTCTTGCAAAAGCAGTTATTGCAAGAACGTCTGGTATGACTATCCCTGAAGTCGATGACTTTAAGGCTCTTGCGGGAAACGGCCTTTCGGCAACGCTTGACGGTGAACTGCTTGAAGGCGGAAGCTATAAATATATCTCGCAGAAGTATGATATCTCCGCAGAGTTTTCTGCAAAAGTTACTGAACTTTCCGACGAGGGAAAAACACCTCTGTTGTTTGCAAAGGGCGGTAAGTTTACAGGTATCATTGCCGTTGCTGACACGATAAAAAGCGACTCAGCGGCAGCAGTAAAAGAGCTGAAAGGCATGGGCATAAACGTAGTTATGCTCACGGGAGACAACGAACGTACAGCCCGTGCAATTGGCAGACAGGCAGGTATTGATGATGTCATCGCGGGAGTTCTTCCTGACGGCAAGGCAAAGAAAATATCAGAGCTTAAAAAGCAGGGAAAGGTCATCATGGCAGGCGACGGTATCAACGACGCTCCCGCACTGACCACAGCGGATACAGGAATAGCAATTGGCGCTGGCGCAGACGTTGCGATAGATGCGGCTGATATAGTTGTCATGAAGAACAGACTGACAGATGTTTCATCAGCAATCCGTCTGAGCAGGGCAACTATAAGGAATATCCACGAAAATCTGTTCTGGGCATTCATTTACAACGCCGTGTGCATACCACTTGCAATAGGTCTGTACGGAATCGATATGAAGCCTGCATACGGTGCAGCGGCAATGGCGATGTCAAGTTTCTGCGTGTGCATGAATGCTCTCAGACTTAACCTGGTTAAAATTCATGATGCAAGTCATGATAAGAAAATAAAAACAAGAATAGTAAAAACGGAGGAAAAAGTTATGACAAAGACATTAAAAATCGAAGGAATGATGTGCGAACACTGCGAGTCAAGAGTGAAGAAAACTCTTGAAGCAATCGATGGCATCGAGAGCGCTGCTCCAGACCACAACACAAATACTGCTGTTATCACATTAAGCAGCGACGTACCTGTCGATGTTATCAAAGCAGCGATCGAGGCTCAGGATTACAGCTTTATCGGAATGGAATAAGCGGGAAGCATATAACATAATCAGACCTGATTTTCAATCCTGAATATTATAATCGGCGAAAGCTGATGTGATTCTGCAAAAGAATCGCTGATATTATTCAGCAATTCCGTTGCAATTTGTTCTTGATTTTGGTATAATAGTTATACAGAGAAGCTTTGATATAGGCTGTTTTTGGGGATCATACTTATCTGTACATGAGGTTTTAAAGGAAGAATAATACTGTGTTATGCTTCTTTTCTTTCATACAGACTGGATTTTCGGGGTGGGGTCAATGACTGATTTTAATAAAAACACGACTATTATAAAACATCTGACGCTGTTTTTCGGCGGATTTTTACTGGCTACAGATATATTTTTCCTTGTATTTGCAGCTATCTATGATATGCCGCTCATGAGATATATTGTTTACGGCAAGCTGGTTCTGAATACAAGTAATATTTTTCTTATTTTAAAAAAGCACTATCTGATATCTACGGTGATAATTTATACGGTCATTCTCGGTTTTATGGTGATCGGTATCATCTGCGCCGGGACGGAGCAGGCTTTTCAGCTGTATGCGCTTGGAATGATCGCGTGTGTTAGCTATAACGGATATATGCATAAAAGAGTGCTTGGAAAAGAGCTGCCTTTCGCACTTACGATCTTTATTCATGTTATCTGCTATGCGGTCATGTATGTTTATGCAAGATACAATGAACCGCTTTACGATATTCCGCAGAAAGCGACTGATATACTTGTTATTTTCAATTCGGTGGCAACATTCAGCATAGTGATCCTGTTCATCTGTCTTTTCCATCATGTGGCGATAAGATCAGAGGAAATGCTTGAGAAGATGGCGCTGATGGATAATCTTACGGGGTTATATAACCGTCATTATCTGCTTGCAGTGCTTGACAGTATGGAGATAAAAAATCCGGAAGACTGCTGGATGGCTATGCTCGACATTGATTATTTCAAAAAGGTCAACGATTCATACGGCCATAACTGCGGTGACTACATTCTGCATGAAGTTGCAGAATTTGCAAAGCAGATTTGTAAGGACTGTACGGTGTGCCGATGGGGAGGAGAGGAGTTCATCATTCTTTCCACAAAGAGAGGATGCAGTACCGATTTGCTTGAAACGCTTCGTAAGAAAATCGAAAATGAGATCTTCAGGTATGAAGACAATTCGCTGAATATCACAGTGACTATCGGCGTTTCGGCATATTCAAGTGAGATAAATAATGATGCCTGGATCTCCAAAGCCGACGAAAAGCTATACTACGGTAAAAGCAACGGCAGGAATCAGGTAGTTATATAAAAAAATAACGGACACCTTGTTTTTCAGGGTGTCCGTTTTTTCTGTTCGGCAGACCGAAGATCAGTAGCCGGTCTTGTCTTTGATATTCCGGTATTCTTCGAAAAGTTCAAGACATTCTTTTCTGTTAAGCTCCTCGCAGATATCTGCAGGGGAGAGGTAAAACTCCTTGTCGCGGAAACCGATGGAATCCGTGTCTGCGATATTGCAGCCGTAGTAAACTTTTTTTATGTTTGCCCAGCGGATAGCACCGAAACACATCGGGCATGGTTCTGCTGAGGTGTAGAGTTCACAGCCGTTTAAGTCGAAAGTACCAAGAGCTTTGCTTGCGGCTCTTATGGCCATTACTTCGCCATGACAGGTCGGGTCATTGCATTTTATTACTTCGTTGTGGCCGCGGCCTACTACTTTGCCGTCCTTTACTATAACGCATCCGAAGGGACCGCCGTGTCCGGCACGGATACCTGTTTCAGCTTCTTCTACTGCCATTTTCATATATTCATTCATTAGTATTCCTCTTTTCGGATGTTTTATCTGTGGTTGTTTTTCAGGCCTTAGTCCGGTATGTAAACTGTAAACTCCATTTCACCGGAGTCTTCAAGCCGTCTTGCGGCAACGCTTCCTCCAAGGGCGGAGGCTATTGTTCTTGCAGTAAACAAACCTATTCCGCTTCCTTCAACGTCGTGTGAATTTGAGCCGCGGCGGAAGCTGTCGAAGATAAACAGCAGTTCCTCTTCGGGCAGGAGTTCACCCTTGTTGCGGACTGAAATACATACGCCGTCCGGGTCGGATTCAATGCTTACCTTTATTCCTTCACCGTTTCCGTACTTCACAGCATTTTCAATAAGCTGTGAAACAATGCGGACAAGACCGTAAAGGTCACTGTTCATTATGTGTTCGGAGCGGCACTCCACTGCAAACGGAATGTGGCTTATGTTCATTCGCTCCGTGTATTCGCCTGAAATTATTTTTGCCATTTCGGAAATGTAGAAAGACGTTATCTCCGGTGTATAGCTGCTTGCGGCAGATGCTGATGTTTCGATGAGTTCCTTTACAAGTGACTGTATCTTTTCGGCATTCCGGTCGATTTTTTCTGCAAGAGCGGCATTGTCGCTGCCGTTTTCAGAGTAGAGGCCGGTCTTTATCGCTTCGGCGTACAGACGGATGTTTGTGACCGGAGTCTTGACACCATGTGCAACGGATGCGAGAAGAGTACGCCTTTGACCTTCGAGTCTTTCCGAGCGGTTTCGTTCATTTATAAGCACGTCACGGAGCATGTTCATGCTCCAGATGAATTTACCGAAACGACGGTTGCGTGTTTCCGGCAGCTTGTCGGTGTCAGGCATTTTGGCGATACGCTCAGGATATTCTGAAAGTCTGACGAACGGCTTAAGTATATTTATATAGATGAATATCAGAAATACCGTTGCTGCAAGCCAGCAGAATGCAAGTACGGAAAGTACAAGTACATCGGATATATGCTTTAACGGATCGGAGTAGGTGTAAACGGCAAAACCTATGATCTCTTCGTCTTTATGCACCGGACAGATCATGTTTCCGCCGCCGCCGGATGCCGAGAACACACTTCCTTCAGTATTCTTTCCGGATAGAAATTTTATTTCGTCAGGCATCTGTGCTTCGTGAAGTGTCAGAAGTTCTGCGACAGATGCTTCAGGTTCTTTTCCTTCTGATATCTCATTTTCGAGAACGCTGTTAAGACGGTTGACGGTTACGGAACGTGCATTTATTCGTGAAAGCGTAAGCTTCGGAACAGCGAAAAGCCACAGCAGAGCGAGCGAAAGGAACAGCAGGGTAACTGCGGCGAGTGAGATTACAAGTCGTTTCATCAGTCACCTCCGAAGCGGTAGCCGAGCTTGTAGACCGTTTTTATCAGTTCGGGATGAGCGATGTCCGTTTCAAGTTTTTCACGCAGCCAGCGTATGTGTACACTGACTGTTGACGGTTCGGTAAAGCAGTCGTGTCCCCAGACCTCATTGAAAAGTGCATCTTTGGTCATAGCTTCGCCCTCGTGTTCCATAAGGCACTTTAGCAGGGCAAATTCCTTTATGTTGAGGCGTATCTCGTTTCCGTTCTTTGTTACATTTCTTGAAACAGGATCAAGAGTGATGCCGTGTGAGGAAAGGAGAGAAGATTCGTTCTGTTCACCGTTTCGTTTGAGCATCGCCTTTATCTTGGCGGTAAGTACGGCTGCGGAAAATGGTTTTCCTATGTAGTCATCAGCACCGGTCTCAAAGCCCGTCAGCATGCTCTGTTCGTCATCTCTGGCACTCATCATGAGTACAGGGGTATTTCCTTTTGCACGGATATATGAACACGTCTCAAAGCCGTTTTTGCCAGGAAGCATTACGTCCAGCAGAACAAGTCTGAAATCTTCCTTTTCAAGGAGATCCATTCCGCTTTCCGCATCGGGACAGAGACTTACCGAGAATTTTTCTTTCACAAGGAAATCCTTTATAAGCGTTCCGAGTTCCGGATCGTCTTCTATCATTAGTATGTCAGTCAGATTGATCACCGCCTTCAGCCTTCATTATATCATAATTTTCGGGTTCAAATCAATAGCGACACCGCCGTTAAGCTATGCCGCCTTTCTTTTTGTCTCTTTTGTTCTGTCTCTATTTATTCAGCTCCGGCTTTGCCGGAGCTGCGGGAGGGAAGCCCCGGTCCCTTCGCTGATTTATAAATCAGCGTCCCTTATCTCTTTATCTTTGCAATTTTTATATATTCAGGTATGCCGGCTTCGTCGTCCGGTCGGTAGAATGATACATCGACTTCACCGGTGGAGTAGTCGAGGGTAAGAACGTGGAATGCGTCGGCATCCGCACCTTCGACATCAAGATTTCTGTCGTAGCATTCCTTGGTTTCGGAAGCAAGGCGGGAACGGAAACTGCCGGGTGTGAATTTTTCGTCGCCGCCAAACCATTCCGTCATCTTTCTCCATCTTATAAGATTACGGCTTGCGAAAGCGCTTCTGTCGGGACTTCCTTCTGCAACATAGCAGTTCACCACAAAGAAGGCGCCATCCGGAACAGTGTCGTAGTCAGGACGAAGGGGAGTGTCCTTGGTTCGTATCCTTGCTTTTCCGACGATTTCGTTTGCACTGTTTTCGACGCAGAAAGCATCGTTTTCATCGGTGACATAAATGTTGTGGCAGAATGTGAATTTATCGCTTCCGGCTAACATATATTCAGCGAGTTCACGGGCGGTGGCGGAGTTTTCAAGCGCGTGACGAAGTGCAAATGTGTAGCAGGTCTTTCCTTCGTGAGTGTACTCACATTCATTTGTTCCACCCACATCCAGTATTCCGGCAAGAACGCCGCTGTCGCTGAAACCTGTAATGGCATCCATAAGTCCAAGTGCTGAAACGGTGGTTATTGATCTGTCTCCGTTTTTATATCTCATAACCGTCTGTATTTCGCAGAGCTGGTCCGAACTTCCCGTCAGCCATTCAAGTATTCGTGCTGAAATGCGCTTACCGGAAACTGTTCGGCTTCCGTCGAGTGATACCGCACTGCAGGATGTTCCGCGAAGTGCGTCCGGTACCATCTGAAGGGTGAGTGCTTCCTCGTAGGATATGATGCCGTCTTTTTCATACCCATGTACACCGCCGCTTATACTGTCGGCAAAGCCTTCGACTTCAAGGCGGTATTCCTCTTCAAGCGAATCCTTAAGAGCGGTAACACGTTCGGTCAGTGATTTATAACTTTCTTCATTCACTTCACTGAACGCCATGGTGATGTTCTCGAAAAGATACGGTTCAAAGTTTTCAGCGAAGTCAGATGAAGTTTTCAGTATCGCTTCCGCATAGGCGGCTCCAGCCTTGTAGTGATCACCTTTTTCAAGGTCAAGCGTGACAGCGTAGTAGTGTTCCTTCTTTTCGATGACGCAGAGTCCGTCGTCAGATGAGTAAGTCGAAAGAGTAGGTTCTTCCGTACAAACATCTTCAAGTTCAAGAGTTCGCTTGTATTCCTCCACCGGAGTCATTGTGCTTCCGCCCTGATCGGGAAAGACAAATCCTTCGTAGGTCGCCTTGGAGGTGCATGATGTAAGGAGAAGAACTGAAGCTATGCCGGCAAGGCATTTTTTTATTCTTTTCATAACGCTTCTCCTTACCATCCCTGTTCGGCAAGCCATGTGTTTAAAACCTTTTCACGGGAAGATATCTCGCTTTCATCGTTTATCTTTCCAAGGCTTATCTCACCGCGTATTCCGCCGTCGATAAGATAGATGACACGTTCGCTCTGAGCTGCCACCTTTACGCTGTGCGTTACCATAAGGATACCGGTACCTTCACGGTTGGCATTTACCAGTTCACGCATTACACCGGAGGCGGCACTGGAATTGAGCGCTCCTGTCGGTTCGTCGGCAAATATTATTTTCGGGGAGTTTATAAGGGCACGGCACAGGCAGGCACGCTGCAGCTCACCGCCGGAAACTTCCGTTATCTCATGCTCGGCAGTCTCGACTATTCCGAGATTTCTCATAAGTTTAAGAGCACGTTCGTTTATATTTTTTCTGCTGCCGCCTGCCTGATATCCCGGAAGGACGATATTATCGAGAATGCACAGCTTTTTCATCATGTACATCTGCTGAAAGATAAATCCCATTTCCGTAAGGCGAAGGTGCATTATCTCTTTTTTATTAAGCTTTGAAAGATCCTTTCCGTTAAAAATGACCTCACCGGCTGTGGCATTGTCCATGCCGCTCACCGTATAGAGAAGCGTGGATTTACCGCTTCCGCTCGGCCCCATTACAGTAACGAATTCGCCGTCTTCCATTTCAAAATTTACGTTCTGCAGAACGTTGTTGCTGCGCGATTTTACTATATATGTCTTGCACAGATCCTTTACTGATATTACTTTCATTCTAATCTCCTATTCTTCTGCGATGCTGCGAATATCTATCTTATCTATACTTCCAAGTCTTATGACTGAAGGTATTAGCACTGTGAGCAGTGATATCAGCGGCATGATCACCCAGGTGAGTACCGGCATCGGCATGAATTTAAATCCGGAAAGATTTATTGCGCCGAACAGTATGTCAAACAGTCTTGCGCCGACGGTGTTTGAGATAAGTATAGCTGCGATGACTGATGCTATCGTGAGTGTCATCATTCTGAACAGCTCTGCGGCACGTATCTTTCCGTCACCTGTTCCGAGACATCTCTGAAGTGCGATTTCTGATTTATCCTCCGAAATAAAAATGTTCATGTAGAGAGCGGTAAGCAGTATATTTACGAACACGACTGCGGCAAATACAACATTTCTGAAAAGTCTGAGCGGAAGCTCGTAGTCTTCTAGTTCACGCATCAGCGCTTCTTCAGCAGTCATCATGTGACCGTTAAAAAGCTCGTTCATTTTGTCCCACTCGGCCTGTTTGTTGTCGGAATATATGTTAAGAGAGAAGAAACGTTTTCCGTTTATACAGCCTTTATCATATTCTTTTCCCATTATAATGTAAGGTGAACCCCATTCCATCATATCGATAAGTCCGGTCACGATTACTTTTTTCTTATTGAGTGTGATATGAAGCTTGTCTCCGGAATACTCATTAAGACCGACTTCTATCTCGTCGCCCGGCTTTATACCGTAGTTCCTCGCGGAGTAGCTTGACATTGCAATCTCGTTTTCAAGAACAGGCGCAGTGCCTTCGCTGTACTCAATCGGGGACATATCATCAAAATTAAAGAATACTTCGCAGTCACGTCGTCCTTCAGTGTACAGTTCGCCGCCGCAGTAACAGCAGGTATCCACATGTGCATTTATATCATTGTTTGCTAAGTCGTCATTGAAAATATCCCAGAAATCCTTGTTTTCAGCGATTTCCCTTCTTTCATATTCCTTCATCATTTCGTCACTGAAGTCGGGGAAGAAGTCGTAATCGTAGATCAGAGTGTATTTCATGAAATCAGGGTTTACTACCGAGTGGTAAAGATATCCCGGAAGGAGTATCATCATTCCGCCCAGTGTGTATGCGATGATAAGAAAGATGTAACGTTTTATGCGTGTCAGAATATCGGAAAGTCCGAGATATACCGGCACTGGCATCTTTGTACGCTTATGAAGCAGCAGGGCGGATGCCTTCCCGAAACGTTCGCCCCGGTTTTCGCCGTGTATGGCATCTATTACGGATATTTTGTTTATGCGTCTCATCACAAGCAGACAGAACAGTATTATCGATGAAGCCATAAGCAAAGCGGATGCTGTTCCTATCAGCACAAGTTCATTGACCGGAGGATAAACGACTCCGCCTGCAAAAAGATGCATGAGTTTGTATGAGAGTGGTATCCCGGCGATTATTCCGATAATTCCACCAGTCACGGCGAATGAGATGTATTTAGCAACAAACAGCCACCTGAAACGAAGCGAATCGATACCCATGGCACGCATCATACCGATCTCCTTTTCTTCATCGCGGAGGGCGGATATCATGGTGAAACGTATTGTCATGAGTATGATGATCACCATGAAAATACTCATAAGTATCATTGAGAATGTGATTATGAATATTACCACAAAGTCATCGGACATGGTATGTCTGCTCCACCAGCCTTCGATCAGTCTTATATCGTGTTCATTACGAAGTTCGGAGCGGAATATATCTACAATGTCACTGTTTACTTCCGGAGTTAAAACTGAAAATATATCAGTCTTTACGGGGAAATCAGCCGATATTACCTTGTAGTCGTCATCGGAAATGAAGTATTTGTAAAGGTAGATAGCAGTCGGCTCCTTATAGAATCCGGCTATCTCGAATTCATACACACGGCCCATCGGTGTGATTATCTTCATATGGTCGCCTGTCTTTGATCCGGTGACATCACGCATTTTGTGCGAGATCCATACGGTGCCGTTTTTCACGCAGATGGGGTTGTCGTCCGTGTCATAGACAAGATTGTATTCTCTTGGCAGTGTGGTGATGAGCTGCATTTTCTCAAAAAAGCTTTCCTTGTCGTCTTCGTCAATCTTTTCAAAGTCGAACTGCATTGGTTCTCCCATTACGCCTTCACTGTGACTGAAGTCACCGAAAAATTCATTTTCAGTGAGGCTCTGCGAAATTATCTGAAGCTTTTCCTCATGTCTTTCCGCGGTGTTTTCAAACAGCAGAAGCAGGTCGGAGGAATTGCAGCTTTTCACAGTGCGTTCTTCGCCGGTGATCTGAATATACAGCTGTGAGGCACTGACGTACATCAGTATCGATGCGATAACAATGAAAATGAACAGGATCAGATTAAGCCCCTTTTTCATTTTCAGATCATTTTTCAGCATTTTGAAAAACATGATTTGTTGTCTCCTTTGTTTTATATGGAAGTATATTTTTACGCTTCCTGTTTCTCTTGCATTATTATAATAACATTTCAAAGTTTAAAAAGTCTTTAAATTTTAACATGAATATTCTGAAAAAACATACTTGAATTTAACTGTCGGATACGGTAAAATAGAGAATGGCATACAACTTAAGCGAAAGGAGCACATCATATGAAAAGGGTAGGAGCGCAGATAGAAATCGCACCGGCAGATCTTATTTCTGTAGCCGGTATAAAAACTGCGGACATAATAGTATGATAAGAGAAGTAACGTCCGGAGATTTAAACTCACTGCTGGAGTTATATCTTCATCTTCATGAAGTGAGCATTCCTGAAGATAATGATCATCTTCGGAATACATGGAATAAGATCTTGAACAATGAAGATTATCATATCGTGGTATGCGAAAAAGACGGCATCATCGTATCTTCATGCACATGTGTTATCGTCCCGAACCTGACAAGATCAGCATCACCGTACGCTCTTGTTGAAAATGTAGTGACACATGAAAAATACAGAGGCAACGGCTACGCATCAGCCTGCCTTGAATACGCAAAAGAGATTGCGGTGAAAAACGGATGCTATAAAATGATGCTCATAACCGGCTCAGATAAACCCGAAACCCATGAGTTTTACAAAAGAAATGGATATCACAGCGAAGGAAAAACAGCGTACTACAATCTCCTTAAAGATGTGAACTGGAATAAACTATAATAGCACGCCGAAGGCGTTCCGATGAAAAGGATGCGCCTTCGGCGCTAATTTTGATGCTTCGCAAGATATGAGTGGCGATGTCTACAATAATAATAGTCGCATTTAATTATATTTAAACAAAATACTGATTATGTGTGATATTTATTGACTATATGAATCTCAGATGCTATAATTACAAAGATATATTTTTATTGTCTACAGAAACGGAGAATTTTATGAAAAATCGTATATTATCAGTTCTTGTACTTGCTGCAATGATTGGACTTACATCATGCGGCGTAAGTGAAACAACTGACAAAACAGAACAGACAGTGGAAGTTGTGACAGAAGCATATGATGATGCGGAAGAAAAAACTGAAGATGTCACAGAGCCAGAAAGTGAAGAAGTTACAGAGACAGCGGAAGAAACTACTGCCAGTGAAGTTACTGCTGCCGGAAAAGATGTTTCAGAGAATGATAAGGCTGCGAAAAAAGAATTTAAGCATGCTGAAGGACTAAGTGACAAATACGCAGATTTCGATAATATGGCATTTGCGTATAAGGGTCAGATTTTTAAATTCGGCGAGGCAACACTTGCAGATCTTGCGAATTCAGGAATCGAAATGGATTGTGATGAAGAGCTGGATGACATGATTGAAGATTGTGGATTTGCCAGCGATGTTAATGTTGATGTATACATTAATCCATCTACAGAAGTATGGCTTCAGTTCACTAATAATAAAGATAATGGCATGATTCCGGCATCTGAATGCGTTCTTACCTACGCATATTTCATGACATCGGTTGACAAAGATTACAGTGATGACGGTATACAGTTTAATTTCCCGCTTGATCTGACTGAAGAAGAACTCACAAAAAACAGTGGTGAACCTAATGAAACAGAATTTGATGAGGATTTAGGAAGTAATTTCGGTTATACTGAACCTTCCAGACTGAATCCTGATAATGAACAGCTGAAGGATGGTTACTTTTTCGGTTTTAATTTAGATGGCAAGTTAATGGAAGTTTGCATTGCATGGGACTGTAATGTATAATCAGACGTCATATACATAAACCATCTATTTATGAGCTTGGATATTTGATTTATAATAGCACGCCGAAGGCGTTCCGATGAAAAGGAAGCGCCTTCGGCGCAATTGAAAAAGACAGAGACTGAAAAACAGCCTCTGTCTTTTTTGATATCAATTTAAGTTACTAAAAATTTAGTGTCTCACTCTTTACTGCAGTCATCCCAGTACGAGCAGCATATATCATATGCTGGACTTTGATTATCGTGATTGACCAGATAATCTGTTACGAGCTTTTCAGATATTCAATCAAGCCGTACACCCTCCGGCGAAAAATCCTCTTATAGCATCAGCCAGTTCGTCTGTCTGTCCGATAAAGCAATGGTCGGCGCCCGGTATCGGGACGAGGGTTGCGTCATTGTAAAGTTTTACGGCTTTTTCTGCGTAGAAAAACGGAACGGTATCATCGTTGTCGCCGTGGACGATAAATACTTTTCCCTTATATTTCGCGATTGCATCTTCCACGTGGATCATCTGGGCAGTGCGGATGTAGTCGCCTGAGAGTTCAAGAGCATCACGGAATATGCTTTTCGGTATATGCACAGGGTCAAAATCCACTCCGAGAAGATTGCCTTCGCGTGCAATTTCCGGGATCATCCATGCAGGGGAGAGCGGGAGGATAGCTTTGAAATCATCAGCACACATTCCGCCGATGAGCATTGTCAGAAGTCCGCCCTGTGAATGTCCGCACATGTAGAGGTCGGTAACAAAATCAAGGTTCTTTGCGTATGCGACCACGGAAAGGGCGTTTGTTACCCATTTGAAAAGAGTGTGATCCTTGAATATTCCGTCGCTTTTGCCGTGACCGTACATCTCGGCACGAAGTACGGAAATGCCACAGCCGAGAAGTGCCTGTTTTACAGCGATGAGGTGGTCTTCTTCCATATGTCCGGTAAATCCGTGTACAAGTATGCAGAGCGGGCCCTTTTCCGCTCCTTCAGGGCGTTCCAGTTTTGCGTGAATACGTGTGCCGTCGCTGTCAATAAAGAATTCTTTCATAACTATCCTCCTGTTTGTGAATTTTTAGTCTTATATCATCAGCCGGCGATGTCTTCGAGGGCATCAGCATCGGTGATGATTATTTTTCCTCGCTGGTTCTGTATATATCCTTCTGCGGCGAAGCGCTTGAGCATTCGGGCAACTACCTCGCGGGCAGTGTTTATCTCTGTTGCGATAGTCTCCTGTGTGATGTTCAGTGTCTCTGATCCTGTGCGGTCAGATTCTTCAAGCAGGAACGAAGCAACACGGGCATCGATACTTTTAAAGATTATCTGCTGAATTACCCACATTGAATCGGAAAGTGCCTTCGATGTCTGCTCGTACATATGACATCGTACATATATATTGTCCTTTATTATCCTTCCGAAAACCGCAGCCGGAATAATAAGTATCTCGGTCTTTTCTTCGGCGGAAAGCTCGTTGTGGAAGCTTATCTGTTCCATTACACATGAAGCGGAGATCACGCAGGTATCGCCTGCAAGCACATGGAAGAGCGTTACCTCTCTGCCTTCTTCGGAGAGAAGGTAAAGACGTACATTTCCGCTTATAACGTATACAAGACCAACGCACTGCTTGTCGCAGGTGTGTATCATCTGACCTGCATCATATTTCTGAATGACCGCCGATGACAGAACCAGATCCTGCTCCGGCTTTGTGAGCTTATCCCAGAAGGGAAGCTTGGTTAATATCTCTTCCATTGTCTATACCTCTTTTCATGTGCTTGGGGGAAAACGCTGATTTATTCGTAAATAAGCGTGGGGCTCGTGGCGAAGCCCCGCAATCTCCCCTCAGCAATCCGGCGAAGCCGGATTGCTGACTTAAATATGTATCTGTGTTTATTATTGTAATTATATCATTTTTACTCATCATAATCAATTAAAAACGACGAACTTTTCTGTAAATCCGTTCGTTTTTCAAAAAAATAAAAATATTTTTTCTGTAATATGACTAAGTCACAGAACTTTATCTCCGGTTATGATATTATAATGACAGAAGATAAGAGGAAACCAAAAAATCTCTTATCAAATAAGTCAAACATCAGAAATGATAATAAATTATTCAATCTTAAACAGGGGGTAACTGCTATGAAAAAATTTGAACAGTGGAACGGATTCAAGGGTCGTCTCTGGACAGAGGAAGTAAACGTAAGAGACTTCATCCAGAACAACTACACACCTTACGACGGCGATGCATCCTTCCTCGAAGGACCGACAGAAGCTACTGAAAAGCTCTGGAACAAGCTCAGCGCTTTACAGATCGAAGCAAGAAAAAAGGGCGGTGTCCTCGACTGCGAAACAGAGATCGTAACAGGTCTTGACGCATACGGTCCGGGATACATCGACGAGTCAATGAAGGACCTCGAAAAGATCGTAGGACTTCAGACAGACAAGCCTTTAAAGAGAGCGTTCATGCCTTACGGCGGCATCAAGATGGCGCAACAGGCTGCTGAAAGCTACGGCTACAAGATAAACCCGAAGTTCGACCAGATCTTCAACGAATACCACAAGACACATAACCAGGGCGTTTTCGATGCTTACACACCTGAGATCAGGGCAGCACGTAACAGCCACATAGTTACAGGTCTTCCGGATACATACGGACGCGGACGTATAGTCGGCGACTACAGAAGAGTTGCTCTTTACGGTATCGACTTCCTCATCAAGGAAAAGGAAAACGATAAGGCTAACACAGGCGACGGTACAATGACAGATGACGTTATCCGTCAGCGTGAAGAACTTTCAGACCAGATCAGAGCACTTCAGGGTATGAAGAAGATGGCTGAGATCTACGGATACGATATTTCTGGACCTGCTAAGAACGCGAAGGAAGCTGTTCAGTGGCTCTACTTCGGATATCTGGCAGCCATCAAGACACAGAACGGTGCGGCAATGTCAGTGGGACGTATTTCAACATTCCTCGACATCTACATCCAGCGTGATCTTAAGGAAGGAACAATTACTGAAAAGGAAGCTCAGGAACTTATCGACCACATGGTAATGAAGTTCAGAATGGTCAAGTTCGCACGTATTCCTTCATACAACGACCTCTTCTCAGGCGACCCGGTATGGGCAACACTTGAAGTAGGCGGCATCGGAGTTGACGGACGTCACATGGTAACAAAGAACGACTTCCGTTTCCTTCACACACTCGAAAACATGGGACCTTCACCGGAACCTAACCTCACAGTTCTCTACTCAAAGGATCTTCCGGAAAACTTCAAAAAGTATGCTTCATACATCTCAGTAAAGACAAGCTCTATCCAGTACGAGAACGATGACGTTATGAAGCCGGTATGGGGCGATGACTACTCTATCTGCTGCTGCGTATCTGCAACACAGACAGGCAAGGAGATCCAGTTCTTCGGTGCCCGTGCAAATCTCGCAAAGGCACTCCTCTACGCTATCAACGGCGGTATCGATGAAAAACTCGGCAAGCAGATCGCTCCGGCATATCAGCCGATCACTTCAGAATATCTTGACTACGATGAAGTTATGAAGAAGTACGACGTAATGCTTGAATGGCTCGCAGGTATCTATGTAAACACACTGAACCTCATCCACTACATGCACGACAAGTACTATTACGAAGCAGCTGAAATGGCACTTATCGATACAGATGTAAGACGTACATTTGCAACAGGTATCGCTGGATTCTCTCACGTAATCGACTCACTTTCAGCTATCAAGTACGCTAAGGTAAAAGTTATCCGCGGCGATGTTGAAGTGAAGGACAAGCAGGGCAACGTTGTCGATGTGGCTAAGAACATCGCTCTTGACTACGAAGTTGAGGGAGATTTCCCTAAGTACGGAAATGATGATGACCGTGCAGACCAGATCGGTGTTGATCTTCTTAAGACTTTCCTTGCAAAGATCAAGAAGAGACATACATACCGCAACTCAGAGCCTACAACATCTATCCTTACAATCACATCAAACGTGGTTTACGGACGTGCAACAGGCGCTCTTCCTGACGGAAGAAAGGCAGGCGAACCATTCTCACCAGGCGCAAACCCAAGCTACGGTGCTGAACAGAACGGACTTATCGCATCACTCAATTCAACAGCCAAGATCCCTTATGAATGGGCACTTGACGGAATTTCAAATACACAGAGCATCAATCCGGATGCAATAGGCAAGACTGAAGAAGAACGCATAAACAATCTCGTACACGTTCTTGACGGATACTTCTCACAGGGTGCACATCACCTCAACGTGAACGTATTCGGCAGGGAATATCTCGAAAAGATCATGGAGGATCCTACAAATCCTGAGTACGCTAACTTCACTATCCGTGTATCTGGCTACGCAGTCAAGTTCGTTGATCTTACAAGGGAACAGCAGCTCGACGTTATCTCAAGAACATTCCATTCATTCAGATAATTCCTAAATTATCCCCTTTAAACCGGCAGGATGTGCAGCACTGTAATGCACATCCTGCCGTATATTTTATCCTGTAAATTTGTATGCAGAGATTTTGAAGATCTTTTGTATATACTATTGGAAAAGTAGTATCTGCTTTGAGAAAAATCAACAGAATACCAGTCTTTCGGGATTGATATGCAAAAAGTACAAATTCTGTTGACAAATCGCCGCTTTTATTGTAAAATTAATATAAGGCATTATAGCTTCACATGTTCTTAGTGGTGAAGCAGTTTCCAGCAAATCTCCCATCCGGCAAAGAAGGATTGCCGATGATACATTGATTTAGTCTGTAATGAAAGCATAAAGCAGAGGAGGGAATCTTATGAGCAGGATCTTTATTGAAGATGCAAAAAGAACAGAACTCGAACTCGGAACACAAAAGGCGATCATAGCAGCAGTACAGTACACCTGCGACGATGAGACCAGGTGGCTGCTGAATAACTATTCGTGCGGGGAATCAAGTTTCCACGATTCGGACGAAGATATTTTTGAAATGTTTTCAGAATGTGATCTGCTCGAAGGTCCGGATCTGATCGAGTTTATCAAGATCGTTGAAACTACCGTGACAGACAGCTTTTTCGGATTTGATCTCTGTGACGGTGACAACGACCAGCTTATAGAAACGCTGTCGACAGTTCCGGAAGACGAAGTAACTGCGCTTTTAAAATACATCATGAATCTTACGCTGTGTGAAAGCGAAGAAGAGGAAGAAATGATTGAATGGGGTGTCGGAAAATATTCTGACGAACTCTATGAAGTTCCGTGCGATTTCACCGGAATGACTGTAGAGGAGAAATTCCGCTACCGCCTTCAGCTTGAATCTGATATTGAACACGATACGGTTTTCCATTATATCAACATCGATGAATACGACAAGCATAAGAAGATACTAAAAAAACTCATTCCTGAGATAGATGATGAAGATTACAGGATATGGAAGGAAAAATTCATTAATGAACAGCTTGGCATGATCGACAGGGAAAAGATCGTTACCTGTTCATACGTTTTTTCCGGATTAGGTCATTATGCTGATGTAATGCATGAAGATGACTACGATGTATTCAAAGACTTCATATCTGACAACGGTTCTGCCGTAATGGAGGAGATACGCAGGGCTACCGATGAAGAAGTAAGACTTTACATTGCACTAAATGTAGATGTGGCGTGATCGTCTGGCCTGCGTAGCGGACAAACAACGGACAAACGCATTCTTTTATGCAAAAAGAAAAGCTCAGAAACAGCGTAAAAGCAGTGTTTCTGAGCTTTTTGATTTAGTGACCCGTACGGGAATTGAACCCGTAATTATATATTCAAAGAAAAAAGTGAACGCGGAAATATAACTGCGTTCACTTTTTTATCAGTCTTCGCCGGTTTCGGCGATCTTCTTTGCGTTCTGTTCGTTGATCTCAGGGAAGAAGGAGAGCAGCGGCTCTTCCTTTATGCCTTTGATGCGTCGGTTTACGTAGCTTCTGGTGATCTTTCTTACAAGCGGAGCGAGTGAGATAACACCGATAAGGTTAGGGATCATCATCATGCCGTTGAATGTATCTGAAATATCCCATGCAAGGCTTGAAGTGAGGACCGCACCGGAGATTATCATAAGAACGAAGATGACCTTGTAGATCTTTACTGCTTTCTGACTCTTTGCACCGGCAAGGTATTCAATGGCTTTTGAGCCGTAGTGCGACCAGCCGAGAACTGTTGTGAATGAGAAAAGAAGTATTGCTATTGCGATGAAGTAACGTCCTATTTCAAGATTACCGATTCGGAATACCGTGTTGAAAGCTTCCGCAACAAGAGTTGAGTCGCTGTCTGTTACTGCGATACCTGTTGAAAGATCGATAACACCTGATGTGAGGATGGTGAGAGCTGTCATTGTACATACCACTATAGTATCAGCAAATACTTCGAAAATTCCCCAGAGTCCCTGCTTTACAGGCTCTACAACGTTGGAATTTGAGTGTACCATAACTGATGAACCAAGTCCGGCTTCGTTTGAGAAAACGCCTCGCTTGCATCCCATGGTGATGACCTGCTTTAATGCCACACCGCCTGCAGCGCCCCAGGCAGCCTTAGGTGTGAATGCACTGCTGAATATTGCTGCGAAAGCACCTCCGATATGAGTGAAGTTCTTAAGGATTATTACCAGTGAACCGAGGATAAATGCCACTACCATGAAAGGTACTATTTTTTCAGCAACTACAGCTATTCTCTGGAGTCCGCCGATAACGATGATGCCGACCAGTATCATAAGGATGATACCGAATATGAGCATGTAAAGTGTAACTGATGAACCGTTTGCAGATGTGTAGAGTATATGTTCCGAAAGCGGTTTTATATCAAATGCTGATGTGAAGTTTACGACGATCTTGTTGATCTGTCCCATGTTGCCTATACCGAATGATGCAAGCACGGCACATACAGCAAATATTACTGCAAGTACACGTCCGACGCCTTTCATTCCACCATATCCCCCGAGACCGTCTTCGAGATAGTACATGGCACCGCCGGACCATTCACCGTCTTTGTTCTTGCGGCGGAAGTATATGCCGAGAACATTTTCAGAAAAGTTTGTCATCATTCCGAAGAATGCTGCGATCCACATCCAGAATACTGCACCAGGACCGCCCGACATTATGGCAGCGGCAACTCCGGCTATGTTTCCGACGCCGACAGTTGCGGCAAGTGCAGTACACAAAGCCTGGAACTGTGAGATGGAAGCCTTTTCACCAGTGTGCCCCTTTACCTTTGAGTCGAAAATGCTTCCGACTGTTTTCTTCATCCAGTGACCGATATGTGTTACCTGGAAGAATCCTGTCAGCGTAGTCATTATCACTCCGACAGCGATGAGAAGCCAGACACCTATCTTTGTCCATACGACAGTGTTAATGCTGTCATTGACAGATGTCAGGTTTTCAATAAATGTTTGCAAAAAAATCTCTCCTTTGATAAGTATGTTAAGAAAGCACTGATTAATTAATCAGTGCGGGGGAGCGGGGCAAAGTCACGTAAACTTCACCTCCTGCAGTACCGGCTAAGCAGGTACTGCGGTTAAAACAGAGTTTTCTTAAAAAACTGTAAAAGAAAGGATATGGATTTTGCTCCATATCCTTATGTGCTGTGATTGCTGCAGTCTTATCTGACTGTTTCAAGACGTATAGTATTTGAATTACCGGACTTTCCGTTTGTCTGACCGCCTGTCAGTATAACATTGTCGCCCTTGGTAAGTCCGAAGATCTGTGTTGCCTTCTGCATTGCGTGATAGAACATTACGTCAACGGAATTGAATTCCTCGCTTAATACAGGAGTTACGCCCCAGCTTAAGTTAAGCTTTCTCCAGGCCTTGACTGATGTTGTCATACCGATTATGTCTACCGGTGGTCTGAAACGGCTTACCATACGAACTGTCATACCGGAAAGGGAACTGATAACAATTCCTCTTGCCTTTGTGTCGATAGCCATCGCACATGTGGCATGTGAAAGTGCGTCAGTGTTGTTCTTTATTACGTACTCAGTTGTGCTGAAACGTTTGGTGTAATCAATGTTCTGTTCAGTGCGTTCTGAAATCTCAGCCATGTTGCGTACTGCAGCTACCGGGAATTTGCCGGAGGCAGTTTCGCCTGAGAGCATTACTGCCGATGATCCGTCGTACACGGCGTTTGCCACGTCTGAGATCTCAGCACGTGTAGGACGCGGATTTGTTATCATCGATTCAAGCATTTCAGTTGCAGTGATAACACGCTTTCCGAGAAGTCTGCACTTCTTGATAAGAT
Organism: Oscillospiraceae bacterium; assembly: GCA_017438745.1. GTDB lineage: Bacteria > Bacillota > Clostridia > Oscillospirales > Ruminococcaceae > HUN007. The sequence continues at coordinate 26,250 of JAFRUS010000107.1, read as the reverse complement.
ATTTCTGTATTGCAGGTACCTCAACAAAAGGTATCTCAACGCCGAGATCGCCTCGTGCGACCATGATGCCGTCTGCGATCTCGCAGATCTCGTCGATATTGTCAACGCCGGAACGGTTTTCTATCTTTGCGATTATGTCGATGCCTGAACCGCCGTTTTCATTTAAGAAAGAACGTACAGCTTCGATGTCACGCTTGTTTGATACGAATGATGCCGCAATGTAGTCAACGTCGTTCTTGATTCCGAAGAGGATGTCCGCCTTGTCCTGCTCGCTGAGGTAGTCACCGCGAAGCACGTGGTTAGGGAAGTTCATGCTCTTTCTGTCGGAAAGATCGCCGCCGTTTATAACGTCGCATATAATGTTGTTTCCGTCAATGCTTTTTACTCTGAATGAAAGGAGACCATTGTTTACGAGAATTGTGTCACCGATGTTTACTTCAGAAGCAAGATCCTTGTATGTAACGGAAACATGGTCGTGGTTTCCTTCACAGTCATCGCAGGTGAAGGTGAAAGTCTCGCCGTCTTCAAGATGTATCTTGTGTTCCTTGAAAGTCTTTATTCTGTATTCAGGTCCTTTTGTGTCAAGCATTATCGCTATCGGCAGATTCAGCTGTTCACGGACCTTAACGATGGTATTGATCTTTGCCTGCTGTTCCTCATGTGTACCGTGAGAAAAGTTAAGTCTTGCCACATTCATGCCGGCCAGACACATTTCCCTCAGGATATCTTCGTCTTCGCTTGCTGGTCCTATCGTACATATGATCTTAGTCTTTCGCATTTGTCATTACCTCGTTTTAGTGTATTTGCTTTAAAAACTGTTTAGTGCTTTGTTTACCGCCTGAATAAGTCTCTGCGGCTTGAGCGGCTTTAATATGAAATCGGAAGCTCCGAGTTTTACGGCTTCCATTACAAGTTCCCTGTGGGCTGATGCAGAGCAGATTATTACCTTCGCTGCATCGTTTTTCTCTTTCATTTCCTTCAGACATTCCATTCCTGATTTGCCGTCGATGGAAAGATCCATGATTATCACGTCCGGAGATTCACGGTCGAATAATTCACTGGCCTCATCACCGTTTTCAGCCTCGGAAATATTGCTGTAATCTTCATTTTCAAGTATGTCACGGATGGCATCACGCATTGATGATGCACCGTCAACAATAAGAAAGCGCGGTGTCATTTACCTTTGTGTCATTCCTTTGTACTGAGCGTATCAAGAAGATCAGACTTGACGATCTCGGTGATTCTTACAGCAAAGTAGTCGTCTACTACGACAACGTCTCCCTTGGCGATAAGATGTCCGTTTACAATTACGTTTACAGGAGCATCTGCAAGTGAGTCAAGTTCAATGACTGTTCCGTATGAAAATGAAAGAATCTCGTCAACACGTTTCTGAGTTGAGCCAATCTCGATGGAGAGCTCAAGAGGAACGTTCATGATAAGCTGAAGATTGCGGAGCTGTTCATCATTCAGAGTGTTCTGGAATGATGTGAAGGAGCGGTTCTGTTCTGCAAGTCCTGAAAATGCTGAAGGCTGGTCGAGTGCAGCGCCGAAAGCACTTTCCTCAGGAGTTATGTCAAAGACTGAACCGTTATCTTCTGCGCCTGTGGTGTCGAAAGGATTGTTTTCTTCAGGAGATGAAGAAAAGTCCGGTACCGGAGAGACAGGTTCCTCAGGCATAGGGAAACGGTCTGCTGTTTTTTCCGCAATGATCTCAGCGAGTTCAGCTGAAATAACTGTTGCAAATCTGCTGTTTACAGCGTTGTCTATACGGAATGATGATGTTACGGCGCAGATAGAGTCATCAGGATTGAGTCCCATGAGAACGAACAGGTTCTGGTTTGCACTGTTCGGTATAACTTCGGCTTCTGTAGCAACAACAGTGTATCCGGTAAGTGAAGATATCTCAGTGAAATAAGAGGTCATCATCTGGTTGATGACTTCGTTGAAAGCAGATGTGTTGATCTCATCAAAAGTGAAATCAGGGCTTACTGTCAGAGGCATACCCATAAGCTGGTTGAGCATGAGCTGTGCGTCATCTGCCTTGAATATAAGAACTGCTGATCCGTCCTTTTCGCCTGTGTATGATACTTTTACAAATACGGAAGGAGAAAGGTCAGCATAAATATAATCCATGATCCTGCTAACAGATGCTGAAGGATCGGTGATCCAGATGCTTGCATTGAGCAGTGATGCTGCTGCGGTTGCTGAAGACAGCATAGCAAGATTGTGTGATTCTTTTACTGCGTAAAGCTGGTTTGCGTTTAATTCTATAGTACTCAATGTATTCACCTCTCATTATTATTGCAGATGTCGATGATCTTGATTGCCTTTTTGTTGTTGCTGATACCCGGCTTTGCCGTGAACCACTGTACATTGTTGATCTTGACCTTGGCATTCTGCGTTATAGGAACGTCAAGCGGGATAATATCGTTTATCCTCAGAGAGAGAACGTCGCTCAGATCTATCTGGGTCTCCGCAAGAACAGTTGTCATTGTAAGCTTCGAGTTCTTTACACCCTTGAGGATGCTGCTGCGCTGTTCCTGTCTCTTTTCGTCATCCACGACACGTCTCGAGGCCTCAGATGTGTATCTCTGGCTGAAGTTTGTCATGATCTCTTCCATGTTGATGGCAGGGATGCTTATCGTCATGAGACTCTTTCTCTTGTTGAGTTCGATCTCAAGTGTGGCAATAACGATTACTTCATCCGGCGCTATAGACTTTGTAAGTCTTGCGTTTGTCTCGATCCTTGAGAGAGTCGGAGATATTTCGATGTAGCCTGACCAGGCTTCCTGAAGGAAAACTGCCATCTTTTCAAGTATGGTCCTTATGACTGATACTTCGATCTCGGTAAAGTCCCTTGAGATCTCGAAGGCGTTTCCCGGACCGCCCATAAGACGGTCAATGAGAGAGAATGTGATGGCGTTTGAGAACTGTATGGTACATTCAGCATCCATTATGTCCGAATTTTCAAAGTGCAGCCCCACTACTCCCATCATGACATAGTCTTCCAGTGAGTTGTTGAATTCATAATACTTCTGTTCTTCGACATGAAGAACCTTTGCATGACAGTAAAGACGTGTGATGCCTGTGATGTATGAGGCAATAAGACGTGAGTACTGTTCGTAGATATCACGAATAAGCTTAAGATCCTCTTTGGTAAATTTCTGAGGCATCTTGAAGTTATAGTTCTTTATTCGCTTTTCTTTCTTTTTGACGTCACTTTCGTCATCATCATCTTTGTTGTTCAGACTTTCAAAGAGCTCGTCTATCTGATGCTGTGAAAGAGCATCTGCCATGTGTGTTCACCCCTTGTATTGAGAAATTGTTTCTTAATAACCCCATATGCATGCCTTGCCTTTAAGACAGGTAAATCATTTATCTATAGTGTTACAGAATAATTATATCACATATACAGAATAAATTCCATAGAAAAACAACTTTTTTTACATAAAAAGTTATAGAACTAAGGAAATACTGATTAAGCCGGCAATCCGGCGAAACCGGATTGCCGGGGTGGGGAGATTTCGGGGCTTCGCCCCGTGCCCCACGCTGATTTATGAATAAATCAGCGTTTCCTTAAAAATAAGCTTGTATCAAAGCTGAAAATATGGTATGATATCAATATCCGTTTTTTAAAGCGAGTGAATCATCGTTTTCGATCCACGAATTTACGTCTATTGTTCTGTAGCCGTCTTCTGAAGTTCTTACATAGACGGTGGTGATGCCTGCGTTTATTATCAGACGCTTGCACATTGAACATGGTTCGACTTCACCGTAAAGAGTATCTGTCTTTGCATCATGACAGGCAAGATAAATTGAGGCGCCGATCATTTCGCTGCGCGGTGCTGAAATAATAGCGTTGGCTTCAGCGTGTACCGAACGGCAGAGTTCATATCGTTCACCTTTCGGAATGTTAAGCTTTTCACGCATGCAGTAGCCGAGATCGGAACAGTTCATTCTTCCTCTCGGTGCTCCCACATATCCTGTGGAAATGATCTCATCATTCTTTACGATTATTGCGCCGAATTTTCTTCTCATGCAGGTACCGCGCTTGAGAACGCTTTCAGCTATATCAAGGTAGTAGTTTATTTTATCACGTCTGGTCATAGTGAATTACTCCTTATTTTAATAATAAGTATACTTATCAGTCTGGAGCTCAGGCTTTGCCCCGTAATCCGAACTGAATACGTATACTATAATTATAGATATTTTTCAGTATTATTGCAAGACCTGTACAAAAAATCTTGAAAGGTATTATTTTTATGAATAATCTAACTGATATCGGTTATATAAAAGAACTTCTCGGAAGGCATAATTTCAGCTTTTCAAAGGGACTGGGACAGAACTTTCTTGTTAATCCGTCCGTATGTCCAAGGATAGCTGAGATGGGCGGCGCCGGAAAGGGAGTCGGTGTCATAGAAGTCGGCACCGGTATAGGTGTTCTCACGAAGGAACTCGCTCTCCGTGCTGACAAGGTCGTGGCTGTCGAGATAGACGAAAGGCTTCTTCCTGTGCTTGAGGAAACTCTTTCGGAATTTGACAACATAAAGATCATCAACGAAGATATAATGAAAGTTGATCTTAAAAAGCTTATTGAAGATGAGTTTGAGGGAATGGACGTTGCAGTGTGCGCAAACCTTCCTTACTATATAACATCTCCTGTTATCATGTACTTTCTTGAAAGCGGAGCAAGGGTGAATTCGCTTACTGTTATGGTGCAGAAGGAAGCGGCTGACAGACTTTGCGCTGATGTGGGAACAAGACAGTCAGGTGCAATCTCAGTGGCTGTAAACTATTACGGAACTGCAAACACGCTGTTCAAGGTTTCTCGCGGAAGCTTCGTTCCGTCACCCAATGTTGATTCGGCTGTTATCAGGATCGACGTTGACAGAAAATATTCACTTTCAGCCGAAGATGAAAAATTCTTCTTTACGGTTGTTAAATCTGCTTTTTCACAGCGAAGAAAAACACTTGCTAATTCACTTTCATCAATGATGGGTGTGAGCAAGGATCAGGTCTATGCAGCTCTTTCTGAGTGCGGTCTTGGAGAAAATACAAGAGTGGAACAGCTTGATATGGAAAAGCTGATTTCATTTGCAGGGGTGTTAAAACAGAAAATTCAGTAAAAATTGCTCAGTCTTTATGACGAAATATCGTGGTCTCAGAATGATAACATGCACAAAGAGATTGTTTAAAACAGAGAAAAAATACGTTGAATCATCGTTTTTTATTCTCTTTTTATACTATAGTGGACTTGTTAAATATCTTTTCTTAAAAAATATTGCACGATAATTCAATGCTTCAATGAGTTAAACTGACAAAAGCATAAAAAAACGATCAAAAGACTTGAATATATTTTTACATTCTGTTATAATAAAAAGTAGTTATGGGAGGGTGATTTGATGCACAATAGTACAAATTACGACAATACATACGATGTTCCGATATATCTTTTCCAGCAGGGAAATAATTTTGAATCATACAAATTTTTCGGTGCACACAGGGTGAACGAAAACGGAACAGACTATCATTATTTTCGTGTCTGGGCACCAAATGCCCGCGACATTTCAGTTGTAGGTTCGTTCAATGGCTGGAACCGCGACTGCAATCGTATGTATAAGATTTCAGACGAGATCTGGGAGGCCAGGATCCCTGCACTTGCTCAGTATGACAACTACAAGTACAGCATCACAACTCCAGACGGCAGGATTGTCATGAAATCTGACCCGTATTCAAATCACTATGAAACAAGACCTGAGACTGCTTCAAAAATATTCGAGTCTGATTACAAATGGAACGACCAGGAATGGCGTGACAAGAAATCTGACCGCGAGATCTACAGAGGTCCTATCAACATTTATGAAGTACATCTCGGATCATGGAAAATGAACGGGGATTCCACTTTCAAGAGTTATACTATGTTCGCTGAGGAGATAATTCCTTATCTCAAGGACATGTCCTATACTCATGTAGAGTTCATGCCTCTTACCGAACATCCGTTTGATGGCTCATGGGGCTATCAGGTAACCGGTTACTATGCGCCGACTTCGCGCTACGGCACACCGGATGATTTCAGACGTATGATCGATATGTTCCACCAGAACAATATCGGTGTTATACTTGACTGGGTACCGGCACATTTTCCTAAGGATGAATGCGGCTTGTACATGTTCGACGGCGGATGCTGCTACGAATATGAAGACCAGAGAAAACGTGAACACAAAGCGTGGGGAACTCATGTTTTCGATTACGGCAAGGGACCTGTAAGGTCATTCCTTGTATCAAATGCATGCTACTGGATCAACGAGTTCCATCTTGACGGACTCAGAGTCGATGCAGTTGCGTCTATGCGTTATCGTGATTATGACAGGCGGGACGGTGAATGGGCACCGAACATTTACGGCGGCAAGGAAAACCTTGAAGCCGTTGAGTTTTTCCGTATTCTGAATGAGGAAGTGTTCAGAAACAATCCGAACACTCTCATGATCGCTGAGGAATCCACTGCATGGCCTATGGTAACAAAACCTACAGACATAGGCGGTCTCGGATTCAATTACAAGTGGAACATGGGCTGGATGAACGACATGCTTTTCTACATGTCTCTTGACCCTATCTACAGAGCGTTCAATCATGACAAGATAACATTCTCATTCTTCTACTGCTTCTCGGAAAACTATGTTCTTCCGATATCTCATGATGAAGTCGTTCACGGCAAGTGTTCGCTTCTCGAAAAGATGAGCGGTGACGAGTATCAGAAATTCAGTTCCTACAGAGCTTTCATGTGCTATATGATGGCTCATCCGGGCAAGAAACTGCTCTTCATGGGACAGGAATTCGGTCAGAGAAAAGAATGGGACTACAAAGAAGGTCTGGACTGGTGTCTTCTTGATTTTGAAACACACAGACAGCTTCAGGATTTTAACAGACAGCTCAATAAATTTTATATAAATAATCCTCCTATGTGGGAAAACGACAACTCATGGGGCGGATTCAAATGGATCTCAAACGACGACTACAAGCAGAGCGTTATTTCGTTCAGACGTATCGATGATGATGAGAACGAGATCATTGTTGTATGCAACTTTGTTCCGGTCGAACGTGAGAATTATTGTATTGGCGTTTCAGAAGAAGGAGAATACAAACTTGTATTCGATTCTGACAACGCGGCTTTCGGGGGTTCCGGAAAGTCAGCTGAAAAATATGAAACAGCAGATGTCCCGATGCACGGATACGATCAGAGCATATCACTCACATTGCCTCCTCTATCAGTACTTTATCTGCAGCATATAAAAAACAGTGAGACCAAGAAGTCTCAGAAGAAAAAGAAAGCAACAGCAAAGAAAAAAACAAGCAAATCTTAAAATGAAATAGGGAGGGCTTATTATGAAAAAGGAATGCATAGCTATGCTTCTTGCCGGAGGGCAGGGAAGCAGATTATATGCTTTGACACAGAAAATGGCTAAGCCGGCGGTTCCGTTCGGCGGAAAGTACAGGATCATCGATTTCCCGCTTTCCAACTGTTCAAATTCAGGTATCGATACAGTAGGTGTGCTTACACAGTATCAGCCTCTTGAACTCAATGACTACATCGGAAACGGTCAGCCATGGGATCTTGACAGACTCAGGGGAGGCGTTCACATCCTTCCGCCATATCAGACAGCTTCAGGCAGTTCATGGTACGAAGGTACAGCAAACGCTATTTATCAGAACATAAGATTTATCGACAGATACAATCCGGAATACATCATCGTGCTCGGCGGTGATCACATCTACAAGATGGACTATTCCAAGATGGTCGATTTCCATAAGGAACATTCTGCTGATGCTACTATTGCAGTGCTCAATGTTTCACTTGAAGAAGCATCACGTTTCGGTATCATGACATGCGACAGTGAATGCCGTGTTGTTGATTTTACTGAAAAACCTAAGGAACCAAAGTCAACTCTGGCTTCAATGGGTATTTACGTTTTCACATGGGACAAGTTAAGAAAATATCTTATCGAAAACGAAAATGCCGGCGGTTCAAAGGACTTCGGCAAGGATATTATTCCTGCTATGCTTCAGAACGGCGAGAGAATGTTTGCATATGCATTTGAGGGTTACTGGAAGGACGTAGGTACACTTTACAGCCTCTGGGAAGCAAACATGGATATTCTCAATTCATCCGATCTTGAACTTTATGATGCAGACTGGAAGATCTACTCAAGAAACATGAGTCTTCCTCCGCAGTATATAGGTCCTGATGCTGACATTCAGGATTCACTTGTAAGTGACGGCTGCTCAGTTAACGGAAGTGTTCATTCATCTATTATCTATTCAGGCGTTACTATTGAAAACAATGTTGTGATCGATCATAGTGTTGTTATGCCTGGTGCAGTTATCAAGTCAGGTGCAGTTGTGAAGTATGCGATCATCGGTGCTGATTCAGTTATTGAATCAGATGTTAAGATCGGTGCTTCAAAGGAAGAGACAGGCGAAAATCAGAAATGGGATATAGCCGTTATAGGTCACAGTGAAGTTATATCTTCAGGCGTTTCTGTAGCTCCCGGTCAGATGATTCCAGCGGTATAATGATTAAGGGGGATGTAACGTATGATCTATAATAATATTCTTGGACTAATTTTTTCAAACATGCATGACGAAGCTGTTTCTGAGCTTACACAGGTAAGAACCATGGGTTCCATCCTGTTCGGCGGCAGATACAGACTTATAGATTTTCCGCTTTCAAACATGACCAATTCAGGTATTCCTGAAGTAGGTATCATTACAAAGGCAAATTACCAGTCACTTCTCGACCACATCGGTTCAGGACGTGAATGGGATCTCGGTACAAAGAACGGCGGACTTCATCTTCTCCCTCCGTTTTCAAACCATATGAATGGTCTTTACAGGGGAAGAATCGAAGCACTTGAAGGTGTTCTTCCGTTTATCCAGCATTCGGACGCTGAATACGTTGTAATGTCTGACTGTGACGTAGTTACTACTATCGACTTCAGACAGGTAATCAGAGAACACAAGAGAAACGAAGCTGACATTACTGTTGTATATGCAAAGCACAACTTTACAAACAACGGTGTAGGTTCACGAGCTTCAACTATCCTTGAAGTGGACAGTGACAAGAGAGTAGTGAGCGCTACCATCAATCCTGATATTCTCGGTGAGGCTAACCGTTCACTCAACATGTTCGTAATAAGCAGAAAGATCCTTGAAAAGATCGTTACCCGTTTTGCTCCTGAAGGTTTTGCAAGTTTCGACAAGCAGGTTCTCCAGCAGAACAAGGCTAATTACAAGATCTGCGGATTTGAGCACAAGGGTTACTATGAAAAGATCGAAGATATCATGAGCTACTACAATGCAAACATGAATCTTCTCAAGCCTGAGAATCTCCACAAGCTTTTCCTCAATGACACACCTATCTTCACAAAGGTAAAGGACAGTGCTCCTGCCAAGTATGAAAAAGGTTCAAGCGTTAAGAACTCACTCGTAGCTGACGGATGCGTTATCGAAGGAACAGTTGAAAACTCAATTCTCTTCCGTGGCGTAAAGGTAAAGAAGGGTGCCATCGTAAGAAACTGCATCCTCATGCAGAACGCCAAGATCGGTGAAGGTGCTGAACTCCATGCTGTTATCACGGACAAGAACGTAAAGGTCGGCAAGGACAAGCTCCTTACAGCTTCCATGAAGAACGCTCTCTTCATCAAGAAGAATCAGAAGATCGAAGAAGACTGATCGGTAACTGTTCGGGTATTCTTCAGAAAAATAAAAAGACAAATTATGACCGGAAACAGTCTAAGAACTGTTTCCGGTCTTTTGGTAATAAAGATTGACATGTTCTTTGTAAAATGTTATAATTGGTATATTGATTTCAGTGAATTGTTTGTAAACATTTTACTACCGGCCGGCATGCACAGTCCGGATCGATTATGTGAATGTGTAAGCCGATAATAATAAAATTGGGGGTATCATTATGAATATTTTATACGTAGCAAGTGAAGCAACGCCTTTTGCAGCATCCGGCGGACTTGCTGATGTTTCGGGGTCTCTTCCTGCAGCAGTAAACAAAAAGGGACATGACTGCAGGGTGGTAATACCGCTCTATAAAAACATGAAGCCTGATCTCAGGGCATCTCTTACTCCGCTTACCAGCATTACGGTAGACGTTGCCTGGAGAAAGCAGTACTGCGGTATTCTTACAACGATATACAACGGAGTAGTTTATTATTTTATCGATAACGAATACTATTTCGGACGTGACGGAATGTACGGCTTCTACGATGACTGTGAAAGATTCACTTTCTTCTCAAGAGCAGTTCTCGAAATGCTTCGCTACATTGATTTCAAGCCGGATATAATCCATGCAAATGACTGGCAGACAGCTCTTATTTCTGTTTACTACCAGACACTTTACCGTTACCAGCAGGGATTTGACAATATCAAAAATCTTTTCACTGTTCACAACATTCAGTACCAGGGCAAGTACGGTACGGAAGTTATAAACGAGATCATGGGTATTCCTATGTATCACAGTGACCTTCTCATGTACGATGACTGCGTTAACATGATGAAGGGCGCGTTTGAAGCTGCCGACAGAATATCAACTGTCAGCCCGAGCTACGCCTGGGAGATACTTGATCCGTGGTATGCATACGGTCTCGACAGAATACTTATAAACAAGCAGTACAAGCTTTCGGGTATTCTCAACGGTATTGACACTGGCATATATGATCCTGAGAAAGATCCGCTCCTTCCGGCTAACTTCAAGGCAGGTGCGCACGTAAAGGGCAAGAAGATATGCAAGGACAGGCTCATCGAAGAACTCGGTCTTAAGGACGGTGACGAACCGTTAGTAGGTATTGTAACAAGATTCGTAGCTCACAAGGGTCTTGATCTTATCAAATATATCTTCGAAGAAATGGTGGACAGAGGATTTAAGTTTGCCGTTATCGGAAGCGGTGAAAAGATCTTCGAGGACTTCTTTGAGGAAATGGCACGACGTTATCCGGACAAAGTGAGCGTTACAATAGGCTTTGTTCCTGAACTTGCAAGAAAGATCTATGCCGGTGCCGATATGTTCCTCATGCCTTCACAGAACGAACCGTGCGGACTTGCGCAGATGATAGCAATGAGATACGGTACAGTTCCGATAGTCCGTGAAACAGGCGGTTTACGTGATTCTGTAACGGACTGCGGCGGTGAAAACGGCAACGGATTCACTTTCAAGACCTACAATGCTCATGATATGCTGGGTGCCTGCCTCAGAGCGCAGACGCTTTACAATGACAAGAAGGAATGGAAGAAGCTTGTTGACGATGTTATGAAGTGTGATTTCAGCTGGGAGTCTTCATCTGAAAAATACATTGAACTCTACAAGTCACTTCTTAACGGCTGATTTGCAGCGTAACAGAATATACTGATCATAGTGAACGTATAAATCTTTTATGCGTTCACTATTTAAAAGTTAAAAGGAAATAAAAATGAATACGGCTGAATGTTTTAAACTATTAAAGTCCGGACCAGCACAGGAGAGTCTGTTTGAGCTTTTCGACAAACTCGAACCTGTCACGCCTTCATTTATGATAGGCATGTGGAGAGGCACTGAAATACCGTCCGGTCATCCTATGGACGGTCTGCTCAGTCTTGCGCCGTGGTACGGAAAGAGATTCTATGATGAGGAAAATGCAGTTCCTCTGATCATGCGTGACAAACAGGGAAGGCTCTACAGTGCAGATCCTGACAGGCTTATTAAATATGCGAAATTGTTTTCGTTCCTTCAGAACAAGCCTGCTGGTATTGATCCGAATCTGTTTGATCCTTTTTTTAAGATTTTTAAGACCTCAAACCGCAGGGCAAGAGTACGAGAGATACGATACAGGGGTGTTCTTACAGCGGCCATGATCTATGATCATCTTGAGATAATCGATGTGTTCAGAAAGATCGACGACAACACTGTAATGGGCGTTATGGACTTTAAAGGAGATATGCATAAAAAAGGATACTTCTTCATTCTGAAACGTCAGCGCCGTATCAGAAAAGGAGAAAAAAATGAGAAATAACGATTCATTAACACTTACTGAAAAACTGAAAAACAAACTTAGCATTTTCAGAGAGAACAGACCAAGCGCGTTTATATTCGCGCTTGTAATTGTTTCAAATCTTGCAGCAGTTATGCTTTCGTCACTGCTGCTTCTTTTCCTTCCGGAAAACGAAGGAAGAAGTTTCGGCGAGATGATGCGTTTTGCATTTACCCTTATGGTAAACCCGAGCGGAAGATACCAGTACAGTGACTATCCGGTTTCACTTATAATCACAACAGTGGTCGTACTTCTCGGTATGATCTCTCTTACAGGCGGAACTGTCGGTTATATAACAAGTATCATTATGAATATAATCGAAAAGTCTTCGTCAAGCCGCAGAAACCTTAAACTTGACAAGCATATCGTGATTCTTAACTACAATCACAAGGTGCCGGCACTTATCTATGACTACTGTTTCGATGATACCAGCAGCACATACATAGTAATACTTGCTGACAAGGAAAAATCATATATCGAAAAACAGATCGACGATGTTTTCAGCATTTACGGAAAGAAGAAAAAGCTTTTCAATATCATTGTCAGAAACGGAAATCCGTTATCAAAGCTGGAACTCGACAAGATCTCGCTTAACACAGCCAAAACTGTTATTATCATGAGTCCTGAAGAGGATGGTGCTTCAGACCGTTCTGCTTCATACAATGCACAGAGTTTTGCAATTTCAAAGCTGTTTATGTTTATAAGCAGTTATCTGAAAAAATACGATGCATCATGTTCGCCTAATCTTATAGTTGAAACACCGAATTCTGATATCGAAAAGATAATAAGCGAATATCACGATGAATCTGATGCTTCCGGACATCAGACAGTAGAACTTGTAAATTACAATGAGCTTCTCGGAAAGATATTTGCGATAGTAACAATGATGCCTTCGCTGAATGACGCACTTCTGCACATGATAAGTTTTGAGGGCGTTGAGTTCTACATTGAGGATATACCGGATGGTATTTCTGTTTCAGAAGATATCAGAAGACAGAAAAGTGCTGTTCCGATCATTGACAAGGGCGGAAAAAGAGTTTATCTTGCTGAAGACGAAAATGCTGCCGGTCAGATAAAGGACGGCGCAGGATCAGGAAGCGCAGTTCCGGAAATAAAACCGTTTAAGCCGGTGGTGAACATCGACAAATCCAAGATAGTCATTGTAGGTTCAAACAGCAAGCTGAAATACATTCTTGAAAGCCTTTCGTGTTTCAAGAAGGAATTCGAAGGAACTGATCTTGACGTAATACTTATGGATACCGAGGAAAACAGAGAACAGCTTGAAAAATGCTGCAGTGACCCTGCCTACAGCGTACTTTTCGAGGGCGAGGGAAGCGGCACTGTAGTGATAAAAGATATATTTGAGCCGCTTGCTGATCTTGATCCGCATATACTTGATAATACAAATTCAGTACTTTTCCTTTCTGATGAGAACTGTGAAGACGGTCACATCGATGAAAAGCCGCTTCTTTTCTGGAGCAGACTCAATAACGGCAAGTTTAAGAACGGCACTGAAAATGCACAGTCATGGGAGTGCATTGTTGAAGTTCTCGACATGCAGAACAAGGATATCATTGAAAGCCGTGACAGGGATCAGGTAATTTTAAGTGAAAAGTTCTTAAGCTGCCTTTACGCACAGCTCGGTAAGGATCCTAAGCGTCTTGAATTCATAAGAGACATGGTCACATATGAAAATGACAGTTCATCAGTAAACAAAAACAACGAGCTTCTTAACGACTGCAGTGTTATTGCTGTAGCAGTGGGAATGTTCTTCAGAAATTACGAAGGACCGCTTGATTTCGCAAGCAAGCGTGAACTGATCTCAGGTGTATTCGAGGCCACAGATCACAGATATCTGCCTGTCGGCTGCGTGAAAAACGGCGTACACTACCTGTTTGCCAGAACGAACGGCAGTAACGATGATCTTGATACAGCTGTTCTTCTTCCGAAAAATGACGACGAAAAACTTGTCATCAGAGAAAACAGACTTAAACTTGACCCGAAAGATGAGATCATTGTTGTAAAAATGTAATACCCGAAAGCCGGACCCAGAACGATTTCAACGTTCTGGGTTCCGGCTTTCTTTTTTTTCGCTTCAATTATGTGTGCATGCAAGTGGGGTGAGGGGGCGAAGCCACCTCGTAGTCTCCCCCTCCCTCCGGGAGGGGGCAGGGGGTGGGGAAATTTACATCTTTTATCTTGATTTAGGTGACTCAAAAATGTTATAATAGAATGTGCGGTTAATTTATGCTGCCATGCAGACAGACAAACTGTGTTTTCTGATCTGCACTCGGGCTTACAAAGACCCGCAATAAATATCAAGAGGTGTTACAATGCCAAAAAAAGATAATAAATCTGGCGGCAGTAATAACAATGACAATAAAAGAAAGAAAAGAGGAGCGGAAAAGCCTGAGGAAACCAAACAGGCAAAACCGTTTGACAGTAATTTCTGGTCAATAATCCTCCTTGCTTTCACAGTATTTCTGACGCTTACAGCATTTGTACCTGGTACAGATGGCTGGCTTAACATACATAATCTTGTCCGTGGAATATTCGGACTTTCAATATTTCTCGTAATTCCTGTTTTCTTCTATGATTCATATATCATTTCCAAAGAAGAAAACAAGGATATGATCGTTTCAAGAATAATACAGGGAATCCTTCTTCTCCTTCTTTCAAGTTCCATAATCCAGGTCGTGCTTCTCGGTGACATACCTGGTGAGGACTTTGATGCCAAAGTTACCGGTCTTTATGAGAACGGTATTCTTATGAAGAGCGGCGGCGTTATAAGTGCATTCGTTGGGGTTCCGCTTGTATCACTTCTCGGTGCTACAGGTGCCAAGCTTACGATACTTCTTGCTCTCTTTGTTATAATTCTTCTAATGAAGAACATAACAGTTGAAAAGCTTTTTTCTTCGATAAAGGATTGTTACGGCAAGATCAAGGATTACTTCGGAAGACTCAACGACGAATCTCTCCGTGATAATTACGAGGAAGAGATAGCCACAGGCTCAAACTACAGGATAGGTGAGAATGAAGGCGAACTGATCCTCGATGATAAAAAGCATGCAGCACTTCCGCTTCTGGACAAGGATGTGGCTGTTGCACAGATAAAAAACTTCTTTAAGAAGAGATTTGGTTTTGAAGATGAAGATGAGGAACAGAACGAAGAGCTTTCAGTTATACTCGATAAAAAAGCTGAAGACCTTACTGTAGAAAAAACAAATACCAATACAATTGACATTCCGATAGTGACCGAGAAGGCCAACGACGAATATCTTAAGAAGAAAAAGCAGACTGAAGAGATCGAAGCTGCTGAACTGAAGAAAATGGCTTCCGTATACAACCAGAGCGATGACAGTATTGACGTTACTCTTCCGGAAAGCGATCCTTCAGAACGCAAACCGATCGACCTTAACAAGAAGGACGATGTCAAGCATGAGAAAAAAGCTGGCAGCATAATGCCGAAGTCTGACTACAAATATCCGCCGATAGAATTTCTTAAGGCCAAGGAGCTCACATCATCTGCTGTAAAAGCAGAAAAAGAACAGATGGAGACTGCTACCAAACTTGTTCAGACACTTGAGAACTTTGGTGTAAAAGCTACTCTGACTGATGTTCACAGAGGTCCTACGGTTACAAGATATGAACTTCAGCCATCACCTGGTGTTAAGGTTTCAAAGTTTACAGGCCTTGCTGATGATATTGCACTTAATCTTGCAGCAGCCGGTGTCCGAATTGAAGCACCTATTCCGGGAAAAGCTGCAGTTGGTATTGAAGTTCCGAATGCTACCAAGGAGACCGTTACTCTCAGAGAACTCCTTGAAAGTGATGAGTTCAAAAAATCACAGAGCAAACTTTCCTTTGCAGTCGGACGTGACATAGCCGGTAATGTTATTATCGGTGATATCGCAAAGATGCCGCATGTCATTATAGCAGGTTCTACTGGTTCCGGTAAGTCGGTATGTACAAACTCGATTATAATGAGTATTCTATACAAGTCGTCACCGGATGAAGTAAGACTTCTCCTTATCGACCCTAAGATAGTTGAGTTCAAGGTCTATGACGGCATACCGCATCTTCTAATTCCGGTAGTTACAGATCCGAGAAAAGCTGCTGGTGCGCTTAACTGGGCTGTACAGGAAATGCTCAGAAGATACAAGCTTTTTGCTGACAACAATGTCCGTGATATCAAGGGATTTAACGAAAAGGCAGCAGAAAGTGACGGTATTATGGAGCATATGCCGCAGATAGTTATAGCTATCGACGAGCTTGCCGATCTTATGATGGCTGCTTCCAACGAAGTTGAAGACGCTATCTGCCGTCTTGCA
This sequence comes from Oscillospiraceae bacterium, assembly GCA_017438745.1. Taxonomy (GTDB): domain Bacteria; phylum Bacillota; class Clostridia; order Oscillospirales; family Ruminococcaceae; genus HUN007. The sequence continues at coordinate 9,848 of JAFRUS010000107.1, read as the reverse complement.
CAGATGGCCCGAGCAGCCGGAATGCATCTTATAATTGCAACACAGAGACCTACTGTAAATATCATTACAGGTCTTATCAAGGCAAATATTCCAAGCCGAATCGCACTTTCTGTAAAGTCATCGATAGACTCAAGAACCATACTTGATACAGGCGGTGCTGAAACACTTCTCGGACAGGGGGATATGCTCTATTCACCGTCTGGTATGCCGAAGCCTATCAGAGTTCAGGGATGTTTCTGCTCAACAAAGGAAATCGAGACTGTTGTTGAATATATCAAGAACGATGCAACAGTTAAATACAGCGATGAGATCATGGAAGAGATCGAAAAGAACGTGCCTGTTCCGAAGGGTGAAAAGGCATCCGGCGGCGGTTCAGACAATGGTTTCGACAGCGATGATGATCTTATAGAAAAAGCAATTGATATCATCTTTGAACTTGGTCAGGCATCTACCTCATCACTTCAGAGAAAGCTTAAGCTCGGTTATGCCAGAGCCGCAAGAATCATGGACGAACTTGAAGATATCGGGGTTATCGGTCCTTCAGAAGGCTCTAAACCGCGTAAGATCCTCATGACAAAGTCAGAGTGGATGGAACGCAAGCTTCATCGTGCAGATGAGTGATCCGGCGGACAGTAAAGAATGAAGATTTTTAAAAGGATCCTCGTAGTCTCGGCTCTCCTCATCATACTTCTCATGGCAGTATCCGATACATTCGGATTTATGTCTTATGACGATATGATGGTCTTCCTGAAACTCCGGTCTCCTGCATTTACTTCGGCCGAGCTGTCAGTACATTTCATCGATGTTGGACAGGGAGATTCCACCCTGATCATATCCGGAGACAGAACAGTTCTTATTGATACCGGTGACAAAGAAGGCGGACAGAAGGTACGGTCATATCTTATTTCGCAGAAGGTGGATCATATTGATTACCTTCTTGTTACTCATCCTCATTCCGATCATTCCGGAGGAGTGGAAACGGTTCTTGGTTCATTTGAGACCGGAACGGTGCTTGTACCTCATTTTTCCGAAGCGGGAAAGACTGAGGATGATCTTTATGCATGGCGTGAACTGAAAAAGGATGTGGCTGAAGCTGATATCACGATGACCGAAGTCCTTCCGGGAATGGAGTTTGACCTTGACGTTTCAGAACTGTCAGTGCTTGCTCCGTCATGCGATTACGAAGAAATAAACAATTACTCGGTGGTTACCGAGCTTACACACGGGAACAACACCTTTCTGCTTACAGGTGATGCTGAAACGGAAAGCGAGGCAGATATGCTGAAAAACGGTGTTCTCGAAGATATCGATGTTCTCAAGGCAGGACATCACGGAAGTTCAACATCTACAGGAAGTGAGTTTCTGGAGATAGTAAAACCGGAATATGCAGTCATATCCTGCGGGGCAGGTAATTCATATAATCATCCGTCGGGATCAGTCATGAAAAGGCTCGGTGAATACGGAGTCCGTGTATTCAGGACAGATCTTCAGGGAAGTATAATCGCTGAATCAGACGGAAAAACCATCTGCTTTACAACGGCAGATAAAGAACAGGCGGAGAAATAATATGGGCAGCAGTATTGATGTTTTTGCAGCTATTAAAAACAATTACGGCAGCATGTCAAAAGGACACAGAAAAATAGCCGAGTACATACTCGAAAACTATCAGAAAGCCTCATTCATGACGGCTCTTTCTCTTGGTCAGACTGTAGGTGTAAGCGAATCTACTGTGGTGCGTTTTGCAATGGAACTTGGTTTTGACGGTTATCCGGGTTTTCAGGATAATCTTAAGACAGCAATGAAGTCAAAGCTTACTTCCGTGCAGAGGATCGAGCTGGCAAGCAGCCAGATGGACAAGAACGATGTTTTTGACAAGGTAATGAGCCTTGACATCGAGCTTATCAGACAGACAAAGGAAAACGGCGACAGGGAAGCATTTGCCGGTGCGGTGGATGCCATTCTCAAAGCAAAGAAGATCTACATAGTCGCTTCAAGGAGTGCATCAGCCCTGGCGGTATTTTTGCGTTATTACTTCAGTATCATTTTTGATGAAGTGGTACTCCTCAATAACATTGACACAAGTGATATCCTTCAGCGCCTTTTCCGTGTAAGCGAGGACGACGTTGTAATAGGAATCAGTTTCCCTAGATATTCAAAGCACACGAATATTGCGATGGAGTACGCATCAGGAAAGGGGGCCACGACTATTGCTGTGACTGACAGTCAGCATTCTCCTATTGCGAAGAACGCAAAGCATGTGCTTACAGCCGGAAGCGGCATGGTCTCATTCGCCGATTCACTGGCAGCTCCTTTAAGCCTTATTAATGCGCTTATTGCAGCGGTAAGCCTTGAAAAGGAAGCGGAAATAGGCAGAAGCTTTGAGACCCTCGAACATCTCTGGGATGAGTACGACGTTTACGAAAAAACTGACCGATGACAAAGGGAGAATTTATTTGAGATTTGACAGTATAATCATAGGTGCCGGTGCAGCCGGTATGATGGCTGCCATTACAGCAGCACGTGCCGGCAGGAAAGTGGCTGTTTTCGAAAAGAACGACCGTATCGGCAAAAAACTCCGCATAACCGGCAAGGGCAGATGCAATGTCACAAATTTCTGTACCCGTGATGAATTCATGGAAAACGTTCCGGTCAACAGCAGATTTATGTACAGTTCTTTTTCAGCCTTTACTCCGCAGGACGTTATGGATTTCTTTGAAAATGCAGGCGTACCGCTAAAGGTTGAGCGCGGAAACAGAGTTTTTCCCGTTTCGGACAAGGCTGCCGATATAGTTTCAGCCCTTGACCGTGAAATGAAAAAGGCGGGTGTAAAGCTTGTACACGAGACAGTAAAGGAGATAATCGTCGAGGACGGTGTCTGCTGCGGCGTAAGGACCGACAAGGGAGAACACAATGCACAGACAGTGCTTGTAGCCACAGGAGGCGCTTCCTATCCGCTTACAGGCTCCACCGGGGACGGATACCGGTTTGCCGCAGAAACGGGGCACACGGTCACTCCTGTAGTCCCTTCGCTTGTTCCTCTTGAGACTGCGGACGATTTCTGCGAAAAAATGAGCGGACTGGCGTTAAAAAACGTAACACTCACTCTTTATGACGGGAATAAAAAGATATACAGCGAACTTGGCGAGATGTCCTTCATGAATTACGGAGTAACTGGTCCGCTGGTTCTGACGGCAAGTTCGAGAATAAGGAAAATGGAACGCGGCAGATATGTTATTTCAATTGATTTAAAACCGGGACTTGACGAGGAAAAGCTTGACAAAAGACTTCTCCGCGACTTTACCGAAATGTCTTCTGCGGAGTTTAAAAGTGTTCTTGTAAAACTTCTTCCGTCAAAAATGATACCGGTCATAGTAAAGCGTTCCGGTATATCTTCCGTAATAAAAGCCGGACAGATCTCCAAGGAACAGCGTAAAGGCCTTGTAAAGCTTCTCAAGGACTTCAGACTGAATGTCACCGACTTCCGTCCTGTTGAAGAGGCGATAGTCACCAGCGGCGGCGTCAGCATCAAAGAGATAGACCCGAAAACCATGGAGTCAAAAATAGTCAGCGGTCTGTTCTTTGCCGGTGAAGTCATCGATGTGGACGGCTATACAGGCGGATTCAATCTTCAGATAGCATTTTCGACAGGATATACTGCCGGAATGAATATATAGGGAAACGCTGATTTATTTATAAAACAGCGTGGGGCACGGGGCGATGCCCCGCAAATCACCCATTCCGAAATCCGGCGAAGCAGGATTTCGGATTTGATGAGTGTTTCCTTAAAATAATCAGAAAAGAGGTATATTAAAATGATAAATGTTGCCATCGACGGACCTGCAGGTGCAGGCAAAAGTTCAATAGCAAAGGCAGTTGCAAAGGACACAGGATATATTTACGTTGACACAGGAGCTCTCTACCGTGCTGTTGCACACTACACACTTGAAAAGGGCGTTTCACCTGACGACAGCGCTGCAGTAGTTGCACTTCTTGACGGACTTGAAATAAAACTTGCCTACAGCGAAGGCCAGCAGAAAGTTATTTCACAGGGCAACGACGTTTCAGGAAAGATCAGAACTCCTGAGGTATCAATGGCTGCTTCAAAGGTATCAGCTATTCCTGAGGTAAGAGCTTTCCTTTTTGATCTTCAGAAGAAGATCGCTGCTGAAAACAACATCATCATGGACGGCCGTGACATCGGCACAGTAGTTCTCCCTGATGCACAGCTCAAGATCTTCCTCACAGCAAGTGCTGAGGAAAGAGCAAGAAGAAGATTTGCTGAACTTAAGGACACTGAAGGTGTAACTTTTGAGAGTATTCTTGCTGACATAATAAAGCGTGATGAAAACGACATGAACCGCGCAGTTTCACCTCTTAAGCAGGCTGATGACGCAGTTCTTGTAGATACAACAGAAATGACTATCGAAGAGGTAATTGCGCTTCTCGAGAAGATGATAAAGGAAACTGAGGCAAAGGAGGCGTAAACCTTGTTATACGGAATAGTACGCCGCGGAGCGATACTTGCCTATAAGATCTGGTACAGGGTAAGCTTCGAAGGTGTGGAGAATATACCTGACCCGAAGGACGGGACTTTCGTGGTTGCCTGCAATCACAGATCATATGCTGATCCGGTACTGCTTTCGCTTAAGATAAAAAGACCATGTTGCTTTATGGCGAAGGAAGAGCTTTTCAAGAATCCTCTGTTTTCAGCACTTATCCGTTTCTTCGGTGCCTTTCCTGTACGACGCGGTGCAGGAGATGACGGAATAATCGATACAGCTGTCGGTAAGCTGAAAGAAGGTAAGAACCTAGCGATATTCCCTGAGGGATCGCGTTCAAAGGACGGAAAAGTCGGACGTGGAAAGACCGGTGTTGCACTTATTGCAGCCAGAGCTGGCGTTCCGGTATTACCGGTTGGTATTGCCTACGAGGGAAAGCTTCATTTCGGAACAAAAGTAACCGTACGCTACGGAAAACCAATCAGTCCGGAACAGCTTAAGATCAGCGAAACACCGCATCCAAGAGAGCTTAAAATGCTGAAGCTCACGATTATGGACGCTATAACTGAACTGGTGGAGAAGTAATATGGGAATTGAAGTAGCAAAGTCAGCAGGTTTCTGTTTCGGCGTTGACCGTGCAGTGAAAATGGTCTATGCTGAGATCGAAAAAGGCGGAAAGGTGGCAACTTTCGGTCCTATCATCCATAACAAGGACGTTGTCGCTGAACTTGAATCAAAAGGCGTCAGAATAGTAAATGAGCTTTCTGAGCTTCAAAGTGACGAAAGATTAATACTCAGGTCTCATGGAGTTGGCAGATGTATCTATGATCAGCTAAATGAAATGGGAAATGAATATATTGATGCTACATGTCCTTTTGTAGCAAGAATTCATAAAATAGTAAAAGAACAGTCAGAACAAGGGAAAGTGGTACTTATTGCTGGAGATGCAAATCATCCAGAAGTTGACGCAATTGTTAAACATTGTGTAGGTGAATGCTATGTATTTGCCAATGAAGAGGAACTCAAAGAAATATTTCAAAAAAAAATCGGTTTTTTGAAAAAAAAGGTTGCAATTGTGTCTCAAACCACGTATAATATAATAGTGTGGAATAAATGTGTTGACATTATTCCGGATACCTTCAAAGATGTGACTGAGGTTTTCGATACGATTTGTAACGCCACGTCGGACAGACAGACAGCGGCTATCGAACTGGCTAAACGTTCAGATGTAATGATCGTGATCGGTGGAAAACACAGTTCCAATACGATCAAGCTATTCAATGTTTGCAGCAGGTATTGTCCGTCTTATCACATAGAGAATTCCGATGAACTCTATGATATTGATCTGACAGGCGCGTCTGAGATTGGTGTCACAGCCGGAGCATCCACACCGGCTTATATAATTAAGGAGGTTATTCTAAAAATGAGCGAAATCCAGAAAAATCAGGAAGAGGAAATTAACTTCGCGGAGGCACTTGAACAGTCCTTCAAGAAAATACATACAGGTGAAAGGATCAAGGGAACCATTGTTGCTGTTAACAATTCTGAAGCAACTGTTGACATCGGAACTAAGCATACAGGCTTCATCAGCGCTTCTGAGCTTTCAAGCGATCCGACAAAGAAGCCTGAAGATGTAGTAAGCGTAGGCGACGTTGTTGACCTCGTAGTAATCAAGATCAACGACCAGGACGGTATTGCAACTCTCTCAAAGAAGAAAGTTGACGAAATGGTTGGCTTCGACAACATAGTTAAGGCTATGGAAGAAGAAAAGATCCTCGAAGGTACAGTTCAGAGAGCTGTTAAGGGCGGCGTTATCGTTCTCGTTGACGGCATCGGCGTATTCGTACCTGCTTCACAGACAGGTCTCGGCCGTGACGAAGACATCGAGAAGCTCGTTAAGCAGAAGGTTACTCTCAAGCTTATCGACGTTATCCCACAGAGAAGAAGAGCCGTTGGTTCTATCAAGCTCGTTGCCAAGGCTGCAAGAGAAGAAGCTCAGAAGAAGTTCTGGGAAGATGCAGAAATCGGCAAGACATACAAGGGTGAAGTTAAGTCAATCACTAACTATGGTGCATTCGTTGACCTCGGCGGAATCGACGGTATGGTTCACGTTTCAGAACTCTCATGGAAGAGAATCAAGCACCCATCAGAAGTTGTTAAGGTTGGCGACACACTTGAAGTTTACATCAAGGAACTCAACCAGGAAACTGGCAGAATCTCACTCGGCTATAAGAAGGCTGAAGACAACCCATGGCAGAAGTTCGCTGATTCTTACAAGATCGGTGATGTAGTTAAGGCTACAATCGTTTCAATCACACCATTCGGTGCTTTCGCTAGCATCATCGACGGTGTTGACGGTCTTATCCACATCTCACAGATCGCTAACCAGAGAGTTGAAAACGTTAAGGACGTTCTCTCAATCGGTCAGGAAGTTGAAGCTAAGATCACAGAATGTGATATCGATAACAAGCGTGTAAGCCTCTCAATGCGTGCTCTTCTTTCAGAAGACGAAGCTGAAGATGCTGAAAACGAATAATTTAAAGATCATTAAATAAAGTTCTTTGAATCTGTTTCTCCGGACCCATATCCATTTTGGGTCCGGAGTATTTTTATATAAAGGAGCGGGAAAAATGAAAAGGCTTGTTGTCGGAATCCTTGCGCACGTTGACTCAGGCAAGACCAGTTTGTCGGAGGGGCTGCTTTACAGTTCCGGAGACATAAGAAAACTGGGACGTGTTGATCATAAGACCTCTTTTCTCGATACAAGTAATGTTGAAAAGGAACGCGGCATCACTGTTTTCTCAAAACAGGCCGTTATCCACCTTAATGATACTGAAATAACTCTTCTCGATACTCCCGGACACATCGATTTTTCAGCCGAGACCGAAAGGACGCTTCAGGTGCTTGACTATGCAGTCCTTGTGATCAACGGCTCAGACGGTGTACAGAACCATACACGTACTCTGTGGAAGCTGCTCGAACGTTACAGCATCCCTGTGTTCGTGTTTATAAACAAGATGGATCTTCCGGGAACAAACAGGGATAATCTTATTGCTGACGCTAAGAAGAAACTTGATGATTCCTGCTGCCGTTTCGACAAGGATCTTGATTCGGAAGAGTTTATGGAAGAAGCAGCGTCTCATGATGAAGTTCTTATGCAGAAATTCTTCGACGGTGAGACTTTTGATGACAGTGATCTGATAAGATGTATTAAGGAAAGAAAGATCTTTCCGTGTTTCTTCGGTTCAGCGCTGAAGCTTGATGGTGTTGATGCTTTTCTGAAAGCCATTGACAGATTTACTGAAGCTCCGTCTGAAACAGAAGACCTCGGAGCAAGGGTTTTCAAGATAAGTGAGGACGAGCAGGGTAACAGGCTCACTCACATGAAGATAACAGGCGGTAAACTTCGTGTACGTGATATGATCGGTGAGCAGAAGATAAGTCGTCTCCGTGTCTATTCCGGACTTAAGTTCCAGCCTGTAGATGAGGCCGTTCAGGGAATGATCGTTGCTGCAACAGGACTTGATGAGACATATCCCGGTCAGGGTATCGGAACCGTGGAAGATTCCGTTTCTGACTTCTTTGAGCCGGTACTTACCTATAAGGCTGATCTGGCTGATGATGTGAACATTTCTGAGGCTCTTAATGCTTTCAGAAAACTTGAAAGCGAAGATCCGAAGCTTCATGTTATCTGGAGCGAGCAGCTTAAGGAGATCCACGTTCAGGTAATGGGCGAGATGCAGCTGGATATTCTTAAGACTCTGCTTGATGAACGTTTCCATTTTAAAGTAGATTTTGTTCACGGAAACATTGCATACAAGGAAACCATAAGAACGAAAGCTGAGGGTGTTGGTCATTACGAACCTCTGCGCCACTATGCTGAGGTTCACCTTCTTCTTGAACCGGGTGAGCCGGGAAGCGGAATGGTGTTTGATACCGACTGCCGTGAGGAAGTGCTCGATAAGAACTGGCAGAGGCTTGTTCTTACGCATCTTAACGAGAAGACTCACTTAGGCGTGCTGACCGGTTCTCCGCTTACTGACATGAAGATAACTGTCGTTTCCGGCAGGGCGCATCTGAAGCACACTGAGGGCGGAGATTTCCGTCAGGCGACCTATCGTGCAGTACGTAACGGACTTATGTATGCTGAAAGCGTTCTGCTTGAACCGTGGTACGAATACACCCTTGAAGTTCCAAATGAATTTGTGGGCAGAGCTATCTCGGATCTGACTGCGATGGGATGTGAATTTTCATCTCCGGAGACACTGGGTGACACTTCACTTCTGAAGGGCAGGGCGCCGGTGGCATCTGTACGTGATTATCATACTGATGTTCTCGGCTATACTCACGGCAAGGGAATATTCTCGTGCTCTCTGAGTGGTTATGCACCGTGTCACAATGCTGAAGAGATCATAGAAAAAATGAATTACAATGCCGAGAGTGATGTTGAAAACTCAGCCGATTCTGTTTTCTGCGAAAACGGTTCAGGTTTCGTTGTAAAATGGAACGAAATCGGTGAACATATGCATCTGCCTGGAATAGACGGTCTTAACTACGGTAAGGTACGTTCTTCGGAAGATGAAGAGGTATCTCCATCTGCAGGAAGGACAGTGAACCGGTTCCACGACGGTGCCGATCAGGACAAGGAACTTATGGCTATCTTCGAGATGGCATATGGCAAGCCAGCCGGAGGCGATCGTCCCCGCAACTCATTCAGGACCAAGAAGGAGATAAAGGATTCTTCAGTGAAGTTCAAGGCAAAGCCGCTGCCGCAGGGTCCGGAATATCTTCTTGTGGACGGGTACAACATCATCTTTGCGTGGGATGAGCTCAGAGATATTTCAAAGACTAATCTTGATCTTGCCAGAAGCATGCTTATCAATACCATGAGTAATTATCAGGGAATTTTCGGCTGCGAAGTCATTGTCGTATTCGATGCTTACAAGGTCAAAGGGCAAGTACGTGAAGTCGAGAAGATGGGCAACATAAGCGTTGTCTACACCAAGGAATCAGAAACTGCTGATACTTACATTGAGAAGGCATCACATGATCTGAGTAAGGAACACCGTGTCAGAGTTGCTACTTCAGACGGAGCTGAACAGATGATCATACTTGGAAACGGAGCCTTCCGTGTTTCAGCTTCGGAACTCTATGAAGAAGTGAAAATCGCTAACAGGAGAATCGAAGAGTATATAAAAGAAAATACCAAATCAAAACCACCCGTTAAACGGGTGGTTTGTACTGGCCCTATAAGGGCCTGCTACTGACCTGCCCCTTAAGTGGGCTGAGAATAGGACTGCCAACCGCATTTCATTCTCAGTTACCCCTAAAGGGGTTGTTTTTTTACTT
>JAFRUS010000106.1 GCA_017438745.1 Oscillospiraceae bacterium | reverse complement strand
CTTTTCCGTGACAGTATTCACAGGCAAGACAGCCCTTTATATTCATCTTACAGACATTAAAGCAGACTACCTCATGACCATTCTTTTCAGCGACTTCACGAAATACACCGACCATTTTTACAGTGTTGCCATTAGGTCTGGGGCTGCCGTTCAGTACAAGTATTTTCATAATGATACCTCCTTTATTTCTCCATAAAATCCAATTTTGCCATATCTGCCACCGCTATCCGCACACCGTCCGTGAACACAAGTTCACCCGCATAGCTGTCATATATCCGCACCAAACCGAGCTTTTCCACATACTTACCACCCGACTTCTTCTCATCGGGGACGAAGTAGGTCACGCTCTTTAGCCGCAGCACCATCTTCAGAGATAATCTTCTTCATAATTCTGCTTTATATAAGCTGCCGCAGACCTGGCACTCTCAAATCTCACACAAGCAGGAAAACCTTCTTTTTCACGACAGTGCGACCAGGTCAGGTGATAGATGCGCAGTTCGCTGAGTTTTGGCGAATAAAACAGCACATCATCATTTGCATCACACTTTGCAGCCATGATGATCTCATCTGCGGCAAAGGGGTCATCGGGACCAAGTTCGCTTTTGAGTTCATTTACGAACCTGGCTATACTTTCCGCACTAAAGCCAAGTGCGCTGCTATCCCACCAGATAAAATCTTCGCCATATTCCTTAGACATATCGTCAATAAGTTTTCTTATCGTATCTAACATTACAAGTCCTCATTATGGTATCAGTCAGTGGTAGCTGCTGTGCCTTTGTGATGATCGGTGACAGCATAGGCTTTTCATCATAGAACCAAGTACACATGGTGTTCACTCTTTCCTTATTCCTGCGATAAATCAGATCAGAAATTGTATTTTTTATCACAAACACCTCTGATAAATTCCGATTTATGCGAGCAGTTTATATAACAATTATATCGTAACCGGAATCATTTTTCAATCCGTTGTACGAAAAATGTGAAGCAATTCCGTTTGCGTTCATCATAGATTATATTGTTATCATATTAGCTGTCCCGGCCACAATATCAGGAATGAAAATTTGTGAAAATTACCTGTTTACACCTGCAGTTTATTGTGGTATACTTAAATTCCTTTCGCTTTTGAAACGTAAGTAAATCAGAAGTTCAACTTAACAGGAGGAGTACACGTATGGTAAAGAAGTTTAATGAGATGCTCGAAAACTATGCTGAAAAAGTAAACTTTCCGTATGATCCGGTCGGTTCCGAGGACACGATCCTTATCTTCAGCAGACACTTCAGATTCTGCACTGAACCATTTGACAACCTTATCTTCGGACATCGTATCAATATCCTGAATATAGATAAGGAAAATCCGTGCGCTTCTGTATTTCTGGAAATATCCGTTTCAGAAAAACCTGATGTGAAACTGGTAAATGAGATAAACAAAGTAATGAGATCTGTTTATTCTCTGACCGTAGAATACGATGATGAATTAAAGTGCTTATTAGTCAGCTATGTACAGAGGCTGAATGATCTTACAATCGAAAAAATGATCGATAACGGTATTGATGATCTGTTTATAAGGAGGATATATTATTTCGCCAGACTGGTGCTCCGGACTTATGTGAATGCCGTAAACAACGACACTGATGCCGATACTGCACTTTTTGAAGCAGAAGAGGAGATCTGTGAAACAGACATTGAAAATGACGTGGAGTTTATATACGAATCGGTAAAGGAGATTGCCGAAAACAACGGAGAAAGGTACTTTATCGAAAGAGAGCTCCTTTTAGGATCGTACTTCAGCGATCCGGAGAAATTTGTAAAGATGTGTTCAAAGAAAAAAGGCAGGCTCTTTAATGAGTACATTGATGATATTCGTGACAAACTTGATCTCCGCTTATCTTACGGCGAAGGAGGATACCAGGAGTATAAGATCAGAGTAAAAAAGAAGGAAAGGTTTGTTCACCTGTTCCTTCCGGAAGCAGTCAGATCCGGTGACTGCACAGATATGTTTCTTTTCAGCCGTTCCGGCAGCACGATGCTTGCAACCGTAGAGTTCAGCCGCGCTTCCGCTGATGACCGTAAAAGATATATCGTATGTGTAAGATCAAATGACGGCAGCTGCATGATTGCCGGAGTTTTCAGAAAACACGGCAGGGCAGTGGACTTTATGAAAGAAAGACTGTCTGCAGCATAATAAAACAGCACGCCGAAGGCGTTCCGATGAAAATGTGGTGCCTCCGGCACAATTAAAAAAAGGTCTCTGCACGATGCGTGCAGGGACCTTTAAAAACATCAAACCCTTGCGATTTGAGGTAAGCAGGCTCAGAGAATTATACTGCGATAAATCATTGTTTTTTTATTGGCTATATAGTTGTGTTGGAAAATCCAACATTATATGTTGACAAATCCAACATTGCAGTGTATAATAAAGATGAAATCAAACATAAATAAAAGGGAGTAGTACTATGAAAACTTTAAATGAAAGATTAAGAGAAACAAGAAAAAATTTGCATT
>JAFRUS010000105.1 GCA_017438745.1 Oscillospiraceae bacterium | reverse complement strand
GCTCTTTTACGTCGAAAATACTCGGTTGGCGACGACCCGGGAAGATAGATAGACGCCGGCACTTATATGCACCATTAGCTCAGTTGGTAGAGCAACTGACTCTTAATCAGTGGGTCCTGGGTTCGAGCCCCCGATGGTGCACTGACCGAAAGGTCTAACTTAATATGCGAGCGTGCTGGAATTGGCAGACAGGCACGTTTGAGGGGCGTGTGTCTTCGACGTACGGGTTCAAGTCCCGTCGCTCGCACTTAAAGCATTCTGAAAAATTCAGAATGCTTTTTTCATATTAAAACGTCATGTGTATCCAGATAAAATAAATAAAGGTACTGTCTGCTTATTTCAGACGGTACCTTTTTCGATAAAGCAATGATTTCTGAATAAAATATTGTAGGGAAACGGGGCGAAGCCCTGCAAAATTCAACAAGCCAGCAATCCGGCGAGCCGGATTGCTGGCTTAATTAATCTTATTTTACTGGACTTACGCCGCGTCTTTCTTTTTCAGGATGCTCTGCGTAGTATTTGTCTTTATCCTGATACATTCTTTCATCAGCAGTCTGCAGTGCCTTGTTGATATCATAGCTGCCGCTGTACCATGAACTTCCGACAGCGAAGCTGACGTCATGAGTGCTGTCCGCAAGAGAACGGAGCTGAGAAATCATATCAGTCAGTTCAGCCTCTTTTATATCCGGACACAGAACAACAAATTCGTCTCCGCCTATTCTGTATATTTCGCAGTCCACGAAAGCAAGCTTAAGAAGGGCAGAAGCTCTGGACAGAAGTTTGTCCCCGGCTTCGTGACCGCCTTCGTCATTAACAGTTTTGAGACCGTTAAGATCGGCATAGGCAACACCCATGGATGAATGTGATCCATTGCTTCCGGATGTCAGCTGTTCAATGCGTTCGTTAAATGCATTTCGGTTCAGAAGTTTGGTGAGATCATCGACTGTACTCATTATCTCGAGTCTCGAGATCATATGATGATTTGCGATAACAGCACCTATGAGGAATGACGTAAATTCTAGAGTTTCCTTGATCTGTGTAAGTTTCGATATATCATAGTTCAGAGCCCAGATAAAGCCTACAATGTTCTGGTTGAATCTTATTGCGTAAAGAACGATATTTTTTACATTGTGCTCGCAGAGTGACTTGTACCATACCGGATCGCGTTCTGCAATAACACTTAGATCGTTGAGCATCAGGCAGTCACTGTCGTCAAGGTCTTCTTCCCAGTGTGCAGCTGTTTCATATGGTGTACGATCCATCTGCATGCATAAGTTTTCAAGCATGTCAGGATGTTCACCGCTTTCATCGATGAAACAGCAGTAACCACGGCTTTTATCGACTGTATATAGAGCAACCTTTTCAGCGGCACACACTTTACCGAGTTCCTTTACTGTTTCAGTCATTGACTGAACAAAGTCCTGCTTTTCATGAAGTTTGATGCTTATGTTCATTACAGCAGAAGTAACTTCAAGTGAATGCTGTGCCATTGCGTTGGCATCCATCTGCGGTGTAAGCGTGCCGACGTAGAGACAGTAAACTCTTCGTGCATTTTCATGACTGACCGGCGGTGCATCTGAAAACTCTCCGGTTTCAACTGTCAGAGGAAGATAGAAACCTTTTACCCAGAAGCCGTGAGCGTTGGCATATGAATAAAGCATTTCATTCTTGCTTGCTGAGTTGTAGATGTAGTTTTCAAAATTAAGGTCAGTGAAAAAAGCTCTCCACGGTATCCCCGGATAGAATTTCGGAGCATTTGGATTCATAGCCATTGTTACGGAGTTTCTTTTGTTGAGCGCCATAACATAGATCTCACTGAAACTTCCGTCAGGTAAAATGTCAAAAGAATAAATTCCTGCAAGATCTGCGATCTTATCTATCCATTCCTGATAATTCATTAATATTCCCCCTTATAATCCTATGATATATATTTGTACGTTGATTTCTATAATTCATTTAGATTTGTATACTGTAGTTGCTTTAATTATACATCAAAAACATTAAAATTACAATAGTTTTATGTCCTAAAACCTTGACGAATAAGGCAAAAAGTAGTACAATTAAAAAAGATAATCGAAATTTACTAATAAGGAGTTTTTCAGAAATGGCTAAAAATTTTATTGTTGAAACATCAGCAAGACACGTACACGTAACTCAGGAAGCTCTTGAAACACTTTTCGGCAAGGGTGCTACTCTTACACACAAGAAGGATCTTTCACAGCCAGGCCAGTTTGCCAGCGAAGAAAGAGTAACAATCGTTGGTCCTAAGAAGGAACTCGCTAACGTTTCAATTCTCGGACCTGTTCGTCCTGCAACTCAGGTAGAATTATCTGCAACAGATGCACGTTCTATCGGTATCGCAGCTCCTGTAAGAGAATCAGGCGACATCGCTGGTTCAGGCGCATGCAAGATCGTTGGTCCATGCGGCGAAATCGAGATCAGCGAAGGTGTTATCGTTGCTAAGCGTCACATCCACCTCACACCGGCTGATGCTGAAGAACTTGGTGTAAAGGATAAGGACGTTGTATGGGTTAAGCTTGATACAGACGGAAGAAAAGCTATCCTCGGTGACGTTGTTGTTCGTGTTTCAGATAAGTTTGCAAGAGCTATGCACATCGATACAGACGAATCAAACGCTGTTGGTGCATCAGGCAACCTCATGGGTGAGATCGTAAAGATCTGATCATTAGATCATCAATAAAACTTATAACCTCTTTAAAGCAGGAAGTTTCGTTTTAAAATTTCCTGCTTTAGTTTTATATCAAAGTATAGTGACAGTAATACGTGATCTGCGTTAGAGAATCATGCAGATAATACAGAGTTTTCTGTTATATAAAATCAAGCCATTTCAAAAAACGATGAAAGGATATTTACAATGAATACAATCGGAATAATCGGCGCTATGCCTTCTGAACTTGCAGATATAAGAAACACACTTAAAGATGCGGAAGTAAGGCATATTTCAGGATTTGATTTCTATATCAATGAAGTTGCAGGAAAGAAAGTTATCAATGCATGCTGCGGTATCGCAAAGGTAAATGCAGCTCTCTGTGCACAGGTGCTTATCGATAATTTCAAGCCTGATGCAGTTATCAACGCAGGTATTGCCGGCGGTATGGACAGCAGCATCAAGGTGTGTGATATCGTTGTTTCAAACGAAGTACTTCCTCATGACCTTGATCTTCATTTTCTTAAGGATTATCCGCCTTACTGCGGTATTTTCAAGGCTGATAAAAACCTTATTGACACAGCTGTGAATATCTGCACAAAGCAGGGCGTAAAGAGCTTTGTCGGCAGAATAGTTTCAGGTGAGGCATTTATTACTGATACAGCTGTAAAGAACGGTATCAAGGATAAATTTGATCCGTTTGCTGTTGATATGGAAAGTGCTGCAGTCGGTCACTGTGCATATTTAAACGAAGTGCCATTCGTAAGTGTAAGATGCATTTCAGATAATGCTGATGACGAAGGTGCTATGTCATTTGATGAATTTGAAAAGATAGCAGCAAGAAGAGTTGCAGATGTAGTACTCGAAATGGTTGAAGTACTCTGATCACTGCGGAGGAGAAAAATATGAAAAGCGGAATAATTAAAAAAACCACTTCATACATCATGGGTATTCCTATGAATGAAGCAGATATAGATACACCTGAGCTTGTTTATAACAGAATAAAAGCATCAGACGAATTTGAACTTAAGGAAATAAACTTTGACGACAAAAACATCTGCCCTATGGTCACTGTAGGCTATAAGGAAATGGAGTTTATTGTTGATCTAAAAATTGAACCGGTAAGTGCGATTTCACCGGACTTTATGTTCAGCCATCCTGTTCCGGATGAGTGTGTGAAGCAGATAAAGCAGGCTAATAACGGTCTGACAGTATCGATCACATTTAACGATGATATTCTTGCGTCACACCACTTCCAGCTCAAGCTTCTTAACTGCATTATTCCTGAGCTTGCTGCTGTTGTGGATTTCAATGTAAGAAGAATCTTCTCACCATTATGGCTCAAGCAGGTAGCAGCTTCTGCAGTTGCACCTGGTCCGGCATATATCTATTCAATTAATATTGCAGCCGACAGGGAAAACTCATCTGAGGGTGCAGGCAGAGCATGGGTATTTACTCAGGGTCTCAACCGCTGCGGATTTATGGAACTTGAAGTTATCAATGCCGAGGAAAAGAACATTGATTTCTACGCAACATCTATAAGCATCGCAGCAAACAAGGCTATCTCGGAAAAAACATTCCCTGGTGAAATGGAACCGTTCGATGTTGCATCACTCGAAGAAGGAAAGAAGCTTACAGTTTCATGGCGCTTCTGGAAGGGCGAAATGGATGTATTTCCAGACGGTGTTCTTGGTGTCGGAAGCAGAAGACCGAAGGCACAGAACATGTTCAACGGTATTCTTTTCATTGCCCCTAATGACGGAAGCGAAAAGAAGCTTGTACGTGCAAATGAAGTAAACCCTTTCTCACTTGAAAAGGCTGTTATCGAATATTCACCTGAAGAATCAGAACGTATTGCGACACTTGCGAAGGAGACACTTCCTAATTTCGTAAAGGGATTTGCAGTTCCGAATGCCAAGGGTATCGTAAAAATAAGAATGGCAGCTCCTGAAGGAAGCGAAAAGGATATCGAATATGTCTGGGCTGAAGTTGACAGCATTGCCGGCGAAACAGTTTACTGCACAGCCGTTCACGACGCACTTTTCTCGGAAGAGATCAAGGCAAATGAAAAATTCCAGGTTAATGTCAGCGAAATAGCTGACTGGCTCCTTAATATAAGAGGCAGCAGAGTAGCTCCGGACAACGCTTTTCTTGTAAAACTCAATTAAATCTTACATCTGCTATTGAATTTTATTTTAGTTAATGTTAAAATAATATATATGACTTATATTACGATTATTCGAGGGAAGTGAAGAAAATTGAAACCGAAAATGGATTCGATCACTAAAGCAGCATCAATTATCATCGCGCTCGGGGCAGATGTTTCATCGGAAATATTCAAATATCTGCGTGATGATGAAATAGAAGAACTCTCTATCCAGATATCCAAAATGGATTCAATTACTCCGCAGCAGTCGCAGGAGATAATGAACGAATTCTATGAGCAGTGCGTTCAGCAGAAGGTAATCGCCGAGGGCGGTGAATCATACGCGAAGGATGTCCTTCTCAAGGCTTTCGGTAAGGAAAGAGCCGGGGAAGTTATGGAGAGGATCAACAAGAACGGCCGTCAGGTCGCATTCGAGTTTCTCAAGAAAGTCGATTACAAGACAATTCTCATGATGATCCAGAACGAACATCCGCAGACAATTGCTCTTGTACTCTCATATACAGCACCGGAAGTAGCTTCAAAGATTCTTGCAGAACTGCCTCCGAACCTTCAGGTAAGTGTATTCCAGCGTATTGCTAACCTTGACCGTACTTCACCGGAAGTTATCAAGGTTGTTGAAAATATCATGCTCAAGAAGCTTGGTTCAATGGCATCTGTGGATATGGCAGAGGTCGGCGGTATCAAGTACCTTGCCGAGGTAATGAACAACGTCGATATGAAGACGGAAAAATACATCTTCGACGAGATCAGCGGTACTACTCCGGAACTTGTCGAGGAGATCAGAAAGAGAATGTTCGTATTCGAAGATATCACACGTCTCGACAATATGGAAATCCAGGCGTTCATCAGAGAATGCGACACAAAGGATCTTACAATCGCTCTCAAGACTGCATCACAGGAGATCTCCGATGCTATATTCGGAAACATGTCACAGCGTCAGCAGGAAACTATCAAGACCGATATGCAGTACCTGCATAATATTCGTATGAGTGACGTTGAAGAAGCTCAGCAGAGGATCATCGCAGTTATCAGAAGACTCGAGGAACAGGGCACCATCGTCATCTCCAAGGGTGAGAAGGATGCTATTATCGAGTGATGATCTGAATCTTTTATTTAAAAATATACATATGAAAACCGCCGGTCATCGTAATGATGTAACCGGCGGTTGTTGTGTTTATTCCATTTCTCTGACACTGCTTATTAACCAGGTTGCGTAGTCATCATCATATATAACCTCGATTCCGATAAGCTGATTTCCGCCGTAGCTTGTATCTGTTACAGTAACAAGGTAACCGTGTGCAGTTTTTTCTGCAACTTGCATATCGTCTGTAACGAAGCTGTATATTCCTCCTATAGGTCTGTAAAGAACATAAAGGTCACCGTCAATTTCGATGAAGTTTGTATTTTCACCATCGATTATACCGTTGTAGTTGTCGGCAATAAAATCAGAAGTTGCAGCTCTTTGAAGGAAGCTTCTGATTTCATCTATACTGCTGAATTCGCCGTCGGTTACCTTATAGTAAGTTGTATATTCATCAGGGCAGAATGCTTCGTTTTCATCGTATGTTACAACAGCAGGGGACATGCACATGAGATAGTCCAGCATCTGAAGATTGTCAACTATCACTTTGCATTCTTTAGGTGTAGGTGCAAACACCATGATATCACAGCGCTGTTCCTGCCGTGCATCTGACATACTGTCTTCGTTATTACTGCTGTTGTTTTCATTTTTAGTATTGTCGTTTGTTTGGTTTTCTGCAGGCTTGTTATCTGAGCCTGAATCTGCTTTTGCAGAAGCGGAATTACCGCTTTCAGTTTTTGCTGACTTGTTATCATCGGCTTTTTCAGTTTTTTTATCGTCGACTTTCTTGGCTTCTGATTCTTTTTCAGCTGTCTTATCATCTGTTTTCTCTTCAGCTTTTTTCTCAGGTTCTGTAGTTTCAGCCGCTTTTTCTTCAGCAGCGGCAGTAGTTACTGCTGCGGTTGTTTCTGCTACGGATGTATTTGTCTGCGGGATATTTGTGTTTTCGTCTATCGCTCCGCATCCTGCCATTGCGAAAATGGCCGTAAGTGCTGCAATTAAGATAACTGATTTTTTCATAGTAAGATCTCCTTTATTGGGTATTTGAATTTGATTTTGTACTTGTATCGTTTTTCTTTCGATGATCTTATTATAGCAGATGAAAAATAATATGATTTGATAATTACAGGATTGTAATTTTATAAGAACGGATGGATTAAATGAAAGAGACGGAAAACGCGGGAAAGTTCTTAGAAATATCATTGACTGTAATGATGTGAACTTTCAAGGTCAAAAAAATGACCTTGAACAATGAGGAATGCAGACAAGAATATCATTGAAATAGTTTTCGTTGACACAAGATGTTACTGATGTTATAATTAAAATGGAAACAGAAAAACTAAAAAATATTTTAATCTAAGTTCTAAATTATGAATGATCAAGGAGGTAATGTTTATGACAGTACAGCAGCAGGCGCATGTTATGATAGATAAGCTAAATGTCAACGGGTTGAACTATATAATAAATGTATTGAATGAACTGGATTCCGATAACTGGATTGATCAGTCAGAAAAAAGAATAATAGATTCAATTAATTCAAATGAGAAAAAAGAAGCTTTTCAACGTCTTGAAGAACGAAGAAAAAAATACGAATCGTATGATATTGATGATTTTGAAACCGCGAAAGCTGAAGGTATTCTTGAAAAATGGGGTAATATTCAGTGAAGATTCTGATAATGAGAATATCAAAGGGAATAGATTATTACAGAAGTTTTATTTGATTTTAGAAAAGGATCATTTATGAAAATATTGCTGTTTGGTGTATCATGTGTCGGAAAATCTACTGTCGGGGAAATACTCGCGAAAAAGTTAGGGTATAAGTATTTTGACCTTGATGATGAAGTTAAGAAGTATTTCAATACTACTATTGACAACTTTGTCAATACTGGCTGGCTGTATGACAGAGATATGAAACGAGGAGAAGTTCTTAGAAATATTATTCATCATAATGATGATCTTGTACTCGCTGTCACACCGGTGTATTATATAACAGGGATAAAAAGATACATTCAGTCACCGGATTTTTTAAGAATAGAGCTTTATGATTCTCCTGAGAATATTTTTGAAAGAATTATTTATACAGATGAAAATGATGAAGTCTATGATAATGAAGAGTATAAGCAGAGTCACAGGAAAGAACTGATAAGGGAAATAAAAAAAGATATCACATGCTATGGAGCCAAATACAAAAGTATCGGAATGAGCGGACGGTTCAATATAAACGGAGATTCAGCTGAAGCAGCCGCTGACCGTCTTATCACTGAATATAACTTAAAAGAAGGTTTCCGGCTGAATATTGTAATTAATACGGATAATATTAAAGGGCTTGACCAATAATTATCTGTATTATTTTAAATTTCCTATTGACAATTACATGAAAACCGATTATAATAAACACATACAAATGCGATGAAGGGAAATAAAACCTTTGAAGTCTTTTCAGAGAGCTGCCGTTTGGTGCGAGGCAGTAAGATGATAATGGTCATAGCTCCTCCCTGAGCAGTCGGCTGAAAGATCACGAGTAAGCTTGAACGGGTTCTCCCGTTACAGAGAAACGTATTGAATGATGCGGATGAGTGGGCATGAATACATGCCAATAAAGAGTGGTACCACGGAGAAAAATTACTTCGTCTCTTTTATGTTTCTAAAAGGAACATAAAAGGGACGTTTTTGTTTTATCCGGGATATTTGAGAAGATCCTATGCCGGCAGGATCTGACTCCCTGCAGTGGAAAATCCATTCAGCATCACTGTTTATATTATTTCGTATGCGGACAATCAGATCCGCGGTGAAAATTTAAAATGACAGTGATTAGTCATCTGCAAAAATTATTTTTTCTTTGAAAGGAATTTTTGCTATGAAAAATGCAGACAAGTACACCAGACAGTTTTTTGAAGCACCGAAAACAAAGATGAAATGGACAGAACGTTCATACATCGACAAGGCACCTATGTGGTGCAGCGTTGATCTCAGGGACGGAAATCAGGCCCTCATTACACCAATGAGCCTTGAAGAAAAACTTGAGTTCTACAGAATGCTCCTTAAGATAGGTTTCAAGGAGATCGAAATAGGCTTTCCGGCTGCATCTGAAACCGAGTATGAATTCTGCCGGACACTTATTGAAAATGACATGATACCAGACGATGTATCTATACAGGTACTTACTCAGTCCCGTGAACACATAATTGCAAAAACTTTTGAAGCACTTAAGGGTGCGAAAAATGCTATAATACATCTTTACAACTCAACATCAGTTGCCCAGCGTGAACAGGTTTTCAAGAGAAGCAAGGAAGAGATAACTGAGATCGCTGTGTCAGGCGCAAAGCTCTGCATGGAGTACCGTGAAAAGACAGAGGGTAATTTCCGTTTTGAATATTCACCTGAAAGCTTTACCGGTACCGAACCTGAATATGCACTCGAAATATGCAACGCAGTTCTCGACGTATGGAAGCCTACAGCTGAAGACAAGGTAATCATCAATCTTCCGGTAACTGTTTCACATTCAATGCCGCATGTATATGCAAATCAGGTTGAGTATATGTGCGAAAATCTCAAATACAGGGAGAACGTCATAGTTTCACTCCACCCTCACAACGACCGCGGATGTGCGGTGGCTGACAGTGAGATGGGACTCCTCGCCGGAGCGGACAGAATTGAGGGAACACTTTTCGGAAACGGTGAGCGTACAGGCAACGTTGACATCGTTACTCTTGCACTCAACATGTTCTCACAGGGCGTTGATCCGGAACTCGATTTCTCTGATATCCCTGAGATCACCGATGTGTATGAAAACGTCACAAGAATGAAAGTATATGAACGTCAGCCGTACAGCGGACAGCTCGTTTTCGCGGCATTCAGCGGTTCACATCAGGATGCTATCGCAAAGGGCATGAAGTGGCGTGAAAGCAACAACTGTGACAAGTGGAATGTTCCTTATCTTCCTATCGATCCTTCCGATGTGGGACGTACATACGAGACTGATGTTATCAGGATCAACAGCCAGTCCGGCAAAGGCGGCATAGGATATCTCATGGAGACAAAGTTCGGCATGAATATTCCGGTGAAGATGAGAGAGGAATTCGGCTACAAGGTGAAAAATATCTCCGACCACGCTCACAAGGAACTTCTTCCGGGCGATGTGTTCAGAATATTCACAGAGGAATATGTAAACATCAGTTCACCGATCACAATAAACGAGATCCACTACGTGCAGCGTGACGGTATCGAGGCAAATATCACCCTCGAATATAACGGCAAGAAGGCAAGCATAACCAACAACGGTAACGGTCGTCTCGACGCTGTAAGCAATGCCCTTAAGTCCTATCTCGGACTTAAATATACGATAGAGACCTATACGGAACATGCTCTTGAAAGCAGTTCAGCATCGAAAGCCGTTTCCTATGTGGCAATCAAAAATGAAGACGGAAGCATTACATGGGGAACCGGTATCGACACCGATATCATCATGTCATCGGCGAAGGCACTTGTAAGCGCGGTAAATAAATCTATGAAAGAAAGCAGGGCGTAATTATGGGAATGACAATGACTCAGAAAATACTGGCTGCTCATGCCGGACTTGATAAAGTCGAGAGCGGCGAGCTTATCATGGTCGATCTTGATCTGGTGCTCGGAAACGACATCACTTCTCCGGTCGCCATTAAGGAATTCAACAAGCTCGGAAAAACAGAAGTGTTCGATAAGGAAAAGGTTACAATGGTCATGGACCATTTCGCTCCGAACAAGGACATCAAGGCTGCCGAACAGTGTAAGATGTGCCGTGAGTTCTGCGGTGAAAAATCGATCACCAATTTCTTTGACGTCGGTCAGATGGGTATCGAACACGCTCTGCTTCCTGAAAAAGGACTTGTTGTTGCAGGTGACGCAGTTATCGGTGCCGATTCACACACCTGTACCTATGGTGCTCTCGGTGCGTTTTCGACCGGCGTAGGTTCAACTGATATGGCCTGTGGAATGGCGACAGGAAAAGCGTGGTTCAAGGTGCCTGAAGCAATTAAATTTGTGCTTAAGGGAAGCTTCAGAAAGTACGTTTCCGGCAAGGATCTTATCCTTCACATAATCGGTATGATAGGCGTTGACGGAGCTCTTTACAAGTCCATGGAATTTACCGGTGAAGGACTTAAGAGCTTAAGCATGGACGACAGACTCTGTATTGCAAATATGGCGATAGAAGCTGGTGCAAAGAACGGTATCTTTGAGGTTGACGACATCACTCTTAAGTATATTGCGGAACACAGCGACAGAAAACCGGTTATTTACAAGGCGGACGACGATGCAGTTTACGAAAGGGTCATCGAGATAGATCTTTCCGAAGTAAAGTCAACTGTTGCTTTCCCGCATCTTCCGGAAAATGCAAAGACATTCGACGAGATAGGCGACGTAAGAATAGATCAGGTGGTTATCGGTTCATGTACAAACGGCAGACTCGAAGATCTTGCAGCAGCTGCTGAGATACTTAAGGGAAGAAAGGTTGCTTCCCATGTAAGAACGATAATCATTCCGGCTACCCAGAAGATATATCTTGAAGCAATGGAAAAAGGCTATCTGAAGATTTTCATTGAAGCCGGTGCAGTTGTTTCAACTCCGACCTGCGGCCCGTGTCTCGGCGGACATATGGGTATTCTCGCGGAAGGCGAACGTGCGGTTGCGACAACAAACAGAAACTTTGTAGGAAGAATGGGACATCCGGGTTCGGAAGTTTATCTTGCAGGTCCGACTGTTGCGGCAGCGAGTGCTGTTGCCGGAAAGCTTGCTGATCCGGCAGTGGTAATGGCGTAATTTACGGAGGTATTTGCTATGAAATACGAAGGCACAGTAATAAAGTACGGCGACAATGTTGACACAGACGTAATCATCCCGGCAAGATATCTTAACACCAGCGACAGAAAGGAACTGGCTTCACACTGCATGGAAGACCTGGATACATCATTTGTAGGCAGGGTGAAGGCCGATGACATTATGGTGGCAGGTCAGAATTTCGGATGCGGTTCATCAAGAGAACATGCTCCTATTGCGATAAAGGAGAGCGGAATTTCAATCGTTATCGCAAAGAGTTTTGCACGAATATTTTACAGAAACGCCATCAATATCGGGCTCGGAATAGTTGAATGTCCTGAGGCTGCCGATGAGATATCGGAAGGCGATGAAGTTGTGGCAGACATGGATGCAGGTGTTATAACCAATAAAACAACAGGGAAGCAGTATAAGACAGCTCCGTTCCCTGAATTCGTTCAGAAGATCATCGAAAACGGCGGACTTGTAAAGTCCATCGCGGACGGAATAATAAAATAGGAGGAAACCGTTTATGAAATACAGAGTAGCGTTACTGAAGGGCGACGGTATCGGCCCTGAGATAGTGGACAGTGCAGTGGAAGTGCTTAAGAAAGTCGGAACGAAGTTCGGCCATGAATTTGAGTTTACTCCTTATCTGATCGGCGGATGTGCCATCGACGCAACAGGTGAGCCGCTTCCGGAGGAAACGGTAAAGGGATGTCTTGCAAGTGACAGCGTTCTGCTCGGAGCGGTAGGAGGTCCGAAATGGGATAACCTTCCGGGAAACAAAAGACCTGAAAAGGCTCTGCTTGGTATAAGATCAGCACTTGGTCTGTTTACAAATCTTCGTCCGGCAAAGCTGTATCCTGCTCTTAAGGATGCGTCACCGCTCAGAGCGGATATTGTTGCTGGCGGTTTTGATCTGATGATAGTACGTGAGCTGACAGGCGGCATCTACTTCGGCGAACGCGGAAGACGCGAAGGAAAGTACGGCCCTGAGGCATTTGATACGGAAGCCTACAGCCGTATGGAAATTGAGCGTATCGGCAGGGTGGCTTTTGAAACAGCCATGAAGAGAAATAAGAAGCTCATAAGCATCGACAAGGCGAATGTTCTTGAAACCTCACGTCTGTGGCGCGAGATCATGCATGAAATGTCGAAGGAATATCCGGAGGTTGAGTACTCTGATATGCTTGTTGACAATGCGGCAATGCAGCTTGTAAGAAATCCGGGTCAGTTTGACGTAATAGTTACTTCAAATATGTTCGGCGACATCCTTTCCGATGAAGCTTCACAGATAACCGGTTCGATCGGTATGCTGGCATCTGCTTCACTCGGAAGTACAAAGCGCGGTATGTATGAACCGATACACGGATCAGCACCGGATATAGCTGGTCAGAACAAGGCTAATCCGATAGCAACAGTTCTTTCAGCGGCCATGATGCTCCGCTATTCATTCGATCTTGCCAAAGAAGCTGACTGTATTGAAAAGGCAGTGGATGCAGTTCTTGAAAAAGGTTTCAGAACAGCTGATCTTCTCGGTACATCCGGCGGAAATGCTCTCAGCTGTACTGAGATGACTGATAAAATACTTGAAAACATTAAGTAAACGATGACTTGTTCAGAGATCATAGTGGGGGAGACTTGGAAAATTCCCGTAAATTTCCCGTCGTATACTAAAAAGACAGCATATCCGGCTTACGCAGATACGTGACGGATATGCTGTCTGCTGTTTATGATATTCTTTTTCGTATGTGGCGGTGAAGTATCAGAATTTTTCAACCTTAATTATTTTGTTCCCTTTACGTGTAGTACCGCTTATTCCTTTGAAGATGAACTTTCCGAAACCGCGG
Organism: Oscillospiraceae bacterium; assembly: GCA_017438745.1. Classification (GTDB taxonomy): domain Bacteria; phylum Bacillota; class Clostridia; order Oscillospirales; family Ruminococcaceae; genus HUN007. The sequence continues at coordinate 6,219 of JAFRUS010000105.1, read as the reverse complement.
ACTGATATCTTGTCGTCTTCCTTGAGAAGATAACTGCTGTTTTCATTGAGCCTTCCGTTTACGAAGATCTTCTTTTCACGGAAAAGTTCTGAACAATTACTTCTCGAAAGGTGGAAAACCTTTGAGATAACTCCGTCGATACGTTCCGAGGCGGCCTGTATTTCAAGTGAGGACGGTTCAGATCCGGTGCTTTCAGGCAGTTCTTCAGTTATTCTGCATGTAACCACAGTATGGCGTACACGTGTTATTTCGCTGCATATGTACTCTGCCATTTTTTCAGTGCAGAAGACATATGCAGCTTTTTCGTTCACAATAATGTCGCCGGTTTCCGAGCGCTTTATACCGAGATTCATAAGGCATCCCAGAAAGTCGCGGTGAGTAAGTTCCTCGGCGAATTTCTTAGACAGAGGCTCAATGGCAACGCATTTTATCGGGAACTCTTCAGTGTAGCCAAGTTCTTCAGGATCTCCGAAGCGTATCATGACTCTGTCTGCATTTTCTCTGCCTCCCCAGATTGTATAGGAGGAAGGTGACAGGTGCTTTATTGTATAGAATTCAGAAAGTTCAGCCTCGGTCAGAAAAGATGTAAAAGTGTAGTGATTGCTTTTGAACGCCTTGTCCGCCAGGTCTTCGAACCTTCGTTTTGTGAGTTCATCTTTCATTCGTTTTTATCTCCCAGTAGTATTTTCTGTTTGCTTCAGGAAAGTCGTTCATTACACCGTGTTCCGGATCGTAAAATGTTCCTTCGCAGTAAAGTGACCAGTGCCAGCAGCGGGGTGTTTCAAGACTGAGTATGCATATTTCCGGCAACTCAGTTTTGTCATGTATTTCGATGCGGTGAGGACTCATTTCAAGTCCGTAGTGATCGGCTGCTTTCTTCATTTCCTTAAGCGTGGTTTCACGTTCGTTTTCAAGAAATGATATGATCTCATCCACGGTCGTGCCGGCAAGCATGGCAAGTACAGCCTGACCGCACTGCAGATCAGTCGGTTCGTGTATATATTCTATTTTCAAAAGTATTCTCCTTAAATTGTCTCCGTTTCATTTCAGAGCGGGTATTGTATTTTTACGGACAAAAAAATTAGCTGTATTATAAAAATACAGCTAATTCCTGAGCCGGAAATAATCTTTAATCAGACAGCTTCTTCTGTTTTCTTGTAGGATTCCTCCCAGTCATCGAAACGTTTCATTACTTCTGCAAGGGTGTCCTTAGTAATATCAGGCATGTCGTCTTCTTTCAGATGAAGAGTTTCTGCCGCTTTACCAAATCCCTTTGTAACTGCATCGCGCATCACGGAAATCTTTTCAGGATCGTCTCCTGCAAGTGACATTGCCATGTCCATTATCCTTGTTGCTACAGCATCAACAGAGTAGAAACCGCCGTCAGAGATGGATTCCTTTGCTGCTTCGATATCCTCTGTACTGAAGTGAAGAGAGATATTCTTCGTAATGTCGCCTACTGAAAGGAACTCAGAATTGCCCTGTGACTGAAACATCTTTTCAATCATAGATACAAAAGCCTGGGTTCTCTGATCTTCCAGTTCCTCAATAGTCTTGGTTATTGACTCCTTTGAGTAGATACCGGTGTCAGTAGGTGCAACACTTTCCTGTCTTACAAACGTATCCTGCTTCTGCAGTGAAGAAACGGCAGATTCTCCAGCGTTTGTACTCGTACTGGATGTGCTTGAAGTCGAGGAAGACTTCCTTACACTTTTGACTTCAGATTTCGGATAGAAAGAGCTAATCTTGGTAGTATCGTTTATTTCCATGGATTTCCCTCCCCGTTATAGTGCAATCCTTTGCACTTTAAATTATACAGACACAGTTATAGCAAGCCATATTCGTCGTACACTATATTCTTCGTCAGAAATCTTAGGAATTAAAGACCGAAAAGTCACAAAAATCCGTAAGGAGATTTGTGACTTTTTACAATTACTTTTTATGCGGCGGATTAGCCTTTGTTTCAAGAATAGCTCTTATGATTGGCTGATTTATATCAACATAGTTGTTGTTAGCTATAAGTTCCTTCACTTCGGAAGGCTTTTTATATACGTATTCAGGTTTTACATTGTTGAGTACATGAAGCATGATATGCTGTCTGCATTTTTCACAGTTGCAGCATTTGAACTTCGCGATCATCTCAGTAAGCTTGGAGTAGAGCACTTCTTCAGTAACGTTGATGTAACGCGGATCATCGGTGCTTACCGGAGCGGGAGCAGCCTGTACCGGTGCAGGTATCTCACGCTGAACAGGTACTTCCTGTGTGTACTGCATCTGAGTCTGAACAGGGAACACACGTGTGCTCTGATATGGCTGTGACTGCTGGATCTGGTCACGGTTCTGATGATAGTTCTGATAAGCCTGACGGTATGTTCCGTTCGGAAAATCCGGTTCGCTGTTTCTTACAGGCGGAAGATCCATTTCGTCATCCTGCATAGGAACTCTGTCCTTGAGTGCGTCAAGAACCTTTTCACGTATTTTGAAAGTATCCGGTTCACTGCCTTTCGGCCCCCTTGTTTCTGTACCGTTCTGATAATACTCATTGAAAGCGTTGGTGGAGTAAGTAGGCATTATCTTGCTGAACATAAGTTCCTTGTTAATATTTCTTTTTGTTCTCCGTGTGTTAGTCATAACTGCCTCCGTCTAAATACTATAGAATGCCTCGTTCGATCAATTCCTCTGTAAGTGTTTTGAAATCTCTGATAGCGGCAACTCTGCGGTTGTATTCGGTTATGTCACACTGAAGTGACTGCGCTTCAGAGATAGCAGGACTGTTTCTGATTGCTGTTCTGAAAACAGGGATACTAAGCTTTCTTGAGACCAGCTGAGCTGTTCCCATTACTTCCTTGTGAAGTTTGGAACGTTTGTTGTAACGGTTAACGAGAACTCCGCCTATCTCAAGTTTTGGATTACAGGTAAGTCTTACGTGCTCGATAACGTCATATACCTTTGCAATGCCCTGAAGACTGAAAATATCAGGAAGCATAGGCATGATAACGTATTTGCTGGCAGCAAGTGCGTTAACTGTAAGAACGCCGAGACTTGGCGGCGAATCGATAAGAATGTAGTCGTAAAGATTCTTTACATCACCGAGAGCTTCTCTGAGAAGGAACTCTCTGTTTTTACCGGTATAGTCAAGTTCGATGGAGCTGAGAAGAATGTCAGATGGTATAACATCAGATGTGTTGCAGCGCTGGATACAGTCAAGAGCGTTCATTTCTTTCTTGACTACGTCGTAGATAGTACGAACGTCTTCAGTTTCAGCACCAAGGCTGAATGAAAGATTGCCCTGAGGGTCCATATCTATGGCGAGGACGCGCCTTCCTAATTTATTTAATGTGGCTGCAAGGGCATTTACCGTTGTAGTCTTGCCGACTCCGCCTTTCTGAGTAATAACTGAAATAATTCTTGCCATCTCTATACCTCATCGTGAATTTTAAAACTTACTACTATTATAGCAAGTTTTTAATAATATTTCAATACATTTATCACGGTAAAAAGAATAATTTTTTATAAAAATACTGCCGGAAACCCAGTGAGTTTCCGGCAGTATTGAAAATCTGTTATCTGTATTGCTATGCAGATCCGCAAAATACGTTTATTATCCGCGGATTTGTTAACAAGTTGCTATTACAGGAGAGCGATTATCTCGTCTCTGATCTCGTCATATGCAGGTCCGATAAGACCGAAATCCTTTTCCTTGTATGTCCATGCAGCACGGCCGATACCGTATTTTTCAAATACAGACTGAATATCGCGGTACCATTTGATAGATTCCTTAGGATCAGCGCGGTCGATAACACCGTACTCACCGCAGTAAAGAGTAACATTTCTTTCGGCAGCAATCTCAATTGCTTCCTTAAAGAACTTTTCAAAGAAGTCTGTTCCGATCTCTGTGAAGCCGAACTTTTCATCAAAGAGGAAACCAGCCTTTTCACCGAGCTGTTCCTTTGAGTGCTTAAGATATTCCTCAAACGGACCCGGATAGGAGATACGGAAGTTTACGTCCATTGTATCGATCCAGTGCGCACCCTGATGAGTGTAGATAAGCGGTTCGTAGCAGTGGAAAGTGTAGATGATGTTTTCATCAGCAGGAGGATCAAGAAGCTTTATTGAAGTGATGGCATTGTTTTCAACACCGCCGACAATGATACGAACATCAGGTGAAATATTTCTTATTACCTTTATGGCCTTTGCAGCTATCTCGTTCCACTGCTTGGCAACATTCGGATCAACTACTTCGTTGAGAAGCTCAAGAATGATCATATCCTTGTGCTTGCTGTATCTTTTTGCGAGATCATCCCAGAGACGGTAGAACTTTTCCTGAAGTCTTTCGTCGTTGAAAAATTCAGAACCCTTGTAAGCGTCGAAAACATAGCCGTCAGCCTTGTGAACGTCAAGTACCAGGTTGAGTCCGTATTTTCTGCACCATTCGATACAGTTTTCGATGCACTGGTGTCCGAGTTCGATCGGGTTTTCGTTTTCGTCCTGAATAATGTCAAAGTCAACAGGGAGACGTACGTGGTCTACCTTCCACGATGCTATTCTTTTGATATCATCTTCTGTGATAAAATTCTTTATGTATTCCGGATCGTTTTCGCCCTGTGAGATCCAGCCGCCGAGGTTGATTCCTCTCATGAATCCGTCAAGTTTCTTTACTTTTGCCATGTTATCAACTCCTGAGATTATTTATATGTCATATGTTGCGTTAATCGTTAAAAATACGGGTCCTGTTTCACCATTTTCAGTGTTTATTATATATTATTACCGATAAAAAGTATATCATTAATATATGCCTGTATATTAATTTATTAACATTTCTTTTTGAAAATCTTGTTTTATTGATGAAATTGACGAAATTACCCGCGCTAATATTGAAAAATTTGTTTTGTTATTATATAATAGAGTATAATACACAGACAGGGAGGGATACCATGAATAATAACAATACCGGAGACGACAGCGCTACAAGCAAAAGGTTGTTTGAACACCTGTTCGCTCAAAGAGAAGAAAATTTTGAGCATGCTTCCTTTGACAGGGAGATAGCGTTTTATGAAAGCATCTGCACAGGGGATATAGAAAAGGTAAAACTTCTTGCCACGCCTCTTTGCAGCGGAGGATACGGCAATCTTTCAAAAGATCCGCTTAGAAATCTGAAATATCACTTTGTAGTTTCAGTTGCAATGATAACAAGATTCTGCATAAGCAGCGGAATGACACCAGAGGAAGCGTACAACTTAAGTGATGTCTATATCATGAAGGCAGATACCTGTAATACAGAGGAAGAAGTTCATGATATGCATAATCAGATGATCATAAGCTTTACCAAGCGAATGAGAAATGTAAGAAACACAAGAGTTTACTCAAAGCAGGTCATCAAGGCTATCGATTATATAAGTGAACATCTTCACGACAAGATCAAAATGCAGGATGTTGTTGATTATCTTAACCTGAGTCTTCCTTATTTTTCGAGACTTTTCAAGTCGGAACTGGGCGTTACTTTCAGTGAATATGTTACTATCAAAAAAGTAGAAGTAGCTGCTGACATGATAAGATATTCAGGAAGTTCGATCTGTGAGATCAGCAATATTCTCAACTTCAGTACTCAGAGCTATTTTATCAAGGTTTTCAAGAAGTATACCGGTACTACTCCTAATGAGTACAAGAAAAAATATAATTTCTTCGGCAACAATCTTCTTGAGGCTATGCAAAATAAAAACAGCAGTTCGTCATAAATGAAAAACTGCTGTTTTAAAGGGAAAAAATTTTTTGTTTCTGGTTTTTTTATATATCTGTCTTTTGTTTTTTATATGAAAATAGAATATTTTTATGTATATATATCCGGTGGCTTTCGCCACCGGATTTTTTGCTTTCACCTAAAACGGTCAGGTGAGAGCAGAACGTCATTAGTAACCGGAATTACTTGTTGTAAGTAACCCATTCATAGTAAGCTGTGAGAGGAGTCTTGCCGTTGAAAGCCTTGAGCCAGTCATCAACTGTCTTGCCAGGCCAAGCGTTCATCATGATCTTACCAGGTGTTGTCGGAATGTTCTGTGTAGCTTCATAAGCCTTCTTGCCGTCAACGTACCATGTGATCTTGCCAGGCTGCCAGTCAAATCCGTATGTATGGTATCCCTGTGAAGCATCAAAGCCGAGGTCATACATAAATTCGTGGTCGCCCTTACCGTTTGTGTAGTAGTTGAACTGAACCTTTGTTGT
>JAFRUS010000104.1 GCA_017438745.1 Oscillospiraceae bacterium | reverse complement strand
TCATTAGTGACTCCTCCTTGTATGTGGTAATTCCCATCATTGTTAGTGTGCTAGCTATACTATGACAGGTAAATCCACGTTTTGCAAGGTTGGAGTCACTTCATATTATCCCTGTGTCATAGATAAGTACCTCTAAATTGATGTTTAATATTTCACGCTTTTTTCTTGCGTATCATCCGGTAATCGCATATAATTTATTTATATATACTTTGAGCTGAGGTTTACTTTTATGAAAAAAACAGTGCTTGTTCTTGTCATGCTGTCTTTTCTTTTGTCCATTATTCCCGTTGATTCCTTTGCTGAAGAAAAGGCCTATAACTGGGGTCCTTTTTCTTTTGATTTGCCTGACGGTTATGAAGTGGTTAAGGAACAGCCGATTCAGTTTGTTGCAAAAAAAGGTGATTATGTCCTGACCTTACTGATTTCGGATCTTTCTACATTAATGAAAGAATCTATAGATGATCCGGAAGCAGCACTGCTTGCTCTTAATATTATGATTAAAAGCCAGCAAACATCAGCTATGCTCGGTGTTATTCCGTCCGGTGAAGATCCTTATTTCAGTGGTACATGCAATAATGCTGCCTATTCTGCCATATCCTGTTTTACAAATTCGGAGGAATATCCTCAAGTCACTTTATTTGCGATCATGAAAGGGTTCCATATTGTATATGGTATTTCTATGTGTCCGGAGTTCAGCGACAGCCAGACAGAAGCCATCAATATTATCAATACCATCGTTAACGCTGCAGGTGACCAGATACCTGAGAAGTCAGAAAAGAACATACTTATCGAGGATCTTAAAATGGTCGTCAAATGTCCGGATAACTCTTTTTCATTGTCAAGAGGGATGAATGATGAGGATCTATCCGCCGTTGGCATGACATCCGCCGAAGTTGATGAGACCTTGATCAGTTCCGGTTCCTATTTACATTTATATGATTTAAGCGGAAAATATGTCTGCTATGTTACTGCTATGGACTCTGCCCTCTATGAAGATATTTCTTCTCTTTCTGAAGATAGTCTTAATTCCTTAAAGGAGTCTATTATATCAAATTCTGCAGCTGCATCCTGGGAAAACACGTCTATCTATGAGACAGCTGACAGTTCCGGGAAATATATTAAAGCCGCTTATTCTGATGATTCTCAGTCTTTGTATCTGATATACTTTTTCACAATTCATAATTATAAGATTATAACGATTACCTTTTCGCTTGGTTCTAAAATTGATAATGAAGCGGTCTCAGTAACGGATTCGATTATCAGCAGCATTCAATACTACTGAGTCTTTTAATTCATCTATCATTTTAACGGAAGCCATCCTCGGCTTCCGTTTTTTATCCCTCCTGGGCAGCCACAGCTGCCAGCTGCTGGCCAAGAGTCTGGTCTTTCTGTGCCCAAGGGCAATGGCAGCCTCCTGCCACTTCCGCAGGTTCTGATTCAGTTCCTGTATCCTCTCCCGTCCCAGCGGCTGAGGAAAGATATTATTTCGTTCATAGGTTATACTCCAGTTTCTTCTTGACAAAAATGTGTGTTAAGATAAAATAAAAATGAAAGGATGTGACCCGGTACCGTGAAAAAGGCAGAGAAGTATGATATTTTTATCAGCTACAGGCGGGAAAATGGTGTAGAAACCGCCAAACATCTCCGCGATATTCTCACCGAAAAAGGATATCGAGTCTTTTTCGATACAGACAGCCTTACCAGCGGTGATTTTAACCAGGCCTTATTCAACGTAATAGAGCAGTGTACGGATTTTATCATTATATTGGCCCCCGGAGCTCTTGACCGCTGTGTGAATGAAGGCGACTGGGTAAGACAGGAACTGGCATATGCGCTTAAAAAGGGTAAAAACATTATTCCCATTATGCGACAAGGATTTAAGTTCCCTAAAGATCTTCCGGATGATATTAAAGATGTCCGAAAGCAGAACGGCATTGAGGTAAACTATAAATACTTCGATGCAGTAGTAAATGAACTTATCAAGTTCCTTCACAGCAAACCAGTAAAAAAAATTTATAAGTGGCTTGTTCCGGTCGCAACAGTCTGTTGTATTGCAGCAGCAGCGCTGATACTTCAGCCATGGAAAATTCAGAGCAGCCAACCGTCAACTTCTCCTGAAATTCAGTCAACGCCGGTTCAGGCTGAAAGCGAAGTAATAGAGCATATCTGGGGTAATTATATTCCTGAAGGAACAGCGACAATCATAACAAACGACGGAACACAATATACAGCTATTGCAAATTCGCTTATAAGAAAAGCGAAAGGGATTGAACCCTCGAGCATCGTATTTAAACTGTATAATGGATTTGATAATCCTTCTGCTGAGAATGAGTATACAGCGGAAAACATGGTCTATTTTAAAGACATGTTATCTGTTTCAAAATCAGACGGTTTCTTCAAAGTAACAGATAAGAATGGTGTTTCAAAAGATATTTCCCTTCTTACAGATGCTTCACTGTTGTTTATTGGTTCACATGATACCGGACTTCCACAGGAAGTAAAGGAAAAAATATCGTCAGTATTGATTTCGACTGGTCTCAGACCCCGGCTGTAAATATAAAGTATTGCAGTATAACTCAGTCTGACGGGAGCTTTAATACTCCGGCTGCTCTTGTCTGGTTTTTTGTCAACAAAAACGAAGGCACCGGGAATCCGCCAAGTATGTTGTTATCCAGGGACTTATCTCAATATTTTGACAGAGAAATAAAAATTTCAGATCTGAAACGCATAGAAATAACAAAGAATCCTTCAGAAGAAGAGTATCCCAGCAGTTTAGAAGGATTTCAGACTGAAATGATATTATACCTGAAAACAGGAGAACAGATAGAACTTACTGTCGGAAAATTCTTTTACATTTATGCCAAAGCAGGAGATGGTCTTATACATTCTCTTGAAAAGTCCCGACTTTCCGAGATTGTTTTTAACTAGACACGTTACCTGCACCTATTTATATTCTCCGCTCGTCCGCTGCACCCACGGCTTCAGGGGTGCAGTTTTATATCCTCATCGCTTTACATAATGCAGTTGTCATATTTCAACATTTTCCACAGTATTTTCAACATTCCTTCCCCCGCAGGCTCCGGAAAACCGTTCCCCATGCTTATATGAAAAAACCGCTGCATTTTCTGCAGCGGACTTTTTATCTCTTTGCGGCTTCCTTCCGGTCGGGCATGGCCGAATATTCAGGTCATGGCGGATTGTCAGCCTCAGTGTTTTGTTTTAATCAGTCAAAATCGTACCAGTCGTCGAAGTCATGATCGTAACGATCGTCGTAGTCGTAGCGATCATCAAAGTCGTAGTAATCGTCGAAGTCGCGCTCATAGCGGTCATCGAAGTCGCGGTAGCAGCGCTCTACGTCGAACTTCACGACTCTGCCGGTATTGGCATCGACGTCTACGTCGAACTCTTTACCGTCGGCATAGAACTCAAACTCATACTCTTCACGGCCGTCATCGTAATCGAGCTTTGCCTTGGTGAAGGTGGCTTCCGCTGCCGTAACGCCTGATTCTTTCAGGGCGATCTGTTTTGCTTCATCCTTTGTGAGCCTGCCTGCGGCGAAAGCTCCTGCCGTGAGGGCGAGTACCATGACCAGTGCGAGAACCATTGCTGTAAGTTTTTTCATTTTATTTTTA
>JAFRUS010000103.1 GCA_017438745.1 Oscillospiraceae bacterium | reverse complement strand
TGATGGTAACCCATATACTGTCGAAGAAATATTTGCTGAATGTGAATAAGAAAAAATACAGCACCATCAGGCCGGTAATAAAACCGGTCCAGTGGTGTTGTTTTCTTTTGTGCTGGGAAAATTAGGCCGTGAATAGTAACGTTAATGGCGTATTTATGTGGTTTTAATCGAATATAGCCTTGACAATTCATTGTTTTTTATATAGAATAATAATTAAGGAGCTGTTAAATTGAGCGATAAAGATTTTAATGAAATATGGAATCAACTTCAAAAAAGAAAAACCAAACTTATTATTACGTCTGATATAATTGAAAAAATAAAAATTCTAAATCTTGATTATTTTGACACAGATGAAAGTATATTAATAAGAGATCTTCATCAGGAATTGCTTACACTTTCAATGAAAAACAATAACAGTGATGAAGTTGGAATGCTCATCAATTTAATTGACTGGTCAAAAACAGTGATTTATGGAACTCAAAACGGAATAACATTCAGAAACTCTGCTAAAGCACAGGATCTTATGATTTGTGCACCTAAAAACAGTTTACTTTTCTTCCATAATCATCCTGCTAATTCAGTTTTTTCAGAAAAAGATCTCGAGTCATTTTTAATATCTGACAGCATCCTGATGATGTCAGTTGTATGTAATAACGGAAGACAATATTTTCTTACCAAATCAGATTCATTTGAAAAAGAAAAAGCTTTAATCTACTATGATAATATTTTTCAAAATAATAAAAACGGATGTATCAAGGAATTCCTGAGAACCTGTAAAAAAATCGGTTTGATATTCAAATACGGAGGTGAATGATACATGATAAGAACATTTGAGAAATTAACAGAAGAAGAAATCAACAAAAGAAAATTATTGTATCAGCAAGCTGACGAACTTGGTATTGACCTCATGTCCTTTGACAAAGATATCAGCGAAGCTGATGAAAGAAGAGATATCCGCAGAGCGGTCGTACTTTTAGGAACCGGTCAGGAAATTCCGGAAGATCTGCGTAACAGACTTCTTGCCAGAATGAATTGATTCATAGCTTTGTTCAGCAGCATGCCGGCGGCATGCTGCTTTTATTTTCAGGTGGCGCCTGCGGCGCGGTCATAAAACGAGCTGCCCCGAAAGGCAGCTCGTTTTTTCAATAGCAGTCTTCGGCCGGCACGGGTGAAGAAGTACCTTGATGCAACAAAATCCGGAACGTAAAAGTGTTCCATTTACGACCTATAGGTAAAAAATCAGCCGCATAACTTGTATGCGGCTGATTTTTATGATAAAATAGATAATGTACGTAAAAAACAGTATCAGGAGAGATAAAATGAAATTTAAATTTGACATACAGAAGTCAGAGGAATATATCCGGAACATCATCTGCGGACTGATGGTCGTGATACTTGGGTTTCTCTTTGTCGAGAGCTTCATGCATACGATGGTGCTTACCAGCACAAAGGAAATGTTTGAGGGCATAAGCTACCACCACGACAACTTCATTTTCAACGGCATCTACATTACAGCGGCACTTCTCATCATCCGTGCGCTGATGCCGAAACTTGAAAAGGCTCCTGTTCATCTTTATACAGGACTGCTGACAGCAGTGACAATCATCTGCGGACTTGCCTGGGTCATTTCATCGCAGGCTTCGCAGCAGGCCGACCAGTACCTTGTTTCACATGCAGGCTGGCTCGCGGCTCACGATGATTTCTCATTCATGGATGACCGCTACTTCAGCAACTGTCCGTATCAGCTCGGAATGGTGCTCTTCTACGAGATCCAGCTGAGGCTTTTTGCGAAGAATGCTGACACGATAATCTGCACCCAGATCATCAACGTTTTCTATCTTGCAGCAGCGTATATCGCGCTCATTCTCATCATGGGAAAGCTCTTCAAGAGCAAGCGTATCCAGATAATGTCCGCTCTGACCATGATGCTTTCACTTCAGCCGCTCCTTTACACCACATTCGTATATGCGGTTATACCGGGCATCGCAAACGTACTTTTTGCTCTCCTTTTTGAAATAAAATATTTTGAAACTGAAAATAAGAAGAAATACCTCTACGCCGGCCTGTCTGTGTTTTTCATGGCATTTTCAGTCCTTATCAAGACAAACAACTATATAGCACTGATAGCTCTTGCCGGAACGGCATTCATAAAATTCATTGTACGCCGTAAAGTTTCTGACGTTATCTACATAGCGCTCATGACAGTGCTTTCACTTAACGTCCTCTCATGCGCCGCTTCTTCCTATGAACACAGAAGCGGAAAGGAACTTGGTCCGGCTGTCCCTATGACAGGATATATCGCAATGGGACTCGACGATCCGAAGGGCGTACTCGGCTGCAACGCAATGGGATGGTACAGCAGCCACTACACCTTCTCGAACATGGATTCACACAACTACGATCCGAAAGCAGCTGACGAGTTTGCAAGAGAAGGAATAAAGAAATCGGTTCATAAGTTCATGACGGACTACAGCTACGCAAATGACTTCTTCTACGAAAAGAACACATCACAGTGGAATGAACCTACAGTCGCTTCACTCTGGGTAAATCTTGTTGTAGGAAGATACAACGGCACCGAACCGGGCAAGCTTGGAAAGGCAGTTATCGAAACAAACGGCGGCGACAGCCACTCACCTTTGATGGAATACATGAACGTATGCCATCTGTTCGTATTCATGTCAGCATTCGCCGGCGTATTCGTTTGCTTTAAGAAAAAGGATCTGTTCTGCTCGTCGCTCATCCTCATCGTTCTAGGCGCATTTCTCTACCACATGATATTTGAAGGCAAGTCGCAGTACATCATGCCGTACTATATTATACTCACAGGATTTTCAGGAGCAGGAACTGATCTTCTGATCAGAAAGATAAATGAAATAAAACTGTTTAAATCCTCACCTGTAACAGTAAACGCACCGGCTTCCGAAACAGTTCCGGTTACAGAGAAAACCATCGCTGACACTGATGAAACCGCATCTGAACCGGTACCGGAAACTGCAGAAAAGAAAAGCTGATGGAAAAGTACATGAAAAGAGCCGTCGAACTTGCGGAGCTCGCAGGTTCCATGGGCGAGATACCTGTCGGCGCGGTAGTCGTAAAACGTGAGACCGGTGAGATAGTTGCAGAAGGATATAACCGGCGTGAATCTGATAAAAACGCTCTTGCGCATGCAGAACTCATAGCGATAAACGAAGCCTGTAAAAAACTCGGCGGCTGGAGGCTTATCGAATGTGACCTCTACGTGACACTTGAACCGTGTCCGATGTGCTGCGGAGCGATAATCAATTCCCGTGTGGAAAGGGTTATCTACGGAGCGGACGACATGAAAGCAGGCTCGGTATTCTCACTGCAGCAGATGTTCGAGCTTCCGTACAACCATAAACCGGAAATAATCAGAGGAGTAATGTCTGAAGAGTGCGGCGAACTTTTAAGCAGCTTTTTCAGACGTATAAGAAAAATACAGAAATATATAGGAGCAGAAATGGTAAACTTCGAAAACGAATGGGACGAACTCCTTAAGGACGAGTTCCAGAAAGAATACTATCAGGATCTCAGAAAGTTCCTGATAAAGGAATATAAGACACAGACCATCTATCCGGATATGTACGACATTTTCAATGCGATGAAGTACACATCGTACGAAGACGTAAAAGTTGTGATACTCGGACAGGATCCGTATCACGAGCCGAATCAGGCACACGGACTTTCATTTTCCGTAAAGAAGGGCGTTGAACCGCCTCCGTCACTTAAAAATATATTCAAGGAAATAAACGACGAACTCGGCATCGACAACAGCGGAAAACACGGCGAGCTGACAAACTGGGCAAAGTCAGGTGTTCTTCTTCTGAACACCGTGCTCACAGTACGCCGCGGAATGGCAAACAGCCACAAGGACAAGGGATGGGAGAAGTTCACCGACAGTGTGATCTCACTTCTCAACGAACGTGAAAAACCGGTGGTTTTCCTGCTCTGGGGAAACAACGCAAAGGCTAAGAGAAAACTTATCACAGGTAAGCAGCATCTTGTACTTGCCTCAGCTCATCCGAGTCCGCTGTCCGCTTACCACGGATTTTTCGGCTGCGGACACTTTGCGGAAGCCAACAGATTTCTCGAAGCAAACGGAATGGAACCGGTCAACTGGTCGATAGACTGACGAAAGGCATCAAACCATGAAAAGAACCTTTGCTGCAGTGGCAGCATTTACACTGGCCTTTGCCTTTACAGCATGCGACAAAGGCGACGATACAGCCATCAACGAAAAAGCCCCGGCAGATACTCTGCAGACTGAAACTGCGGTAGAGGCAGAGATCACCGAAGCACCGGAAAGCAAAACGGAACAGTTATCACAGACAGCCGCATCGACTTCACAGACCGAACAGACTGTCAGCATGACCTTCGTTTTTGAACCTACAGATGAAAACAGAGCAGAACCGCTTCCGGGAGATGACGAAAAGTCAGAACTGGACATGCTTGAAAATGCCGGATCACCTGACTATAATGCAGATGCGGCTATTCCGTACGTTGCGTGGACTGAAATAAATCTTGACAAATACATGTACGCCGTATCACCGTGCATCGGATATTCGGCTGCACTTTCAGATGCGGGAAAAGCCATGATCTACGATCCAGGATATGAATTTCATGTGATTGCCAGAACGAGCACCGGCTACTACCGTACAGATGAAGACCTGTACATCCCGTGCGAATATCTTGACAACTATCCGCCTGAAGGACATGATCCGGAAAATGCCGGAAGCTACGCTCCTGCAGAAAGGCCGGATGTAACAGCTGCACCGGCTGTTACAGAAGAAGATGCCGACGGAGGTGAACAATGAGTTACCCTGAAACGAACAGTGAAGAGCTTTTCGACCGGTTCGAGGAAAACGAGATGCCTGACGAAAGGGATCCCTTCTGCAACCAGACTGAAAACCGCTCATTCCGTGAATCATATTCACACGTAATACCTGCGTTTTTCTTCCGTACCGAAAAATGCAGAAAAAAGCCTTCTCAATACGAAAGAAAAAGGCTGCGCTACTTCTACAATATAACCGGAACGCTTTTAATGGCAAAGCTTTTTATCGAAGCTGCATCGCTTCTGGTTTTCTATATTCTCATGTTCCTGTTTGCCTTTGCGCTGTCCCCTAACCTGAATTTCTACTACAGTGCTCTGTCGGACGAAACAATAAAATACGCATTCAGAATAATTGCCGTGATAGTTTCATCCGGTGCTGTTTTCTTTGCCGGATGCCGCTTTTCAGAACTAAGGCCGGCACGCCTTTTAAAAGGAAAGGGTACGATAAAGACCGGCGATGTTGTCTTAAGCTTTATGACAGGAATGTTTGTTGCCGCTCTTTCCAACATAATCATGTTTTCATTTCCGTTCTCACCGTCTGCCTACATGCCTTCGGCAATGTACATCGAAAAGGACTGGACGCTTGTGGCAGTATCAGCACTGTGCAACTGTCTGGTCATCCCTTTTGCTGACGGATTTATCTTCCGCGGACTTGCTCTGAAGAATCTTTCCAGAGCATCACAGCGTTTCGGTATCATCACATCGTCACTGCTGTGCGCACTTGCAACATGCAGTCTTCCGTCTATGCTGCCTGCATTTCTCATGTCACTTCTTCTGTGCAGCATAACCATGAAATACAACTCGGTCATACCATCCGTACTCATACATATGGCCGTGAACACAAGCAGCATGATCATTTCAGTATACAGCATCTTCGCCTGGGACCAGGGCGAACTTCTCATGAGAGTATGGACAATCATAACACTGGTCCTCGGCGGCGTATTCACCTTCATCAGACTGATAAAGGAACCGCTTCCGAAAAACAAGCCGGAACAGCGCAGGAGAGCTCTTCCTGTTCTGCTGACATCTGCTTTTGTCATTCTTCTGTTCCCGCTTTACGCACTTACATCACTGGCTAAGCTTCTGTACTTCATGTATATGTAAGCGGCCGCAGGAAAACGAGGTCAACAATTGAAAAGAAAAAGAAAGTCAAACGTCAAAAGAAGAGTGAGAACTGACAGAATATTCTTTGTCGGGTTCCTCATAATATTCCTGGTCTGTTTTCTTCCCTTTGCTCTGAAGAAAAAGCCTGCAGTAAGCGTAGCTGAAAAAACTGATTCGACTGCAATACAGACCGATGCTCCTTTTACAGTAGAGGACAAGCCGGGCATACGCCTGCGTTATTCCTACGCACCGCCGCAGGGAATGGATTATACGATGATCGGCGCAGACGCAGTAGTGCTTTACGACAAAACTTCCGGTGAAGTGCTTTTCAGCAAGAATCCTCAGAAGCATCTTTATCCGGCAAGTATGACAAAGGTGCTCACAGCCTGCGTTGCGCTGCGCTATATGGATCCGGAAACGGAACTGGCTGTCGGTTCCGAGCTTGATCTTCTCAAACCGGAATCAAGTCTTGCTTATCTTGTAAAGGACACAAAGATAACGCTTAAAGATGCGCTTTACGGTCTGCTTCTTCCTTCAGGAAATGACGCTGCCTACACCATTGCCGTAAACACCGCAAGAAAAGTTTCAAACAATCCGAACATGCCGAACATGGATGCAGTTAAATATTTCGCCGATCTTATGAACGACGAGGCACTTGACGCCGGAGCAGAGGATTCGCATTTTGTTGTACCGGACGGATATTACGATCCGGATCACTACACAACACCGGAAGATATGCTGAAGATAGCTATCAGATCGGCACAGTATCCTCTCATCGCCGAGATAGGTTCAAGCGCTGAATATGAAGTGACCACATCCACCGGACAGAGCTACAGCTGGGAAAACGGAAACGCCCTTATAATACCTGACGATGAGTTTTTCCTTTCATTTGTGACAGGACTTAAAACAGGATTCTTCGACGAAGCCGGCTACTGCATGGTTGCCACAGCTTCACAGAACGGACATGATCTTATATCAGTAATAATGAAAGCTCCGTCAGCCGAAGTACGATACAATGACGCCGCAAAACTGTTCTGGTCAGTTTATGATCCGGGAAATGCACACAGTTTCAAAAAAGAAGTAACTGCAGAACCGGACGTTACCGAAGCAGTACAGTATTAAGATTAAATCGAAAATCCGGCTTCGCCCCGATCCCCCCGCTAATTCATGAATAAATCACCGTTCCTATAACGCAAACGGCAGCACACCGATCATTACGATCAGCGTGCTGCCGTTTATTGTATTCACCCTCCAAAATATAAGAACCCACTGATTAAGTTGCAGATCCGGTCGCATCAAATCTGCAAAGAAGAGAATTTACGGAGCCTGGTTCCGAACTCCCTGCACGGATTTACACTTTTATCAAAGCTTTTCTATCTTCTTTGAAATATACTGTCTGAGTTTTGCAAGATCGGCAAGATCAACATCGCCGTCGCCGTCAACATCGAGTGCCTTTTTCTGTTCGTCGGTAAGTTCAGTACCGTCAACCAGTGCAAGTGAAAGCATGGAAATATCTGAAATATCAACTACACCGCTGCCGTCCGCATCGCCGAGTTTAACTGTTGTTTCAGCAGTATCTGCCTGCACCGGAGCTGCAAGTGCAACTGTCTTGACATCTGTTTCGACTGCTTCAACCTTTTTATCTTCAACCTTTTTTTCTTCTCCGAGAACCTGGAACTGGAATCCGTGCTTTTCAGCATATTCCTCAGCAGTTGAACCCTTCTTAGCAATGATCACCATTGACGGATCGCATGAATAGAATGCTGTATCATCGATTCTAACATATTTGTTCATAAATGTAACTGATTTAAGGCCGCAGGCGTCAAAAGCATATTCACCTATTTTATCAGTTTTTTCAGGTATAACAATGCTTTCGAGAGATGAATCGGAAGCAAATGCAAAGTCTCCGATTATCTCCAGCTTTGCAGGCATTTTTACCTCTTTAAGATTCGTACAGTTCTGCAGCATTCCCTGGTTAATAACCTTCATCTTATCAGGAAGATCAATGGAAGTAATCGCAAGATCACTTAATCCGCACAGAGTATCTTCCGTAAATCCTTTAAAGCTCTCCGGCAGAGTAACTGATTCAACTCCTGTGAAATAATACCCCAGACCATTACAGCCCATGCCTGTAATGCCTTCTCCTACAATTATTTTCTTGACCTTTCCAACCCATTCGGAGTTATAAGGTGCATAGTCGGCCATTCCTGTACCAGTGAAAGTTAAAACTCCGGTTTCCCTGTCGTATGACCAGTCTACAAATTCACCGCATATTCCTGAAGTATCTGAATATACCACACCGTCTGCCTCAAATCTCAGGCATCCGTTTCTGTAAGCATAGCTGCGTCCGTTCGGACCATCAACTTTTATCCTGAGATATTCATTGTCAACCACCCAGTCAAATATATTTTCACCGTATTGTTCAACACTTTCAGGAAGGTTGATCTCTCTGAGTTTAAGGCAGTGCTTGAAAGCTTCTTCGTCGATACGTTTAACACCTTCAGGAATATGAACTGAAACAAGTGAACAACAGCCCTTAAATGCTTCTGAACCGATCCACTCAAGTCCGTCAGGAAGGTCAACCTTTTTCAGTTCGTTGCAGTTCTTAAATGCGAAGGTCGGGATTATGGTAACTCCGGACGGAATAGTTACTTCTTCGAGTGAAATGCAGTTGCAGAAGCAATCGTAGCCCATCTCCTTCACACTTTCCGGAATGGAAACGGATTTAGCTGAAGCAAATTTTGCAAACGCTAAATCTTGTATTGATTCAACACCGTCTTCGATCACTATTTTTTCTACTTCTTCAACCCATTTATGATTCATGTAGAAAAATGCTAAATTTACATCTCCGTTTTCATAATCCATCCTGCCTTTTCCGCTTACAGTAAAAGTCTTGCTTTCAGGATCATACTTCCAGTTTACATCTTTTCCGTAATTGCCTGAATAATCTGATGTTTCTGTTTTTACCTCCGCCGCACTGGTTTCTGCAGCAGTTCCAGCATCAGCCACTTCTTCAGCGAATGCAGTAACTGTTGTTCCGGATGCCATAACAAGTGCAGCTACAGCTGCGTAAAATCTTTTAAGTTCTGCGTTTTTCATCTTTGTACCTCTTTTCATTTTTTCCCGTGTTTTTTCTTATTTTTATTTCCACAGAATGATCTTTCATATCATTCTGTCGGATTAACTGTTCAGTCTTCGAGCTTTTCAAATTTCATATAATTCTTAGAAGCGTAGGTTTGTGTGTTTCCACAGCCTTTTAAGACCAGCATACTATTGTCTTCTACAGAATCGAAAGCCATACTATCAATACTTACTGAAGGTCCGTAAATTATTACTTCTCTGAGTGTCAGACAGTTCTCAAAAGCGTGATTTTCTATTTTTGTTACACTTTCCGGTATCACTAAAGATTTGAGTGAGCAGCACCCCTTGAAAGCCTCCTCATTAATACATGTTACGCCTTCGGGTATATTTACAGACTCAAGTGAATTACAGTTTCTGAATGTTCCGAAACGAATTTCGGTCACACCTGACGGAATAGTGATACTTTCAAGTGAAACACAGTTTGAGAATGCTTCACCACCGATCTCATTCAGGCTTTCCGGAAGTGATACCGTCTTCAGTGAAGCAAATCTAAAGAATGCCTGATAGCTTAAAGATTCCACTCCTTCAGATACAACTACATGTTCAACATTGCCAATCCAGCTGTATCTGTTTTCAAAAGTGTAGAAATCTTCATTTTCGTCATCATAATCAAATTCCATAGGACCAGATCCGCTTATCGTAAGTGTTTTATTTCCGGTATCGTACTGCCAGGTTATATTCTTTCCATATACTCCGGACTGCAGATCCTGATTGACAGTTTTTATTTCCTCTACGGCAGTTTCAAGAACTGTTTCTTTAACTTCATCCGTATTTTCAGTCACTGCTGTTACAGGGATCTGAACAGCCGGCTGTTCTTCATGCTTTTCTTCATTACCGCCTTCATTTTTCTTTGTTTCAACTGCGATGATGCGGTTTTCGTTTGCCTCTGTCTCATTCGTTACAGTTGTTCCTTCCACAGGTATGACGACCGTATTTTCCGTGACCGCAGTTGTTTCAGAAACTCTGCCTGTTTCAGAAACTTTGTCTGATGTAACAGATGTAACTATTGTTTCTTCCGTCATCTGACTGTCTGCAGCTGTAACGCTCGTTACCACCGGTGTAAAATTATCATTGTCGCTTCTGTCAGGAAGATTGGTCATTATGAGCAGAAGGATCGCGGCCGCATATCCGGCGCATATGAAAAATATCTTTGCATTTGGTTTTTTTACGCCTTCCGGTTTCCGCTCCGGATCAGCTTCAGCTATGTACTTTTCAGATATCCCTCCAAAATTTCTGAGAAGCGCATCGCTTTGTTTTGTATTATCACTCATCTTCTTACTCCTGTCAGAATAGTCCGCGTTTTTTCATGAATTCTTTCAGTTCTGTTCTGGTCCTGCAAAGCATGGTCCTGAGAGCCGCCTCGGAAATATCGTTTCTCTCTGCGATATCCTTCAACGGTTCGAGATAGAAATATCTCTGCAGGAAACAGATCCTTTTTTTCTTTTCCAGGGTTCCGAGAAAATCATCGAGAGCTTTCATAATTTCCTTTCGCTCTATCTCCGACACCACGTTGTCTCTGCCTTCCAGACATTCTTCAAGTTCTTCAAGTGAAAGGGCGACCTCAGAGGCGCATCTTTTGGAAGCTTTTCTTTTTTCATAGATATTGAGTGCAGTATTTCTAGTGATCCTCGCAACAAACGCCTTCAGTATCTTCGGAACCTGCGGCGGTATTGAATTCCACACTTTGAGATAACTGTCATTCATACATTCCTCAGTATCTCCCCTGTCTCCGAGAATGTTGTCCGATATCTTTCTTAAATACGTACCGTACTTGTTATCAGTCTCTTTGATCGCATTCTCAGATCTTTCATTATACAGGGCTATTATCTCTTTGTCTTCCATAATGCTCTCCTGGTCTGAATATTTTACCGGTGAAATATCCTTTCACTTTCAAAGACAGAAAAAAACGAATAATGTTACAGGATTTCTGAAAAAAATTTTTATTTTTTTCGAAAACGCATCTGCAGGCCTGATTTTCGCCGTCGTTTTCTTAAAGAAAACGCTGATTTATGAATAAATCAGCGTGGGGACCGGGGCGAAGCCCCGCAACTCCCACCCTCCGGAAATCCGGCGAAGCCGGATTTCCGGTTTAATCAGTTTTTCCTTAAATCAATCCATATTTGTTTAATTATATTGTATACAAATTCGTACTGCAAGTCAATGATATTTGTACGATTTCGGCAAAATGGCGACACCTGCGGTGCAATAGAAAACGGCAGCACACTGATCTTGACGATTGGTGTGCTGCCGTTTGTTTGCAAACAGTAGTCTTTCTACAAATCAATTTTACACTTGAAATTCTGACACGTCTGATTTGCGGATGTATCAGTTCCCCTTTTTATGCATCTGCATCGGCCGGATGGTTCGAGGTACCACTGCGTGTTTATATTCGGCTTGATATACTGACATGCCGGATCCCACCAGTATTTACAGAAAGCACAGTATTTTACTGCTGTTATATTTACTAACATCGCCATTTTATTATCCTCCATTATTCCCTGAATCATTGCTGCAGCAAGTAAAACAAGCTGCTTTTACATATATTTCATCACCTTATCATCTCCGGCGGAATGACCGACGGATCGAAGTGTACGTGTGAATGATTGTCCACGATAAGTTTATGACTGATGAGTTCTTCTGTATCCTTATCATATGTATCCTTATATATTCTGGACACGCGATAATATTCATCGCCTTCCTTTTCAAAATGATGATCTTCTTCCGATATCTCAAATCTGAAAGGATATGGCTTGTCGCTCCTTATTTCGCAGTTAAGATTATCATCATCGCACCAGCAGAGAAGCTGAAATACCTGATCTGTGTCATTGCGGAACCGGTAGTCGTTATAATTGAAGTTTACCGACGTTCCGGCGCTCATCGGAACACGAATGCCGTTTTCATCAGGAGCAAGTGCATCAGAATGCATATGAAATTCGGTATCGGTCAGCGGACTCTGAAGAACGACACGGTGAATGGTGTTTGCCAGATTGCAGAGGCCACCGCCCAGTCCTTTTGTCAGCTTACCAAGTATAAGGACGCGCCCTTCGCGATATCCCTTTGCTTTCGTTGTATTGCCGACCAGTTTCCAGAAGGAAAAAGTTTCACCCGGATGTATGAGCAGCCCGTTCATGCAGTCAGAGGCAAGACGGATATTCACTGCCTTGTTCTCCTGTGTCACAGGATCGATGCCCTTTCCTCTTTTTATCAGATGAGAGCTGCATGAAGAAATGACATATTCAAGCTTTTTATCACTTCGAAAAACGGCCATATCCTTATCATTTATCTTGTTACGGATAAATCTAATCAGAATGTTTTTCTTTTCCGAAATTGCATAAGTAAACGGACTGATTTCGCAGAACAGTTTTCGTTGTTTCGATGCCATAAATCAGGTATTCCTTTCTCTGTTGTCTGACAGACCACTGATATTTCTGCGGCTGATCCTAAAAAACAAAAGTATCAGCATCTCGATGTATCTTCGAAATCCCAGCCATTTCTCGCCGGGAACTTCAATATAATGTACGAGGATAGAACGGATACCGCATCTGTTTGCTCCGATGATATCCACAAACATCTGATCTCCGATGACAAGGGCTTCATTTTTCTGCACGCCGAGAAGAGCAATTGCTTTTTCATAACCTTCAGGTGCAGGTTTTTCCGCATCGCATACATACTGCGTACCGATATCTGCATTGAACCTTGTTACACGTTCCTCATCATTGTTAGTAAGCAGAACCGTTTTAAAGCCAATGGCGTGAACGTCCCGGAAAAGCTGTACGGCTTCAGGAGTTGCATCATCACCGTGATGCACAAGCGTATTGTCAACGTCAAATATGATGCCTCGTATTCCGCTTTCATAAAGACGTCTGTAGTCGATGTCGTAAGCACTTCCGGCATATTCAGACGGATAGTATTTTTCAAGCATGACAGCCGCTCTCCATATACTTCATTACGGTTTCAATCTGAAAAGATATACTGTCTCCGAAATCATGATCGAAAAATGCACTTCCTATAGTAAATGCCCAAGGAGAGGTATATTTTATGAAGTCAAGGCGTTCAAAAGTATTCACGCTTCCTGCGATGCACACAGGTGAATCCACCCCGCTTAAAAATTTTCTGATCAGATCCTCACAGTCTCCGGTGTATCTGTACGCAAGAAGATCAATACCGTCTGCTCCGCGTGAAATGATGTCATTTGCCTGACGGATCATATCATCTGTATCGCCGCCAAGAACAGAAGGACGGTCTGTAATATCACCGACAAAAGGCATGTAACGGATACCGTTATCATGACAGACCTTTTTTATCTTTTCTGAAAACATCGTCCCCATCATGATATCAACACCGCACTCAGCTGCCATTTCCGCTCCGCGTATGCCTTCCGCTTCGGTATATGATACTACTTCAAGAACTGTTTTTTTGCCGGAACGCTTTATCTCACTAAAGAGTTCCTTCATATCCTGCAAAAGCAGCCCTTCTTCCTTGAATCCCCAGTATTCAGCCCCCGAATCCCTGCACATATCAAAGATCTCCGCAGCATTATGCACTGTAAGATCGTTGTATGTGAGCATAACAATCAGATTTGGTTTGTGTTTCATATACGTGACCATCCTTAGAAATCACCGATCAGGTTGGAAATCCGTATTATCCGGTTTCCTGAGTTTACTTATTACGATATGTCTCAAACATATTATATAGTATTCAAGTAATTTTGTCAAAAAAATAATTGTCAAAATTAAAAACGGCAGCACACTGATCTTGACAATCGATGTGCTGCCGTTTGTTTATCTGTGATGCTATTCTGTAACCATCAAGCTGTATGATTCAAAGTTTCAGCAAGTGCCTCCACTTCTTCTACAGTAAGACCAGTTGCTTCAGCTATGTCATCATATGTATTTTTTCCTAATCGAATAAAATTAACCGCAATTTCGATTTCTTTGTTTTTACTTATTCTTTTATTGCTTTCTTCAATCAAATCTTCAACCAGGTCTTCAACTGCCTTACACATAATATCAACTCCTTCCAGTGTTTCCTTCAGCATTCTTGTTTTATCCGCAAGCGGTTTGTTAAACATATCCTCCGCTCTGGAACATCTGAAATCATGCACAAGCTTTGCAAGATCAGATGTGTCGTTTTCTTTGTCGTATGCTCCGTTTATAAATATTATATGCGCTTTATCGTCGAGTTCAGAACCGTCCTTTTCACGCCGCTCATACTGGTAAATGAGCTTTCCTTTTCCCTTAACATCATTTTCTGTTATAAAGATTACATAAGTTTCAGGCAGAAGATCAGTATCATCATCCGGTTTGAGAAACTCGACATCCAGAGCACTGGAATGATAACGCGCTCTTTTGGAAGTGGCTCCCGAATCTGCTCTCTGAACTTCAAAATTGATCTGTCTGCCGGTAATGTCCGTCCCAAGAACATCAAGTTTTAAGGAACGCGATCCGGCAAGACTATGCAGATCATACTGCGTTTCTGATCTTATAATGTTCAGGTCTTTTATTCCTGTGACTATACGCAGAACGTATTCTGTCAGCGGAATATCATTTCTGAACAATTCCCTCATAAACGAATCGTCAAGCGGACGATAATCTCTGATTATCTGAAGAATTCTTTCGTGTCTGTCTTCAGATTCCGAAATAATTTTATCTGATAATTTTTCTTTCATATTTGTTTTTCTGACACCATTATACCATGATTCGATGTACAAATCAAGGCGGAAAATCAAGCATTACCTTGATTTTCGGCATTCTCCTTATCTTCCAGCTCCGTTGTACATTTTACGAATTTCTCCGCATATGCCTTATCTTTCAGTCTGAAACGAAGCCAGCATTTAAAACGATCATCTACTTTTAACATATTAGTGTTCCTCCATAATCTTAGTTGTTTTTCTTTTCCATCCCTTGAAACGTTTCTTTTGGATTGGTATATTTTAATTATACCAGTATATGTCATGACTGTCAAGAGGCTTTTATATTATTTTTTCTCATTTCAAGTGGCATTAAGTGGCTTAAACTTTTTCGGAACGATTAAATATTCATTAACGACCATTTTACGGACCCAGCGCGCAGTGGCGTGCTGGGTCTTATATCACCAGTCTATTCCCATGTTTTGGGTTGACAAATTCGAAATGAAGTACAGTTTTTCGATTGGCAAATTTGAAATGAGATACTGATTTCCGCTTGGCAATTTTGAAATGAAGCACTGATTTCCGCTTGGCAATTTTGAAATAATGTGATATAATATAGGTAACTACTGATTTTAAGGAGGGTTTCACCATGTATATACAACGTGATATAGACAAAACACTGCAGCAATGGAGAGAAGAAAAAAAGCATAAACCTTTGCTTCTCCGCGGAGTAAGACAGTGCGGAAAAACGTCTGCGGTAAGACATCTTTCAGAACAGTTTGAAAACTATATAGAAATCAACTTTGAAAAGCACAGTGAACTTTATAG
This sequence comes from Oscillospiraceae bacterium, assembly GCA_017438745.1. Classification (GTDB taxonomy): domain Bacteria; phylum Bacillota; class Clostridia; order Oscillospirales; family Ruminococcaceae; genus HUN007. The sequence goes on along the minus strand of JAFRUS010000103.1, from coordinate 70,264 downwards.
CCTGTTTGAAGGAAACTTTGATATAAAGGCGATCATAATCAAACTTGAACTTTTTTTCTCGTCGAAAATCACCGCCGGGAAAACTCTTCTGTTTATTGATGAAATACAGGAATGTCCAAGGGCTGTTACTGCTCTGAGATACTTTTACGAAGATATGCCGGAACTACATGTTATCGCCGCCGGATCTCTTCTTGAATTTGTCTTGAACGGAAAAGGCGTTAAAAAAGAAACAATAGATTTCCCTGTCGGACGTGTGAGAAGTATTTTCATGTATCCTTTTTCTTTCACGGAATATCTTCGTGGTACCAAAAAGGAAATTCTTGCAGACTATCTGAAACAGCATGATGGTAACACTGACAATCCGGCTCATGAACAGCTTATAAGTGAATATAAAACTTTTCTTGTTGTAGGTGGCATGCCGGAGGCGATAGCAGAATATATTGATTCCGGAAGTCTGTTTAACTGCCAGCAGATACACAGAGATATCATAACAAACTTCATCGACGATTTTAATAAATACCGTTCAGATGTGCCTGCCGATATTATCAGGAAAGTATTTGACTATACTGTTCACAATGTATGCGGACAGACAAAATCATCATCGGCAATAAAAGGAATAAGTGCATACTATTTTGATACCGGAATAGATCTTCTCCGAAGAGCCGGACTTGTTTATCCGGTTAAAGCATCATCGTGCGACACTATCCCGCTCGGCAGCTGTGAAAAGGAAACCAATAAAAAACTGCTGTTATTTGATACTGGTATCTATCTTACCGTATGCGGTCTTAATACATATGAACTCCTCAGCAGCGATATCTTTGATGAGATGAACAAGGGAAACGTTGTAGAAATGCAGACCGGACTTGAAATAATAAAATACACAAATCCGTACACTGAATCTTCCCTTCACTACTGGTACAGAAGTGGTGCAAATGCTGAAATAGATTATGCCATCATAAAAGAAAACACTGTCATACCTGTCGAAGTAAAAGCAGCCGGAAAAGGCAGTATGCAGAGCATGCACAGTTTTCTTGAAACTCATCCGTCAAGTAAATACGGAATAAGAGTTTCACTTGAAAACTTTAATAATTACGATAATATAAGGGTTTATCCGGTTTATGCGGTAAGTAAATTCTGCAATTAAAAATGGTGGCACACTGATCTTGCCAATCAGTGTGCTACCGTTTGTTCCCTGTGAATTTTTTTATTATGGCCTCATATTTCCAATAGAAAAAATCAATGATTATATTTGTGCAACGTGCCGTTTTCGCTTTTATGTACGAAATCGGTTGCTTTTTTTTTTTTTTTGTTATATATCAACAATGAGTTTCTGCATTGTTGAAGATTACAATATTATCACAAGGGATTATATCTGATATTTGATTATCAAATAAGAAAGTGGGGATTATTAATGTTAAAACATAATAGCATCGTATCTAATATCCGCTGGCATAACGTCTTTTTGGTGTTATGTATTACGGCAATGGCATTCTTTTTAAACGGATGCGCTAAAGCAACAGAATACAAAAGTGAACATGACTGCGGAACAATAGCTATCAACAGTGTAGATGATTTTTTCAATCTGCCAGTATTAAAAGAAGGAATGTCACCAGACAAAGTCGCAAAATATTATGAAGATTTTTGCTATTATCCATCTGAATATGACGGAGAACGAATCGTAAAATATGAAGCGCATATTCCATTGGATTTAAGTGATTCGATGCTTAAATATATATTTCCAGATAAAATCATAATTAAATTTAACGCAGACAAAGAACTATCATCCTATACAGCCGAACATTCAGGAGGAATGGACTACATATCAATTTGGGATTACGCATACGATGATGTTGACTCTCCTAATAAATTAGATTATTCTACATATATAGAAATATGCAAAATGTCACATCCAGAATATAGAAATGGTGACGATTTTCTGATTTATTGGGAGGATACAAAAGAGCTACTATTACAATACTGTAAAGATCATGAGATTGGTTATTATGAACGTGATTCAGAAGATCCATATCAATTTATCGTAAACAAGGATATGGAACCACACAACATACGAATCGACATGGAATATAAAACGGGTTACTATAAATGTAACTATTACTTGGATATTGATTTTCTTAATAAGCAGGAAAAATAATCAATAAACTCACAAACACAACTTTTTACGGACCCAGCGCGCAGTGGCGTGCTGGGTCTTATATCATCAGCATATTTCCATGTTTTGGGTTGACAAATTTGAAATGAAGTACTGTTTTTCGATTGGCAAATTTGAAATGGATCTCTGATGCAATAACAAAAAGGCATCATACCAACCATAACGATTGGTGCGATGTCTTTAGTTTATGGATTTAAATTTATTTTCAGTTTATGCTTTTCTTACTGCGTCCTTCATAGACTTTACGTACTCGCCGACATACGGAGCTGCGTCTTTGCCGTATTTTTCGAGAAGTCTGATGATCGCTGAACCGACGATGGCACCGTCGGATAGGCCGGCCATTTTTTCAGCCTGCTCAGGTTTTGAGATACCGAAACCTACTGCACATGGAACGTCCGTATTCTCACGGATAACCTTTACTATTGAACCGATGTCAGTGTTTATCTCGCTTCTTACACCTGTAACACCGAGGCTTGAAACCACGTAGATAAATCCTGTCGCATCCTTTGCGATCATGGCAACTCGGTCGGCAGATGTCGGAGCGATGAGAGAGATGAGGTCAACATCGTATTTTGCCGCAACATCAGCAAACTCTTCTTTTTCCTCGAACGGAAGATCAGGAAGGATGATGCCGTCGATACCGGTTTCATTGCAGCGCTTCATGAAACGTTCTGCACCGTATGAGAATACGACATTTGCATATGTCATGAACACCAGCGGGATAGTGATATCCTTACGGAGCTTAGTAACAAAATCAAAGATCTTATCAGTTGTGATACCGCCTGCAAGCGCACGTATATTCGCACCCTGGATGACCGGACCTTCAGCTGTCGGATCGGAGAACGGGATACCGAGTTCGATGAGGTCAGCACCGTTTTCCACGGCTGCACGTACTACCTTTTCTGTTGTTTCAAGGTCAGGATCACCGCATGTGATGAACGGGATGAATGCCTTTCCGTCTGCAAACGCATTTCTTATCTTACTCATGGATATCCTCCCCTCTGTAGCGTGCAATAGCTGCACAGTCCTTGTCGCCTCTGCCTGAGATAGTAATGATGATGATCTTGTCCTTGTCCATTGTCGGAGCAAGCTTCATTGCATAGGCAACAGCGTGTGATGATTCTATAGCAGGGATGATACCCTCTGTTCTTGAAAGATATTCAAAAGCGTTTACAGCTTCGTCATCTGTTACCGGAACATATTCAGCACGTCCGATGTCGTGTAAATGTGCATGTTCAGGACCTACGCCCGGATAGTCAAGACCAGCTGAAATCGAGTAAACCGGAGCTATCTGACCGTATTCATCCTGACAGAAGTATGACTTCATGCCGTGGAAAATACCGATACGTCCTGTATTTACTGTAGCTGCAGTTTCAAAAGTATCGATACCTCTTCCGGCAGCTTCACATCCGATAAGTTTTACACCTTCATCAGGGATGAAGTGATAGAAGCTTCCGATAGCGTTTGAACCACCGCCTACGCATGCGATAACTGCATCAGGGAGTCTGCCTTCGGCTTCGAGTATCTGAGCTCTTGCTTCTCTTGAAATAACAGCCTGAAAATCACGGACGATAGTCGGGAAAGGATGAGGTCCCATTACTGAACCTAAGCAGTAGTGAGTGTCCTCGATACGCTTGGTCCATTCACGCATAGCCTCGGAAACGGCATCCTTAAGTGTTGCTGTTCCGGCTGTTACAGGGATAACTTCAGCACCGAGAAGTCTCATACGGTAAACGTTGAGTGCCTGACGCTTTGTGTCCTCCTCGCCCATGAAAACAACACATTCCATATCGAGAAGTGCAGCAGCTGTGGCTGTTGCAACACCGTGCTGACCTGCACCTGTTTCAGCGATAAGACGTGTCTTGCCCATTTTCTTTGCAAGAAGAGCCTGACCGAGAACGTTGTTTATCTTGTGTGAACCTGTGTGGTTAAGGTCTTCACGTTTTAAGTAGATCTTCGCTCCGCCGAGTTCGCGTGTGAGTTTTTCTGCGTAGTAGAGAAGTGACGGTCTTCCGGCGTAGTTATTTAACAGCTCTGTGAGTTCTCTGTTGAATTCCGGATTGTCCTTGTATTTGTTATACGCTTCTTCGAGTTCGATAACGGCATTCATCAGTGTTTCAGGTATGTACTGACCGCCGTGAACACCAAAGCGTCCTTTTGACTGTGACATTATTATCTTTCCTTTCAAAATAAATGTGGGATATATATCCCCACCCCCAACCCCCTCCCGGAGGGAGGGGGCTAAGGATGAGGGGGCTTCGCCCCCTTGCCCCGTTGTTTTATTGGAATGCGCTTCCCATCACCGATGGGTGGGGGATTTTATAATGGGGTTCTGCCCTATTGTTTTATTTGTGCATTCTCCGGTAATACCGTTGAAATTTAATTAGACTTCCGAACAGCTTCCGCAAACGCGATCATTTTATCTCTGTCTTTAAAGCCGTCGGTTTCGAGGCCGGAGCTGGTATCTACAGCGTACGGGTGGAGTTCGGTGACTGCACGGGATACGTTTTCGGGATCGAGTCCGCCGGCGAGGAAATACGGGCGGTTTACGGCTTTTAAAAGTGACCAGTCGAAGGTCAGTCCGCTTCCTTTTCCGGAGTCGAGCAGGATGTGATCAGCACATGAGGTCTCGGCTTTCTTCACATCATCTTCCGACTTTATCTGAAATGCACGTATCACCGGAACGCCGTTTTCCTGCAGGCGTTTTACCAGTTCCTCCGGTTCATTTCCATGAAGCTGAGCAATGCGGATCGCTCCGAGGGTTACGGTATGCATGATCTCTTCAAAGTCCGAGTCAACGAAAACTCCAACCGGTACAATACTTTTATCAAGCTTTGCTGCAAGCTCTGCAGCCTTTTCCGGTGTGACATAACGGCTGCTTTTCTTCGCAAAAACAAAACCTATGTAGTCAGGTCTTACTTCATTTGCAAATGCGATATCTTCCGGCCGTGAAAGTCCGCACATTTTTATTTTCGTACTCATTTTTCACCCTTTAATTCCGCAAGCTTTGCCTTCTTGTCCGGAGCCTTCATAAGTGTTTCACCGATGAGAACTGCGTTTACGCCGGATGCTCTGAGTGCTGCGATATCTTCCGCAGATTTCACGCCGCTTTCGGAAACGAATATAACGTCATCCGGAACAAGCTCACGCATACGTCTGCTGTTGCCTGTATCTACTGAGAAATCCCTGAGATTACGGTTATTTACGCCGATAAGTCTTGCACCGCAGCGTAAAGCCATTTCGATCTCTTTTTCGTCATGAGTCTCGACCAGTGCGGAAAGTCCGAGTTCCTCACAGATACCCATATATTCCTTTATCTGTTCTTCAGAAAGAATGGAGCAGATGAGGAGCACAGCCTTCGCACCGAGAAGCTTTGCTTCATATATCATGTACGGATCCACTGTGAAATCCTTGCGGATACACGGAATATTCACGTTCGCTGTTATCTCACGGAGATATTCGTCGCTGCCGAAGAACCACTTCGGTTCAGTGAGAACTGATATGCAGTCAGCACCGGCTGCCTCGTATTCCTTTGCTATCTGAAGATACGGAAAATTCTCCGCAATTACGCCCTTTGAAGGAGACGCCTTCTTGCATTCGCAGATGAATGCGATATCATCTTTATTCAGAGCCTTTTCAAATTCAAAATTTCCCTTCGGCAGTGAAAGAGCCTTTTTCTTCACTTCTTCAAAAGAATGTATTTTCTTTGCTGCTTCCACACGTTCTTCCGCATGGTAAGCAAGTTCGTCAAGAATAGTCATTATTTACCTCATAAATGCTGTACGTTCCGTATCATCAGCTGTTTGAAACTTCCTTAACTTTATCGAGAACTGCAAGCGCCTTGCCGGAATCGATAAGTTCAGCTGCCATCTTTACGCCTTCTTCAAGAGAAGCTGCTTTTCCGCCGATATAGATACCTGCACCGGCATTGAGGAGAACTGCATTTCTCTTGTGTCCCTTTATCTCACCTGAAAGGATACCGCGTGTGATAGCGGCATTTTCAGCAGGATCACCGCCGAGAAGATCTTCCTTGGTGCAGCGTTCAAATCCGAACTGTTCCGGTGTGATCTCGTAGTTCTTCATCCAGCCGTCCTTGTATTCGCATACCTTTGTAGGAGAGCTGAGTGAGATCTCATCGAGTTTGTCTGTTCCGAATACTACCATACCGTTTTTCGAACCGAGTTTCATGAGAACTTCGGCAACAGGTTCGAGGAGAACGCCGTCATAAACGCCCAGAAGATGATGCTTCGGGCAGGCAGGGTTTGTAAGAGGTCCGAGAATGTTGAATACTGTACGGAAACCGAGTTCCTTTCTTATAGGGGCAACGTACTTCATTGATGTGTGGTACTTCTGCGCAAAGAAGAAGCAGAAACCAGCCTTGTCGAGAAGTTCACGGCACTTGTCAGTATCAAGAGCGATGTTTACGCCGAGTGCTTCGAGACAGTCAGCTGTACCGGACTTTGAAGAAGCAGCGCGGTTGCCGTGCTTTGAAACGAGTACGCCTGAAGCTGCGATGACCATTGCTGAAGTCGTTGAAATATTGAAACTGTTCGAGTTGTCGCCGCCTGTACCTACGATCTCGAAAAGATCATCGTCGTTTTCGAACTTTGTTGCAGCATCACGCATTGCTGCTGCGCAGCCTGTGATCTCGTCTATTGTTTCAGCCTTTGTGCTCTTGGTTGAAAGCGCTGAGAGAAATGCCGCATTCTGTGTAGGAGTCGTTTTACCTGACATTATCTCTGAAATTACTGCATATGCCTCATCATAGGTGAGGTCTTCTTTATTTACTATCTTTACTATTGCTTCTTTGATCATTTTTTACACCTCTATCACATATCAATAAAATTCTTTAACATTATCTTTCCGTCAGGAGTCATTATTGATTCCGGGTGGAACTGTACGCCGAAGATCGGGTACTCTTTATGCTGGACTGCCATTACTTCGCCGTCGTCGGCGAGGGCTGTAACTTCGAGGCAGTCAGGCAGTGTGTCCGGATCTGCTGCAAGTGAGTGATAACGTGCTACAGGAGCTCCTTCATCTATTCCTCTGAAAATCGGACTGTCATTCATGAAACTTATCACTGACTGCTTGCCGTGCATAAGCTCTCTTGCGTATGTTACCGTTGCACCATAAGCCGCGCATATTGCCTGATGGCCGAGGCACACACCGAGTGTCGGTATCTTTCTGCATACAGTCTTTGCGGCTTCAATTATCACACCGGCATCTTCCGGACGTCCCGGTCCCGGTGAAAGGATGATGTGGTCAGGGGCGAGAGCTTCTATTTCAGCCACTGTCATCTCGTCATTTCTTATAACTTTGATGTCCGGATTTATTTCACCTATAAGCTGGTAAAGATTATAGGAAAAGCTGTCGTAGTTGTCTATAAGAAGTATCATAAGTCAGCCTCCTCTGCAAGTTTAAGGGCATTTACTACGGCTGCCGCCTTGTTTATGCTTTCCTGATATTCCTTTTCAGGTACTGAATCAGCAACTATTCCGGCACCGCTTCTTACAAATACCTTACCGTTCTTCTTGTATGCGATTCTGATTGCGATGCATGTGTCAAGATTTCCGGTAAAATCGATATATCCGATCGCGCCGCCGTAGATGCCGCGCTTGTTGTTTTCAAGTTCTGCGATAAGCTGGCAGGCACGGATCTTCGGAGCACCTGAAAGTGTTCCGGCAGGAAGCACCGCACTTACTGCATCGAGTCCGTCGAATTCCTCACGGATCTCACCGCGTACTGTGGAACCGATGTGCATTACGTGTGAGTAGCGTTCGATGCTGTGGAGCTTTTCAACTTCAACAGTACCGAACCTGCTTATTCTGCCAAGATCGTTTCTGCCAAGGTCAACGAGCATGTTGTGCTCTGCAAGTTCCTTTTCATCAGCAAGAAGATCAGCTTCAAGAGCCTTGTCTTCCGCATCTGTCTTTCCTCTCGGACGTGTGCCTGCAAGCGGGAATGTGTGGAGCACACCGTTTTCAAGCTTTACAAGAGTTTCAGGTGAAGCACCTGCTATTTCAACGTCTGTTCCTGAAAAGTAGAACATGTACGGTGACGGATTAATCGTTCTTAATACACGGTATGCATTGAGAAGGCTTCCTTCGTAATCAGCGCTTAAACGGTTTGAAAGAACTATCTGGAAAATGTCCCCTTCAAAGATATGACGCTTTGCCTTTTCAACCATTTCGCAGTATTCTTCCTTGTTGAAGAGCGGTGTAACTTCGCTCTTGAGATGACCGGCAGGCTCATTTTTCGGAGTGCCGTTTCTGAGGAGATCAGCCATCTGTGTGATTTCGAGCTTTGCCTTGTTGTATCCGGCTTCGCCTTCATCGAGACGCATATTTGCGATGAGAATTATCTTCTGACGAAAGTTGTCGAATGCGATTACCTTGTCAAAGAGCATAAGATCAACGTCCTTGAAGTTTTCCGTGTCTTCGGTATTTATTCTCAGTGTCTTTTCCCTGTAGGAAAGGAAGTCATATGAGAAATAACCGGTAAGGCCGCCTGTGAAAGAAGGAAGATAATCGAATTTAGGACTTTTGTAGTTTGAAAGCACCTGTCTTATCTGAACTGCAGGATCATCGGTCTTCATCTTTACATCGCCGATGGTAAGATCATCACCTGATGCTGTGATCGTGAGCTTCGGATCGTACCCTAAAAATGTATACTGACCCCATTTTTCCTTCTCAGCTACAGATTCGAGCATGTAGCAGTGAGTGGAAATACTCTTGAGTTTCTTTATTGCCTCGATAGGCGTGCAGATGTCCGAAAGGATCTCGCAGCTTACAGGAACAATATCGTACTTTCCGCTTTCTGCAAATTTTTTTACTGTTTCAAATTCGGGTAAAAATTTCATTTAAAAGCACCTCCGCATGAGCTGTCAGGCAACAAAAAAGTCCCTGACAGACTAATCAATAATCTGTCAAGGACGAATAATCTTATCCGCGGTACCACCTTGATTCACAGCCTTACGCTGCGCACTTAACAGGATACTATCATATCCCTGATGATTAACGCACATCGTAACGTCGCAGAATACTCTGGATCACATGATCCATTTGACTGCGCCCTCAGCGGTCCATTTGCTAAACTGTTTTTCATCCGGCTCTCAGCTTACCCGGACTCTCTGTAGAAGCATAAATAGCTTTATCTCCGCGTCAACGGTTTTCAATGTGTTTATTATATCACCATGATGATACTTTGTCAATAGTTTTTTATTTAAATATTTTACTATTACCAGTACAAAGAATCCCGCCGGTCATTATGACAAGCGGGATTTTTTCATTTACTCCGGAACAGATCCGGTGTTTTATTACTTATTCTTTCTCTTTAAAGCAAAGGCCATTGAGAGTGCAGAGCCTGCCATGAATACCATAGCGATCGCTGTGCTTCTGCCGTCACCTGTGCTTGGTGTTGAAGAGATGCTCTGAGCTGTGAGCTTTGTTACTGATGTAGTTTCAGCAGGTGTTGTTTCAGGAAGAGTTGTTGTCTCTTCTGTTGTTTCCTCTGTTGTAGCTTCAGTAGTAGCTTCTGTAGTGGCTTCAGTTGTTGTAGCCTCTGTTGTTGCTTCTGTAGTCTCTTCAGTTGTTGTAGCCTCTGTAGTTTCAACAGTTGTTTCTTCTGTTGTTGTTTCTTCAACAGTAACATCTGTTACAGGAATACCTGTATTTGCAGGACCTACTGTGAATTCAAGTTCAGGAGCTGTCAGTGTTGTTACCACCGTTGTTGCTTCTGTAGTAGTTGTTGTTGTGGCAACAGTTGTTTCTTCTGTTGTTGTTACTGTTGTAGCCTCTGTAGTAGCTTCAGTTGTTGTCACCGTTGTTTCCTCAGGTGTTGTAACTGTTGTGGCAACAGTAGTCTCTTCAGGAGTTGTAACTGTTGTAGCCTCTGTTGTTGCTTCTGTAGTCTCTTCAGTTGTTGTAGCTTCTGTTGTAACAGTTGTAGTAACTGTTGTTGTTACTACTGGCTTGAGAGCATCGATCATTGTGATCTTGCTGTCTTCAGAGCCCTTTACCACGCCGTTTTCAACTGTGAATGAGATAGATTCTGAGATCTCATATCCTTCCGGAGCCTGTGTTTCTGTAAGAACGTAGTTACCGTCCGGGATACCTGTGAGAACTGTTTCTGCAGTGCCTGAAATGAATGAGATGCTGTTTGCGCTCTTAACTGTATCAGTAGCACCGCCTGTAACCTTAACGCCTGTAAGAGGTGTCTTGTTGCCTGTTACTGTAAGTGTGAGCTTAGCGCCCTTGATTTCAGAACCTGCAACATCAGTCTTGCTGATCTTTACTTCTGAATATTCATCCTTCATCACAACTGATGCTGTTGAAGGGATACCGTTTGTAACTGTGAATTCTGCGGATTCTGTAAGCTTGTAGCCGTCAGGAGCCTGTGTTTCCTCGATAAGATACTTACCGTCCGGAAGTCCCTTGACTGTTACTGTCTTGCCTGCTTCTGAATCCCATGAAACTGCTGTGCAGTCCGGTGTATTTTCGTCAGTATTTGTTTCGTGCTTGAATACTGATGCATCGCCTGTTACACCTGAAAGATCCTTGTTATCGAGTGATGTAATGCGGAGGTTTGCGCCAGGGATCTCATTGCCTTCAATATCTGTCTTGCTTACGGAGATCTCTGAGAATTCGTCGAGCATGATAACTCTGTTGTTGTCAGCATCAACTCTGCCTTCATTCGGCTTAGGAGCTCTTGCTGCGTCAGATGTGATCACACCGTCCTTGATGTTGAACTTGATGCTTCCGGTAAACTGTGTGAAGCGGTCAGGAGCAACGTTTTCTGAAAGTACGTAGTCACCGTCAGGGAGTCCTTCGATAGCGAGTGCCTTCTTGCCTGATGTCCATGTGATCGTTCTGTCTTCTGAACCTTCAACGATCTTTACGTCTGTATTTGCTGCAGCAACTGACTTAAGATCAGCAGCTGTATTCTTGTAGCTCTGCTTGAGTGTAAGAGTGAGTTCAGCACCCGGGATCTCTTCGCTCATTGCCATATCCATCTTGCTTATCGAGATCTTTGAAGGAACGTCTGTCATTGCAACAGTGTCTTCATCACCCACAAGTTCTGCATCCTTAACTGTAAATGTTACGGATTCCTCATTTATTGTGTAGCCGTCAGGTGAACGTGTTTCGATGAGTTCGTACTTACCGTCCGGAAGTCCCTTAAGGAGTACCGGTGTTTCGCCTGAAGTGAATGAAACTGAATCTGCAGTCGCTGTCAGCTTAACATCTCCGTCAGCTTCTACATTTTCAAGCGTTGCGCTGTTTGATGCCGGAGCAATGAGCTTAACTGTAAGCTTTGCACCTGGTATTTCTTCAGTGCCGTTGATATCTCTCTTGCTTATCTTAACTTCTGAAGGAGCATCCTTCATTACGATGTGGTTAGTCGGATTGATATCAGCCACACCGTCCTTGAGTGTGAATGAAATGCTGTCTGTAACCTTGTATCCTTCAGGTGCGAGCATTTCTTCGAGGAGGTAGTCGCCGTCAGGGAGTCCCTTGAGTACGAGAGGTGAATTACCTGATATCCATGTTACTGAGTTTGTGAGAAGTTCTACTTCTCCTGATGCTGTTACCTTCTTAAGATCAGCATCCTTTGACTTTGCTGTGAGCTTGAGACGTGCGCCAGGGATCTCATCAGTTCCGTCGATTGCTCTCTTGCTGATAACGACTTCGCTCGGTACTTCTTCAGCATCGATCATGATAATCTTGCCGTCAGGATATCCTGTAACTACGCCGTTTTCAACTGTGAATGTGATGGATTCTGCTATTTCGTATCCTTCAGGAGCCTGTGTTTCAGTGAGTTTGTACTTACCGTCAGGAAGTCCTGTAAGAACTGCCGTTTTATCTGCTTCTGATGTCCAGGATACTCCTGCAACATATGTTTCGCCATCAGAACCATCGAATCCTTCAACTATTGTGTTTACGTATTTGAAAGGTGATACGTTGGCCTTTACCTTACTGAGGTCTTTTTTGTCAAGTGAAGTAAGTTCCAGCTTTGCTCCGGCGATCTCCTTGCCGGCTACAGACTGCTTGCTGATCTCAACTTCTGAAAGTGCGTCACGCATTTCAACAAGGTTATCAGCATTTTCCTTAACTACACCGTTTTCAACAACGAAGCTTATTGAATCGGTAATTGTGTATCCGTCAGGTGCTACGCTTTCTTCAAGTCTGTACTCACCGTCAGGAAGTCCCTTGAATTTTACAGGTGCATCAGCTGTTGTCCATACTGTTGCACGCTTTGAATCTTCTGAAAGTGTGATAGAACTGTTGCCAGTCTTCTTTATCGCATCTTCAAGTGTTGTGTCAGTTGTCTTTGAAGCCTTTACAAGTGTAAGCATGAGCTTTGCACCCGGAACTTCATCGGCACCGCTTATTGCCTTCTTGCTGATCTCGATCTCAGACGGCTTGTCGATCATTTCGACTTCAGTTCCTGAAACGAGAACGCCGTTTTCAACTTCGAAGCTTATTGTTTCGTCGCTTAATGTATATCCGTCAGGTGATGTTGTTTCAGTAAGTGTGTACTTACCGTCAGGAAGTCCGCTGATTACTGCTGCTGTATCGCCTGATGTGAATACGATCTTGTCAGCTGATGAAGCAGGTGAAACTGCACCGCCGCCAACTTTGATTTCCTTAAGGTTTGCGCCTTCCTCAGCTGCTTCCTTAAGTTCAATTGTAAGAACAGCACCCGGAAGTTCTTCTGTTCCGTTGATTGCCTTCTTGCTTACTGTTACTTCTGAAAGCTTGTCGATCATTACGATCTTGCTTCCTGTCGTGTTCTTTACAGCACCGTTTTCAATTGTGAACTGGATGCTGTCAGTTACCTGATATCTGTCAGGAACAACTGTTTCGGAAAGCTTGTAATCGCCGTCCGGAAGTTCTGAAAGAATTGTAGGCTTTGTGCCTGATGTCCACTTTACTGCTGTGTTGTCTTTGTTTGCAGCCTTAACAGTATCGTTTATCTGGTCTTCAAGAGTTGCCTTTTCATTCTTTGCAGGCTTTAAAAGTTCAAGTGTAAGTTCTGCGCCAGGGATCTCTTCGCCTGTAACGTCAGACTTGCTTATTGTAACGGATGATGGTCTGTCGAGCATCTTTACAACGTTGCCGCCGACTGTCTGTCCGTTTACCACTTCAAACTTAACTGATTCTTCATTAATAGTATATCCGTCAGGTGAAGTGATCTCAGTGAGAGTGTACTTACCGTCAGGAAGCTTTGTAATAGTTGTTTCTGTCTCGCCGGAAACGAATGTGATCTCCTTTGCTGAAACAGTAGGATTTCCGGAAGCAGCTTCTACCTTAACTCCGAGAAGATCTGTCTCGCCTTCGTCCTGTGTGATTTTGAGAGTTGCACCAGGGAGTTCCTTTGTATCGTTGATGTCTCTCTTGCTGATCTTTATCTTTGAAACTTCGTCTCTCATAACGACCTTGCCGCCTTCAGCATCGACATTCTCGTCGTCTGACTTAAGGAGACCGTCCTCGATAGTGAAGTCTATGCTTTCAGTAACGAGGTATCCGTCCGGAGCTGATGTTTCTGTGAGTGTATACTTACCGTCAGGAAGTCCTGTGAGAACTACAGGCTTTGTTCCTGATGTCCACTTGATTGCTGTGTTGTCTGTATTTGCAGCCTTGACTGTGTCATTTACCTGATTCTTAAGTGAACCCGGCTGGTTTTCTGCTTCAACAAGTGTAAGTGTAAGTTCTGCGCCAGGAATCTCGGCTGAACCGTTTACTTCCATCTTGCTGATGCTGATCTCAGACGGCTTGTCAAGCATTGTTATTTCATCGCCTGAAGTAACCTTGCCGTCCTTGATGCTGAATGAGATAGTTTCGTTGTTTACTGTGTATCCGTCTGGTGATGTTGTTTCAGTAAGTGTGTAGTCACCGTCAGGAAGCCCTGTTATTTCAGCAGGTGTCTTGCCCGATGTAAACTTAACTGTCTTTGCTCCTGAAACTGCATCGAGAGCACCGCCGCTTACAGTTACATCTGTAAGTGAAGCGTCATTTTCGTCTGCAGGCTTTACAAGTTCAATTGTAAGACCAGCGCCCGGAAGTTCTTCAGTTCCGTTTACTGCCTTCTTGCTGATAAAGATATCAGATTCAGGCTTAGGTGTTTCTTCTATCTTATCTTTCATGATAACAAAGTTGGTCTTTGAATCAACTGTGCTGTCTTCAGAACCAGGAACTGTTGATGATGAAAGTTCAGCCACACCGTTTACTATCTTAAACTTAACGTCAGCTGTTACCTGATATCCTGCAGGAGCTGAAACTTCTCTGAGTCGGTATTCACCGTCAGGGAGTTTTCCGAAAACTGCAGGAGTGCTTGTTGATACCCACTTTATAGTAGTATCATTGTCTTCAAGTGTGAACTCAGCATCGCCTGTTTTCTTAACATCTGTGAGCTTGATGTTCGGAGTCTTTGAAGACTTTTCAAGTGTAAGGGTGAGTTCTGCACCCGGAAGTTCCTTTTCATTTGTTACATCGATCTTGCTGATCGTAACTTCTGAAGGAGCGTCGATCATTTCGACTGGTGTTTCCACCTTGCCGTCAGTTACAGTGAATGAAACTGTTTCGGCATTTACTGTGTATCCGTCAGGTGAAGTAAGCTCTGTGAGTTCATAGTCACCGTCAGGAAGTTTCTTTATTGTTGTTGACTTTTCAACTGAAGTAAATGTTACCTTGTCCTTTTCAGCTGTTAATGTGCTGTTGTTCGGAGAAGTTACTTCAGAAAGATCTGTGCTGCTGTCCTTTGGTGTGATAACGAGAACAGCGCCCGGGATCTCAGGTCCGTTTGTGATCTCCTTCTTGCTTACAGAGATCTCTGAAACTGGTTTTTCCGGAACAGGTACGACTACCTTTTTTGGAGGGTTGAACGTAACGCTGCCGGCCTGGATACCAAAGCCTTCTGCTGACTTTGCTATTGTTGAACCGGAAACATGTCCGCCGAGTTCGCCGGATACGTTTGCATTAGGAGCAAGCACGCTTCCCTGTATTGATCCGGTATATTTAACGTTGTCTGCATCAGGTACATTGTAGAGAATGTGTCCGCAGAGAAGCATGTTGTCAGTGAATGTACCGTCTTCATTTTTTGAATCCTGCTGTACATGCTTCTTGTCAAGAACTACTATCTGTCCGCCGGCATCTGTTACAGGCTGTCCGTCGGCACCCTGTTCATACTGAACGATCTCAAGTGAGTAGTGCGGCATATCAACATCGCCTGAACCAGGAACGTTGATAAATACGTACTGATCCATGATGTCGCCCGGAACATAGATCTGAATGAAGTTTGCATTTGCAAAATCATCCCACTTGTCAGCCGGAATATTGAAAACATTCACACCGTCTTCAGTACCGATGAGTTTGTAGGAGCCCCACTCCTCTTTCAGTTCACCTGTTGACTCGTATCCCTTGATCTCACTTGACAGCTGTTCGATCTTCTGGAACTCAGCGTCAAAATCGATAAGGTCGTCAGCAATGTAGAAATTCTGAAGATGCTGTGAATAGTCATCCTTTTCGATATTTGTGTCAGAACTTACAGCAAATATTCTTCTTTCAGCGCCATTAGCCGGACTGGTAAGGATCTTTTCGATATTACCGCCGCCTGTTATTACAGTAGCGCCCTTACCGGTGTACTTGCTGCCTATGTCGTATGCGCTTCCTCTTTCGTTTTCAACTCCGCCGCCTGCTGCGAGTCTGCCTTCGATATCGGCCGCCTGCTGCGGTATAGTGAACTTTTCCTTTACGAAAATCGTAAAGTCGCCGGCCATTCCAAGGAACTTGTCCTCTGCGTCCGGCACATCAAGAAGTTCAGCTTTTTTCTGTGCATTTCCGGTCACATTCTCGATCTCACTGATTGAGTCAGCTCTGTCAGCAGATACGCTGATTGAACTGCCAAGTGTAGTGAAAGTCATGAATGCGGCTGTAAGTGCGCTGAGAAAACGCTTTTTCTTCTTGTCCGCGTTTCTGATCTCTTCAATCACTTTAAACACAATCTTCTCCTCCGTTAATTTATAAAGTATAAAGCATTTATCACGCTTTTACAAACTGTAAAGTTGAAAAGGTTAACAGTTAACGTGTACAGAATGTTAACATATATCATATCATAATATGATATTCATTTCAATTAAAAATTGTACCGTTTAAGCATTTTTTCAAATTCTTGTTACATATAAACAAACTGACCACCCGTTCATTTATCATTTTAATAACTATTATAAACAGTCGCTTTTTTGTCTGTCGGAGAGCAGACAAACAGGCATGAAAAAAAAGCCGGACAAATCTGAATCCGTCCGGCTTTTTAAGAATACATATTTGTACTTATTTATTGTTGTTATTATCACTGTTGAAAGTGTTCTTCAGTTCGTTTACTATCTCATCCTTCATCGACTTGATATCGTTGTAGATGTCTTTTCTTACGCTTTTGTTAACTTCGCGCTGAACATCGCGCTTTACCTGTCTTGCAAAATCATTGAAAGCAGCAAACGGATCGGCTGGCTTGTCGCTGTTTGTCTTCGCACTGCCGCTGTTCTCTGTTTTCTGTGTATCGAACTGATTGAAGAATTCCTTGAAACCGTCTGAAATGTTCTTGAACGGATTCTGGTCATCAGTTTCCTGTGCATCTTCATCCTGTCCGTTATATGCCGCTCCGGAAGCGCTGCCCGGCTTGTCATCCTTTATTCCGGAATAGTTTACTGCCTCACGACCCGGAATTATGCTGCACTGAGCGTTCTTAGCAAGGAATCTGAGCTGTGTGTATTCATTTTCCTCGGTCACGAACGGAATTTCGTAAAGCTGCCATCCGTCAACTATCTTGGAAGGTCTGATGTTTGCGTTGCTGAGAACGTAAACTCTCTTGTTTTCGAAGTCACCGTTGTAAACGATCTGAAGCTGGCAAACTGCCTCGGCACGCTGGCTGCGGTCGATCTTTACCCAGAAGTAGAATGTGTACTTTATGTTCTTGTCGAGAATGAGCTGCTTTGTGCCTATTTCAGTCACGTTCTGTGTCTTGTCACCTATGCAGTAAGCTTCGGAAAGTCCGCCTTCAAAATCAGTAACGAAAGTTCTCTCGCCCTTTGATGATGACGAATCAGAGCAGATGTTCCATTCTCTTGCATTAAAAAAGATCTTGTTTTCTTCCATTTTGGTTTCTCCTTTTTTGTTCATTAATGTATTTATCCGCCGCTCCCGCTTATGGCACGGAAGCGGCGGTTTTTCAGCATACTACTGTTCTTTAATTGTTATTACTTTTTATTATTGTCTTTCTTTGAAAGCTTCTGCTTCATCGTGGCAAGATCGGCAAGTGTAAGTTCTCCGTCGCCGTCCATGTCAGCGTTCAGCTCTCCGGAATAAGTCATTTTTGTATCGCCGAGCAGATAAAGTGAAAACTGTGTAAGGTCTGTTACGTCAAATATACCGTCCTCATTGGTATCACCTGGATTTATAGGAGGCATTACACCTGTTGTCGGCATCAGCTCAACCTCCGGTTCAGTGAAATCAGGCGGCATAGCTTCGCCTTCTTCCGGCGGAAGTGTTTCGTCCGGATCTGTATAGTCCGGAAGCGTTGCAACACCGTCTTCAGGAGGAAGTGTTACTTCCTGTTTAGTGTAGTCCGGTGTCGGGAATCCGCCCATTACCGGTTCAGGTTCCTTTTCCGGCTCTGTATAATCCGGTGGTGCCACATCACCCATAAGCGGTTCCGGTTCTTCTTCAGGTTCCGTATAATCAGGAACTGTAGCCTGGCCCTGCATCTTCATAACATTTTCTTCCGGCTCGGTATAGTCAGGCACTGTAGCTGCTCCAGCCAGTTTTATCGGTGTTCCTTCCGGTTCTGTATAATCCGGCGGAGCTTCCTCGCCTACAGTCGGAAGAAGATCTTCGCAGTCATCACAGTTATCAAGGTTTTCATCCGGAATAGTCATTCCAGGTGCTGCTGCCATTTTGTATTCCGGTTCGAGAGCTTCGGCAGCATCTGCTTCTGTTACCGCATTTACTGCGGCACCTGACATACTTCCTGCTGTAACAGCAGCTATAAGCATTGATATCTCTTTTGTAAACTTTCTCATTTTAATACCCCTTTCGTTTTATTGTTTTCCCAGTGGCTGTTTGCAGCCTTTTTCCTTCGCTATCTGCGAAGAACGTATCTGTTCAAGGGCCGTTAGTATCTGCACCTGTTCCTCGATGCACGCGGCTTCGGAGATATCCGTAAGTGTGCCGGATGTGGCCATCTTGCGGCAGGCACATGAATTGCGGCAGTATTCAGCTATCTCGCAGCCTTCGCATCGCGATGATCTCACTGAATAATCAGGATGGTCCTTTTCGGCACGGGCGGTATCCACACCTGTGAATATGTCGCCGCACCTGAATTCGCTGCGGTTCTGGAACTGCACGCACGGATAAATGTTTCCGTCCCAGTTTATGTAGAGTTTCTTTTTGCATATCTCGCATTTTGCCTTTATGTTTTCCTTGATGTACTTGCGCTTTGCAGTCAGCTCATACATGGAAACGTCATAAAGATGTGCAAGCTTATCCCACTGCTCTCGCATAAGATCAGCGAAACTTTCCGGATCTGCCGGAGCCGTAAAGGCATCCAGCGCAGCTGATACGTTTTTAACGCCAAGACTGCGAAGATGACAAACATTGTCATACAGTTCCGGAAGAGTTTTTTCCGTGTAGACGAGCTGCACAAGAGTATCCGGCCTGTGAGCAAGCAGAAGCTTCAGTTTACCGTCGAGCAGACTGCAGTCCACTCCGCGTCCCTCGCAGTTTTTACCGTCATGGGACATGTTGATAACAATGTTCTTTCCGCACTCATCGCACCAGGTAATGAACTCTTCATCGAGCAGAGTGCCGTTTGTAGTGATGACAAACTCCTTTGCTTCAATTTCGGTACAGAAACGTTTTATAAGGTCCTTGTAAAGAAGCGGTTCACCACCGAAAAGATATACGCGTCCGGCGTCATTCCTGTCGGTTATGAACTTGATTATCCTGTCTGCCCTTTCGTCATCTATGTGTCCGTAATCGGTATTGAGATGGCGTTCGTAGCAGTAGGCGCAGTGCAGATTGCATTTATTTGTTATACTGATAGTGTATTCCAAGCTTCCCTCACCCCCTTACTGAGTATGCGCTGATTTATTCATAAATCAGCGCGGGGAACGGGGCGAAGCCCCGTAATCTCTCCCCTCACAGATCCGGCTTCGCCGGATCTGTGCTTAATTTCCTAACTATACTATAACATAATCAAAACAGGATTTCAACGATATTAACCTTAAATTTATATTAAAATCCGCTTAGAAAAGTCATGGCATTCCGCACTTTATTGCTGCTTCCTGTTAATAGTGAACGTATTTTTGCGTTCATTATATATACACACCGGAACGTCAGATATCTCCGCACTTTTCTGAAAAATTTTAAGTTTGTGAAAAATTCACAACTTTACCCTTCAGATTTTGTAAGGCTACAAACCGTCGCATAAAGCCCTCTTATACCTGCTTTTGGACACATTAGACTATAATTAAGGGTTAAAATCTACTTGTAAAACTCTGACTTTTGTGTTATCATTAATAAGAATGGTATGAGGACATATCAATGTCCTGTACACAGATGAAATATCATTTACTCGAAAGGATTTTGGCACAATATGAAATTAGGTATGGTTGGACTTCCTAACGTAGGAAAAAGTACACTGTTCAATGCCCTTACAAATGCTGGTGCGGAATCGGCTAACTACCCTTTCTGTACTATCGATAAAAACATTGGTATAGTTTCCGTTCCGGACGAAAGACTCGATGCTCTCGCAAAGATGTACAACCCGGACAAATTCACACCGGCTACCCTCGAATTCGTTGATATCGCCGGCCTTGTAAAAGGCGCTTCAAAGGGTGAAGGCCTCGGAAACAAGTTCCTCGCAGACATCCGTGAGGTAGATGCCATCGTTCACGTTGTAAGATGCTTTGAAAGCATGGACATTATCCACGTTGACGGTTCAATAGATCCAGCCCGTGATATAGAAACCATCAACCTTGAACTTATCTTCTCTGACGTCGAAATGGTAGACAGAAGAATTGACAAGGCAAAGAAAATGGTAAAGGCAGACAAGAAGTACCAGGCAGAAGTTGATTTCTTCGAAGGCCTCAAGAAGCATCTCGAAGACGGCAAGCCGGCACGTTCCTATGATACAACTGAAGATGAGGAAGAAATGCTCAAAACATGTCCTCTTCTCTCACTCAAGCCTGTTATCTACGCAGCAAACTTAAGCGAAGATGACTTCAGAAACAACATCGATACAAACGAACACTACAAAGCAGTATGCAAAATAGCAGAAGAAGAACACGCAGCTATTTTCCCGATCTGCGCTCAGATAGAAGCTGAAATCTCAGACATGGACGACGAGGACAAGACAATGTTCCTCAGTGATCTCGGCCTTGAAACATCCGGTCTTAACCGTATAATCAAGGAAGGTTACTCACTTCTCGGCCTCATCTCATTCCTGACAGCAGGCCAGCCGGAAGTTCGTGCATGGACGATCAAAAAGGGTACAAAGGCTCCTCAGGCAGCCGGAAAGATCCACACAGACTTCGAAAAAGGCTTTATCCGTGCTGAAGTCGTTGCATTCGACGACCTCATGGCATGCGGCACAATGGCAGCAGCCAAGGAAAAGGGCCTTGTAAGACTTGAAGGCAAGGAATACGTAATGAACGACGGCGACATCGTTCTCTTCCGCTTCAACGTTTAATAAGACAATTTAATTCCCCATTCAATATTCCAGAAAGCGCAGGTCTCTCCCCCGTAGGAGGCCTGCGTTTTTTGCTGCTTTCGCAATTAGAATGATTATTTCAGCGCAACTACAGATGTGAGTTTTTTCATATCACGTATTTTCCTGCATCAAAAAAACAACATCTCCCCCACAGACTCTTCGTTCGAGCCTGCAGAGGAGATGCTGTATATATGATTTTTAAGGAATTAGTTGTTTCTCTGTATTTCAAATCCAGCCGTCGGCAGAACCGATCTCTGCCGCAGCTGATATACAAATCAATCCTGTTTTTATTATATCACGTATGTTAATCGTTTTCAATGAGTATAACCATACAATTTTCGACGATTAGTATGTTATTTTTAACGTTAATTGTATTTTTTGAAGTGTAAACGTCACATTGTTTCAGTGTGCGAAGAATGCTTCAGTTCATAAGAACAATGCTCACCAGTCGTCCTCTTCATCGTCATTCCATAAACCACGGTCATAGCCGTAACTGCTGCGCTCCTCTTCTTCCCGCTCACGTCTGTATTCGCTGTCATCCCAGTTGTAAACATATTCGCCACGATCCCAGCTGAAACCATTTTCATCTATGTACTCATAGTCACCGGAATCATAGTTGTAGCAATACTTCGTCATACTTTTCACCTCCCAGTTCGATGGTTTTTCGGTACCAGGTATTTAACTCATTAATTAGTTGTCTTATATTTTCAGACGAGTTTTTAATCTCCTCTGTTTTCGCTTTTACTATATTGACCACCAATCCTCCAGGCATACGATGATTAAAGGAAACAGTACGCAACGCACTATCAAATTTAATTTCGTAATCAAGTACAACTTGTTTCATTCTTGTCTTATCCAAACGTTTAGCTTTGCATATTTCAATTTGTTCTTCACTGCAGCCATTTTTACGCATTTCTTCGATAACTTCATCCAAATGAATCTTTTCGGCTTCAAATTCATCTTCTATACTTTTCTCTATGCGTTCATTAACCTTTTCAAAAGCTCTTTTATTATGTTCTATCGCCTTTCGAAGCACCTTTTCTGCATCTTTTTCTCGTGAGTTACACACTAGCATTTCTATAACCTGATCAATATGCGAATAAATAAACTTTGTCTCAGCAGGATTTCGTCGGCATTTGGCGATGATCTCGAATTCTTCGGAAAAATAATCGATAATTTCTTCACACTTAGTATTTGATATAGCTCCAACTATAAAAGCGTCTATTTCGTCAGCGATGTTCCTATCACTGTAGTTGCTTTTACTATAATCTGCGCCATAATTAACTGACGCCAATTCTCTCAAAGTTTCTCTTGCGCGTAAAGAAGATAATATTTCATAATCTTCATTTTCTATAGCTAAAGTAATAATAGCTTTTCTCAGTGAGTCATCATGCGTGATTTCTCTACTTAAATCATTATACTCGGATTTTCCCACATTGGTTCCGCCTCCGAAATCCATAATATTTATTATTTTTTCGCTGTCTTCCTGACTAGATGCGAACCATATGATCCTTTTATCAATCATGTACCTTATCAGGCTGTAATTTCTGAAATCAACTGCGTAATCCAGAATCGTCTTACCGTATTCATCGCGGCATACTAAAGAATCATTATCACTGGTAATGAATTTTTCCCATGTTGATTTATCTGAAGATGCAGCAATATCATAGTTCTTAACATAAGATTCCGGTGTATCATAACGTTTCTTTCCTGCAGATAAAATTTCTTCTATTGAAACGCCAAGCAGACGACTGATTATTACAAGATCATCGTTAGCCGGATTGATATTATTTCTTCCATTCAAGATAGCTGAAAATCGATTCTTTATACGCTTCAACTCATCATCATTTATTTTTATTCCGAGGTCATTAAGATAGCGTTTATAAAAATGGGTTAGCGGAATCTCTTCTCCGTTTTCATCCGGTTTAGTAATAAGAACACGTAAATACTCTCCATTTGCTTTTTTCTGTTCATCTGAAAACATATCACTTAGCTCCATTTCTTTATAAGTATTATATTAGGTCGAGCATTCAATATTTCCATTCTTTTTTTAGCTCAATTATTTTATTATGCCATTCGTTCAGTGCATTAATAAGATTCATGAAACCGGACGGTATTTTTGGGTTTTCTATGATCATAGTTGTAAGATTATACATCATAAATTTTCTCTTCTTTGAATCATAACAAACCGTAATACGCTCACCGATTCTATGTCCAAGCATTTCTTCATACGTACATCGTCTGATTTCATTTTCAGACTGAAAATATCTTCCGTATTTCTCGAAGCTTATTCCATTACTATAGCACCAGTTTCTCTCTTCTTCTTTCTGCTGCCTTATTTGTTCCAGACGAACAGTAACTTCCGAATTCAAACAATCAGTTATTATTCCATAAACTTTTTGATTGTGTTCAATTGCAGACTGCAAATATTTTTCTGCTTGATGATACCTTTCATTATCCATCATTTTTTCTATTATTGCGGATATGAAAGGACATATTATCAGATTTTCAACAGTGAATTTTACTTCCTGTTCAGTATCGTATTCCTCATCGTTAGCTTCTTCGCCTTTTTCAGTTTCATGTGAAGATTCATCGACTCTAATTGAATATTCGGCTGAAAAATAATCCAATACCGCTTTATTATCAGACAATGCTATAGCTTCCGCAAACGGTTCACTATAAGCTTCTGATTGTTCACAAGCCCGGAAATCATACTTATAATTTTTCAGTTGACAGTTAAATATGTACAACTCTCTTGCATGCATTAAATCAAGAACGTCGATATTTCCTGTTTCTATTGCCAAAAGAACTAGTCGTGTCCTCAGTTTTACGCTATCCTCCCAGCTATAATAATCCTTATTATTTATAACTGTTTGTATTTCAAACGTTTCTCTGCTACAGTAGCATTCTCCTTTTTTAGGGGTAATAACCTGTATGAACCCAGATTCAATAAGATACTTTAAGAACAAAATATTTTTTGCTTCAAAAGCATAATCAATTACTGTTTTGCTATATTCATCCTTATTGAGAAACGTCTTTTGCTTCATATATCGTTTCCAGATTTTTGGATCTTTTGATGAAGCGATATCTCTGTTGGTTACACGAAAGCATGAAGGCTTTCTCAACTTTCCTGCCGTAAGTATTTCTTCACAGGATACCCCGAGCAATTCGGCTATTACAAGCAAATCATTAGTCTGTATCGATCTGTTTCCGCTAACAATCTTGCAAAAGCGATCTTCTGTACCTTGTGTATCGTCATTTTCATTGCCCAAAAATTCAAGATAAGCCTGACAAAACTCTTTCCTGTTTTCATACTTTGCAAGTATTAAAGCTTCAAGATGCTTTCCTATATCTTCAGGTGATGCAGTTTTAAACACTTATGATTCCTCCTTATATTTCCGGACGTCCGCTTCAACTGCCTTTATTATATAATGAAACCAACTACAAATCAATCACGACTTTTGCATACACTCAAAGTATACTAAAACAGTCCGGTATACTCTGAGTAGACACACCCCACTCTCGCTTCAAAAATCTGCAGCAATGCAGATTTTTTTCAATAGCAATCGGCGACTCGAAGAGGCGACGATTACCATTTCTCTATGAAACAAATACAGTCAGAACAGCAACCGTCATAATTGAAAACATCAAAGTGTAATTTGACATTTTTTCATTGATATGCTATAATAATGATAAGTAAAATCCGCTGACCAATATGCGGGATATAAATGGTTGGGTCGTAAGTTTTCCGCTGACCAATATGCGGGATATAAATGGTTGGGTCGTAAGTCTCCTGTATAAGGAGACTTTTTTTATGAAAGGAATATATGGAAAAGCACAGTTTTTACGTTATAAAAGACGAATTCTTCGATAAATTCAATGATCCTTATCTTAAAGGTAATAAAGAAGAAAACAGACCTCATTATTATTGTTTTAACGATGAAATCCCTGATTTATATTGGGTCATTCCAATGAGCAGCAGAATCGAAAAATACCGAAAAATTATAGAAAACAAAATTGCACAGCATAAGCCTTGTGATATACTTCATATATGCAAAATGAGCAGTGGAAAAGAAAATGCATTTTTGATACAGGATATGTTTCCGATAACTCAAAAGTATATACTCCGGCCATACACAATTGGAAACAATACTCTTTCACTTGTTAAAGAAAGTGATATTAAATCAGTTGAAAAGAAAGCTCTTAGAATAAAAAATCTGATTGAAAGCGAAAAAAAATATATGCCGTATCAGGCTGATGCTTTAAAGATAAAAAAAGAACTGCTTCAGGAATTACAGGATTTAACTTCATCGCAGGCAGATAATTAACGACTTCAAAATAATTTAACACCAAATATACAATTATTCAAAAATCTGCAGCAATGCAGATTTTTTTTAATAGCAATCGGCGCATCGCAGAGGCGACGATTACCATTTGGCGGCGATGCCGCAGCATCTGTAAATACAGCAATATTTGTATAGACAAACGAAAAAAATTTGTATATATTTAAAGCAAACAACAAAACTTTCGGCCGTTACGGCATACGGAACTTCGGGCTTGAACATCCTGAATTCCGGCATTTTCAAAAAACATTCATGAACAAACTACAGGGAGGAGTTACAATGAACAGAAAATACACTACACAGATATCCGCTCTTTTAATGAGCGCTGCCGTAACTGCGGCTTCCTGCCCGCCGGCAGCACTGGTAAGGGCAGCAGATCTGAACGAAACCGGAACGGCAGGCGGATACACTTACAATTTATGGAACCAGAACGGAACCGGAGATGTGGAGTTCACACCTGAGGCTGACGGAAAACTGGATCTGAAATTTTCCCCCGTAGAAAGCGTTGTGCTTGCCAAAGGCACCAAATTCGAATCACAATACAAATGGAGCCGTTACGGAAAGATCGCAGCAAACTATGACATTGATTATTCTATAATTGATTTCCGGCCTGAAGAAGGATTCGTAAACCCTTCTGCACTTTTAGGCATATACGGATGGACACTAAGACCCACAACCGAGTATGATACAGAAAACCCCAAAACCGAGTATTATGTTGTAGAAGGCTGGTATAAATGGAGACCGCCGGGATCAGACACACTGCTTGAAACTGTAGAAATAGACGGAAAACTATATGATATCTATGTTACGCACACAATTACAATGGGCGGTATAATAGGCACTGATAACGGCTGGCAGCAGTTCTGGAGCATAAGAAGAGACTCCGAAATCGATGAGTCTCCCGGAAGTATGAGCGGTACGGTCACACTTTCCGAGCACTTCAAAGTATGGGAAAAGTATGGATTTGATCCTGATGCAAAGCTCTGTGACACCTCAGTCAATGCTGAAGTATACAGATGCAGCGGACAGATCACCATGAATAAAGGCTGTGAAATTCTGACTGAATATACGAATGAACAGTTAGCGAAAACCGAACCGGCTGAAACGGTTGTCACCGATCCGAAACCGGAAATAACAGAACCTGAAGATACAATCACACCGGAGATCACCGATCCGGACAAACCGGATCCTCCATCAGCCGAACCTGCGATCATCCCCGGTGACACCGACGGAAACGGCACTGTAAACTGTGCCGATCTTATCGCTATGAAAAAGGAACTTCTTTATTCGGACAGCAAACATGACATCACTCCGTTCGATCTGAACAAAGACCGGAAAATCAACATTGTCGATTTCATACTGTTGAAAAACGCTGTCATGTCAGACGGCAGATAAAACTTAAATATAAAACTCATCCCCCTTATACGCATTATTACTACGCGTGTAAGGGGGATGTTAGCATTATTAATTATTGTCAGAAATATTGTATCAGAAAGCTCTGTCTCCTATCATCTGCTTAAGTTTTGCCTTTTCTTCTTCTGAAATCTTAAAGCTTTCAAATAAAATACTGAACAAATTCCTTAAGTATTGATTTCTGCAATCTTTAAGAGAATCTGAATAAGAATAGTGAACGACAATATAATATTCACCTTTTTTAACTTCATTTTCACTTACCGTAATGCTGAAAAAATCAGATGTTAAAGCAAATTCCTTCGGAATTACATCATATTCTATCAGTTTGACATTTGAATATCCTGATACCGATTGTTTTACCAAATCAAACAGCACTCTTTTTAATCCAACTATGTCATCATGAAAATGAACAGTTAATCCGTAATCATCATGAAAGCCGTTGAAATGTTCGGTCTTCAGTAAATCATAGCAATTTTTGAATGAACACGTATGAAAATGATCGTTTGAATCCACCGCTATCAGTAACCCGTTTCTTCTCTCAAAGACGATTTCATAATCATCAAGGAACATAAAGTCACCACTCGTGTTTTCCAGCAGATGTTCAATAAATTCAAACGTTAATTCATTTTCTCCGTATGCATCAAGGATCCACTTGTTATCTATATCCACTGCGAAATCTAACGAATCACTTATATAGCAATCATTGAAAGGGTAAATTGTACATTTATATTCAGGCACAGTATATCCTTCATTGTTTTTTAGCTGGTTGCCCCCAAAGTGGTGCTTAATAAAATTTTCGTCAATATTTTTGAATAAAATGACTGCGTCTTCTATCATCGCCATATAACTACCTCAAAAACCATCTTTCTATCTTTTCACCATTTAATATAACTATTAATTCGTCTAAATATTGCAAATCCTGACCTTTGGCGGTTTTCCCGATTATTCTACCATACATTGGTTCATACAAATACTCAGGTATATCTCTCAAATTCAAAACTATTCTGCTAGCTTGTTTTTTGGTTTTTATTCCTATCTGTTTACAAACCTTGTTTGTAAACGAATCTATCTTTTTTGTTTCTGTTGTATAATCAACTCCTTTTTGAAGCTCAGGTGCATAGCAATCAAATACTACTTTATTATTAATTAGAAAATCCGGATTAGCTTCCTTTTGGATTCCAAACGTGTTTCCACCATCGATTTCTGGCAATATCTCAACATCATATCCATTTTCCAACAATATTCTTACCGCATCATCCTGTGCTTTTAACCCAGCTGAACTACCATTTGTATAATTTCCTTTTAAAGCACCATTTCCCGAATGTAATGGATCAGTTGCAATATTTTTATTATGTATTTCAAGAATATTAACATCCTCTATACACATATTGTATATATATTCTTGGAATTCATATTCACTCATAGCTACATATGATTCCGCAACATCATTCACTATACTTTCACCAAATTGGTAAATTAACACTTTCAAAGCATTTCCGTATTTTGAACTGATTTTCGCTAAGATTTCCAGAGCACCATCATTTCCAATGATTGTATTTTCAAAAGCACGTGAGGCATTATACCCTAATTCGCTTTCAATCCATAATTTAAAAAATGGTGCTGTAGTTTCTTTCGAAAAGTATTTACAACCAGCCTTTAACAAACCAACTGAAGCACCATGCCATAATGAATTGGTTTTCAATTTTACTCCTGCGTCTATATCACCGTTTATATAGTCATCCATTAACATGGTAGCATCGCAGAATCTGTCTCCTATACTTTTCAGATAAAAACCTCCTGCTGCTATTAGTCCAACACCTATAGCAGAAACAAGCAATGCTACACCTATCGGTCCTGAAAAAAGAATAATACCAGCCCCTAGCACTGTAGCCCCTAACATTATCATATCAAATGACCATGTACATTCTACAACAGTGAATATCATATCACAAAGATATGATAATCCAACCCATGATACCATTGCTCCGCCATGAAGATTGGTGTTTATGATATATATGCTCTTTTCGGATATTGGATCATACGCAATATATCCTGCTCCTGTCCATGAATCAACTGTTACCTCTTCTGCCGGAACTGTAATATAATATCCTTCTTCAATATACTTTTGAATATCAGTTTTGTTTTGAGCACTTAATCCAGAAGAATCAAGCTCGCTTAAATTCGCTTTTGACAAAAACAGTATATCTATATCCTGTTCATCCGCAATTTGCAGTATTTCTTCTGTTGATACTGCTCTTTGTCCACTAAATTCTCTAATGATTTCACTTTCGTAAAAAGAAGACATTAACCCTATTGAATGATAAAGACTTTTTTCAACCTGAAGGTCACCTTCACGGCTTATAAGCTTTATATCATCTCCTATAAAATCTATAATCATTTTGAACTGTTTGTTTAATACGTTACTGCTTCCATTCTGAGTTTTTATATCAGGAACAACTTCAACTACAGCCACACTTATTGAGCGGTCATAGTATATATTAGATAGTTGCGCAATTCCTTCGCTGTTTGTGTCAATTTGAGAAAAATATGTCTTTCCAAGCAAAGACATCATGTTCATAAGTTGCGTTGAACCATATATATTATTTTCATTCAATAATTTTTGTGACGAAACATCTTGCGGTAGTTTAGAATATGATTCAGCTATATCATGAGGCGAAATCATCTGGTAATCCAGAACAATACTGTATAAAGCTCCTCTAATAAGCTCTTTTTCAAATGTTTTTGAATTTTCTGACGCAGCATGTTTTACAGTAATTGTAAGTTTTTCTTTTTCTCCAAGAAATCCGGGATTTCCGTTTGCAATTTTTTTACCATCAAGTTTTATTACACCATAAATCTGAGCAAATCCAGCATAAGTACCCAGATTTCCTGTAAGATCATCAATGCTGTCTATGCCGAAACCATAAACATCATTTAATTCAAATAAGGCATCTTCGGTTAGCTCATATTCTACTGTAAGATCTTTATCATATAGATATGATGACGTAAATGAAAAAAGAACATCCTTACCAAGGGAAAGTTCAATAATATCATTATTTTCCTTCGGAATTGTGGTAAATGTGGTGTAAGTATTACTTGCCAAAGCATAAAACGCCATTTTTGGAAGTTCAGTTAATCCCTGATCAACTATCTGAATTGCAGGAAACACATCAGTTATCGATGCATTTGGTTCATTTTTATTCAGAAAATCATATGAATCTCCCGCTAAATCCAGTGTTTCTGCCAATTCCTCTAAAGTAATAGCGTTTTCATTAGGTGTATGATATTTAAAAAATGGATCAAGATAATAATTCCTGCCATCCAGATTCAGCAATACTATTATTTCTTCTGTAGTATAAGTTCCATCTTTATTATCAAACAATGTTTTACCTGAAGAAGTAAATATTCTTATGGCTGATTCAAATTCCATCGATGCCGTAAGATTATATAGATCCCCCTCTGAAAATGCAGCACTTACTTTAGCATAATTCGCTTCATACCCCATATATCTCAGCATTGCAATCAGTAAGCTTGATTGATCATAATCATTTCCGCCATTCTGTTCATATGTTCCAATTGCACCTTTTCTGGAGCCATAATAGAATTCTGTATTAACATTATTTAGTACATATTTATAAATTTCAAGTGGAGTTTTAAGACTTTGGGCCAATGATGCCATTTCAGCTGTCATTTGTAAATTCGAATCTGAATTATCTGTATTCACGATAGTCCTGTCAATATTTTTAAATGCTTGTTTGAGATCACCGGTAAATTTCTGAGTTCTTCCAATAAGGTAATCTTCGACTTCATACACATCGTTTGTACTAAAAACTCCATCTGTATTAACATCTGATGATTCAAGAGATAGCTTACGATTTTCTATAATTCCACTCTTGGAATATATAAGATCAAGTATGTCTATCTCTCCGTCATCATTTACATCACCAGTTCTTGCCACACTTGCAGCATATACCGTTAATTCATCAACCACATTTTTTATACAGTTTGATGAAGAAACAAATGAAAACACAAAAGCGGTTAGAACAGCTAATATTTTGGCCGATATTTTCATATTTACCTCCATTAACAGTTTAGATTCAAGTATAATTATACAAAACAATATTCGATATGTCAATAAAAGTATCTATTTTTGCTTTAATAGTATATCGCTTAATCTTTTTCATATTAATTATTTTATACATGATTCTTTTTTATTCAAGCGCACCTACCGCTGCATCAAGTGTGCAGCGGTTTCAATAGCAATCGACGTCTCGCAGAGGCGGCGATTACCTTTTAAACGCAGAGTCTACTATCATATGTGCTATCATTGACATCAATAAACTGTTATGTTATCATGATATTTATACAACGTAAATTGAGAAACAAGCAAAACAACATCTATAAATAATCACGTGAAAAGAGGTGCGCCATGAAATACATTCTTATGCATAAGAACATCGAAACTGCTCTTATAGATATCGACGATGTAATCGGAGGAATTAGTGTAATTGAAGATATTTACTCGGAGAAGCATCTTCCGGTGGGTGTGATAACTTCAAAAGGGTCAAATGAAAAAGCTGTACGTAGCTCACTTAACAAATGGTGGCGCGGCAGATGTATTCCGGCGAGCAGAACCGGCATAAATGAAGCACTGGAAACGATCGGAGCTGACGACACCTCTCTGCTTCTCACACGCTGTCTGGGGCTCAGTCTTTCGGATCATTACTGGATAAGGCCTGCGGACTCGGATCTGAAATGGGAAAACATAAACTTCTTCGAGAACAATTTTTCCGATGACATGGGCGACGTACTGTTCGGTAAAAAGATAAGCCCGTCGGACATTGAGTTCCTTTCGCCGGACAACACATCTGACGGCGACCTGAAAAAGCGCTGGAAGATCATCGACGGAAAGCGCTGCCTGATAAAAGGCGGATCATACCCGTACCGCCAGCAGCCGTATAACGAAGTCATAGCCTCACTGATCGCGGAAAAGCTCGGCATAGCACATGTACACTACGACATGATAACCATAGCCGACGAACCTTTCAGCATTTGCGAGGACTTTGTGACCACACACACTGAACTGGTCAGCGCATACAGGATAATGCAGATACGCGAGCGTAAAAACCACGAAAGCGAATACATGCACTACGTAAACATATGCAGGGAACTGGGCGTAGATGTCGTTCCGGCACTCGACGGAATGATAACCCTCGACTACATTATCGCAAATGAGGACAGGCACTTCGGCAACTTCGGACTTCTCCGCGATCCGGACACGCTGGAATGGATAGGAGCCGCTCCGGTTTTCGACAGCGGCACATCCTTATGGTACAACCGCTCCGACGACCAGATAACCACAGCGAACATCATCTGCAAGTCCTTCAGAAAAACGCACAGCGAGCAGGCAAAACTCATTTCGGACATATCAAAGCAGGATCTTTCCGCACTCGACGGCATAGAAGCTGACATTTCACGCATTCTCTCATCGCAGAAGCCGGAACGGACCGCGCTTATAGCCAAATGTGTCATGAACAGGACCGAAACGCTGAAAAAACGATGAAACTGCCGATTTAATATTGATGTTTTATTTATTCTGTGATATAATAGATGAATAATGTGGTTTTTTGAAGGCACGTTATTCTGACACAGAACTGATCTTACTGCCTTAACGGGTAAAATTTCATAAATTCAAATTATTCTTATAACAAGAGAGGTGTAATATATGGATTATCATTTTTCTGACAGAGTCTCAAAACTTAAACCTTCCGTTATACGCGAAATACTCAAGCATACTTCCGAACCGGGCGTTATCCCTTTTGCAGCCGGAAGTCCTGCAGCTGAAGCTTTCCCGAAGGATGCGATAAAGGCCATTTCAGACAGCATACTTGCGACGGATCCTATCGGTGCCCTGCAGTACAGCATTACCGAAGGCTATACTCCGCTGAGAGACCGTCTTAAAAATGAAATGGCGAAGAAAAACTGCTTTACCGAAGGCCGTGACGATCTCATCGTCACATCCGGTGCACAGCAGGCAAACGAACTGGCCTGCAAGGTTCTTTGCAGTGACGGAGATACACTTATATGCGAAGCTCCGAGCTTCATCGGTTCACTCAACGCATTCAAATCATACAACGTAAATATCGTGGGCGTTGAAATGGAGCATGACGGCATAAACATTGAAAAACTCGAGGAAGCACTTAAGGCAAACAAAAGAGTAAAGCTTCTTTATCTTATAGCTAACTTCCAGAACCCTACAGGAAACACCCTGTCTCTGGAAAAGAGAAAAGCAGTCTACGAACTTGCAAAGAAGTATGACTTCATCATACTCGAGGACAATCCTTACGGCGACCTCCGCTTTGCAGGAGAAGACATTCCTTCCATCAAGTCGATGGATACTGAAGGCCGCGTTATCTACAGCAGAACATTCTCAAAGATACTCGCACCGGGTCTTCGCGTAGGATATGTAAGTGCACCGGCTGAGATCATCTCAAAAATGGTCGTATGCAAGCAGGTAGCCGATGTACACACCAACATCTGGGCGCAGCAGGTATGCGACAGATTTATGGAAACAACAGATATGAACGAGCATCTGGCTTCACTCAGAAAGGTATACAGACGCAAGTTCACACTTATGGAAACCGGTATAAAGGAACACTTTGACCCGTCGGTAAAGGTAACTGAACCTGAGGGCGGTCTGTTCATCTGGGCGACACTTCCTGAAAACATCGACATGATGAAATTCTGCAAAGTCGCTGTTGAACAGTACAAGGTAGCAGTCGTTCCGGGCACCGCTTTCATGATAAACGAAACTGACAGAACCAACTCTTTCCGTCTCAACTTCTCAACACCGTCAGACGAACAGATAGTCCGCGGATGCGAGATACTCGGAAAGCTTACTAAAGAAAAATTTTAACAGACTGCCGTAAAAGCGGCAGAGAAACGGAGATCCATCATGGCAAATTTTGAACGTTATAATGTTTGTGAACCATACCTTCTTGCAAGAATCAAGGCACTCAGAATGCCTCCTGCAGTTATCGGACTTAAGCTCACAGACGACAAGCAGATATACAGCGCAGTAGTTGACATCCCGATGGGCAGAGGCCTTCTCGGCACACTCGTATGCCTTGCAAACGGTGCAGTTAACATCTACTTCAACAACGGCGCACAGATAACAGGTCTTGCAGCAAATCATCCTGCACTCGCACAGGCTTGCCGCTCATTCCTCGCAAGCGCAGGTCAGTCACTTCCTGTATGCTCAAGAACATCTGTTTTCGACATCCCGATGAACCCATCTGAACACTTTGTTCACCTTATGACAAGAAAGGGTGTTTACAAAACAGTTGTAAATCCTGCAACAGCTGCTTCAGAAGAAGACAAGATGAGAGCATTCCTTCTCCACCTTTACCAGAAGGTAATGAACGAAGTTCAGACAGCTCAGACAAAAGAAGCTGCTTCACGCAAGTAATCCTGAAAGGACGTTAAATAAATGTCAGAAACAATCGCAAAGAAGACCATTTTCAGCGGAATACAGCCTACAGGTACATTCACACTCGGAAACTACATCGGCGCCATCAGAAACTGGGGCCCGCTGCAGGACGAGTACAACTGTATCTACTCTATCGTTGACATGCACGCAATCACTGTAAGACAGGAACCTGCAAAGCTTCGTCAGAACACACTCGAAGCCTACGCTCTTCTTCTCGCATGCGGCATCGATCCGAAAAGATCAACTGCATTTATACAGAGCCACAACCCGAACCACGCAGAACTCAGCTGGATACTCTCCTGCTCAACACAGTTCGGTGAACTCTCACGTATGACACAGTTCAAGGTAAAGAGTGAAAAGCATTCAGATGACGTAAATGCCGGACTTTTCACATATCCTGTACTTATGGCAGCTGACATTCTTGCATACAATGCTGATCTTGTTCCGATCGGAGCTGACCAGAAGCAGCATCTTGAACTTGCAAGAAACATCGCAGGACGTTT
The DNA here is from genome assembly GCA_017438745.1 of Oscillospiraceae bacterium. Classification (GTDB taxonomy): domain Bacteria; phylum Bacillota; class Clostridia; order Oscillospirales; family Ruminococcaceae; genus HUN007. Next base: position 35,587 of record JAFRUS010000103.1, on the reverse strand, counting down.
CAACCAGAAATACGGCGAATTCTTTACTCTTCCGGAGCCTTACATTCCAAAGACAGGCGCAAGAGTAATGTCACTTCAGGATCCTACAAAGAAGATGTCAAAGTCAGACGAGAATCCTAACGCATGCATCTTCATTCTCGATGACAAGGATACAATAATCAGAAAGTTCAAGCGTGCCGTAACAGACTCAGAAGCTGAGGTATGTTACCGCGAAGGCAAGGACGGCATCAACAACCTTATGTCCATCTACTCAGCTGTAACAGGCAAGTCATTCGACGAGATCACAGCTGAATTTGCAGGAAAGGGCTACGGCGACTTCAAGATCGCAGTAGGTGAAGCTGTTGCTGACCACCTTGAACCGGTACGCACAGGCTTTGCAAAGCTCATTGAAGACAAGGCTTACCTCAAGGAATGTTACACTGCAGGTGCGGAAGCTGCATTCAAGATGACAAGAAAAACACTCTCCAAGGTATACAGGAAAGTAGGGTTTGTCGACGCAAGATAAGTAAATACGGCATTTTCTCATGTGTTTTTTACCCATTATTGCTGAAAGACTAACGAAATATTCTATACATATTACAAAATTGCAGAAAATGCTTGCTTTTTACGATGGTTTGCGGTACTATAATTAAAGGCTTCTATCAGCCTTGTTTTGAGGGTTTTCATATGTTTGAATTCAAGGAACACTACGACATAAATGATCTCATAAAGATCGTCGGAATACTCAGAAGCGAAAACGGTTGTCCGTGGGACAAAGTTCAGACTCACAAGTCGATTCGCCAGGACTTCATCGAAGAAGTTTACGAAGTGGTTGAGGCCATCGACATGGACAGCGCAGAAATGCTCCGCGAAGAGCTGGGCGACGTTCTGCTTCAGGTAGTCTTCCATTCACAGATCAAAACCGAAGAAAATGTTTTCGGTTTTGAAGATGTGTGCAACGACGTTTGTCAGAAGCTCATAATCCGTCATCCTCACGTTTTCGGCGAGGTAAAGGTGGACGGATGCGATCAGGTCTTAAGCAACTGGGAACAAATCAAGCAGCAGACCAAAGGACAGACGACTTACACCGAAACGCTTGAAAGCGTTCCGAAAACCTTCCCTGCTCTTATGAGAGCCCAGAAGGTCGGAAAACGCGCTTCAAAGTCCGGCATGGATTTTGAGGATGTAAAGTCAGCTCTTGAACGTCTTAAGTCAGAAATAAGCGAACTCGAGGCTGCCATCGACGAAAACAGTCCTGAAAAGATAAAGGACGAACTCGGTGATGTACTCTTCTCGTGCACAAACGTTGCAAGAAAAGCCGGTGTCGATTCCGAATTAGCACTTACAGAATCCACCGAAAAGTTCATCGGACGTTTTGCAAAGACAGAAGAACTTATCAGGCTAAAGGAGATAGATATGAAATCTCTTGGCATAGATGAGCTTGACGAGTACTGGAAACAGGCTAAAGCTCAGAATAAAAACCATTAAACGGAGGTAAATAAAAATGACAAAGGCAGATTTAATCAATGCTATAGCAGAAAAAGGCGCATACTCAAAGAAGGACGCTGACAAGGCTCTCGCTACTGTAACATCAGCTATCACAGAAGCTCTTGCAAAGGGCGAAAAGATCCAGCTCATCGGCTTTGGTACTTTTGAAGTTCGTGAAAGAGCAGCTAAGGATTCAAAGAACCCAAGAACAGGTGAAACAATCCACTGCCCAGCAAAGAAGGCTCCTGCATTCAAGGCTGGTAAGGCTCTTAAGGATGCTGTAAACACTCCTGCTAAGAAGAAGTAAGATTTACACATAAAAGACTTTAAAAGCACAAGGCATCAGATCAATGACCTGATACCTGTGCTTTTTTTGTTAGTAAACGCAGAACGCGTTTGCTGTATTTCCGGAGGAAAATATGCGACTCGACAAATACTTGAAAGTAACACGTCTCATAAAACGCCGTACAGTGGCAAATGAGGCCTGTGACGCAGGCAAGGTAATGGTAAACGACAAGATAGCCAGAGCCTCCTACGACGTCAAGGTAGGCGACGTTATAACCATCACACTTGGTCAGAAACCCTTAAGCGTGAAAGTGACCAACGTCACCGAACACGTTACCAAGGACAGTGCTGCTGACAACTATACAGTGATCAGCCAGTAAACAAAGCAAAAGACGCAGCAAGCGGTCTGAAACGGCCGTGGCTGCGTCTTTTATTTATTGTATCTTTATCTATCAGATCGAACCTGAAAGGCCCATAACGGCTCCCAGGAGCCCGCCTGAACCATACTGTTCATCCGCACCGAGGGAGATGAGCAGATCTGAGATGAATTTATCGAAATCAGCGGTCTGAAGGAATGTTTCCATATCGGTGCATTCACTTGCAGAAGGGAACGTCACTTCTGCGCCTTTGACGTTTTCAGTCTTTACAGAAGCCCTGATTTTTCCTACTCCGGCTATCTCGGATGAGATGATCTGAGCGTCGTCCTCTTTTTCAAAAAGAAGTTCAAGCCTTCCTATGCTTCCGCCTGTAAGCTCATCCATATCGCATGAGATCTTTCCTGCCAGGTATTTCTCATCGATCACAGCAAGATCCTCAAAATTCACTCTTGTAACATTTGCGCCGTCAGCATCAGTACTGATCTCTGCTTCGCCTGAATAAACGCCGCCGTTTTCTCTGCCTGTAACGATCACTGACAATGTTTCTGAATCAAGATCAAGTGCAAAGCGGTCATTTATGCCTGCCATCATTACTGAAAACGGATGATCGTCCTGTTCCCACTCCATGCCCCTTATATCGCCGTTCGGATCAACATAGGTGTAGAGAGTGGCATCACCCTCAACGTCCTCTGCTGAGCCTCTGAGGCTTTCCAGCATCTCCGCATATGAGTCTTCATCCATTCCGGATGCTTTTTTCGATGCTTCACTGCCCTCAAGCGCGTCAGCAAGCTTTCCGATGAACTCCTTAAGTTCATCTTCTTTTATGTCCGAAGTGATCTTATTATATTTGTAAGATATGTTTTCAACCTCACCGGTAACATTTTTCTTGATGGATGTCGGAGCATCACCGACGAATTCAACGATAAGATCACCGTACAGTTTAACTATCTCGGAAGTTTCCTCTGCATCGAGCGAAGCGGATGCCTGAGCAGCTGTATTCACTGCCTGCCCCTGAATATCATACTCAACATACTTGTCGCTTAACTTATCGATCTTAAAGTAGCCCTTTTCCTCTCCGACAGCCAGATCAAGATCAAGTACCGGTCTTCCGTCCGCTTCAATCGCAAAATCTGACTGAGTACGTCCGTCCACAGCAGTTACATGGCCGTTTGCTGTGAGTTTTTTGCAGAATCCTTCACCGTAGATGCTTTTAAAGGAACGCGCTGTATCGTCAGCAAGTTCCAGTTCAAGACTTATCCCGGAGGTATTGGTTTTGGACGCTTCTGTACGTTTTACCTGCTGATCCTCAAATTTGTCGATCGTGTTCTGATAAACATAGGCACAGTAATCGTCAGGCTTCATAACAGCCATTCTCACGGCATTTCTTACGGCAGGCACGGTAGCACATGCTATTCCCGCTCCTCCGATCACGACCGCAGCAGCGGCTGCAATAACCGTTCCCTTACTCGTTTTTTTCGCTGTGGCAGAAACTACGTCTGCCTGCACTTCTGCATTCATTTCATTTGTGTTCATTTTTCTGTCTCCTTTCGGAATTTCTTTTGTATTTGTATCTTTATTTGTATGATAACATTAAAACTTGTGTTCTGTCAATGGCAGATCATGGTTTTCAATAACAAAACAACCAAAAATACAGTGTTAAAAAACGTCAAAACGTAAATTTTTCAATGTAACACTTGTCTATTAACTCATTTTAGAGTATAATACTAATAAGGAGATGATAATATGAATGGACCAAGCGATGCAACTATGAGGTTTTCTGTTAATGAAGACAAAGAAAAAGCCCTGAAGAACAACCTCACTATCATCTATGATGCACTCAAGGAAAAGGGATATAATCCTGTAAATCAGATAGTAGGCTATATTCTTTCAGAAGACCCTACATACATCACAACTTATCAGAATGCAAGAAACATCATCAGACATATAGACCGTGATGAACTGCTTCAGATACTTGTAAGATCATACATTCAGAATTAATATAAAACATGGTTTCATACCATGTTTTATTTTTTTGTAAACGAAAAGACCATTCCGCGTGAACAACTCATACGGAATGGCCTTTTCTGTTTTATGCACTGAAAAACTGTATGCTAAGTGAAAGTTCACAGGGTCTGCCCCTGTATCCTTTACTCTGGATAGCTGAATGTAACTTCCTTATTCGGCTGCCGGTGCACCCGGATCGTTTTTAAGGAAATCTATAACGTCGTCAACGGTCGTGAAGCAGAGACCCGTACATGTGTCGGCACATCCGTAATAGATGGCTATACGGCCTGTAGCAGCGTCTACGATGTTTGCACACGGGAAAGTAACATTAGGAACGTCACCAACGCACTCATAAAGCTTCTGCGGACTGATGAGATACTGGCGCGGACGTTTTATTACCTTCCACGGCTCATCCCTGTCAAGAAGCAATGCTGAAAAGCTGTAGACAAATCCGTTGCATGAAGTAAGTACGCCGTGGTAGAATAAAAGCCATCCCTCCGAAGTCTCCACAGGCACTGGACCTGCTCCTATCTTGGTACTCTGCCATCCCTTCACAGGCGCCATAACGTGTCTGTGGCGGCCCCAGAAAGTCATGTCAGGACTTTCGCTGTAGAAGATGTCGCCAAACGGAGTATGACCGTCATCTGAAGGACGTGAAAGCATAGCGTAGTTTCCGTTTATTTTTCTCGGAAAGAGGACTCCGTTCCTGTTAAACGGCAGAAATGCGTTTTCCATCTGGTGAAATGTCTTAAAGTCCTTTGTCCATGCGATACCTATAGTCGGCTTGTATTTATAGCCGTTGCACCAGGTAAGATAATAGCGGTCTTCAATGAATACGACTCTCGGATCGTAGCCGTAGCAGAACCCTGCTATCTCATCGTCTTCACATTCAAACTCTATTCTGTCATTACAGATGTCCCAGTGTATGCCGTCCTTTGAAAATCCGGCATGAAGCTCCATATCCCTTGCCTTGTTATCCACGCGGAACACACCGGCAAATCCGCCTTCAAACGGAACAGCCGCACTGTTGAACACACTGTTGGAACACGGGATAATATCCCTTTCGATTATCGGATTGGCATCAAACCTCCAGACAGTATCACTGCATCCTGAAGTTCTGTCCTGCCAAGGTATGTTCTTTACTTCCTTTTCGCCAAATATCTGATACTTCATTCCCCGTTCCGCCTTTCATAGCCGTCAGTTCACGAGGAAACGCTGACCGAAGCGGAATTTACAGGGATTTGCCCGGATATTCCTGCCGGAGCTCACTCCCAGTCGTCTTCGTAGTACTCGTCGTCATAATCATCGTCATAATCGTCTTCGTAGTACTCGTCATCTTCTTCGTCTTCTTCATTCTCTTCCTCAGGCACCGTCGTCACAGCCTCAGTCACGGTAGTGGTAGCAGCCACCGGAACCGTTACAGCAGGTACCGTTGTTACAGGAGTTTCCTCTTTAAAAACTGATTTGTTTTTGTATTTGTCAAGGGTGATCGTCCTGTTGGAGTTGTACATTCTTATAAGATCTTCACGCGTATTGTACTTTTCCGACAGATCACCGTTTTTGTCAAGAATATAGTCACCGTACCAGAGACCGAAAAATGACCATACCGCACGGTCGCGGAAGGTAAGCTCCATGTCCGGCAGAGTGCCGCATTCGCTGAGCGCAATGAGTTTCTGGCCGCCTGTGAGCGAATAGATCCACTGATACTGCTTGTAGTAGCTGGTGTTGTCTGTGTTGTCACTGTAGAGATCGACAGAGGCTATGTCAAAGGCTGCATTTCCCACGAAATAATCAGTACCCTGTGCGCTCCATATCCAGATAAGATTATCCAGTTTATGATATTCAGTCTGCCTTTTATAAAGCAGATTCCAGAGCCACTTGTACGAATCCGCTCCGGCACTTCCCCACCAGAACCAGTCTCCGCTGGCCTCGTGAAGCGGTCTCCAGAGCACAGGAACATGCTTCTCCTTAAGACGGGCAAGCTGTGCCGATACATTGTCTATGTCATGGATCAGAAGGACTGTCTCTGCAGTGAGAGAACCCTCCTGATAGAGTTCGTCGATCTTCTGAGGTGAAAGCATTGCCACATCAATGTCAGTCACTGCGTTTGTAAGGTCAAAGTCTGTTTTTTCCGAATAGAATTCGTTCTCGTAAAGCGGAGCCTTCCAGTGCCAGATGTAGCCGACGATACCGCCTTTTTCTGCCCATTTCAGAGCAGCTGACACATCGTCTTCCTCCGCGGGTACCGGCTCTGCGGCATTTACGGAGTACTGACTCATATCGCCGAAACGGATGGCAGGATAATTCAGCGTGTTTTCATAGATCTTTTCAAGTTCTATATTGCGCCAGTCAGATACGTACTGACCAGTGATGATCCTTTTGCCGAAATTGTCCGTCAGATACTTCATAAGCTCCTTCGCTTCAGCAGATGCGTTGGAATTTACAAGCGACGGTGAGATATCGGTCCTTGACGAGTAAATGGACTGATTGTTTCTTATACAGAGATAATCAAGGTCTATGCCGCCCTCGATCTCATGAACTGTAAGAGTAGTTTCGCCCGGTTCAAAGAAAACGCCGTAGTAGGTCTTGATAACGAACCTTCCCACAGTTTCTTCCGTACACTCAAACTCAAACAGCTGCTCGCCGTTTAAGCAAACCTCATTTCTTACTACTTCGTCAGATGCAAAGCATATTGAAATGTCATAGTGCTGGGCTGCCGGAATGTTGAACCTGAAGAAAAGCGAGTTACCTGTATCAACATCGAAGTCCGTAAGATAACCGTCACCGGAATAACCTGGTCTGGAGTCAGACTCGGTAAGGCACCAGTTTCCTTCAGTGTCCTCTGCCTCGATAAGCTGCTCGTAGGCAGTCTGGTTAATGGTCTCGGCATTGAGAACGTATTCCGATACTGTTTCTCTCGGTTCTTCAGTAATTTCAGTTTCAGCCGGTTCAGTTACGTTTCCGTCAGATCCGCTGTCTTCGTCAACAGTTTTCCTGTCTACTGAACTCTGCAGAAAATTAAGTACGCAGACAGCCGCAATAATGAACGCTGCGAACATTGCCACAAGGAATACCACAAGCTTTCCGGATACCTTTTTCTCGGCAGTTACGCTTGCGAATATCGTTTTTATGTTTTTATCAGTCACTTTTCTGCTCAAAACATACCTCTTCCTTCTTAATTAATTGTACCATAGATTCAATTTACATGTCAATATAATTTAATGTAATTTTCTTAATTTTTAATATTTCATTTAAGCTGTTTAAGTAATGCTTCTTAAAACAGATGCCTTACTTAAACGCACACATCTTATAGTATATTATTTTTCTGACTTTTTTGCAAGTCAAAATTGAAATCGGTGCCTTTTTACGCTATAATTATAGTAATAACAAGGAGGATAAGACATATGCAGAAAATGCTCGGTTACATGAGAAAAGCCATACAGGAATACGACATGCTTTCAGACGGCGACAACGTGGCTGTAGGCATATCGGGAGGCAAGGACAGTCTGGTTATGCTTCTGGGACTTCAGCTGCTCAGACGTTTCATAGGCATCGAATACAGCGTTCACGCTCTTGCCATCGATCCGGTATTCAGCGGAAAGGAAACGGACTACACGGCCATACGCGCGTTCTGCGACAAATACGAAATACCCTTCACCGTTATCCCTACCCATATAGCCGAGATCGTATTTGACATACGCAAGGAACCAAATCCCTGCAGCCTGTGCTCACGCATGAGACGCGGTGCACTTCTTGAAGCGACAAGGGATATCGGATGCAACAAGCTGGCTCTCGGCCACAACAGGGACGATGCTGTGGAAACCTTTTTCATGAATCTTTTCAATGAAGGACGCATAGACTGTTTCTCGCCTGTTTCATACATGTCACATCACGATGTGACAGTAATAAGACCTCTGATAAAAGCTCCGGAGCGCGAGGTAGCCGGAACAGCAAGAAAACTCGAACTGCCGGTACTCAAGTCAGCCTGTCCGGAAGACGGCCATACGAACCGTGAGGAAGTAAGGCAGTTCATACTCGAAAAGGAACGCGAAGACCGCCGTTTCCAGGACAAGATAACCGGCGCTCTCAAACGCGCAGGTATAAGCAAATGGTGATCTCCGGCGTCATAAAAAAATACGGATAAAAGAAAACGGAAGAAAAGCACATAGCTCTTCTTCCGTTTTGGTTTTCATTGAAACGTTTATTTTAAGCGAAGAAAGATTTCCAGTAATCGTTGTCGATCTTGCTGCCTGTTACAACTGCTCTGAGAACGTATGTTGCATCAGTCTGCTTGAACGACTTGCCTTCTTCAGTACCGTCAACGTCTGCACCCTGCATTGCAAGTTCAAATATCTTTTCCTTTGATTCATTCCTGAGCTCATCACGAATGTTGTCCTGTATAAGATTATAAAGAACTTCAGTCTTGTTATCTGAAATTGAGCTTTCAAGGAGATATCTGAGCATGAATGTTGCGTCAGTCTGTGATACCTTGCCGTCGAGGTTGAAGTCACCTTTTAAGATATTTGTCGTAACAGTTGCATCAGCTACAGTAATGCTTGAATTGTTTGCTGTATAGAGCTTTCCACCTGCTCCATTATCTATAATGGATATCTTGCTATCAACTAACTTACCAAAGATAGATGCCACTTTAACATCGTTTTTACCCGTTGCGTTTTCTGGAACATTTACAACAACAGTAAGGATTTCTTCATCCTTGCCGAGCTTGGAAGCATCTATGCCGCCGATTGCATAATAGTCACCTGTCGCTGACTTGAAATCAGTTTTAGCTTCGATAGCAGCTATTGTTAAAGCATCCATCTGTTTCATTGAAGCAATCTTATCACTCTTTTTCACATCTGCAACTGTAAAACCTGCAGGGAGATTAAAACCAAATGCCGCGTAATCAAAAGCATCTGTCTCAGGAGCAAAATCCTTGAGTTTTACCTTTAACTCAACCTGCTTTGTTCCCGAAGCAGCAGTAACTGCAGGTACATCGATATCGATTGATGCGCCTTCCGCAAGCTTCACAGGATTTTTCAAGCTGTCCATATTGAGATCCGGTGACGGAAGTGTTGTAGGAATAACAGTAGGTTCTGCTGTCGGAGCTGCTGTTGGTGTCTCTGTAGGCTCTGCTGTAGGAGTTGTTGTCGGTGTTACCGTTGGCTCTGCTGTAGGAGTTGTTGTCGGTGTTACTGTTGGCTCTGCTGTAGGAGTTGTTATCGGTGTTACCGTTGGCTCTGCTGTAGGAGTTGTTGTAGGTGTTACTGTTGGAGAAGTCTTGCTGTCTGTCAGCGTTACAGAACCGTTCTTAAGGTTTACAGTCTGATCAATTCCTTCCGGATCCCATGGAACAAATTTTGTCTTTGCAGAAAGTCCGATATTGTATGCCTTTCCTGTTTCAGGCTTTTCAGGAAGCGCAAAAAGAAGTGTAAGAAGCTCGCCCGTTTCTGTTACATTTGACTTGTCCTTGAGCATGATCACTACCTTATTGTAGCTGCCGCTGACTGATACAGGACCGTCTTCGATGTTTTCAAAATTTGAAACTGTCGCCTTACCGTCCTTCTGATAGTTCTTACATCCTACAAAAGTAAGTCCCTCTTCAAATTCAAGTCTGAGCTGTCCGAGATAGAAACCGCTGTTCTTGTCAATGTTTACTTTGACTTCAACAACCAGATTGTTTTCAAGTGAACTGATATTATCAGCAGGTACATCGTCTTTATAAAGATTATTCTCTTTGTAATATACAAGTGTCTTTAATGAGTTCACATCATATGTTTCAGTTGAAACTGATGCTGCATAGCCGTATGATCCTGCTTCATCTGCAGAAACCTCGCTGGTAATAAAAAGATCTGCTGCAGGTAATAATACTGAAGATGCCGACGCGATCATAGCAAATGCTGTGACTGCTGCCGCTGTTTTTCTGAAAAATTTCATTTATAATCCTCCTTGACCATAAAAAATAATAATTTAATGTAAATATCATAACACAATTCGTGCAATTAGTCAAATCAATTTCATTAATAAATCTGCGCTTCCTTAATACAACAAAAAGCGGCACAGAAAAACTGCACCGCTGAAGAATTTTATTTCCAGAATGATATGAGACTTTCAAGATCGTAGGCGATCTCAGGAAATATATAATAATACTCCTGATAACGGAAGGCCTGATTTACGATCTGTACACCTTCAACATATAATACCCAGATAACTGAGAAGCATACAAAGTATGATACCAGCTTCTTTATAGTCTCATTCTTTGTTGTCCTTAAGATAAGGAACATAAGTGTATAGGCACCCATGATGATCTCAAGAGAGAAATCTCCCATATATCTTACCGCATATCCGCTTTCCCATACGGAAGCAATGATCACGAGCGGACATATCAGACACGGTATCACGACTTTGGCGAGATTCAGTATCTTCTTTCCGCGGGTTGGAAAACATCTCATCGCTCTTCTGGCAAAGATATAGAACCAGGTAAGAGGAACAAGCATGAAGAGGCCTGATGTATTCAGCGTATTGAGCACATCGACATAGAAATAACCCGTTTTGTGAAGATGCTGGAAGCTTGTCTTGACAAAAGGATATTCCGTAAGGAACACCGGAGGATTAAGAAGATAATTATAAATGGCTATCGCCGAGAATTTTGTATGAAATTCGGAACGCGTAAAGTCGTTTATAGTAAGTGAATACTGTATACCAAAGTCAAACGGAGATTCAAATCTTGCATAGTTATATGCCATCTGGCCAAGGCCGAGAAGGAGCATAGGACCATAAGCGCACATAATATACTTTACAGACTGAGCATTAAAGAGCTTGTCTGACTTTGTTTTTTTGCCGGAGACGGCAGGAATCGAAAGCGCCATGAGAACCGCCGCACTTACACAGTATACTGCAAGCGTCGGACGGCAAAGAACAGCTATAGCAAGGAAAAGCGATGCCAGAGCAGTCTTTTTTAAAGATATCTTTTCTCCGAAAAGCAGACCTGACTCGAACAGGAAGTAAATGCCCCACGAAATATTTGCAAGACCTGCCGCAATTGCAATTTCATAAAAATCCGGACGGCCTATACTGTACCAGATACCGCTTGAAAGCTGAAGAATGAACAGGCATCCTATGACGATACCCGCAGGAAGTTCTGAAAAGCGTTTTCTGACTAAAGACATATAGAGCATGGTTATGCCTGCAAAAGCGATGAACGCAAAAATAAGAATACCAAGTTCATCAGGACAGTAGTAACCTGTGATCAGATTGTACGGCATGAACAGAAGTATTACCGGAGCAATTCCGTAGTATGAATAGTAGTGACCCTTGTACAGGACATGATCCCATGCGTAAGACTCACCGGTCTCGTTTCTTTGGTTTTCATCGTAAGGGTTGTCTATTTCGCTTAAAAATTCCTCAACGTCACGGTCAAGATAAACATGGCCTTTCTTGAATGCCTCAACAAGTTCCTCAGTTACCTGATTGCCGCTTTCAAGATGGAACTGTTTTGTCCATGTAGAATCAGTCATATGGTAATCTACCATCATAAATGAAATTGCCATACATCCGGCTGTAATAAACAGAGCTGCCGTATTGCAAAGGTATTGTCTGTCACAAAACTTTTCAGACAGAACACCACCACAGGTAAGACTGTATATAAACAGGGAAATAAGCGTTATAATTATGAATCGTAGATATTGGATATTGAATGGTATAGGCTTATTGAAAACTATCTTTCGTAATGAAACATGTTCACCATCATCAAAACTAAGACGCAGTCTGACCTGACTTACCTTACCGGACAAATCGCACTGGAGAAACTGAGACCCGTACCTGTCACGAACAAGAGAACTCTTAACCATGTCCTCACGAAACTCCTTGGACTGAGTTTCATCCTTTGTATCAAGGGATATCTCAATATGCTGGATCTTTTCATCATAATATGATATATCTGCAAACACAGTGCAGACAGGAATATTTAAATCTGAAATAAGGCCCGAAAACTCTTCTTTAGGTTCTATAAATACTGAACCATCTTCAAGAAATCCGTTTTCACGCATTTCAAAATCCGAACACTCCACTTCCTTTACCGGATAGTTTCCCACCCATGTCCTGTATGATGGAATATTGAAAAGTGTAAGTTCAAGCAGCGCAGCAACAGCAATGGTTTTCAGAAGAAACTTCTGTTCCCTGCCGAATTTCTGAGGATCAAGATACGATATAAAACATGAAAGCGCACAGGCAAATGCTGAAAACGTCCATGCATCTGAAAACTGACCAGGATCAAAAACTTTCATTACTCCGAGAATGCACAGAAGGATGACTCCGCTGGAAAGGCCGAGCGGAAGCATCCTTTTAAAGCGGTCAGAACTGTTCTCAGAAACATTTTTATAGGAAAGATAGAATACTGCTATAGAAACAATTATACTAATAAAAAATAAAACTGTGTTCATAAATTACCTTCTTCTGTTTTTTATCAGACATAGATAATTATACAGTATTATCCCACTAACGTCAAGACATAAAAAGATCCCTGCGTGAAATTCACACAGGGATCCGGTGGTTTAACAAGTATATATAACTTTCGTTAAATTACTTTGTGTTGAGCTTTTCAACGTAAGCATCAAATGAACCGAAGTCTACATCCTTACCAGCAGCTGCCTTGTCGAGGAGGTATCTGAGGATGTATGTAGCGTCAGCAGGGTTAACCTTTTCATCTGCATTTGAGTCAATTGCATACTGAACAGCTGCTGTGAGCTTTTCAATACCAACTGCATCAACTGTAGCTGCTACTTCTTCATTCTCTGTTAATACCTTGTCCTGTTCCCAGAGGCTTGGTAAGAGAGTCTTCTTGTTGATATCAAGTTCAAGAGCTTCTCTGAGGATGTATGTAGCGTCAACCTGTTCGATGTTGTTGCTGAGGTTTGTATCGCCCTTCTTAACATAGATGATGTCAGAAGCTTCGATCTTGCTTGGGCTTACAGCTGCCATTGAAGCAGCGCTGCCGTCAAAGAACTTAGCAGCGATCTGGAATGACTGACCTGAAACAGCGTCTTCAGGGAGTTCAACTGTGAGCTCAGCGATTACTTCGTTATCAAACTTAGTATCCTTGAGCTCTGTTTCACCTGACTTTGGAAGTGTAGCAAGTAAGAGACCCTGTCCGTCTTCTGTTAAATCAAAAGCACTGTTCTTGATATCGATGCTCTTGATCTTAGCGCCGTTTGTAGCACGGAATCTTGTGTTAACTGAAGCGTAAGAACCGCTAAGTGTTACAGGAACCTTAACGTCTGTCTTTGTTGTTGTGTTAACTGAACCGAGTGTGAAAGCAGCGTCTGCACTCTTTGTTGCAGATTCAACGAAAAGTACTACAGAAGCATTTGCATTTTCTTCAGCTGTAGCAGCTGTATCGCCGATCTTAGCGCTGTCCATGTTAAGTACAAATGATGTATTTTCAGGGATAGCTGAAGCAGCATTACCATTTTTGTCGAAAATCTTAACTGATACGTTGAGAAGAGTCTGACCCTTCTTAACATCAGCAGAACCAGTAAGAGTTACTGTATTGTCCTTTAATGTAGCTGTGAGGCCTTCAACCTTTGATTCAACACTGTCAACTACAGCCTTGTATGAACCGCCGAACTGAATTCTTGTGCTGAGCTTGAATTCAGCAGATGTGATTGTTGTGCTCTTTGATACAGATACAGGAACTGTAAATGTTGTGAGGCCCTTTGTGATAGACTGATCTTTAACTACAAAGCTGGCAGCAGGTGCAGATGTAACATCTTCTGCTGCTGAGCAGATCATTGCAGGAACAGAGAGCATAGATAAAGTCATAGCTGCTGTTGTAGCTACTGAAATTACTTTTTTCATATTAATCCTCTTTTCTAACAAAATTTTTCATCGCGTTTTCTTCGCTGAATAAATTATAATTAAATCCTCCTGTCACCAGGAGGATTTAATATTCAAAAGTAAGTTTATAGAAAAACTAACAGTTAATTAGTCCTTCTTCTTCTTAAGAGCAATTGCTGCGCCAGCTGCTGCTACCATTGTAACTGCGAGAGCTGCTACGCCGTTGCTGCTGCTGCCTGTTGCAGGTGATGAACCAACCTTAGATACAGAAACTGTTGTGCCTTCAGTTGTTGTTGCAATTGTTGTTGTAGCTTCTGTTGTTGCTTCTGTTGTTGTTTCAACTGTTGTTACTGTTGTTGTTTCTTCAGTTGTTGTTTCCTCAGTTGTTGTTGTAGCAATTGTTGTTTCAACTGGTGTTGTAACTGTTGTTGCTGCAGCTGCGATGAACTTAGCACCCTTTGTTGTGTAAGGCATGCTGTTCTTGCTGTCAACGTGTGTATTGATGAGGTTGAATTCATAATCCTTTGTATCAGCCCAATCCATGATGAATTCGCCGCCCTCTTCAGGGATCTGGATTGTGTATGTGCAGATTGTCATATCTTCTTCATCAACTTCAAGTTCTTCAGCATATGACTGGTTGATCTGTACGAATTCTTCTGTCTGAGCCTTGTTTACTTCCTTAGAAACCTTTGTAAGCTTAACGCCGCCAAGTGTGTGTCTGAACTGGATTGTATCGTACTTAGCGCCTACTGAGTTTAATACAGCAACCTGTACAGATACTGTATCACCAGGGTTTACAACGTATGTGTTGTAATCTGTAGCGTCTGTCTTTGTAAGACCTGCTGCTTCGAGTTCGAGTTCTGGCTTTTCAGCTGATGCTGAAACACTTACTGCTGTACCAACAGCCATTAATGACATAGCTGATACGAGTGCTACTGTTTTCTTAAAAACATTCTTCATAACAATTTAATTCCTTTCAATATATTCCTAAAAATTCATTTTTGACATTTTAACTCCTGGAATATGGAGCTTGATGACCAGAAACTGATCACCCGCGTATGTCACACGCTATATAGCTGACATTCTCACAGATCTCAGAAACCCAAGATCTGTGATGAATGCTTAACTATCAGAAAATAATTACTTAAAAACGCCTACGCTCTTCCAGATTTCTTCTGAAACTCTCTTCTTGTCAGTTGCTCCTGACACGTCTCTTTCGAGAACCGCACGGAGAATGAATGTAGCGTCAACCTGCTTGCCTTCGCCGTCCATATCGGTATCACCGAGGAACTTAGCAAAGTCTACAGTGTACTTACCAAGTTCAGTCTTAGCAGCTTCATTATCAGCAAGGATTGTGTCCTCAATAATGGACTTACCTTCAACCTGAGTAGCAAGCTGTTCTCTGAGGATGAATGTTGCGTCTGTCTGAACTACGCTATGGCTAAGATCGAAGTCACCAAGGAGACCGATCATAACCGGCATATCAACTGTTATGTTCTTAGCCTTTAATTCATCGATAAATTTCTGAGCAACTTCAGCATCAAGCGGCTTGCCGTCAGCACCTATTATATCTTCTGGCTTGAAGTTATCGATTGTAATCTGAACAGGAACATCATACTTAAACTTTGTTCCATCATATACCTTACCAGGATTTGTTTCTTCAGATGTAGGAAGAATTACATTATCCTTTGTAAGCTTGAAGTTGAATTCTGTTGAAGTTGTCTTACCATCTGTACCCTGAACATCAACATCAACCTTTACCGAAGCACTAAAGTCATCAGCGAGCTTATTGAATTCCTTTTCATGTTCATAGTAGAATTCCGGCTTGTAATCTTCAGGGAATACCTGTGGATCAATAACAGTTAAAAGGCCATCAAATACATCTTCAGGAATTTCAATCTTAATTTCACCAAGTGTTGTAACTTCTGTAGTAGTTGTTGTTATTGCTGTTGTAACTGGAGCTGTTGTTTCAGATGCTGTTGAAACTGGTGTTGTTTCAGCTACTGTTGAAACTGGTGTTGTTTCAGCTTCTGTTGAAACTGGTGTTGTCTCAGCTTCTGTTGAAACTGGTGTTGTTTCAGCTTCTGTTGAAACTGGTGTTGTTTCAGCTTCTGTTGTTGTTAAAGAGTTAATAACAATAGCACCGTTTACGAGAACAGGCTTTACTGTATTCTTTGCAGCATCTGAAATGTCTACATCCTTGAATACAACTGGGTATTCAGTTTCTGTGATTTCTGCCGGAAGTTCAACTGTAAGGAGGAAGAGCTTTGTATTTTCTTCACCGAATGCATAATCGGCTACCTTACCCTTGAATTCATTGTTCCATGTTGCCATTGGCTTGTCTTCAGCGGCAAGAACATCACCTGGAACTGCGGCTTCTTTAATGCCTGTGATCTTAGCACCCTTCTGAGCTTCGAAAGAAGCTACGATTGCTGTAGCGTTACCGCTCTTAGCATATACAGGAAGTTCAAATGTTCTGTTATCATCAACAATGTCAACCTTAATAGTATCGATTGTAAGATCAAGTGACTCGTCTACTACTGTAGTATCGCCTACAACGAGGTCAACCGCAGGAAGCTTTACAGGACTGATAGATACTTTGTCAGCTGTTGAAGTATCTTCACTCTTCATTGAAAGTGTGAACTTGTCCCCATCCTTAGCATCTTCAGGAATTGCTACATTAATAGTATAGAGATGTGTCTCTTCCTTGAATGTGTAACCCTTGAATTCACCAGGAATTGTCCAAACTGCCTTGAGATTTGTATCTTCACCGGCATCAACTTCACCGATTTTACCCTTTTCGAAGCTCTTGATCTCAGCCTTTTCTGTGAGTTCATAGCCGAATACGATAGCACCAAGTGCGTTTGATGGACACTGGATCTCGAGACCAACAGGAACTACGTCACCAGCCTTAACCTTGATTGTTTCAGCTTCTGTCCACTTGCCGTCTGCACCTTCAGCAAACTTGAGTGTGTAGTCCTCAGCAGTCAGAGAACCAAAAGCGATCTTTTCTGTAAGATCAGACTTTTCGTCGAAAGCATATCCTTCTGTCTTTGCAAGATCTGAAGGGTCGATCGACTTTACTGTGAGTGTATATGTTGAATCTTCCTTTGCATCATCAGGAAGTGTGATTTCAACATTTGCAATAACGGTGTCCTTAAGCTCTGGAGCTTTAATTCCATCGCCGCTTGTCCATATAAAACTTCTTGCGTTTGACGCAACTTCGTCTGGTGTAACTGAAGCTAATTCTTCACTGAAACCTGTGATAACCGGATCAGCAGCACCTGCTTTATCAGCCTTTACTTCAACCTTAACTGTCATAGCAAGAAGATCTGTTGAAGTTACCTTTACAGGAATGCTTACTTTTTTAGTTCCTACCGGCACCTTAGTTGTTCCGGCATAAACCGCATCGCCGATGTTCATTACCGGTTTTGCTTCAGCTGCTGATACTATTGCTATAGCGTTAGAACCTATAGCCTGTGAAGCAGCTCCACCAAATACAGAAGCAGTCATCATTAAAGAAGTTATTAATGATAAACCTCTCTTCATGAAAATATCCTTTCTGTAACGGATCCTCTGATCAGGACCCAATCATCGAATATGTTTCAGAACTGATTCTTTCTGTTAAAAGATCAGACTCTGATAAGAAATGCAATCCAAGTGCCGGAGTACTCCGGTACTTGGAATGCGTTATGATTATAATTTAATTACTTTTTGATTGGCAGCTTATCGTCTGTATAATCCTTGTAACCGAGGATATACTTCTTGAGAGCGTCGAAGTCGCTTACATCGAGAACATCATCAGATGTGAGGTCTGTGTTGCCGTCCTTCTGATCCATGTTACCGTTTAAGATACCCTGTTCTGTGAGCTTAGCATCCTTAGGACTTACTAAGAACTGCATCATAGCAACGAGGTCCTTAGCTGAAACAGCGCCGTCATCATTTACGTCGCCCCAGAGTGGTGTCTCATCTGGATCTGGGTTCTTAACAGTGATAAGACCCTGCTGTTCTACTGCAGATGTATAAGTTACATCCTTGTTTCCGTCAGCGTAACCAAATGTCATTGACTTGTTGCCTTCACGTGGAATAGCGATCATCTCTACAGGGATCTTGTCGCCAGCCTTAGCATCCTTAGAAACAGTACCTGTTACAGTAACGATAGAACCTGTTTCCTTTGCCCAGTACTTGTCTGAATCAAGACCTGTGCACCAGAGAACTGCAATTACGTTCTTGCCATCAACTTCAGCTGTGTTGTAGTCGAAGCAGTCGTACTTGCCCTTGTTTACCATTGTAACTTCTTCTCCGATTGTTGGAGACTTTTCTAATTCAGCTGCTGTAGCACCTGTCTTGAGAACAGCACCTTCTGCAACCTTAACGTCTGAGATCTGCTTAGGATCATATGCAATTGCAAATTCACATCCTGAGAAACCTGTTCCGTCAAACTTGTCGAGGTTGAAATTGATTTCGAATGAAGCTCCCGGAGCCTTTTCGATCTGATCTCCCTTGATAATCACCTGTTCTCCAGCAGCGTTTACGAAGGTTGCTGCTGATGCAGCTGTCATTGCAAGAGCACATACAGCTGAAATAAATCTTTTAGCCTTCATTTTTTCCCTCCATTTAAATTTTTATATAATCAAAAGAACGTCCGTTCCCTCAATATATAATATATTTTAATATTACCTTAGTAATATCATATTCCTTTGTGAGGATCAGAGCTTGTCGATTACCTTAGAAACGAACTGCTTGATTCTTGCAAGGTCTGTAAGAGCTACGCTGCCGTCCTTGTCAACGTCTGCGTTGATAGCAGCCTGGCCTGTAACTGGCTTCTTGTCAACGAGTGAGATAGCAAGTGTTGTGATATCTGTGATATCTACCTTACCGTCGCAGTCAACGTCACCGAGAAGTGTTTTATCTGATGTTGGATTAGTTGTTGGATTCTGTGTAGGATCTGGTGTTGTAGTTTCTACTGGCTTACCAATAGAAATTGTACCAGCCTTAGCTGTAGGATTTACTACTTCAAGGCCTTCAACTGCTACGTCGATGCCTGTAGCATCCTTTCTTACACCCTTAGTGATCTCAACCTTAGCATCTCCAGTGCCCTTAGCCTTGCAGTTAAGTGTGAGGAGAACGCCGTCGCTCTTGATCCACTTTGAGTTGTCTGAAACAGAACCTGTAGCCCAGAGAACTGAAACAGCGCCGTTGTTGATATTTGTAGCAAGGTTAGAAGAGAAACCTTCAACCTGCTTGTCGTTTGTCTTTGAAACAGCACCTTCTGTAACGCCTGTCACTTCCATGAGTGATGTATCATACTTGATAGCGAAATCAAGGCCTGCGATACCTGATGATGGAACACCAGCGAGTGAGATGTCTACTGTAAATTCTGCGTCTTTTTCAACAGCCTTTGTTTCTGCACTGATTGTGATAGCGTCTGCTGCAGAAACTGAAGCTACTGTGCTGAATAATGATGCTGTACATGCTGTTGCGATTAAGCAAGCTGCTGCTTTATTGAATTTCATAATAAAATTCCTCCTAAGTAAAATTTAATCTTCTTTTCAAACTTTCAAACTTTCGCATACAAAAAACATAAATATAATTCAACCATTCGTGAATACGATTCACGGTAAATTTTGTATTACAGAAAAAACTCGTAATACGGCAAACAAATAACATAAATATTCTATTTTCATATAGATTTATTATATTTTATGTTGGGTTAGAAGTCAAGACTATCAAAAACTTTTTGTAAATAATTATAAATCAATTTTATCAAAATTGTTTATAATAATGAAACCCATAAATTAAAGACCAATTTTACTCCTGTTCACTATACAATTCAATTATATTTCAATTACCCTCAAAAGTCAATACGTTTACTGAATATTTGGCGGTTGTTAGTAACGTATTTACCTGCCGTTTTAAAGGTCGTTTTGTACGTATTCAACAACTCTATGATTTTTTTTAAAGACCAGCAGTTTACTGAGCACATAATTGCTTATAAGTATGATCACATTGGCGATCAGTTTGAATATCATCTCATTGAATCTGACTGCGTCGCCGAAGGCTGAAAACGGAGTTTTACTGTAATCAAGTGATTCAAGGTTCATGAGATCAATGAATGTTCCGCTGAAACGGTCAGCACAAAGATACATTATAGCTATCTCCATAAAATAGGTTGCAATTCTTGCTCCGTAGAATCTCGCCGCTTCCGCTGCAATTCCCTTTGTAGTGTGCTCTTCACTTTTGAAAACGAATTTCCTGTTTGTCACATATGCGAATGTAACTGCGCATATCCAGGAGATGCTCGTGCTTACAATAACGCTTGTATGCAGGAAGCGTGATGCCAGAAACTGTGTCACAAATGACACGGCAGTAGTCAGCACACCAAATATAATATAAAGTATAATATCCTCGTATTTTTTATATAGCTTTTTTATCATCGTCCTTCTCCTTTCGTTTTTCACTCTATAAGAGGAGTGTTTTATCATTGTTCTGTTTCTTTCGTTTTTCACTCTATAAATAATATCACATTCGGCGTATTTTTCAATCGTTTATCCGCAATTTCGTCATTATACATATTTAAACGCACAGTTTTGTTTTTTACTTCGTCTATTTATCCCTGCTTTTTTTGAGCAAAACTATTGAACATATTAATTTATTATGATAATATTGTAATGTATATTCTTTTCAGAGAGGTAAATATGATAAACATCATTCTAATAATCGTTCTTGTAGCCTTTTCTGCCACTTTTTCAGGATGCGAGACTGCATTTTCCACTGTAAACAGGATGCGTCTCAGAAACAAAGCCTCCCAGGGAAACACAAAGGCAAAGAAGGCTCTTGCCATAGCTGAATCGTTTGACGATTCACTTACTGCAATACTTATAGGCAATAATATAGTAAACATTGCTTCCGCTTCCATCAGTACAGTTCTTTTCACTGATCTGTTCGGAAATAAAGGTGTCGGCATTGCTACTATAGTTATGACGGTAGTGGTTCTTATTTTCGGTGAGATTCTTCCAAAGACCTATGCTAAGGAAAATTCCGAAAAATGTTCGCTCTTCTTCGCCGGATTTCTTTCAACGCTCATTATTATACTGAAACCGATCGTATGGATCTTCACTACTATAAAAAGTTTCGTTTCAAAGCTCTACTCCAATCCGGACAAGTCCCCTTCAGTTACTGAAGACGAATTGCACATTATAATAGACGAGATCGAAGAAGAAGGCGTACTCGAGGAATCTGAAAGTGAACTTGTAAAAAGTGCGCTTGACTTTGACGAAAAGGTTGTAAGCGAGATACTTACACCACGTGTCAAGGTCGTTGGCGTTGAGATCAACACACCAGTTGACGAGATAAAACAGGTTTTTCTTACTGAGATGTATTCAAGACTTCCTGTTTATGAAAAAACTATGGATAATATAGTGGGCATCATCACTCAGAAAGATTTCTTCAAAATGATCTTTGAAGGTAAAAATGATATTCAGCGTATTATCCAGGATGTAGTTTTTATTTCAGAATTCAAGCCTATAAATGATGCTCTGCATGAGATGCAGCGTTCCAAAACCCACATGTCTGTAATAATCGATCAGTACGGCGGTACAAAGGGCATTGTCACTATGGAAGATATCATCGAGGAGCTTGTCGGCGAGATCTACGACGAAAACGACGAAGTGATCTCTCCTATGACCCGAACTGACGAAGACACATTTGACATATCAGGTGAGCTGACTGTCAGTGAGATGCTCGAAACACTTGAATATCCTGAGGATTACATCCGCACCAACGCAACTACAGTAAGCGGATGGATAATGGAACTTACAGGTCATATTCCGAAGGAAGGCGAGCTCATACAGAGCGACTGCTTCGAGATAAAGATCATGGAAATGAACGAAAATAAAATAGTAAAGCTTCAGTTAAAGATCGTAAGGCCGGAAATACCGGAGGAAGAAACACCAGAAGAATAAAATATAGCGAACGTAAAGTTTTTACGTTCGCTGTTTTTTTAATATTTCTTTTCTAATCCGCTGACAGTAATGACAGCAGAAAAGTGAAAGCCGGAACTCCTGACTTTCACTTCGTTTTTAAATTTTTTCAATTGACATTGTAGCAACTGCGTTAAGACTTACGTCTGCCGTAATGCCCGCAAGATAATTGTAGTATCCCTGACAGGCAATCATTGCGCCGTTGTCGCCGCAGAGAGAAAGCGGAGGCATGAAAAGTTCAAATCCGTTCTTTTCACAGGCAGCTGAAAGAGTGCTGCGTACTCCTGAGTTTGCAGAAACACCGCCGGCAAGGACTATCTTTTTATATCCCAGATCCTTTGCTGCCAGAATAGTTTTAGACACGAGAATCTCGGAAATCGTCTTCTGAACAGATGCAGCCATGTCGTTTTTGTTTATCTCCACACCCTTCTGTGAAGCATTGTGGACTGTGTTGATAACAGCTGTCTTAAGGCCCGAAAAACTGAAATCATATTCACTTCCGGCAACTCTCGGAATCGGAAGCTTATAGACTTCCGGATTACCAAGTGCTGAAGCCTTGTCTATGTGAACTCCGCCAGGATACGGGAAGCCGAGTGCTCTTGCACATTTGTCGAAACATTCTCCGGCAGCATCGTCTCTTGTTTTTCCCACTACACGGAACACTGTACGGTCGAGAACCTCTATAATGTGACTGTGTCCGCCGCTTGCCACCAGGCAAAGATACGGAGGTTCCAGTTCAGGATGAGCAATGTAGTTTGAAGCTATGTGGCCGGCAATGTGATGTACCGGTATAAGCGGCTTTCCTGATGCCATAGCAAGGCCTTTGGCAAAGCTTACGCCTACCAGAAGGGCACCTATGAGGCCCGGAGCATATGTCACTGCGATCCCATCCATGTCATCAAGCGTCTTTCCCGCCTTGTCCAGAGCATCGCGTACAACGCCGAGTATATTTTCACTGTGTCTTCTTGAGGCTATTTCCGGCACTACTCCGCCGTATTTCTTATGTTCTTCAATCTGGGTCGATATCACCGATGAAAGAATAGTCGTTCCGTTCTCCGAAACGCTGGCTGCAGTTTCATCGCATGAACTTTCAATACCCAATATTAGCATCTGTAATCAAACCTTTCGTTTAGTCATGAGCAGTGCATCCTCAACAGGACACCTGTAAAAATTTTTTCTTCTGCCTAATACAGTATAACCGAATTTTTCATACATTTCAATAGCGTGTACATTGCTTTCACGCACTTCAAGATTAAATATATTCACTTCAGGCGGAAGAAGTTCTTCGATACACCTGAGAAGATAAGTTCCAAGCCCCCTGCCGCGGAATTCCTGCACAACTGCTATCCTGTTTATATTGCACTCATCGAGTACAAATGAAACAGCGGCATACGCAACTATTTCATCCGTATCGTTAAGAGTAACCACCGGAACTATCTCCATTTTGCTGTCTACACTTGAAATGAACGCCTTTTCGCTCCAGAAGTCAGAAAAAATACTCTGATCAAGTTTCGCAAGTCTGATAACGTCCTTAAGAACGGCCATTCGTACCGTTACATCATCCCTTTGCATCATACCACGTCCTGCCTTTGTTTACATCAGCGATAAGCGGTACACTTAAGTCTGCCGCACCTGTCATCTCCTCGGAAAGTATCTTTGCAGCACGTTCAGCATCTGCCTCCGAAACTTCAACTATAAGTTCGTCGTGTACCTGAAGGATAAGGTCAGCATC
Organism: Oscillospiraceae bacterium; assembly: GCA_017438745.1. Classification (GTDB taxonomy): domain Bacteria; phylum Bacillota; class Clostridia; order Oscillospirales; family Ruminococcaceae; genus HUN007. Next base: position 11,909 of record JAFRUS010000103.1, on the reverse strand, counting down.
AAGACCTTCCTCACGAAGTCTGTTATATACTCTTACCATGGCAATCTTGATTATATCAGCTGCAGAGCCCTGTACAGGAGTGTTCATTGCGATACGCTTACCTGCCGCCTGCACCATTTTGTTTGAAGCACGAAGTTCCGGAACAGCTCTTCTTCTGCCAAACATGGTATAGACATATCCTGTTTCCTGAGCTGTTTGAACAGTCTGATCCATAAATGACCCAACGGCTGAATAGTTTTTAAGATAATTCTTTATATAACGGTCTGCTTCCGCAACAGAAACACCTATATCCTTTGAAAGAGAAAACGCCCCTATTCCGTATATGATACCGAAATTCACCGCCTTAGCGGCGCTTCTCATAGCGCTGGTGACCATAACAGGCGGCATGTCAAATACCTGGGAAGCGGTCATAGTATGGATGTCGGTGCCTTCCCTGAATGCCTGCTGCATATTTTCGTCGCCGCACATATGTGCAAGAATACGAAGTTCGATCTGACTGTAGTCGGCATCAAGGAGGACTCTTCCCTCACCTGATGTGAAGAACTTTCTCATCTGACTACCAAGTTCAGTTCTAACAGGAATGTTCTGCATGTTCGGTTCAGTGGATGAAATACGTCCTGTTCTTGTTTCGGTCTGTTTGAATACGCTGTGAATCCTTCCGTCGTCAGCAACAGTCTTGAGAAGTCCTTCAACATATGTTGAGTTGAGCTTGCTCAACTGCCTGTATTTCAGTATATTGTCTATTACAGGATGCTTATCGCGGAGCTCTTCAAGAACTTCTGCGTTTGTGGAGTATCCGCTTTTCGTCTTTTTCTTCGCAGGCAGTCCGAGATCTTCGAAAAGAACTTCACCAAGCTGCTTTGGAGATGAAATATTGAACTCCCTTCCGCACATTTTATAGATCTGGTCACGGTATTCGTCTATTTCCTTCGAAAGCATTACGCCGAATTCCTTTACACCGTCTGTATCTGTTCTGACACCTACTGTCTCCATAGACGCAAGTACCTCAGTAAGAGGCTGTTCTATGTTATAAAGCAGGTCATTCATTTTGTTTTCTTCTATAAGTTTTTCAAGTACATCGCAGAGAGCTGAAAGTCTGATCACATCAGCATAGTCAGCCTGATCTTCGCTAACATTAGGCACACCGTATGACGCACACAGATTACCAAGGTCATAGTCGGAAGCTATGGAATCAAGCAGATACGCAGCAATCTCTGCGTCAAAAGCTATATTCTTTAAGGATGAACCTGCCGCAAAAGCATGGCAGTAAACAGGTTTGGCTGAAAACGTCCTTTTCTTTGCGTCGGAAGCTAAAAACCTGAGAATAAGTTCACCGTCTTCTGATGTGTATAAAGCATCGCCGCAAATTAACTTCAGTTTTCCTGATTCCTTTTCAAAAAGAAAATCTGTTTTTTCCGAGGCTGAAACGGCTTCAAGTGTCTTCTCATCAAGCACGGAAACATTCTTTATTACAGGCAGTTCGACCGCTTCAGTCTGCTCTGCAGCGCTGTTATCAACGGCTGACGGTGCAATGTGAAGTCTTTCAAGAAGCTTGAACATTTCAAGGTCAGTAAGGAGTCTGCTGACTGCTTTTTCGTCTGTTTCGCCTGTTCTGTAGGCCTCAGGCAAGTTGTCAACCGGAGCATTTTTAACTATAGTTGCAAGCCATTTACTGGTATCAGCAGCATCGCGGCCAGTAATCAGTTTATTCCTGACCGATTTTGTCAGATCAGCCTCATCAATCGAGTTGTACAACGCTTCAACCGTTTTATACTGAGTTATGAGTGTGGTTGCAGTCTTTTCTCCTATGCCCGGAACACCTGAAATGTTATCGGAACTGTCACCCATAAGTGCCTTCAGATCAATAAGATGTATAGGCTCAAATCCGTACTTTTCAATGAAGAGTGCCTCATCAAATTCTATGGTCTCCTTATTGGTCACAAGCCTAACATGCACCTTGTCATTTATAAGCTGAAGACTGTCGCGATCGCCTGTAAGTACGATACATTCGTTACCTGATGAAGAAAAGATCTCAGACACTGTACCGAGAATATCGTCGGCCTCGAAGCCCTCACATTCCACTATTTTTATACCCAGTCCCTTAAGCAGTTCCTTAACCAGAGGAAGCTGTGAAGCAAGCTCGGCAGGCATACCTTTTCTGTTCGCTTTATAGGTATCCACCTTCTTGTGTCTGAAGGTCGGAGTCTTAAGGTCAAATGCAACCATTGTGCAATCAGGTTTCACAACCTCTTTTTCCTTCAGATAGATATTCATGAAACCCGTGATGGTATTTGTGAAGACGCCTTTCTTGTTCGACAGAAGCTTTATGCCGTAGAAAGCACGGTTTAATATGCTGTTACCGTCTATAGCAAGTATTTTCAAAAATCTTCCTCCTTTAAACCGGTTGGTAATTAAATTTGAGTCGCAGGAGCGTTCTTGCAACCCATTTTCAACCCGAATTCTATAAAAAATCTATTTCTATTATAACAGATTTTCAGAAAAAAGACTATCAGAATTTTTAAAAATAAAAAAACACTTTGAAAATCTGAAAAATTATGATAAAATAATTGAGGCAAAAATGCAAAGAAAAAATTATAAAATTTCAGAAAACAAAAATCCGGAAAAACTCGAAATATAAAAATCAGAAAAATAAGTGAAAATGAAAATTAAAAAAAACAGAAAAATAAAAAACGGAATTTAAAAAGCAGAAGAAAAAAAGCAAAACAAAAATCGAAGAAAAAAAGAAGTAAAAAAACAAAGCAAAAATCGAAAAAAAAACAGAAGTAAAAAGCAAAGTCAAAAGTGAAGAAAAACAGAAGAAAAACAAAGCAAAATTCGAAAAAAAAAGTAAAAAGTAAAGCAAGAACCGAAGAAAAAGCAAAAGAAAAAACGAAGCAATAACAGAGTAAAACCTGATCATAAAAAGCAAATAAAAAAGGTGAAAAGAATGGAATACATTAAAATAGGCAATGTAGAAATAAAAAAGACCGCAGTACTCGCACCAATGGCAAGTGTAGCGGACAGAGCTTACAGGATATTAAACAGGGAGTTCGGAGCTTCATATACAGTAAGCGAACTTATTTCCTCGAAAGGTCTGTGCTACAGTGACAGAAAAACCGAGGAACTCTGTAAAATAACAGAAAAAGAAAGACCATGTGCCCTTCAGCTTTTCGGAAACGAACCTGAATTCATGGCAAAGGCCGTAAAAATTATAGAAAAGTACGAACCGGATATAATAGACATCAACATGGGCTGTCCTGTTCCAAAGGTAGCCGGAAACGGCTCAGGAGCCGCTCTTATGAAGGATACCGCTCTTTCAGCAGAAATAGTACGAGCCGTAAAAGCAGAATCTAAGGTTCCTGTTACGGTTAAAATAAGAAAAGGCTGGGACGAAGATCATGTAAACGCCGTGGAATTCGCTGCCGCAATGGAAAAAGCCGGTGCAGATGCTGTTACCGTTCACGGAAGAACGAAAAATCAGATGTATTCCGGTAAATCTGACATGAACATTATAAAAGAGGTAAAGAAAGCGGTCTCCATTCCTGTTATCGGCAACGGTGATATTGCCTCACTGGATGACGCACTTCGTATGTACGACTATACCGGATGCGACCTTGTTATGATAGGCCGTGCTACATACGGAAATCCGTGGATCTTTAAGGAGATCGACTCCTACTTTGAAGGAAAGCCTTTTACTCCTCCGGATCTTGAAACGAGAATGGAAACTATGCTCTACCATTTAAGACTTGCCATGTCTGACAAACCTGAACACATTGCAATACAGGAAGCAAGAAAGCACTTTGCCTGGTATCTTACTGGTATGTACGGTGCTGCTTCATTCCGTGCAAGATGCTACAGTCTTTCAAGCTACGAAGATGCTGTTAAGCTCACCGAAGACTTCCGTAAACTCCAGCTTGAACATAAGTAAGAATCCGTTTTTTCATAAATCTGCACGGATATCCGGTGATAACGCTTCTGTGACATGATATGTACATTAATGAAAAGAAAAAAGCCTGCGTCAGTTCAAAAACTTTCGCAGGCTTTTTATTATTTTTTCTGAACATCTTCCGATGGCTGTTCAGGTTTCCTGTTTCTGAGTGTCCTGTTGATAAATACAGGCATTTTTCTTGAATACATGATCTTCTGTTCGCCGTAAAGTCCGGTATCACCCGATACAAGATACGCTATACCACATATCAGCGCGAAATATGGAATCGCCTCTACGCCAAAGAGTTCAATGCTCATAAGCAGTGATGCTACCGGACAGTTCGTAGCTCCGCAGAACAGCGCTATAAGGCCGAGTCCCGCTCCGAATGAATAATTGATTCCGAAAAATTCAGAAGCGAAGCTTCCGAATGTGGCGCCCACAAAGAATGCCGGGACGATCTCACCGCCCTTGAAACCGCATCCAAGTGTGACTGCAGTAAACAAAAGCTTCAGTATCCAGTAGTAGAACGCCATTTTAACTGAAAAGCTTTGTGTGATAATATCACCGCCTGCTCCGTTAAAACGCTGATCTCCCACGGCAAGTGTAAGAGCAATGATTATCGCAGATCCTGTAAGAATCCGAATATACGGATTAGGTATATACCCCTGCATTATATGCTTTATACGATGGATAATAAAGCAGAAAAATCTGCTCGCAAGTGCGCAGGCAACAGCGAACGGGATAACCTTAAGTATCGTTATCTCGTGAAGTTCCGGTACCATTCTTATACTGAATGAAGTAGGAACAACTCCGAGTCCGGTAGATATCTCATAGGCAGTGATAGCCGATACTACACACGGTATTATGGCACTGTAATGCATTATTCCTACACTTATTACTTCTATCGAAAATATAGCAGCGGTAACAGGCGTACCGAAAAGAGCCGAGAAGCAGGCACTCATTCCGCACATTACAAACATCTTGCTTTGCTTTTCTCCCTGCTTAATAAGCCTGCTGCCGGATGCCGCCAGACTTCCGCCTATCTGCAGAGCCGCGCCCTCTCGGCCGGATGATCCTCCAAGAAAGTGTGTGATGACCGTACTTACAAAAATAAGGACTGCACGCCGGAACGGAAGCTCCTCATTTTCACGGACAGCCAGGATGACTGCATTGGTACCCTTGTCCTTTTCAAAACCCGCTGCTTTGTAAAGCCAGACCACCAGAAGGCCGCCAAGCGGCAGCAGAAAAATGACACTGTTATGCTCGTTTCTGATCCCCGTAAGCGAAGCAATTGCATAATGAAACCCAACGCCCACAAGTCCGACGACCGCACCAGTCACTGATCCGGCAATAAGCCAGAAAACAAGGGTTCCGAGTGACGACCAGGTGTCTTTAAGATAATTCTGGATTTTCCCTTTGTAATCGTACATTACATATCACCGTTACGATTACAGTCCGAGAATCGAGAATTCGTCGTATTCTTCAAAAGTTTCCTTCACCCATTCATCGAGTTCGGCAAGAGCCTCATTCACGATCTCGTCGTATTCTGAGGCATGTTCTCTTATCTCATCCCACTGCTCGCGTTTTACCGTAGTCGTGCCGTATTCATCAAGATCAGGTATTTCAGCGAAGAAGAAATCCTCAAGTCCGCTGTCATACCAGTCGTCATCATGTATAAGCAGTGAGTCATCCTTCCAGAATGTCTCGTCAAATTCGCCTTTCTGAAACTCGTAGTAGCATGTACCTTTTCTGTCCCCAGGTCTGCAAAAATACTTCATTAAAACCGTCCTCCGCAACACTTTATTAATTGACTTGAAATGCATTATATAGTATAATTATAATCATAGCATACAGCCAAGGAATCACTGATTCAGCCGCTGTTCCGGCTTACCGGAACTGCGGGTGCAAATAAAATTATACTTCATCAGAATTCTTTTGTCAACGACATCAGTCGTTACGGCAAATAAACACTTATAAATGAAAGGCAGATATTATAATGATAAGACACATCGTAATGTTCTCACTTCTCGACGAAGCTGAAGGAAAAACAAAGGCAGAAAACCTTGCTGAGGCAGCAAAAAGAGCGGAAGCATTAAGAACCAAGGTGCCTTCACTCCGTGAATACAGCGTGGTAACAAATTCACCTGAAGCAGATGCAACAAACTATGACATTGCCCTTATCTGCGACTTTGACGACATGAAAGGACTTTCAGAATATCAGAACCATCCTGACCACAAGGAGTTCGGAAAATTCATCTGTTCAGTCAGAAAAAGCCGCGCATGCATCGACTTTGAAGTTTGACAGATTTAACTGTTTTTGATATAATTAATCTGTGATTATTTATATTATGACTATTATTATTTGACAAGAGGTGACAACAATTGGCTATCAATTTCGGCGGCACCAGATACGACCGTTCCCGCGAACAGAATCCTGCTCCGGCAGCTGTACCTGCAACTGCACCACAGGCTGAAACACCAGCTAAAACAGGAGGTGCTCCGGCAAACAGTAACTTTAACAGATATATAGGCTACGATAACGAAAAGGACTTCACTGAACTCCTCATATCGTTATACGCAGGAACAAAAACAAACGGTCTTTTCTTCGATAAGCCAATAGCGAATCCGGCCAGCCCGGAAGTAAACAAAGTAAGTTCCTTAATAAATATACCGAATGAACCTGACAAAGATACAATAAAAGGTTTTCTCGACAAACTCAAAGCATCTTTAGTTCTTGACATCACTAAGTTCGGAACAGTAAAATCATCGGACGATGCTGCCGCAAAAATGATGGACGTTCTTGAAGAAGTCAAGAACGATTCACCTTCACCGTCAGCACAGAAAAATGCAATGGTGAAATTCTTTTGCTGGCTGATCCGATACAACACTTATGAAGTAAACAACATTCTATACATCGGTGAGATCACAAAGCACGAAGTTTACTGGCTCTGGTATGTAAGCAAATTAGGATGCAAAGTTACTTACGTAAACTATACAGATGAAAAAACATACCGTGACTGTGACACTGACAACGAGTATTCCGTTCTCCATGAAGGATCGATAAAGACAGCTCTTGCGCTGAATCTCGGCAAGGTGAACATTGAACAGTACACAAACAAGCAGAAAGCAAATCAGCAGTTAAATGCTATAGTAAGTGCATCTGATCCGCTGATGCTGAAATATCTGCAGACAGACTGGGATTCCATCTTCAAGGATATGCTTACAAACCTTGATATCCGTCAGGCAAAACTTCTCTGCACCGATACCACATTACCGGTCTATTTTACTGCATGCATCGGCCTCAATGAGGAAACTTCATACAACAACTCACTCTATACCGCGAAGGAAGAATTCACTTCCAGCGGCAGACAGTTTACGCTTCTAACCGAGCTCAGAAAGCCGGGATACAGCGATGCTGAAAAATACTATACAATACAGAAAACAAATGACGCCGCAATGATAGCAAAGTTTGCGGAAAGATTTAAGATAAACGACAATCTCGGACGAACAGTTCTTGCACAGAAAGCATTTATCGATGCCGTAAACAGCATTCAGACAAACAATCTGTTCAACACATGTGTAATGCTTTCATGCTGGTTCGATCAGATAACATCTATGTTCGACTTCTACAGAAGCGATATTCCTGCAGTTGTCTACTACGGAAAAATAACAGTTCCGGAGCTTCATTTCCTGAACATGCTTTCACGTTCAGGTCTCGACGTCTTCTACTTTAATCCTGACAAATCAATACTCCAGACTGTAACATCCGTCGGATTTGCAGATCTGACTATCCTCGAAGGAAAAGATTCAAGAAGCGGCATGCCGTTCCCTGACAGGATGATCAAGACAAAGCTTGCGACAATGGCATATGACGCGGAACAGTCTCTTGATCACATTCTTTATAACGACAACACAATGTTCAGAACACATCAGTTCAGTTTCTCACGCAACCAGACTCTTACCACCACCTACGAGGAACTTGGCCTTATGTGGCATCAGCAGGCTATGTACCGCACAGGCTTTGACAGCAGAAACGAGTATGTTATAGTACCGAACATGTTTGCCAAGATAAGCGGTATCCCGAAGGGTGACGTTCAGGAATACTACAAGGATATAGCGTTCAAGCTTTCTCCTATGTCAGTATACTTCAACAAAATACCGTTCTTCAAACCTACAGCAGGCGTAAGACGTGATCAGGCACAGAAGGTAAGCAACGGCAAAAAGATTGACATAGAAGCACTTAAAAGATCGCCTTTAAACAAATACAACTATCTCACAGACAACGTACAGTACCTCATTTTCAGCAAGATGCAGGAAGTTATCGACAGCGGATTCATCATGGTCCCTGACAGTGACATTGTTCCTCTCGTACTGACTGTGGGACTGAGCATACCAAACAGACTTATTCAGATAATCCAGAAGTTTGACTTCACCAAAGATATTCCGAAGATAGTAATCGTATCTTCCGGTCAGAATACATTTGAAGCACCGGAATGCATACTGCTTACTCTCTTTAACCTCATAGGATTTGACATCATCGTCTATACTCCTACCGGATACAAGAATCTTGAAGCATATATCCGTCCGGAAGCTTTCCAGGAATTCATCCACGGCGAATTCAAATATGATTTCAGACCACAGAACCTTGCTATTCCGAAAGAGATACCACAGGAAAAGACGTCATTCTTCGGAAGAATATTCAAGGGCAGAAAATGATCTGACACCTTCGGCATTACCGGCATATCTGTTGATCAGCAGCCTGATAAACTGATTTCCGGAACATTCAGAACACAAACCAATTACAGTAAACTTTAACATCGGAGTTCACTGTAACATATACAAAGCTGTACTTACCAGCCGGATACAGCTTTATACCATTCACGGCTGAGAAACGGAGATATAAAAAATGGCATTAAATTTCAAACCAAGCGCAGAAGCTGCCAAGGAAGCTGCAGCTGAGATCACACCCGCAGCAGAAGCTGTGGCAGTACCGGAAGTAGTACCGGAAGTAGCTCAGGAATTCAATATTACTGTAGCAAAACAGGAACTCCAGGAAAAGATCATAAATTCAGATGAGATCGACAGACTCACTGCTCAGATCGATGTAAGCAATCCTAACTCGATCGTAAAATTCGGCGGTCCTGTAGCTGAAGAAATATCAAAGGCATCTGACCAGGTGCTTAATTCAATGGATATCAACCAGATAAATGACTCAGGCAAGCTCCTCCAGAACCTTGCAGAAGTTATGAATCAGTTTGACAGCAAGGAACTTGCACTTGAAGAAAAGGGCCTTAAAAAGCTCTTCTCAAATGCCAAGAAGGAACTTGACAAGATCCTCGGCAAGTATCACACAATGGGCGAAGCAGTAGACAAGATCTACATTCAGCTCAAGGGATACGAAAAGGAGATCGGTGAGACAAACGTAAAGCTCGATAAAATGTTCGAAGCTAACCTTGCATACTACGAGGAACTCCTTAAGTATATCATGGCCGGCGAACAGGGCGTTAAGGAACTTGATGCATATATCGAAGAATATCAGGCTAAGGTAAATGCAAATCCTGAAGACGGTACTATCCGTATGGATCTTAACAACCTCATTCAGACACGTGATATCCTTGACCAGAGAGTCATGGACCTCAAGGTTGCTGAAAACGTAGCTCTTCAGACTATTCCAATGCTCAAGACAATGGAATACTCAAACCTCAATCTTATCAGAAAGATCAACTCTGCATTCATCATCACAATGCCGGTATTCAAGCAGTCACTTGCACAGGCTATCATGCTCAAGAGACAGCGTGTACAGGCTGAAGCTATGAGCGCTCTCGATGAAAAGACAAACGAACTTCTTATCAAGAATGCAGAAAACACAGTTGCTCAGTCTAAGATGACAGCACAGCTTGCTTCAGGCAGCTCAATTCAGGTAGAGACCCTCGAAAAGACATGGAACACTATCGTAAGAGGTATCGACGAAACAAAGCAGATCCAGGAACAGGCAAGAATCAAGCGTCAGGAAGACTCCAAGAAGCTCGAAGCTCTCAAGGACGACTTCAAGGCAAAGATGCACGGTGCTATCTGATCATCTGTAAAGATTATTATTAATAAGCAATAATAAAAGCATATCGTACATATTTTCAAAGTACGATATGCTTTTTTGTTTCTGTTCTTAATCTCCGGTATACTGTTCTTCACTGATACCCGTAAAGTTCCTATGATCGTCTTAACTTTTTCATATTCACCCGATAGCGCCAGTAAAAGTATAAAAACAAAAGATAACCGATAATCGCTCCGACAGTATTATTGAAAAGATCATCAAACTCAAAGAGTCCGCGTCCGGTAAAGTACTGAACCAGTTCTATGATCAGGGAAAAAAGCAGGCCGGACAATAAAATTTTCATAAAAGAACGAATCTTCGGATTCAGAAGAGGAATCAGGATACCAAACGGTACCGTCATAAGAATATTACATACTATCTGACCGTAATAGAAATCATTCTTTTCTACGAAAAGCAGCCTGTAGGAACGAAAAAGTTCCGTGTCAATGCGCCTTTCCTCCGGCTCTCTGCTGAAAATAGTTATGTGAAGAACTATAAGCAGATAGATCAGAAAAGCAGAAGCAGTATATATTCTGAAATGACGTCTGTTCTTCTGATACTGTTCCTCTGACATCAGCGATCCTCCGGGAAAATATCATTGATAACTGCTGCAACACCGTCTGAGTTGTTGTCAGGAGCTATTCTGTCGGCAACTTCCTTGATTTTATCGCATCCGTTACTCATAGCCACACCGATTCCGGCGTAGTCCACCATAGATACGTCATTGAAACCGTCTCCGAAAGCGATAGTGTCCTCTCTTTTTATACCTGTCTTCTTTATAAGCTCAGCTATTGCAGCGGCCTTGTCGAGGCCCTCAGGCACAACTTCGATGAAGAAAGGCTCAGAACGGAATACATTTGCACCGGCACCTATCTTCTCCTTTATCTCTGATTCTATTTTACCGAGATAATCACCGTCTCCCAGAATGAGACACTTTACAGGCGGCTCTTCAATGGCTTCATAAACGTTTTTTACCTTTTCAACGTCCATCTTATTTATTCTTGCTTCTATAAGAAGATACGGATTATCATCTGTTTCAGAAAGAATAACATCACCCTTGTAAGTGATCATTTCAAGGCCGTATTCTTTTGCTGTCTCATAAGTACGCTTTACTACGTCCATTGAAAGAGTATTGGCAAAAACGACTTCCTTTGTCTGATAATTAATAATATTGCATCCGTTGAAAGGCATGATAAAACCGCCGAACTTATCAAGTTCCAGTTCATCGGCAAACGGAACAACTCCCTTTGACGGTCTGCCCGAAGCGATAGCTACTTTAACGCCTTCCTTCTGTATTCTCATCAGTGCCGCCTTTGTAGCCGGAGTGATCTTCTTTTCTGAGTTTACAAGTGTTCCGTCAATATCAAGAAATACGATTTTTCTGTTATCCATAGTTTATCAATCCTTAAATCCAAACAATTATAGTGAACGGTGATGTTTTTTATGTTCACTTTAAGAACCAGAGGTGTCTGTTTCTTCCGTTCTGCATACTACATTCTAAATTAAGCAAACAAAAAAGCTTTATGATTAACTCATAAAGCTTTGAATGGGCCAGCAGGGACTCGAACCCGGGACCTACCGGTTATGAGCCGGTTGCTCTAACCAACTGAGCTATTGGCCCTTTTGTTTTGTTTAACAATAAACAAATGACCCGTACGAGATTCGAACTCGTGATGCCGCCGTGAGAGGGCGGAGTCTTAACCACTTGACCAACGGGCCAGTAAATATTTCTCTGTAAAAATAAAAAAATGCACCATCGGGGGCTCGAACCCAGGACCCACTGATTAAGAGTCAGTTGCTCTACCAACTGAGCTAATGGTGCATATAAGTGCCGGCGTCTATCTATCTTCCCGGGTCGTCGCCAACCGAGTATTTTCGACGTAAAAGAGC
>JAFRUS010000102.1 GCA_017438745.1 Oscillospiraceae bacterium | reverse complement strand
CAGGGCAAAGGGACAGTCGGGAAAGCACCTGTGTCCGCCTGTTTACGGCTACAAGAAGTCGGATACCGACAAGAACTTGTGGGTAATTGACGAGCCTGCCGCCGAGGTGGTACGCAAGATTTTCAAGCTCTGCATTGACGGCTACGGTCCGGTGCAGATCGCAAGGATTTTGACGGAGCAAGGCATACCAACACCGACCGCCTATGCTCTTTCTCAGGGCAGGGACAACGGACGGCATAATGCTAAAACATACCGCTGGGGTGCAAACACGATTGCCCATATCCTTGAACGCCTTGAATACTGCGGTCATACGGTCAACTTCCGTACAAAGATGAAGTCCTACAAGGTTCACAAAATCGTCTACAATCCACAGGACGAGTGGCTTATCTTCGAGAACACGCAAGAGCCGATTATTTCTCAGCAGGAATTTGACTTGGTGCAGGAACTTCGCAAACACAAACGCAGACCGCAGAAAATGCAGACAGTCAACCCGTTTGCAGGAATGGTATACTGTGCCGACTGTGGAGAAAAGATGTATCTGAGCCGTCGCAAGAATGAACGCCCTGAACAGGAGCATATGCGTTGCTCGACTTACGCAAAGGAACAGGACAAATGCACGGTTCATTATATCCGCACCTGTGTCCTGAATGAAATTGTCCTCGGAGAACTGAACAAACTCCTTGCAATGGTGCGTGATAATGAGGACGAATTTATCCAGACCGCTATGAGTAATTCCGTTCAGCACAAGTCCTCGGAGCTTACAAAAGCAAAGAAAACGCTGAAACAGGCTGAAAAGCGTATCGCTGAACTGGACAAGCTCTTTACAAGGCTCTATGAGGATAATGTCCTCGGCAGGCTCTCCGATGAGCGTTTCACGATGATGTCGGCAGGATATGAGGACGAACAGGCAAAACTGAAAGCTACCGTTGCGGAGCTTACAACCCTGATTGACGGTGCAGAGCAGAAGTCCTCCGATGTAACGGCGTTCCTCAAAGTTGTGCATAGATATGAGCATATCGAAACGCTCACGCCTGAGATCATGCACGAATTGGTTGACAAGATCATCGTCCACGAACCCGACAAGTCAAGCGGAAAGCGTATTCAGCAGATTGACATTTATTTCCGCTTTGATGTTGCGACTTCCTCGGTCGAGGTGGAGACAGGACACTATGGAAAAAAGACTGCATAACGCCGATGTTATGCGGTCTGTATTAAGGGAGAAAAAACTTCTATATCACTACTGTGCTTTTGCACCAGGGTTATCGTTGCCGTAGCCTTCAAGAAGGTTTACGACACCCCATACACCGACACCGCCGCCGATGAGGCAGATAACTGACTGGAGTACTGTACACGCAGTAGTGATGAAAGTCGCTGTATTTACAACACCTGTTGCTGCGAAAGCGTGTGTTACACAGGTGTTCATCATAACTCCTGCGGTTGTTGCGAGAAGTGTAGCCTTCTTTGCAAGCTTACAGCCCTTAGCAAGCCACTTGTGCTTAGGCTGTGCGATTGTTGTTGTCTCTGCTGCGGCATTTTCAGCCATAGTAATATTCATTGCTTCCATAGTAAAAAATCTCCTCAAATAAAATGAAATAAGTGGTTTCAGCTTCAACCGGTTCTCTTTTTTATCCGGTTTCTTCACTGCCGTTCATAACCGATGTATATATCTTTCTGTTCGGTTACTTCCGGTGATTCTTCTGATGCATTATCTGTTTCTGCTGCATCATTATCTGTAACTTCCTGTCGGACTGCTTTATTTCCTGCCTCGAACAGCATAACTTCATCGTCCGGCGAAATCGTAAGATGCATCCTCTTTTTCTTCTCAACATACTTTTTGATGTCGAACTCATTCTTCGGATCGGAGTCAAGCAGCATCGGGTACTGCTTATGACGGGTAATATCGTATTTGTCACTGAAAAAAGGTCTTACACCCCTTAACTGTAGAATACATTTATCACCGTCCATAACAGCCAGCTCATCCTGACTTTTCAGTTCCTTACCAAGTTTCTGATAGTTCATACCGTAGCTTTCGCTCTGTCCACGGTTGGTTGAGGTATTGAAACTGTCTATCGTTTCTTTACCAAGGCTCTCCGATATTTCTTTCAGAGTGCTTTTTTCCTTTCCGCCAAGGAAGAGCGTGGTATCACAGTTACCTTCTATCGTGTCAGCATTATCCTTATAGATAGCTTTCAACTGGCTTTTCGCCTGCAAAATGATAGAAGCACTGATTTCACGGCTTCGGATAGTAGCTATCAGCTTCTCAAATTCCGGTATCTGACCGATGTTACTGAACTCGTCGAGTATACAGCGGACATGGTATTTCAGCTTACCGCCCTTGCTGTTATCCGCTTTTGTACAAAGCAGATTGAACAGCTGTGAATACATGATCGCTACAAGGAAGTTGAATGTAGCGTCAGTATCGGAGATAATGATAAACAATGCACTCAGCTCGTCACCAAGCCTGTCAAGGTGCAGTTCATCGTATGAAGTGATCTCCAGCACTTCATCGATAGCAAATGGCGCAAGGCGTGTAGAACAGCTTATAAGTATGGACTTAGCAGTTTTTCCTGCTGCAAGCTTATACGCCTTGAACTGTTTGACGGCAAATCCGCCGAGCCTTCTCTGATTGGCATCGGGGGTGCTGTCAAACAAGTCCTGATATTCTGCCTGGACTTCGGGATCGCTGTATTCTGTACCGTTAAGCCAGCATTCAAGCATAGCAAATTCCTCGTCCATGGCGTTTACAAATTCTTCGTCGTCCTCACGGCACTCCGAGTGATTTATCATCTCTATCAGAGTTTCAAAGTTCCACTGACTTTCCGGATACATGGCAAATATCAGAGCGATATAAGCCGTGTAGAGAAGCTTTTCAGCTTTCACCCAGAAATCATCACCGCTCGGCTGCTGTGTAGAAGTTGTATTCTTTATGAGAACTTCGACGAATTTCAGGATATCCTTTTCACGGTTCTTTTCACTTATGTAGGCAAAAGGGTTGTAGTGCATCGACTTTGCAAAGTCGATGGTGTTAAAGACCTTTATCTTATAAGGCTGACACTCAGGTATGTAATTACCTTTATCATCTTTGAGATACTTTCCGTCTGCACCTTTGATGTACTTAATACGTCCCTTGCCGTCACGCTTTGGTCTGCCCCACTGAAGCATTTTTCCGCATTCGACAAGGACGGTACCCTTTGGATCTGTCATGACATAGCTGCTGTGCATTTGCATGAGGTTAGGCTTACAGAAAAATCTGGTCTTGCCGGAGCCTGAGCCGCCAATCACAAGGATATTCTTGTTTCGTGCATACTTCGGAGCATATGGTTTCCCCATAGTCAGAGATTCCGTTTTGGTCAGGATCACGTTGTTTTCGGCACAGGTCGTATCCACGTACGGCTCAATATCCTTTTCGCTGCCCCATACCGCAGAACCATATTCTTCGCCCTGCCGGAATTTTTTCTTATTTTTCGACCTGACATATATGACTAACCACATTACACCCGCAAGAACCAGGCCGAATAGAATATCAAACGGGTGTAAACTCGGAAAGACCTTTGCAAAAGCTGTACCGAGACCGCTCATGAACGGAACGATCTTCTGCTGAAAACCGTTTCCCTCAGCTGTACGGTAAGCATAACCGATAAGGTTACCCGCATACGAGAAGATAACATAGGGAACAGCCTTAATGATCAGCTTTTTGAGTTTCCTTGAACTGATCTGCAAAGATGCAGTCCCTTTCTGTCAGTATCGGTGCAAAAGTCCACCGTAGAAAAATCATCGCCTCTTGCCCTCGGAACGGGTAAGGACTTGAAAAAATCATAGATCATCGTCTGTTTTCCCTGTTTCTTTCTCTGTTTCTGTGTCTGCGTGGTCTTTGTGCTACACGTTCAGCTGACTTTTCAAGCTGTTCACGGGTAAACTCGCCACGTTTTTCTGATTTGCCCTGATCCTTGCCGAGATACTCGGTAAACGCTCTCTTGAAGCTTTCAGTATTTGCAGCTGAAAAGAAAACGTGATAAGTAGGCGGTTCGGTGCTTTTGTCTCTTTTCAGGGCATAGTCAATGTCGTATTTTCTTGCGGTCTCTAAGAAATCTCCGATATTGCTGTCACTGACCTCAATGCTGTCAAGCTTTGACACAGACTGCTTCTGAAGCTGTCTGTAGGTCATACGACCTTTTTTCACAGCCTTGCCGGTCATGAACTCCTGCAAGGCGCTTTTCAGCATATCGGATGTTATCCTTTCGGCTTTCAGCGTAATATCAATGGTTTTCTTTGTACCGCTTTCAAAATCAGACGGCATTACGCATCACCTCCTTCGTCATAATCCGGCACCTCAAAAGTAGAGAAGGCTTCACTCTGGAGCCAGATGATAAGGTCTGACTTTGCTTTCATTGCGGACTTTTCATCATCATAGCTGCCGAGAATGACAGCATGAGAGTTGATCTCAGTGCCGGTAACGCCAACAAGGTCATATCCGAGGACATTATCATCGTCGTCAAGATCTTCATCAACGTACACGGCAAGGAGCTTATCAAAGTTTATGATAGTTCCGTCCTGGGTGATAATTGACTTCGCCATGGTTTTCACCTCCTTTCGCTGGCAATGCTTTTAACAATTTCAATATTTATTTTACAGTCTTTCCCTCTTAAACATTTGCGACACTGTCGCAAAAATCAGATTACAATCATACTAAACACGGCCTTTCGTTAAAAATTAGCTATTGATTTTTTTGTTATAGATGTGTTATAATAGTATAAAACAAGGATGTTATTGAAAGTTGGTGCAAACTTGGCCATACAAAAGAAAACGGATAACCAGTGGCATGAAGACGATCTTCGTACCATTGAAAACTACCGTCCATTAGATGATAGCTTCATGCGTGAGCTTTTCAGGAACGACCTTCCTCTGGCGCAGCGCGTATTAAGAATCATCACAGGAATAGAAGACTTACAGCTTATATCAGAAGAAACGCAGTATGACCTTAAACGTCTTCTTGGTTCCCGTTCTATCTGTCTCGATGTATTCGGTACAGACAGTAAAGGAACTAAATTTGATCTGGAAATCCAAAGAGCTGACAATGGTGCTACCCCTCAGAGAGCAAGATATCATTCAAGTGCAATAGATGTGGAATTTCTGAAAGCCAAAGAAAAATTCGAAGAACTCCCTGTTTCTTATGTCATTTTCATAACAGAAAATGATGTCAGAGGAGAAAACCAACTTATCTATAATTTTGAATGGACCGATACAGTTACAGGGAAACCTCTGAACGACGGAGCACACATAATTTTTGTCAATGGGGCATATAATAATGCCGATGATACATCCGATCTTGCCAACCTCGTTCATGACTTCCGCTGCACGAGAGCAGAAGACATGAAAATCAAAGAACTTGCAGATAAAACTCGATATTTCAAAGAAACTCAGGAAGGAGTGAGCATTATGTGTAAAGCTATTGAAGATATGCGTAACGAAGCCATTAGGCTTGAGAAAATTCAGATTGTTATAAATTTGCTGTCATTGGGTACAGTTTCTAAAACCGATATTGCCAAAGCATTAGGCTTAACTCTCGATGAAATCAACGATATTGAACAGCAAATGTCAACAAAGCCGGCATGATAAATTATGATTGACCATACCAAAGCACATTCCTGTAACAGGGAGTGTGCTTTTTTATTGATTATTCTCAATAAGAACCCATATCTCTTCTCACAGAATACTCTGCCCACCGCTGTTCAGCATTTTCCTTGAAACGCTTTCCGTTGGCTTCATTGAACAGAGTACTGATAAGATAGCTTTCGTAATTACGGACGTTTTCAGTCTGCTTCATCTGCTCGATAGCATTTTCAAGAACATAGATATCTACTTTCAACATCGCTGCTTTGACGACTTCCCTCGGATACTCATGCTGACAGATACGTTCAGTTGCTTTACCTGAACAGATCTGCCTTACGATCATCTGAACAATTTCTTCTGCTTCCTCATCATCACCAAGCCATTCAGCAAAGAAAGGAAAATCTATGTTTGCTCTGACTACATCAGAATAAATCTGATGTTTGCTGAGATATCCGTCAGTCAGTCCATCTTCCGTACCAGCAGCTTTTTCTTTTCCGGTGGAAGATTGATTGATGGATACTTGATCAAACAGTAATTCTTTTTTCTTTATTTTGTTCTTAGTATTTAATTGCCCTTGATTTTCTGTCGGCAGAATTTCTACAGGTTGATTTTCAAGGGGTAGATTTTCTATACCTTGTTTTCTGATCTCTTGTGGGACTATTTTTTCGGAGTATGTATCCTCATCGGAAACATCTCCGTCATCATCAGCAGTATCTTCTTCCTGTGGAACATCTATTTCTGAATACTCGTAGAAATCATAAACGTACTCGATACGACCGCTTTTCGTCTGATTCGGCATAAGCTTCGATACAACGAGGTATCCCCATCGCTTCAACTCGTTCAATGCTGACTTGATAGCTGATTCTTTCTCCTTGCATATAGCGGTAAGTCCGGCAATGGAATAGTCCCATTCCTCCGGCAAAGAGAGAACCTTACTCATAAGCCCGACGGCTTTCAGGCTCAGATTGGGCGAACGAAGATGATAGTTGCTCATTACGGTATAGTTAGCGTTCTTGTTTACTCTGCATACTGTTGAAGGCGTGGTCCTGTCCGCTTTCTTTTTCTTGATTGGTTTAACAGCCATGTTCGTATCCTCCTGTTCGCTCATATAAGCTTCATCTGTGTTACCCTCTGCTTATTAACAGCGTATTTGTCACCGATATGCAGCAGATATCCCTTGTCGGTCAGCTCGCTCAAAGCTCTTCTGATCGTTTTTATCGAGTCGTTCTCACAGACAAGACAGAGGTCAACTTCATTCACATAATCTGTTCCAGGACTGTTGAGCATAAGAGTTAGAACAGCTGTTGCTTCGAGTGACAGCTCATTGTCATTCGGAGCAATCCTCAGATTTTCAGACATAGAAAACTCCTCCCATCAAAATCACCGCAAACGACGGTATTACGTAGTTTTTCAAAAAATGCATTTTTTCATTTTTGCGTTTTGAGTAAAAAAATACGCTTTCCATCACTGAAAAGCGTTATAAATGTATTAAATTTCGGGCATAAAAATAGCGTATAGCGCTTTGTTTGTAACCAAAACTGATCGCTATACGCTCGAAAACGACGTAAATATGCGGTTCTACCAGGCTTTTTTTCTACCAACTTTTCTACCATAATTCAACTTTTTATTTTGGTAGAAAACTCGATTTTCTACCAAGTTTTCTACCAAATCGGACTTTTTTCAGATTTTTACGATTTTTCTCCTAAATTATGGATTTGCGTAACTTAGAAAGTCCGACACCCTGAAAAGCCCGAAAATACGCAATTTATGAGGATTTGAACTACCTCAATTTACTGTGATTTGACGTGCTCTGCTTCGATTGGCTGAGCCAGTCCAAAAACTTAAAATCCCTTGGTAGAAATACCGTACCGGTTCAAGTCCGGTCAGCGGCACTATAGAAAGGACCCGAACTTTTGATTTCAGAAGTTCGGGTTTTCTTTTATCCTACATTGTGTTACCATATTTTTTCTCCTATTTATTTTCCTGATTCATTGATTTTTCTCCTAAATTTGGTATAATCGTTGATGTGAACCGTCTCGAAAAGGATAGCATCGCTTATATTGAAATAATAGTTGCACCGAGCGGTGTTCCAATCAATTATCAGGGAGAATACCTTTACAGAAGCGGCTGTATTGACAGTCGCTTTTTTCAATTAGCGCCGCAGGCGCATCCTTTTACGGAAACAGCACGCCAGTGGCGTGCTGTATAGAATTATTTCATAATCTGTGTTATAATACTAAGGTGTATTACCAATCGGCAGGGTAAAAATAAATGCGGTTCCTTTACCGGTCTCGCTTTCGGCCCAGATCTTTCCGCCGTGGGACTCGATGATAAACTTACATATGAACAGGCCGAGGCCTGTACCTGTTTCGGAGTGTTTTCCTTTGTAATACCGTTCCCAGATATGCGGCATATCTTCTTCTGAGATACCGCTTCCGGTATCTTTGACTGTAACCTTGACGAAGCCTTCTTCCTCCTCTGCCTTTATAAGAATCGTGCCGTTTCTGGTGTGTTTCAGGGCATTGGAGATAAGATTGACAAATACCCTCTGCATTCTTGAACTGTCTGCTTCGACCTTTGGCAGATCAAGCGGAATACGAAGCACAAGACGGTTGTTGTTCTTGTTGAGAACAGCAAAATATGTTTCGATTGCCTCACGTACAAGGCTTTCAATATCGCATGATGTAAGGTCAAGAACCATGCGTCCTTCCTCAATACGGGTAGCATCGAGGATCTGCGTTACCATGAGTGCCATGCGGTTGGACTCGGAACTTATACGTTTTAGTTTTTCCTGTATCTGAGCGGTGCTGCTGCCGTTTAAAAGATCAATTTCTGCATTCTGAGCATATCCTGACATTGCTGCAAGAGGAGTTTTCAGCTCGTGCGAAGCATCTGAGAGAAAGGCTGTTTTCATTCGGTTAGCTTCTTCAAGAGCTTCTTTTTCCTTCTGAACACGGAACCGTTCAAGTTCAATTGGATCAGCAATATATCCTGATATTTTTCGGGTGTATATGAGGCACAGTACAATTATTACGATCAGTGCCGCAGCCATTATTAAAAACGCTCTCCGTAAAGCGCGTAGATTAGCGTTATTTGCGGTATCGGCATATTTATCTATTATGATTTCTGAGAAATTTTCCAGCGAATCATTATCAGTATATGTTTTTATGACGCACAGATTAACAGGCGTATTATCATCCATATCATAAACAGTGTTTATACCTATTGATATCAGAGAATCTTCTTTTCTTAAGAAAGAATACTCAGATATGCATTCTTTCATCCATGTTACACCGTCAGGATATTCAGTACCGCCTATCTCAGTCTGACGTCTGTCATCGAAATAGAGGTCATTCAGCAGCCATTCAACATATTCTTCAGTATATCCGTTTGCACAGAAAAAATAATCGCCATGATATGCAATGATAACTTCATCATCAGGAAGATCGGTTGATTTGTGCATTACAGAGCAGTATATATTCATCATGTTAATGCACTGGATCTCAAAGCTCCCCTGACTGCTGGTCGCGCAGAAGCGGTTCTCTCCGAGATATTTAAGCCAGTCAGCAGAATACCATGTTTCTCTGGATAGAACCAGTTTCTGATCCTCATAATATACGTCTTTCATATCCTCGGAAAACTGTGACAGCGATTCTTTTTCCTGTTTTCTTATCTGTCCGGTAAAGACTGCAAATATAACTCCCATACATATTAGGAGTAAAAACATAGATGCAAGTATCAGTATAAATAATTTACGGCGAAGTTCCGATTTATGTCTGTTCATTGTATCGCCTCCTTTTCAGGCTAAATACATTATACCATATTTGCACTTATAAAAATACTTCATTACAAAATTGTAATGAAGTCAGATGCATCCGTTTACAGAAATCACATTCAAAGGAGATCAATGATGAAAAAAATAATTTCCTGTCTTTCAATACTTGCAATGATGTCCGCGATGGTATCATGCGGAGATGATACAAGTTCAGAAATAACTGAAGTACAGATAACAACGACAAAGCCTTCCCCACCACCGAAATATCCTGAAGAAACAGAAGCTGCTGAACCTGTTGTTATAGACGCTGACAGCTACCTCGGCCAGTGGTCCGGTGGCAAGAACAGTATAACTATAGAAAAAAGTGACGAAGGTTACACTGCTGATATTGAATGGGTTTCCGGCGGCGGAGCTTTCCTGATGAACAGTCATCTGCACTACAAATGCGAATTCAACGAGAGCGACTCGACTATGATATGCAGTGAAGGTGTACTGAAGCAGATCAAATATGAAGAAGACGGAACTACTTCTGAAACACAGATCTATGATGACGGTACGGCAATTATGAAAATCGATACGAACACGTATGAATGGCTGGATAATGAAGTGTATGAGTATTATCTTACCTGGCTTGACGATAAGGACGACAGCTTTTCGGATGTAATATTCCTCAAATAACTCCATACTCAGCATATACAAAAGGCACCCGTCGGGTGCCTTTTCTGATATCGTAACGCCTTCGGCGTACCATTATAATAAATTTGAAATCATTAATCTGATCTGACATCAGGAATTTATTTCATCAAAAGTTCCTGCTTCATCGCACAAAGGTCAGCAATATTGAGTTTGCCGTCTTCCTTAAGATCACCGGCTTTCTGATCCGGAAGATCAGTTTCAGTACCAAGAAGCCATTTCTGGAGAAGAAAAACATCAGCAGAGTTGAATTTTCCGTTAAGATCAATATCTCCGCGCAGAGATGAATCGGGTTCTTCGGTTCCTGTATATGTGATGGCCGGTTCCTCCGCTTTCTGAAAATAGAATTCACAGTAATCCAGCACACCCCTGAAATATTTATCATCAGGACCTTTGCCAAGATAACCGGCATCGTTCTCTGAAGCACTAAGTACATTTACGGGAGTCAGCGTGATATCACCCGACGCAGCCTTATTACCGTTGAGAAGTATTTCGCCCTTTCCGCCGATAATTCTTACCGTGATCTTATTCCAGACGTTTTTCGGAAGAGGTGATGTCATGATCAGCTTTTCCTCAGTTTTACCGTCAGTTATGATAAATTCAGCATTACCGCTCTCTCCTTCCGGAACAAGGCGCATGTTTGCTTTTTCGTCTCCGGCAAAGAAAATATCACCGTCTCCGCCTTTCCAGAGTGCTGCGATACTTAACTGCAGATCATGATCCCGGAAAGCCGAAGGATCAATTTCCACATAAGATCCCTTTCCGTCAAGCGATATAACACCTTTCGCAGATGTCCTTTCTGCTTCCCACTTTGCTCCGCCTTTTAAAAGTGCATCTGTTGCAGCATAACGGTCGGGGGCCCATACAGTGCACTTTTTATTGAAATCATAACCGGATATCATTCCTTCCGTGTACGATTTGCTTACCTGATCAAGCCAGCCAAAGCCGATACCTAATCCAAGCTTTTCTTCATTTGCATAATCGCCGTCAAGAATGACCTCTCCTGAGTAGGAACCAGCGCCGTAGGCATAAGTCATACCTTTGGCGACAGCATTTTCAGAAAGCGTTACTCCGTCAGTTACAAAGGCTTTCTGAGATACTTTTGCGTAGTCCTTAAGAGTAACTCCGCCCGATACAACAGCGCCGTCCGATACCTGCGCATGTCCTGACAGATTGACCTTTCCCTGCTGCCACTGATTGTTTACATAGCTCCATCCTCCGCCGTCAACAACAGCATGCCCGCTTATTACGACATCATCAGAAGCTGTTACATCACCGTTTACCACAGCACGGTCCTCAACACGGACATTTCCTTTAAGGACAGCGTTTCCAAGAACCATTGCATCAGGACCAACGTATACAGATGAATCCACCTTAGCTGTCGAAGCTACAAATCCTCCGCCGTTAGGATGTTTGCTTCCCCTCTTCCCTGCTGACGAATAACCGCCGCTCTGAATGACATCCGCTCCGTCGAGCTTTATTTCATAAGGATAGCGTCTGCGTTCATCGCCCGTTTTATAAGGTGAATCCTTTTCCTTATGGAATGCATTTTCACGTACAAATTTCTGAGGTGCACCGACGACAGTCATATATGCTGAAACTGCATTTTTCGCGGAGATGGTCATACTTTCTCCGTCGGTGAAAAGATCAGAATAAGAAGCATTTCCCTTTGCATCAACAGTGACGAGGCACGCCTGCCATCCGGCATTGGTATCGTCAGAAAGGCCGGATAATTCTGCTTTTATTGTATCACCAGTTATATCAAGCGGAATTATATTGATACCACCCTGCATAGGAGCATCTTCTTCAGGAACACGGTATGATCCAGTATCTGTAAGCTCTGGGACTGTGTGATACAGATTCCAGTAATACGGCGTCTGTGTCATTATAGTTTTGAAACGCGACTGGTAGGCATCTTTCATTCCGAAATCAAAAGTCGCCATATGCTTTGCGTAATGTCCGAGAACAGTATGAGCATCAACACCGAGAATACGTGTTATCATGTCAAGCGGATATTCATCCGGCTTCGATTCTGACAGAAGACGATGGACTGCATCCAATCCCAGTCCCGGAAGGTTATCAGGATTATATGAAAGATAAAGCAGGAACGGGAATGTTTCATAGTAGTTTCGTCCGTGCGGCAGGGCAAGGCTCAGATTACGCAGATATGGATCGAAATTTCCCGTCTTAACATCAGAAGGATTGTACGTACTTCCAAGGTACATTTCACGGAACCAGTTTGCCACAGGTTCCCACCACGCACCGCTTATCTCCTGATCGATCCAGTTTTTCTGCTGATGGTGAACAACATGTCCGAACTCATGGGCAATGGTGAGATCATCGAGCATGGCTTCAGGACTTATTATCTCAATGCCGTATCCGTCTTCCGAACTCATGAAAGCCCATCCGTCCGGATATGCACCAAGTCCTGTATAGGTAAGGTAAATATTAGTCTTGTACTCCTGATTGCTCTTTCCGTAAATATCAACGTTAAGTCCGGTCATTCCGAGATATTCAGTGTAGCAGTGCCAGAGCCGCTCATAGGCTTCAAGATTTCTTTTCAGAAACGCATCATTTACCTGTCCGGTAGTATCATGGTTTCCATAGAAAATCACAAAATGCTCGGACTCGACGTAATTTGCGGTCTTACAATAACCCCACTTGTCTCTTATCAGCATTTCTTCCGCTGCATTCACCTGCGGAAACGCTGAAAATGACGACGATGCAATCAGATATCCAGCTGCTGTTGCTGCTATTTGTTTTGCTATTGATCTGCACATTTAAATCACTCCTGTCAATTCATAATCATGGCTTACGGCTTATTTGTTAAATATGATTATTTCATCAAGCTTTCATTTTATTGTTATTCATCAACATGATCCACCGAAAACCAGAAAACAAAGTCTTCGGGTATCGGTGTACCGGGACTGCTGTGGACAGTTTTCAAAGTATCGTGTGAATGATCCAGATTTTCTTCATGCATTCCGACGCTTCCGAAACAGTCAAAAGTCCATTTGATCCCGTTTTCATCAAGGATCTTTGTTATTTCAGGGAGTGTTCCGTTATGCGGAAGTGACGGGACAACTTTCATTTCTTCGGCATCGTTATCGCGAACCACATATACGATATGATTCTGATTATCAAAGAACGCAACTTCGCCGGGTTCAAAATACTTTGTACTGATATATTCAGTGCTGTACGTATATTCAATATTATCTTTTCTTAATTGATCCATTATGGCATTATAATCTTTGCCTTCAGATTCAAAGAAAGCACTGAACAAAGCAAGAGATTTTTCCTCTTCTTTTTTACGCAGTGCTTCTTCAGCTGCCTGTTTTTCAGCTTCAGCCTGTTCGATATCATAAACAGCTTTATCGAATCCGTTCTTGTCATAAAGGCCGATTCCGTCAATAGTTTTTATGATCCCTGATTTTTCATAATATTCAACTTCAATCTCTTTCCCGATATTTCTGCATGTACGAATATATTTCTCAGCCGAAGTTTTATACAGTAAAGTACTGTATCCTTCAAACGAGGCATAATGTACTGTATAATGCTTGCTGCGACCGCCTCTTCCGGAACTTACCGTATAAGAATGTGATTCAATAAAAAGGGCTTCCGAATCCATACTGACAGAATCTGTATTTTTATTAACAGCATCCACCAAAAGATAGCAGCAATACTTAAGTTTTGAAGGTCTCTTATCATCGACTTTAATGTTCCCGAATCGGTTTGACATAGGAAATAAGCAAAACAGAAGCGAAATGGCAATTGTAACTGCTACCGATATTATAAAAAAGCGATTACGAATAACAGATTTAAGTTCTATATCCCAGCTCTTTAAATTAAACAGAGCAAATACCAGTAAAAACTGAATAAGGCTTGTAAATGTACCGTAATTAAGAATATCGATCATGATCACTAACGGAGAATTCGTTTTAATGCTAAGATCATGAAGCCATACTCTTAATAAAAATATCACAGCAAATGTAAGTATAGCCGTAATAACTCCTGTTACCTTTTCTTTTGAAACTGGTTCTATGATTAGTTTTTTCATATATTTTTCCTTAAGTTTGTAAAACTGCAACTATTATTTCAGGTATCAAATCCGTTATTTACAACATTATTATACGCAATATTAGCCTGCTGGCTCGCCTTTTTCTCACGCCATCTGTCTATGTCACTTCTGATTGAAACCATCTCATCGGCAATAAGTTCTATTCTATCAGGTCTTACCTGTTCAAGATAAGAAATCATTCGTTCCATGCCCTTCGGACTGCCGATATGCTTCGCTATCATATCTCCAAGCTCAGCAGGATAGCCGAGAGCAAGAAGCGATGTAACAAGCCTGTCTCTTGTGCGTGCCCATTCTTCTTTATAATTCATATAATAAATTCCCTTCTGTATTATAACGTCTTTACTGATGCCATCAACATATCCGCGGGAGCCTTCACATCTTGTTCTTGGATCGTATTCTCCGCAAAGATATGTTTCCTGACTTATTTCATAATCATCTGTAAGATATTCAAAATACTCATCTTTGCTGTTCACTTTCAGATATCATATCTTCATTTTATATTACTCCTGTCATTTCATTCTACTGTTTATGTCTTCTTCTTTACATTTCATTACTTTCCTTAAAAGCAAACGCCCTCCGGTAATAATCCGGAAAGCGTTTATTTTATTCTGCCGGACAAATCGGCTATTCTTTAAGTTCCTTTTCCATGCGAATACAGTCAAAAGTAACACCATGGATGATGTTCTGATCAGTAACTGTATATCCGAGTTTCCTGTAGAAGTCCACCGCAACATCACGGCTTTCTATCACAGCTTTGGTAAAGCCAAGTTCGTAAAGCCATTTTTCTGCTTCAATGACTACTTCTTTTCCGAGACCTTTTCCGCGGTATTCAGGTAATACTACCACTCTTCCTATCATGGCGGATTCATCGTCAAGTTCGTAAAAACGACATGTTGCTACAGGAAATTCACTGTCTGTCAGAACAATATATTTTGTCACCGGAGTATCATGTTCATCAAACTCGCGTCTGAGTGTAATGCTGTGCT
The DNA here is from genome assembly GCA_017438745.1 of Oscillospiraceae bacterium. Taxonomy (GTDB): domain Bacteria; phylum Bacillota; class Clostridia; order Oscillospirales; family Ruminococcaceae; genus HUN007. Next base: position 3,019 of record JAFRUS010000102.1, on the reverse strand, counting down.
GACGTGCCATTCCCTGTATGCGTACATAGTAAGCGCCTGCCTGCTGCCACGTCTCAGTTGCTCTGATGACTTTAATATCCATAATTATCTTCCTCGTTCCGCATCAGAAATCATTATTAACGGTATGTTCAACTTCCTGTCCGTTTACAATTATCCTTGTTCTGCTGTTATTTATCTTAATATTTTCTTCACGTGCAAATGTTTCTTTTTCAAGCGTCGTTCTTATTTTTACTGATATATCAGAGTTAGCCAGAACAATATTTGAATCTTCAGAATACCCTCCGAAAACAAGTGCATTTTTACCTGAAGCGTCTACCTTCAGATGAGTATCTGAAATATCAAGATCTGATCTTCCGTTAAGAGCACCTAAAACGGTAGATGCGTCAGCCATAACATTTAATGTGAGGCTGATGAATCTTGTCTTTAAATATGCCATAGCCCCCCGAAGTGTGCCGATTGCAGCAAGTGTTTCTCCGTGATCATACAGACTGACTGAACTCTTGGTAATGGAAATTGAAGCGTCGTTTTCCATTGATCCGATAAAAGTTCCGACCGCTGAAGCAAACTCACCGTCAATACGGCAGGTGGTGATATTGATATCGACCATTCCGAAGACTGAACCAATACATACAGAACTTTCTGTATCAACGTCAAAATTGTATTCTCCTCTGTTGATACGAATAATGCCGCCCATTCCTGAACCAATACAGATACTGCTTTTGCCGCGGCTTTTTACTCTGATAAGTCCATCCTGATTAAATACTATCTCACCGTTATGTGATTTAAAGTCATTGCCGATAGCATATGATTCTGCGGCATCAAGATCAATAAAAAGTGATCCTTCACCTTCGATAACAAGTTTGGATGAATCCGGAACCTGTATTCCGCAGCGGTAAAGAGTATTAAACCCTACAAGGACAAGAGAAACGCTTGCGTTTTCGCCGATATCAATACCCGGACGATTTTTCACGTTTGTAAAATAAACGTCCTCAAGAGTAATTGTACCGCGGTATTCCGGCTGGATAAGAAGGTGAATATCCGTTTTCATCTGAGGGGTGCCGATAATGGAAATATCTTTATAAACCATATCATCACTGCCGATAATAATATCAGTACAGCCTTCCTTTGCAAGTGTGGAAAGAGAAATACGGTTTGTTTTTCCGGCAACGTGTACACGCTTGCTGTTTCCGTCAATACGTTCCTGATGGAACTGCTTTATCCGGGCACGGCATTTTTCATCTATCTGTCTTACGACCGAAGCTGAAGGCTTTGCGGTATAGTAACCCTGAATAAGGTCAGCACCAAGCTTGATGACTGTATGAAGTTCCTCGTCAGTCTCGACACCTTCGGCAAGCGCCTTTATTCCGTTGTCATGGCAGAAGTCAATTATCTCACGGACAAAGTGCTGCTTCTGAGTATATTCATTAATGTCACTGAGCAGTGAACGGTCGATCTTCACGAAATCAGGCATATATCTGAGAAGGTTGCTTACATTTGAATAACCTGTTCCGTAATCATCTACTGCAATGTTGATACCCAGTTTATCAAAATAATTCTTCAGATTATCGAGTTCGGAATCCTTAAGTTCCGCTTCTTCAGTAAGTTCAATAACAACTTTGTCAGCATGTGAAGCAAGAGGAGTATCAAGTTCTGAAAGACGCGCTTCACCGAGGCCTACGCCGGGAATGCTGTTTATAAATACCATAGCGTCACCGAACGCAGATAAATGGCCGTCAATAAATTCAAGTACATTAAGAAATGTAGCACGTTCAACATCGGAAAGTCTGTCCTGCATTGCTGCATACTTTATGATATTGAGCGGCGAAACCTTACTCTCAGTACGTGAACGCATAAGAGCCTCATAGGCATAAACGCTGCCGTCAACAGCACTGACAATAGGCTGGAAATAATAATCGAGAAGATTTTCGTCGAGGATCTTTGAAACAAGATGATACTGAGACTTTTCTTCCGGATTAAGATTTTCATAGGCACGGTCTGAAACACTAAACTTGCTGCTTTTCAGGCGGTCAAGCTGTTCCTGCAGCTGCTGCATATTGATCTCGCGCCTTAAAAACTCCAGACCCCTGCTTACTGAACCTATCCAGCGGCGGTATGTATCGTCATAGCTGCGAAGCGCGTCACCGTAGGAAACTGATGCATATCCAAAACATTCGTCCTCAAAGAACAGCGGTGTAAAAAAGAAAGCAGTATTTTTTTCACGGCTTTCATAAAGTTCCGGAAGCATTTCAGCTGTATCAAAAAGCTCTTCGGTGCTGACGGTATTCTTTTTTCTGTCTTCATCATAATAACGTATAGCGTGGAGCATTTTCTGTGAATAACCTTTGTTTCTGATGTGTACTCCAAGCCCCATGCCCTTCCATTCACCTGAAAGACAGAGATGAAATTCCTTTGCCCCGGTTATCTGATAAACATAGGAATATACTGTACTGAGGTAATCCTCAAGTGTATTCTGTGAAAGAAGATCTTCATCGATAGTATTAAAAATTGAGGAATACCTTTCCTCAGAAATATCTGTTCCCCATTCATCACGGAGAAAAGCATTTTTATGATTAAAAATACAGCTTTTGCATCCGCAGCTTTCGCCGATCACAAGCTCCGGTGCGGAAACAAAAGGTTCTGTATTATTTTTTCCGTTTATAAGTCCGAGAAGATATGTGAACGCATATTTACCGAATTTTTCAGCAGGGATCATGGCTGAAGTAATAGGACGCGGACTTGTCCTGCCCTCATAAGTTGAGTCATAGCCAACCACTGCAATGTCATCCGGCACCTTAATGCCGCGTTCGCTGAATGCCTTGCAGAGGCCTATTGCCATCTGGTCATTTGCACAGGCTACTGCATCCGGAAGCTTTTTGCCGAATGAAAGAAGCTCATCAGCGCACATTTCACCGCTGCGATACCAGAAGTCACCGTGGATTATACGTTCTTCCTTCACTTCAAGACCGGCAGCAGTCATAGCATCACGATACGCGTTAAGACGCTCTATCGAGTGCTTGTG
>JAFRUS010000101.1 GCA_017438745.1 Oscillospiraceae bacterium | reverse complement strand
CAGTTCTCATCTTCAAAAACAGCAAATAACTATGCAATGATTCGTACATACATTGAAACATGCCGAAGAAATGGAATCAACGAATATGATGCATTAACAAGATTATGTGATGGTAACCCATATACTGTCGAAGAAATATTGGCTGAATGTGAATAATAAAAAATACAGCACCATCAGGCCGGTAATAAAACCGGTCCAGTGGTGTTGTTTTCTTTTGTGCTGGGAAAATTAGGCCGTGAATAGTAACCATGTAGTTAATCATTAAACATATGATTGCAGCAAAAGCTTGAAAAATCACGTGATTTATGGTAATCTAATAATAAGGAATGAATTTATTTTGCTTAGAATCTTACTCAAAGGAGATGATTACCATGATAGAATTTGATGAAACAGCATATGTGTCTTTGACAAATGATCTTCTTTTTCATATGGTGTTTACACGAAATGCTGAAGCGTTAAAAGGGCTTCTCAGTGTTTTGCTGAATATATCCGAATCAGATATTTTACGTATAGAAGTACTTAATCCAATGCAATACTCTGATGTAATAGATTCCAAACTTACAGTGCTTGATTTAAAAGTACACATGAATGACAATACATTCGTTCATGTAGAGATGCAGGTTAGAAGATTTAAATACTGGACCAATAGAACTGTTGGTTATGCCTGCAGACAAATTGCTGATCAGATACATGCGGATTTTGATTACGGAAAGCTTGAGCCAGTAATACAGATTTCTATAATGGATTACTCGTTATTTCCTGAGCATAAGCGTTTCTTTGCGGACTATATTCCGCGTGATAAAGAAGGATATGCATATACTGACAAGCTTCAGTTTTATGTAATGGATCTTACTCAAATAAGTGAAGCTACAGAAAATCAGAAAAAACAAGGACTTGTAGAGTGGGCAAAAGCGTTTCGTGCAAGTTCCTGGGAAGAAGTAAACGATATTGATAATTCCGGCGTGAAGGAGGCGGCTAAAACTATGCAGTTAATAATGTCAAATCCAACAGAACGTGAAATGATCCGTATGCGACAGGATGCGCAGATAGACTGGAAAACAGTTGTTAATTCAGAAAGGCTTGATGAAAGGATCAGTACACTTGCTGATTTGGTCAGAGACGGTCTTTTAACGATTGATGTTGCAGCCGAGAGGGCGAAAATGACTGTTCATGAGTTTGCAGTACGTGCAGGAATAAAAATGTAAACAAACAGGAGACCTATATAGTTATGTTAATGAACGATGAAATTATTGAAGCATTTGATTATACCAAATGGCAGCGGGAATACTTTGATAATATCAGTCCGGAAAAAATGGATACTGATATGGATAAATATTTCTTAGAACATCCGTATTCTGGTGATAAATCAAAATTATTATGATTCTTAACGATGAAGTGACCTCGCGGGACAAATCCGCTTTTATTTGTTGTTCTTTAAGGACACCTGATTCTCAGGAACATTTGCTTCAAGGATGAGTATAGTTTTCAATGAAAACAGCGGTCGGAGTAACCTCCGACCGCATACATAATCATATTGCACTTTAGCAATTTAAACTGTGATGAGATTAATTCTGTTCCAACTTCCGCTTTTCAGTTTATCAGGCGTGAACCTTCAGTTTGAACTATCCGGAAATTTCGGATAGTTGAATTCTCTTAAAGTTCTGAATCATCATAAATTATCTTTATATGCTGATTGATTGCAGTCACACTAACATCATACATACAATGCTTTTTATATTGTAATTCAATAAAATAAATGATATAATATAATCAGAAACAGGCGCTTTTAACCCAATATCATTCGTCACTTATTTTTTCTGAAAAATATTTCCTTTGACATCTCTTGACAATGGTGATGCCTTGTGGTAAAATATATCTTGTAAACAGTTTACAAGTATATTTATTAACAGGAGATTTGTCATTTGAAAAACATATCAGAAATTATTGAAGAACAGAATAATAAAATCAGAGAACTCGAAGCTGAGCGTGATAAGCTGCTCAGTCTTCTCGAACTAAAAGTCGTTAATACCCAATACAAAGACCGGCTTTTCAAGTACATTTTCGGGAACCCGGAAAACAAACAATGGACACTTGCTCTGTATAATGCAGTAAATGGCACTGACTACACTGATTTAAACGCACTGAAACTCAACACCCTTGAAGAAGCACTGTACATGAAAATGAAAAACGACATTTCATTTATCATTCATTTTGAGATGAATCTCTGGGAGCATCAGAGTTCCTACAATCCGAATATGCCGTACCGTTTTCTTGAATATGCAGGCGCTTTATATGGCAAATATGCAGCAACGACTCCAAATTTCAATCAGTACAGCAGGACTCTTCAGAAGATTCCAGCACCAAAATGTATCTGTTTTTACAACGGAACCGAAGAACAGCCGGAATCAAAGACGCTTTATCTGAGTGATGCTTATTCAGGCAAGGGAGACATTGAAGTTGAAGTCACAATGCTGAACATCAACTTCGGAAAGAATAAGAAACTGCTTGAAGCCTGTAAGCCGCTTTATGAATATTCATGGCTGATTGACGCGATCAGGAATCATCAGAAAAACGGTGATGAGCTTGATACTGCTGTAGACAAAGCGGTAGATGAATTACCAGATGATTTCATGATCAAACCATTCATCATTGCAAACCGTGCGGAGGTGAAGAATATGATATTTGAAGAATATGACGAAGAAAAATACATGAACTTGTTCCGCGAGGAAGGAAGAGAAGAAGGGCGCGAGGAAGGAAGAGAACAGGGACGAGAAGAAGGAAGAGAAGAAGGACGAGAAGAAGGGCGTGAAGAAATAGCAGCAAACCTTCTTCGTACCGGAGGGTTATCAGCTTCTTTTATCGCCAGGAATTGTATGCTTTCAGAAGAAGTAGTCCGCAGATTGGCTGATTCATTAGGTGTTTCTGTTATTTAATGTGGAATCAGAAATATGAAAAAAGCGGTCGGAGCAACCTCCGACCGCATACATTTACGAAACTGTACAGCCCGCTCGTTATTTACTTTAAAGCCAACAGCAATGATCATCTGAAGATTGTAATGAGCCACTTCTCTGTTTACCTGGCGTGAACCTTCATTTTGAACTATTAAGTATTTCTTAATAGTTGATTCTGCTTCAAGTTCTGAATCCTCATAAATTCTTTTTATATGTTGGTTGATTGCAGCCACACTTACATCATACAATGCAGCCATCATTTTTTGTGTAAGCCATATATTTTCATCTTCATATCGCATCTCAATGCTGTCCTGCTGATTACCGGCAGATGCAGCGTAAGTCAGATATTCAGCTGCACTGGAGCGAATATTGATTTGATCTTTTTTATTACCCAAACAGGTTTCCTCCAATTTTATTATTCAGTGTATTTGCCTGATATGATTTAACATATGTGTATCGATTGATATTATATCATTTTTTCAGAAGTTAGACAATAGAAATAATCTCTCCCAAACAAGAAGCCGGTTCATCAGGAATCGGCTTCTTTCACTGATCCCTGATTCCTCAAAATCAAAAAACTTCACTGATCCGCTGGATTTTCGTTCGATTCTGTGTTATAATTAAATCTGACTGAACTCGTTTAACTCAACAGGAAATGGTGGTAACAAGATGCTTTTAAGTATGACTAATGTAAACAAGTTTTACAACGGAAACCAGATACTTAAGGACATAAACCTTACAATAGATGAAAATGACCGCATCGGACTTATCGGTATAAACGGATGCGGCAAGACGACTCTTCTGCGACTTATAACTGGAAAGGAAGATCCGGACAGATTTACGGAAGAGGACGGAATTATTTCATTTGCTTCGAAGACGAACATAGGCTACCTCGAACAGATGGGTGCCCTCGATAATGAAAACACTGTCATTGAAGAAATGAAGAGTGTGTTCGCGGAACTTTACGCAGTTTCGGACCGTATGAAGGAGCTTGAAAAGCTCATGGCGGAAAATCCGGTGAACTACGAAAAGCTTGCCGAGGAATATGCACAGAAGTCATCCTATTATGAGGCAAATGACGGATACAATATAAAAGTAAAGATAAAAACCATCCTCAATGGTATGGGCTTTTCCGAAGATCTTTTTGACAGAGTGATCTCCAGCTTTTCAGGCGGTGAGAAGACCCGACTGGCTATCGCCAAGCTCCTTCTTGAAAATCCGAATATACTCATCCTCGACGAACCGACGAACCATCTTGATTTCAGAACGGTTATGTGGCTCGAGGATTATCTTAAGGACTACAGGGGGGCGCTTCTCATCGTATCTCACGACCGTTACTTCCTTGACAAGACGGTAACTTCCATCTGTGAGATAGAAAACACCGTGCTTACAAGATACAAGGGAAATTACACGGCATTTACAAAGCTCAAAGAGGAAGCTGTTACCCGACAGCAGAAGGAATATGAACTCCAGCAGAAGGAAATAGCGAAGATGGAGGACTATGTCGCCAGAAACATGGCCCGTGCTTCAACTTCAAAGAGTGCCAAGAGCAGAGTCAAAGTCCTTGACAAGATGGAGAGAATAGAAAAGCCGAACACATATCACAAGGCGGCAAAACTTGAATTCACCTTTGCTATGGATCCGCCGCAGGAAGTGCTGAAAGTCAAGGATATCGACGTTTCCGTAGGTTTCGGCGATGACCGTAAAACTCTTGTTGACGGTCTTTCGTTTGAAGTAAGACGCGGCGAAAAGCTTGCAATCATCGGAGATAACGGAATAGGAAAATCCTCGCTTTTAAAAGTCATTCAGGAAAAGCTTCCGCACAAGGGAAAGGTCATGTGGGCGGCAAACGTAAAGATCTCCTACTTTGATCAGGAAGCTGCAAACATAAATAAAATGAATACTGTTTTCGAGGAGATACACAGCCGGTATCCGCTTCTTTCCGACCTTGAAGTGCGTAATCTTCTCGGCAGGGTAAGACTTGTGGGTGAAAATGTCTTCAAGCAGGCAGGAGTCGTAAGCGGCGGCGAGAGGTGCAAGCTCTGTTTTGCCATCATGATGATGGAACACGGAAACGTGCTCATCCTTGACGAACCGACCAACCATCTTGATCTTCAGACAAAGGAAGTTCTTGAAGATGCTCTTGAAAGATTCGAGGGAACGATAATCTACGTATCCCACGACCGTTATCTTTTAAACAGGATATCCACACGTATCCTCGAGATCACCGCAAAAGGTACTGAAAGTTATAACGGCGGTTTCGACGATTACATGAAGATAAAGACAGGACGCGAACAGGCGGCTGCCGAGGCGGCGGATGCAGCAAAGCAGGAACAGTTAAGAAAAGAATATGCCGAGAAAAAGGACAAGGCGTTCAAAACCAAGGAACAGCGTAATATCGACGCGAAGAACAGACAGCGCATACGCGACATTGAAAAGCAGATGGAAGAGCTTCAGGAAGAGCAGGAAACTCTTGAAGCTGAACTCACAGATGAAAAAGTTCTTGCCGACTACAACCTTATGAATGAAAAATGCATGAGGATAAATGAGATCAAGGAGCTTTCGAATGAGCTGTTTGATGAGTGGGCTGAACTTTCAGAAACACTGCAGTAAATTACTAAGGAAACACTGATTTAATTGCAAATCCGGCTGCGCCGGATTTGCGGGAGTAGGGAAAACGGGGCTTCGCCCCGTACCCTTCGCTGATTTAAGAATAAATCAGCGCTTTCCTGAAACAAATGACAATTCTGCCTCTGCGCGCGGAGAGATATGCCGTGCCGGAGCTGAGATATACAAGGAAATACAGGAGGAATAATAATGGATATAAACCAGGTGCTTGCGGAGGAATTCAAGCTTCGCAGGGAACAGATCGATAACACTATTGCACTTTTTGATGACGGAAAGACCATTCCTTTCGTTGCACGATACAGAAAGGAAGTTACAGGTTCACTTGATGACCAGATACTTCGTGAGATCTTTGACCGCATGACTTATCTGCGTAATCTTGAAAAGAGAAAGGAAGAAATAATCGGACTTATCGACGAGCAGGGCAAGCTTACTGACGAACTTCGTCAGACTATCAGCAATGCACGTACTCTCGTGGAAGCCGAGGACCTTTACCGTCCGTACAAGCCGAAGAGAAAGACAAGAGCCGGCATTGCAAAGGAAAAAGGACTTGAACCTCTTGCTGAGTATATCATGGCTCAGAACAAGGGCTCTGAGCCGAATGCCGAGGCAGCAAAATATATCGATGCCGAAAAGGGTGTTGAAACTGCTGAAGACGCACTTGCCGGTGCATCAGATATCATTGCTGAAAACATATCTGACGACGCTGAACTCAGAAAGATGCTCCGTTCATATTTCCTTAAGAACGGTATTATAGTTTCAAAGGCTGCCGATGAAAATGCGGAGAGCGTTTACGAAAACTACTACGATTTTTCCGAACCTGTTGCCAAGACTGCAAACCACAGAATACTTGCACTTGACCGCGGCGAAAAGGAAGACTTCCTTAAGGTGAGCATCGCTGCACCGGATGATACACCGGCTGCAATGTGTGCAAACAAGTACGTAAAGAACCAGAGTGCAGCAGCTTCCATAGTTGAAGCCGCTGCCGATGACAGTTACAAGAGACTTATTTTCCCGTCCATCGAACGTGAAATAAGATCAGTGCTTTCAGAAAATGCACAGGAGCAGGCTATCAAGGTATTTGCCGAAAACTTAAGACAGCTCCTTCTCCAGCCGCCGATCAAGAACACAGTCACACTCGGACTTGACCCTGGTTTCAGAACGGGATGCAAGGTGGCAGTCGTTGATCATACAGGAAAGGTACTCTACACGGACGTAGTCCACATCTCAATGGGTTCTGCCGACAGAATCGAAAAGGAAAAGCAGAAGCTCAAGAGAATAATCATAAACCAGAAAGTAAATACTATCGCGATAGGAAACGGTACTGCATCAAGAGAATCAGAAGCCGTTGTTGCAGAAATATTAAAGGAGATTGACCAGAAGGTAAGCTACATGGTAGTAAGCGAGGCAGGCGCTTCAGTTTACTCAGCATCAAAGCTTGCAGCTGAAGAATTCCCGGATTACGACGTTTCACTCAGAAGTGCGGTTTCCATTGCAAGAAGACTTCAGGATCCGCTTGCGGAACTTGTAAAGATCGAACCGAAGGCTATCGGTGTAGGTCAGTATCAGCACGACATGCCGAAGGCAAGACTTAACGAGGCACTCGGCGGTGTGGTTGAATCATGCGTAAACTCGGTAGGTGTTGACCTTAACACATCTTCACATTCACTTCTTTCATATGTTGCAGGTATCAACGCATCTATCGCAAAGAATATCGTTGCATACCGTGAGGAAAACGGTGAGTTCACGGACAGAAAGCAGCTTCTCAAGGTTCCGAAGCTTGGTCAGAAGGCATTCGAACAGTGTGCCGGCTTCTTAAGAGTCCGTAACGGAAAGAATCCTCTGGACAATACTGCAGTACATCCGGAAAGCTACGACGCTGCTATGAAGCTTATCGAGGAATGCGGCTTCAGCCTTGCAGATATAACTGCAGGCAAGTCATGTGACATAAAGTCAAGAGCTGACAAGATCGGCATTTCTGCGATCAGCAAAAAGCTCGACATCGGTGTTCCAACGCTTAAGGACATCGTATCAGAACTTCAGAAGCCGGGACGTGACCTTCGTGACGAGCTTCCGCCTCCGCTTATGAGAAGCGGTGACATAATGGAGATCACCGATCTTAAGGAAGGTATGGAGTTTATGGGCACTGTAAGAAACGTCATCGACTTCGGTGTTTTCGTTGATATCGGTGTTCACGAAGACGGTCTTGTTCACATCTCACAGATCTGCGACCGTTACATAAAGCATCCTCTTGAAGCGGTAAAGGTTGGGGAAGTTGTCAAAGTCAGAGTTCTTGGCGTAGATGTCAAAAAGAAACGTATAAGTCTTACAATGAGACTTGGTAAATGACGTTGACAAAGGATTTTATACGTGATATAATTTTTTATAGAGGGGTCACCCTTATAGAAGATTAAGAAGGAAAACGACAAAAATTCGGGGGACATGAGAAAATGTTCAGGAGAAATATAGCAATAGCTTTTCTTGTTTTTATGGTTCTTGCGGTGTTTACAACAGCAATATGGTTTATCCTTCCGCATGACAATAAGAAAAACAATGACAGTAACACAGGAACCAGTTCTTCACAGCCGATGATGAAAATATCGGATATAATCGGTGAAGCGGTTTATATGGGTTCGTACAGCTCAGATACAGAAATATACGCTGAAGAACCTTTTGCAGCAAAAGATACACTTCGAAGAGCTCTGGCAAAGTCATCAGGACTCGCTGACAATGCCACAGTTATGATCGAAAGTTACAATTTTGATGACCTCAGTGTCGTGTTCGACGACGGACGTACGATGCGTACGCTTGAACAGCCGGGCATAGGAAATGTTATGATAGTTGCTTCGATTCCGAAGATCAACGGCGATATTTTCTACGCTTACAATGTTCAGATAACCGTTAAGGAATCAAGAATTCCAAAGAATACTGAGGCACCTGGAGTAACTGACGGAGTAACAACCTCAGTAGGATTCACTTCAGCACCGTCATGGAACTGGAAGTGGGAAGAAGAGGAAGAAACCGAAGCAGTTACTACTAAAAAATCGTGGTCAGCTCCTAAAACTACTACAGCTGCGGCGGGAGCTTCGATCAAACCGTCGGCAACAGCAAAGGTGACTGCAGCGGCAGCACCGGTAACTGAAGCACCGTCGGTAAACCCGGTAACAGAAGCACCTGCACCGTCAGTTGAACCGGATCCACCGTCTGTTGAACCATCCGTTCAGGAGCCGGATCCGCCGTCAGTCGAACCGTCAGTACAGGAACCTGAACCACAGCCGGAACCAGAACCGGAGCCGGAACCACAGCCTGAACCTCAGGCTGAAGCACCTGCACCGGAGGCCGGTCAGGAGTAAAAGTGAAAAGGATTTGATTTATGATCAAGGAGGGGAATTGTATGGAAAAAAAGGATTTTTTATCAGATGTAACTCTGGATTTTCTGGAGGAACAGGACGACATGATGGATATTCGGAATGACGAACAGTTCCGTTATTCACAGATGCAGAAAAGGCTGGACAGAGTGATGGATCAGAACAGAAGGATCAGTTCTATCACTAAAAATGCCGACTTATCCTTTCGTTAAAGATAAGAAATAATTAAGGAATTAAGCCGGCAATCCGGCTTCGCCGGATTGCTGGGGTTGGAGATTGCGGGGCTTCGCCCCGCACCCGCGCTGATTTATTAATAAATCAGCTTTTCATTAAGAAATAGTTATTATGCCGTGATCAGCCGGGTACTGGTCACGGTTCTTTTTGTGTTGAAATAAATTTTTTGTTGTGATATAATTTGTATGTATACTCATACACGATAAAGTATTATCGGACATTTAGAGGAGGAGATAATAATGTCACTGGAAGTAAAAGAACTGTCTAAAAAATACGGAGAAAAGACAGTCGTGGACAACCTTAATTTCGTGATGAACGAACCGGGTGTGTATGCGCTCCTTGGTACCAACGGTGCCGGAAAGACAACATCGATCAGAATGATGCTTGGTATGCTTGCGCACGACACCGGTGAGGTGCTGTGGAAAGGAAAACCACTGGATTCCGTTACGTGCAACGTCGGATATCTTGCCGAGGAGCGCGGACTGTATCCTAAGTATTCACTCATGGATCAGCTTCTTTACTTTGCTTCATTAAGAAACGTGCCGAAGGGCGAAGCACAGAAAAGGATAAAATACTGGGCTGAACGTTTTGAAGTTGAAGAATACATCTATCCGGGAAAAACAAGCAAGGGAAGAAAGATACCGCCGAAGAAGCCGGAACAGCTTTCGAAAGGTAATCAGCAGAAGATACAGCTTATCTCAGCACTCATCTCTGATCCGGAACTTCTGATACTCGACGAGCCGTTAAGCGGTCTTGATCCTGTAAATACTGACCTTTTCAAGTCAGTTATCCATGAACAGATAGCAAAGGAAAAGTTCCTTATAATGTCGAGCCACCAGATGCCGACTATTGAGGAATTCTGTACTGACATAACCATTCTCAACAAGAGCAAAACTGTTCTTCAGGGCAATCTCAATGACATCAAGAAGAGCTACGGACGTGTAAATCTTTTCGTAAAGTGTGAGGGTGATGTTCTTCCGCTGGCCGAAGAGTGCGGAGTAACACTTGTGAGTCAGAAGGAAACTGAATATCAGTTCAAGGTAACAGGCGACGATCAGGCGAATGAACTGCTTTCGAAGATCATTGCAAACAAGATTGTCGTGGTAAAGTTTGAACTCCGCGAGCCTTCGCTTCACGAGATCTTTGTTGAAAAGGTTGGTGCCGTCAATGAAGAAAAGTGATCTCACGGGATGGCAGAAGGTCTGTGCCTTCACCATAGCTCAGAATTACAAAAGCAAAGGCACGGTCATAGGCCTTGTTATAGTCTGCCTGTTCATACTGTTTGCAGGTCCGATCCTTGCTCTTGCCGGAGGCAGCAAGATTGAAGAAGTTGTTGAAGACCTGGGTGGATGCAAGATAGAGAATATCTACATTCTCAACGACACGGACATTACTTTTGATGAAAAGGAATTCGTAAAGGAAAATGCGGATTACGAAAAGATAAACTTCATCACATCCGGCGTGGATGAGGATGCGATCCATGAAAAAATGAAAAACGAACCTACAAGGGACATTTTCATGCACATCTACGGAAAACAGCAGATTGAAGGTGAAGATGAAGCCAAGTACAGAATAGCACTTTTCAGATCAAAGGACAGCGAGATAAGTTCTATGGAAATGGATTCGCTTTCTGATTCAGTAAAGAAATTTTTCTTTAACAGTCGTCTTGCGTACAGCGGTTTTACTGAAGAGCAGATAAGCAGGATGGATTCTGATGTATCTGTCCAGACTGTGGACGCAGCAGATATATCAGAAGACAAGGACGATGACTTTGATGCAGTTACAATGTCGGCGGTAATATTCTACTCCATGATAGTAATGATGATCGTTCTTGTTTCAAGCCAGAAGATTGCTGTCAGCCTTGTTACGGAAAAATCCTCAAAGGTAATTGAAACGCTTCTTCTCACGGTACGTCCGCTTGCAATTATTGTGGGCAAGATCGTCGGAACGATAGTTGTACTTGTCGTAAATGCGGTAATAATGCTTTTCTGCGGTATGATCTCAGGTGTCGTAACCACAGCATTAACAGCAAAGAAGTTTTCAAGTGTTATTACTGAAGGAATGGCGAACATTCAGAATTCCGGAAACGGCATGGAGATCGATCCGGAATCTTTAACAGTAAACGATATGAATATCGACCCTGTAAGAATATTTGCAGGTATCGGAATTGTAATAATCACTACTGTGCTCGCATTCGTTTTCTATTCGATCATATCAGGTATTACAGGTGCATCATGCAGCAGCATGGATGATCTTTCAAACGCAAGTTCATTTATTGCACTTTCATCGGTTGCAGGTGTTTATCTCGCAATGGGAGCTGCAATCGCAAACAATCCGGTGCTTACTGAAGTAGCATATCTGTTCCCGTTCTCGGGAATATACATGGTGCCGGTGCATTTCATGTTCGGAAAGGCCGGTTTCTCCGATGTTCTGATTCTCTGGGCTGAACTTATCCTGCTTACAGTATTCCTGTTCAGATTCGCAGCAAAGGTTTACCATGTTCTCGTTTATCACAACGGCGAACGCCTGAAGCTCACGAATCTTCTGGAGATCTCAAAGTCTCAGAAAGGAACGGTGTGATATCATGGGAAAGATAATGAAATTTACATTCCTTCGTCATACTGAGACTGCTTCCTACAGATTATCAACTCTGATAATAGCAGTGATCCTGCTCATTCTTGGGATAGGAGGATTCAAGCTTGCAGATAAATTTGACGAAAGCAGCGATATGCCTACCACAGTAAAAAAGGTTTATGTCTGCGACTCAAGTTCTCTTAAGGGCATCTCCTATGATGATCTTTGTCAGCCGGACAATCTGTTCTACAAGGATGTTGTTTTTGAAAATGTCGAATGTACAGTGGAAGAGGCGGTTGAAAAGGCTGCGGCTGACGGGGATCACACTATTGTGCTTGAAGTGAAGGATGACGAAGAGGGAGAAGATCTTCGTTCAAGAATCATAAAACCTGAAAACTTTGATGATTCCGGCAAGCAGGCAAAGCGTTTTGCGACTTTTGTTGAGAACAATATCAGTTTTGTATTAAGCGATGCAGCCGGTCTTACGGAAGATCAGAAGGCTGAATATTTTACCGGAACAAAGATGGAAACAAGCGTTGCAGGCGAGGACGAAAGCTCCTTTGCAGACCACATGCTAAAGAACGTTATTCCTGTACTTACAGGTATAGTTCTCTACATGATGCTCTGCATCTACGGTCAGAGCGTTGCAAGATGCATCGTAGTTGAAAAGGACTCAAAGATGATGGAGTCACTGCTGGTTTTCACCAAACCGTATGACCTTATTTTCGGAAAGATACTCGGCATGTATTTTGCAGCCATTCTTCAGTTCTTCGTCTGGATAGCAGCTGCCGTTGCAGGCGTGGCCATTGGATTATCCGGCTCAGCTTCAGCAGAAAAGGCAATCGGCGAAGTGCTCGACAAGTTATCAGCTCAGGGCGGATTTACAGTTCCGGCTGCAGTGACCGGCATTATTGCAATTGCAATAGGTTTTCTTCTCTACGTTGCTCTTGCGGCCTTCACAGGTTCATTTGCTTCAAAAACTGAAGAGATAAGCAATTATTTCGGAATATATACTTTGGCAGTTGTTGCCTGCTGGATGTTCCCGTACTTCAATCAGTTAAACGGCAACGACCATATGCTGAAGATCCTTCGTTACGTTCCGTTCACAGCGCCGTTTACCGTTCCTGCCGATATTATAGTCGGAAATATAACGATGCCGACAGCACTGATCAGCATCGTGCTTATGGTGATCGCCACTGCTGCAGTGGTTTTCCTTGCAGCGAAAGTATACAAGCTCCTCGTCCTTTACCGCGGAGAACCGGTTAAGATAAAAGACGTGATAAAGATGCTCCGCAATGCTAAAAAGAGCAAAGCATAAGTACTGATCAAACAGGGAATCAGACTCCGCCGTATTTGCTGAGGCGGGTATTGCGTGGTTTCGCCACGGAACAGTATTTCCTGAAAAAAGAAAAGCTTCGTACCGTAAAAGGTGCGAAGCTTTTTTATGCTGTGAATGAATTATTTCAGATCAGTGTGAAGTATGTGCTGAATACAGGAAAGTTAATGAGTTGAGACTTTCAGATCACCTGTGCTGAAGACCGTCTCAGTTTTCGGACGGTGCGTTTCTGCATCTTCAGTCTGATGTGTCCCCTCCACTGAAAATACTATTTCATCAATATCTTCGACAGAGTCAACACGGATCGTTTCTAATTTTTCTTCGGATAACCAGAAGTCAAAGATACCTTTTGATTCCGGATATAATACTGCATGCTGGTACGGTTTGATATCCTTGCCGTTGATCTGAAATGAATCCAGATCAAAGTCGATTATTTTATCTGTATTGTTTTCAAAATAAACTTCAATATTCACGGAGTTATCGTAGTGGCTTGAATATTCTGTTCCGTAGTAACCAATCCTTACACCGTTCTGATCGAATAAGATCGTATCCGGTACAAAAGGTTCGTTGTCAGCAGTGTTCTTCGTTTCAACTGTGATCTTTTCCGATGTTTCGATCACTTTGTAGTCTGTTTTATTCTCGGCTTCAAACCACAGGTCGATATTGTTTATGTTTTCAATATTCAGTTTTTCAAGTATATCAAGGTCAATGTAAACAGAGTCAGTGACTGTACTTTTTTTGGAAACGGACTCATAAACGGATGCGTTAACATCATAACCGTTTATGAGAACTTTATCAGTTCTTACAAGAATATCATTATCGGATTTGTTTTCGATCTGAAGCTGAAGTTTTGCACTGGAGGAGAAACTGCTGTCGTGGATGATATTCAGAGTGGAGACCTTCACAGTGTCCGTTTCCCAGATGACTTCCGGTTCTTTTATATTGTTCAAAGGATTAAAAGTGTATTCCTTTGGTACATAGTCATCACTGTAGCTGTGGTTCCGCGGAGAAGGTCCGCGTTCAATTTGCTGACCGATTTTAGCACCAGCTATGGTGATACCGGCTATTGCTGCGATCATTACGGCTATTCCGGCAGCTACGATATGCCCCGTCTTTTTATTATTTTTTATGCCGTTAATGTTAGTGTTATTTATACTTCCGTTATTATCCGCTGCAGGAGTTCCTGGATTTACAAAGCCTACAGCATTGGCGTTTTCAGCTGTATATACCGGAGGAACACTGTTCTGTGCGGCTTTTGCCTGTGCGTTCGGGACAGGATCATCAGCATACGGTGATATAGTCTGACCGTAACTCTGAGGTGTCACGTCCTGTGCTGTGTTCCGGGCAAAGTTCTGGTTATTCATAGGATTCGGATCGTAATTCTGACCACCGTTAAATCCTGCTTCGCCGTTATATCCGGCTGGAGGAGGGTTTATACCGGGAGTATACGGATCATAATCAAAATTCGGGTTCTGGGAACCGCATCCCGAGCAGAAACGGGTCTTGCTGTCAAGCGGTTTGCCGCATTTCATACAGAATAAATAGTCCGGATTGCTTTTTCCGCAGGCCGGACAGAAACGGTCGTCATTATCAAGAAATTTACCGCATTTAACACAATACATTTATTCAGAACTCCTTTTTAATAAGTGTTAAAAATATTTTATCATATAATATACAATTAATCAATGATTATTTTGTTGTTTTGGTATAGAAAATACGTTGACAGGGAGTCTGTTAAGTGGTAAAATCTATATAGTCCGCATTTGGACGGACCGGAGCCTGATTTTCGATTTAATCAGCGTTCCCTAATATAATAAAAAAGGATGATCTGTAATTGAGTAAGTTCAGGAAACAGCACATGAAGATCCAGTGGCACGAGCTCCTTGATGAGGAAAAGG
Organism: Oscillospiraceae bacterium; assembly: GCA_017438745.1. Taxonomy (GTDB): domain Bacteria; phylum Bacillota; class Clostridia; order Oscillospirales; family Ruminococcaceae; genus HUN007. The sequence continues at coordinate 33,458 of JAFRUS010000101.1, read as the reverse complement.
AGGAGCTTACAGCCGTAAATGCGTCTCTTAAGGAAAAGGCGACGCTGGTCGGACGTGTCGGGCTGATGATGCTTGCATCCGGTACCGGAGCGTGGAGGGTACGTGCATCGATGAACAAGATATCCCGTGCTCTTGGCATCGTCTGCAACGCCGATATAGGTCTGCTTTCGATATCCTACACCTGTGTGGAGAACGGCGAAACATACACCAATGCCATCTCGATAAACACCACCGGCGTAAATACTGACCGGCTGAATGCTATCGAGTTTTTCGCCGACAGCTTTACTGAAAGGGCAGGGAAGTATTCGGTAAAACAGTTCCACCGTATTCTCGACAAGATCGAAAGCATGCCTGCAAACTACAAAGCCTGGAATCTTTCACTTGCTGCGGCATTTGCCTGCTGTGCATTTACCTTCCTTCTCGGCGGTGGTCCTGCCGAAATGCTGTTTGCATTTTTCGGAGCGGGAGTAGGGCAGTTCGTGCGAAAGAAACTCATCGAGCACCATATAACACTGCTTGCCAATGTTGCCTGTGCAGTTGCCTCGTCCTGCTGTACCTACGTTATTCTGATAAAACTTGCCGAGATGTTTTTCGGCATCTCCGAGGCGCATCAGTCCGGCTACATCTGCTCGATGCTTTTCGTAATACCTGGATTTCCGCTTATCACCGGAGGAATCGACCTTGCAAAGCTGGATCTGCGTTCGGGACTTGAACGTCTTACCTACGCGTTCCTAATAATAATCACAGCTACCCTGACCGGATGGCTTGCAGCCTTCACCTTCAGATTTACGCCTGCAGATTTTCCTGAACTTTCAATAGATCCGCTTATCAAACTCGTGTTCAGAATGGCAGCAAGTTTCGCTGGTGTGTACGGATTCTCATTCCTTTTCAACAGCAAAAGAAAGATGGCTCTCACCGCCGGAATAATAGGTATGCTTGCCAACACGCTTCGTCTTGAACTTGTTGATTTCACATCGATCCCAGTAAGTGCCGCAGCTTTCATCGGTGCCTTTTCCGCCGGATTAATGGCTTCGCTTATCAAAGCCAAGGTCGGATATCCTCGTATCACACTTACAGTTCCGTCAATAGTCATCATGGTTCCTGGAATGTTCCTCTACAAGGGAATCTACTACCTGGGACTTAATGATGTAAACACCGGTATCATGTGGCTCTCCAAAGCGATAATGCTCATCGCCGCACTTCCTCTCGGACTTATTGCTGCACGAATCCTTACTGACAAAAACTTCAGAAAAAGCAGCTGATATACCTATAAATGTGAAAACAGCGTCATTTGCGGATGACGCTGTTTTTTAGTTAATGTTGATTTGTGCATAGATCAGCGTAGAGGAGCGGGGCGGAGTCCCGCAAAATCCTCCTCCGGAATATCCGGCGAAGCCGGATATTCCGCTGATCAGTTTATGTGATACAATTGTGATTAGCACTCTCACATCGAGAGTGCTAAATTTCATCTGTTGTTCACACATCTGTCATAATTGGGGTATAATATAATAATCACCGAAAGGAAATAAGAAATACGAAAGAGGCGGTTCCAATGGAATCATTTAAGACAATCACATCAACAACAGAAACAGAAAAATCTGCCGGACATTTCAAAGACTAAAAAGGACGTATCTCCTCCGAACAGGTACTTTGAACTGGCAACAGAATAGTGTGTACAATTACAAGGAGGAATAATTTATGTTTGGACTTACACCATTTGAAAGAAAAGGTTACGATATCTTTAATCCGTTTGATGACTTTGAGAAAGAATTCTTCGGCAACAGGATGATGCCAATGCACAGACCTGAACAGGAATTCAGGACAGATATTCAGGAGTCAGACAAGGATTATGTTCTTGAAGCAGATCTTCCGGGATTTAAGAAGGAAGATATAAGCATCGATATTTCAGAGGATCTTCTGACTATCTCCGCTAAACACGAAGAGAAGAAAGAAGAAAAGAATGAAGACGGAAAATTCATCAGGAAAGAAAGATATTCCGGCATGTACAGCAGAAGCTTCGGCATTGCAGGTATCGATTCTGACAATATTTCCGCAGAATACAATGACGGTGTTCTGAAGGTTACAATGCCTAAGATGACCGTTTCGCAGGAAAAGAGAAGACTTGAGATCAAATAATTCCGAGCTCCTCCATGATCTCCTTTGACACGCTGGAGGGGATGCCTATCATCCGGAAAGCAGAATCCTTTACCACCATGCTGTTTCTCCGGCCTGTGAGATCCGTGTAAAGATTCATCTGATCTGAATATCTTGCAGTTAGTGGAATGACACGCTGATTCGATGATCCGCGAAGCCCCTTGTTGTCATCAAGTTCGGCGACGTAAGGACCGTCGATCAGGATGTCCGTCATGCAAAGCAGTTCACGGACTTTTTTCTCGGAAGATGAAGTCAGCTCTTCATAAGTAAATCCGGTATAGATGATCACGCCGTAGTTCGGTCGGCTCGCCTTTATCTCTCCTATGAGCCGGCAGAGTTTATCCGCCTGAAGGAAAGGTTCACCTCCCGTTATGGTCATACCTTCAGTACTGGTTTCAGTAATAAACCTTTCAGCAATTTTGCTTATATGAACAGCCTTTCCACCCTCAGGCGAATGTGTATGTTCTGCAATACAACCCGGACAGTTACGGATGCATCCCTGTACCCATAATACAGATCTTAAAAACGGACCGAGCAGGTCCGTTTTTTTTATGTACCACGAAATCCTTATACGATCTTCATCTGCGTAATTTTTTATTATTCCCATTTACAATCCCTCTTATCACAGCGCCATGTTGTATCCGGCGGCTTGTATTATATCTGTCAATCCGTCCAGCCGCTTAAGCTGTTACGGATACATTATTCATATTATCGTTATCTATATTATACCCCGAAAAACACCTTCCGGTCAATCACTAAATATATGACGGTAATTCACCAAATACCATCCGTAATTCACTAAAATACTTTCCAGTCGGTCTCTTCAGAAAAATAAATACAAAAATCTTCTTTTTTGCACAGCGAAATCTGTAAGATATGCGGACGAAAAAACTGTTGACACGGGTCTCTGAAAGTGGTATAATAGATAACGGTCAAGAACGCGGGATGGAGCAGCTCGGTAGCTCGTCGGGCTCATAACCCGAAGGTCGTAGGTTCAAATCCTGCTCCCGCAACCAATTTTCAAGCCGCCTGAAACCGTGCAAAGCACGTAATCAGGCGGCTTTTCGTTTGTGCTCGGTGCAGTTCAATTTCCATATTTGCATTTTTGAGGGCATTATCAAACGTCGAAATTCCGTGGGTGTCACACGCACTGTCACACGGAGTGTCACACGAAATTTAAGTAAATTTAAGCAATCAGGGAATGTGATGTATACTGTTTCATTAATACATAATGAAGGGAAAGCCTCGTATCAGTGGTGTTTTTGCACCGCCAGGTACGAGGCTTTTTTGTTGTTATGAATAAATTGAAAGGATGGTGTCCTGATATGATATCTATATCAAGATGCAAAAGATCTCCCATATCACGAAATTATGGAATTGTCAATACCTTTTCTCCACTTTTTCTCTGCGGTTTCAATGCACAGAACAAGGAGTTTGTCAAGAGGGTTTTAGAAAAAAGTTTAAGTCCTCCTGATGCACAAAACGAATCTCTTGTCAATAGTATTCTGAAAAATTCTTTGGATTTCTCAGAACCTCGCAGATCTGCCCGAACTGATGGCATACTGTAAGGTCGAACTGAATTCCGGGTTTACTGTTATCTCGAATGAGCTTATGCGTGACAGCAGGCTCTCTCTTAAGGCCAAAGGACTTCAGGCACTGATCCTTTCGCTTCCTCCGGACTGGGATATGACAATAGAAGGTCTGGCGGCTATCTGCCTTGAATGTTCTGATACTATCTCCTCTATTCTGAAAGAACTTGAAGCTGCCGGTTATCTCAGCAGATACCGTGAAAGAAACAGTTCCGGAAGATACGGTCAGATGGTATATTCATTTTATCAGAAGCCGCTTCATAACAGACCAGTTCGTGAGATACCAGAACGGAAAAAATCCGGACAGGTAAAACCCGTTCAGGAAAATCCGGGACAATTAAGTAAAGAGAAATCAAAGAAAGAAGAATCAAATAAAGATTTTTCTGATATCTTATCGGTCAATCGCTCTGACAGGATGGATGAGATGCGAATTTACAAAGCAATCATTCATCAGAACATTTCATATGAGATCATCAGAGATCAGTTTGACAGCAAACGTCTTGATGAGATAGTTGAGATCATGCTTGGATGCATCTGTTCATCTTCTCAGGTTCTGACAATCGGTAAGGAAGCTGTTCCAAAGGAACTGGTGAAAAGCCGTTTTCTTAAGATCAATTCTTCCCATATCGAATACGTTATGAACTGTCTTGACAGAAACACTACAAAGATAAGAAATATCAGATCATATCTGATGACAGTTCTTTACAATGCTCCGGCAACAATAAACAGCTACTATGCAGCAGAAGTAAATCATGACCTGTACGGTACGGAACAATCTCACTCATGCAGTTAAGTATTTACTTAGCTGCTTTTTTTGTACCCTGACGGAGAAAGGAGGTTCAGATGCAGGAACAAAACAATGAAAAAATCGTTGCCTTGTCTTTCAGATCAGCAAAGGTTACTTCAGATGTACTTGTAAAAATACTGAAAAAGTTTCTTGCTCTTCAGAAAAATCGCAAACCTAAAATAGTTCGTGGTAAACAATCCCTGAAAAAGCTCATTCACGGAAATGAAAACGCTTCTGTGACGAACATTGATATCAACGATAAAAATATAAAGGCTTTTGAAAAAACAGCCAGAAAATACGGTATCGACTATTCCCTGAAGAAGGATAAGTCCACTGATCCTCCGCAGTATACGATCTATTTCCGTGCAAAGGACAGTGAGATCATGACGAAAGCCTTCAAGGATTTTCTGAACAGTCATTCGGAAAAGAAGGAAAAGAAACCTTCGATCCTTAAAAGACTTAATAATCTTGTGAAAATCAAAAACAAGGAACGTAAGAGGGAAAAAACGAAAACAAGGGAGGCAGAACTCTGATGCGATTCAACAAGCAGAAAATTATAAAGATACTCCCGTTTCCGTTCCTTGGCTACTTCTTCAACAAGGTTTCAGAGGCTTTCACCTCTGCCGCCGGTACTACGACCGGTGAAAAGATAATCGATGGAATGAACAGCATGGGCAGAGTGTTTTTGAATCCTCTGCCGAGTTTCAGACCTGTCGATCTTCTCATTGGTGCAGCCGGAGCAGTTCTTGTAAAGGTAATTATCGTGGTGAAGGCGAAAAATGCAAAGAAATACCGCAAAGGCATTGAATACGGTTCAGCATGCTGGGGAAAACCGGATGATATCAGACCGTATATGGCTGAGAAATTTGAAGACAACATTATTCTGACTGAAACCGAAAGGCTTACTATGGATAACCGTCCGAAAGCCGGACCGAAGTACGCAAGGAACAAGAACGTCCTTGTTATCGGAGGTTCCGGAAGCGGTAAAACACGGTTTTTCGTAAAGCCGAATCTTCTTCAGATGCACAGCAGCTACGTTGTGACCGATCCGAAGGGTACAGTCATTAATGAAGTCGGAAATGCCCTGCTGGAAGGCGGATATAAGATCAAAGTGCTGAACACCATAAACTTCGCAAAATCAATGCACTACAATCCTTTAGCCTATATCCGTTCGGAAAAGGATATTCTGAAACTGGTAAACACTATAATAGCCAATACAAAGGGTGAAGGTGCGCAAAGCGGCGAAGATTTCTGGGTGAAGGCTGAAAGGCTGTACTATTCGGCACTTATCGGATATATCTGGTATGAGGCTGAGGAGGATGAAAAGAACCTGAACACTCTGATTGAGATGATAAACGCATCAGAGGCACGTGAAGAAGACGAAACCTTCAAAAATCCGGTGGATATCCTCTTTGAGGAACTGGAAGCAAGAGAACCGGACCACTTTGCAGTGAGACAATACAAGAAATACAAGCTTGCTGCAGGAAAGACTGCAAAAAGTATCCTTATTTCCTGCGGAGCACGTCTTGCTCCGTTTGATATAAAGGAACTGCGTGAACTCACTGAATATGACGAGCTTGAGCTTGATACGTTAGGCGATAAAAAGACGGCACTTTTTGTCATTATCTCCGATACGGATGATACCTTTAACTTTATCGTAGCCATAATGTACACTCAGCTTTTCAATCTTCTCTGTGACAAGGCAGATGACAAGTACGGCGGCAGACTGCCTGTTCATGTCCGCTGTATACTTGACGAGTTCAGCAACATCGGTCAGATCCCGAAATTCGAGAAACTAATCGCAACAATACGAAGCCGTGAGATATCAGCCTGTGTAATACTTCAGGCTCAGAGTCAGCTGAAAGCCATTTACAAGGACAACGCTGATACTATCGTCGGCAACTGCGATACCACGCTGTTTCTCGGAGGAAAGGAAAAGACCACACTGAAAGAGCTTTCCGAAATTCTCGGAAAGGAAACCATTGACCTCTGCAACACAGGCGAAAGCAGAGGAAAAGAGATCTCCCACTCTCTGAATTATCAGAAAACGGGAAAAGAGCTTATGAGTATGGATGAAATCAGCGTAATGGACGGAGGCAAGTGTATTTTGCAGCTTAGAGGTGTCAGACCTTTTCTGAGTAACAAATACGATCTAACGAAGCATCCGAAATACAGCCTCACATCCGACGCTGATGAAAAGAACCTTTTTGACATTGAAAAGTATCTGTCTCACAGGCTCAAAATCAGAAGTACGGACACAGTTGAAGTATATGACTGTGGCGAAACAACAGAAGAAGAGGCATGACCAGCGTAAACACGCTGTTTTTTTTCATGCCCGATGTAATTTTGAAAGGAAGTAAAATTTTATGGGATTTTTTCAGGCATCAGTAGGCGTTCTTCAGACTCTCGTAACAGCTCTCGGCGCAGGTCTTGCGATCTGGGGTGTTGTCAACCTCCTCGAAGGCTACGGCAATGATAACCCGGGTGCGAAGTCACAGGGTATGAAGCAGCTCATGGCAGGCGGCGGTGTTGCACTTATCGGTACAACTCTCGTTCCGATCCTCGCAGGCCTTTTCTGATAAAGGCCGTTCCTGAACTGTGCCGGTCAGAAAACTGATCCGGTACGGTATGCAGAGGTCTGTTAAAAGCAGACTTCTGCGCTTACATAATTTACTTCCTCACACAGACATATTATTTGAATTAACAGAAAGGGGGATTTTCATGGACAAGATAACCGATGCCCTTAACGAAGCCATTCATCAGTTTTTCGTGGATGCATGCGGCGGAATGTTCATCGGAATATTTGATGATGCAAATGCTGCCGTCGGCGACATAGGAAAAGAGGTCGCCAAAACGCCTTCACAGTGGAACGGCAGTGTGTTTTCACTGGTACAGAGTCTTTCAAACAATGTTATCATTCCGATAGCCGCACTGATCATAACAGGAATATTCTGCTATGAACTGATAACCACCATCACCGAGAAAAACAACATGCACGACATTGAATCTTTCGTATTTTTCAAGTATTTTCTCAAGTCATGCATAGCAGTCGTTCTTCTGTCGCATACCTTTGAAATAACTCTTGCGATATTCGACGTCGGGCAGTGGGTTGTGAACCAGTCATCAGCACTGATCTCGGACAGCACTTATGTTGACGTAAATGCTATCTGGCTGAACTTCCGTTCAACTCTCGACTCAATGGATACGGGATCACTTATAGTTCTCATGCTTGAAGGTGCTGTGGTCGGACTTGCAGTCAAGGCAATTGCTATCCTTGTAACGGTAATTCTGACAAACAGAATGATCGAGATCTACATGTACTGTTCTGTCGCGCCTATTCCGTTTGCCACACTGAGCAACCGTGAATGGGGCAACATCGGTACGAACTATATCAGAAACATGGTGGCTCTGGCATTTCAGGCGTTCTTTATCATGGTGCTTGTAGGTGTTTACACTGCACTGATAAAGGATATAACAACGGTAACAGACCTTCACAGTATGCTCATGCGTATAGGAGCGTATTCGATAGTGCTCTGTCTTACGCTGTTCAGGACTTCAAGCATTTCAAAGGCAATTTTCAATGCAAGATAACAGGAGGATAACATGAACGACAAACTTCATATCGAAATGTCAAAGCTCCGGGAGGATTTTGAGGCAGCTCTCGAAGCTTTTATCTATCAGTTCGCCGACGACATACCAAAGGACAGTCCGGCTTACAGCGAAATAAGGGAGGATTTTATTTATGCCCTATGTTCAGGTTCCGAAAGACTTAAATAAAGTCAAGACAAAGGTAATTTTCAATCTCACAAAGCGACAGCTCATCTGGTTCAGTGCAGCAGCAGTGACTTCAGTTCCGGTGTATTTTCTCACAAGAAAACACATCGGCAACACTCCGTCCATGCTTCTTATAATCCTGATCTCGGCTCCGTTCTTTCTTATGGCCATGTATGAGAAGAACGGACTTCCCTTTGAAAAAGTGGCGGGACAGTTTATAAAATCAAGGATACTGCGACCCAGGAGGCGGCCTTACAGAACAGAAAACATCTACGAATATGCTCAGAAACAGTATGAGCTAAACAAGGAGGTACAGAACATTGTTAATGGAAAACAGAAAGCTTTCCGGAAAACAGCGAAAAAGAATCGATGAAGCTGTAAGGAAGGCTCGTCCTGCCGGCAGAGGAAAGGAACCGGTCACAGCACAGCAGACTATTCCTTTCCGTCAGATGTATAAAGACGGTATCTGCCGTACTGATGATACCCATTTCACGAAAACAGTACAGTTCTTCGACATCAACTATCAGCTGGCTCAGAGCGAAGATAAAACTGCGATATTCGAAAGCTACTGCGATTTTCTGAACTATTTCGACAGTTCGGTAACTGTGCAGCTTTCATTCCTTAACCAGCTTTCGGACTTTGAGGAGTTCGGAAAAATGATCGAGCTTGCAGAGCAGGACGATGATTTTAACGATATAAGACGTGAATACTCGGAAATGCTGAAGAATCAGCTTGAAAAAGGAAATAACGGACTTGTGAGAACAAAGTTCATCACCTTCGGCATTGAGGCCGGAAGTCTGAAAGAAGCAAAACCAAAGCTTGAACGTATTGAAGCCGATATAATCGCCAACTTCAAAACTATTGGCGTTCTTGCGCAGCCGCTGAACGGTACGGAACGTCTTGCCGTACTTCACCGCTGTTTCAACCCTGACGGACGTGAAAAGTTCATGTTCTCGTGGAACATGCTTCCGGAATCCGGACTTTCCGTAAAGGACTTCATTGCACCGTCTTCCTTTGACTTCTCAAAGGGAAACTGTTTCAGAATGAACGACAAACCGGGCGCCGTTTCATTCATTCAGATACTTGCAAGTGAAATGTCCGACAGGATGCTTGCAGATTTTCTGAACGTCGATCATACCGTTACCATGTCGATACACCTTCAGTCCATCGACCAGAACAAGGCTGTAAAAATGATCAAAAGAAAGATCACCGACCTTGACAAGATGAAAATGGAGGAACAGAAGAAGGCTTTCCGTAACGGATATGACATTGACATCATGCCGTCAGATATTAACACCTTCGGAAAAGAGGCAAAATCGCTTCTTAATGACCTTCAGAACAGAAACGAACGACTTTTCATGGTTACTATTCTTATCATGAATACGGCTGAAACAAAGAGAAAACTCGATAATATCATCTTTCAGGAACAGGGACTTGCACAGAAATACAACTGTCAGCTCAAACGTCTTGACTTCCAGCAGGAGGACGGAATAATGGCATGTGTTCCGATCGGTGTTAATAACATCGAGATAAAGCGCGGACTTACCACTTCAAGCACGGCTATTTTCGTTCCGTTCACGACACAGGAACTTTTTCAGGAAGGTGAATCTCTGTACTACGGACTTAACGCCGTTTCAAACAACATGATACTCTGTGACAGAAAGCAGCTTAAGAACCCGAACGGTCTTATCCTCGGAACTCCGGGTTCAGGCAAGTCGTTCTCAGCCAAAAGAGAGATCACAAATGCTTTTCTTACGACAACGGATGATATCATAATCTGTGATCCGGAAGCGGAATATTTCCCGCTTGTAGACAGGCTCGGCGGACAGGTTATCAAGATATCCCCTACTTCTCCGCATTTCATCAATCCGCTTGACATCAACCTTAACTACTCTGAGGACGAGAACCCTCTTGCCCTCAAGTCAGACTTCGTGCTGTCAATGTGCGAGCTGATCGTCGGCGGCAAAACTGGTCTTGAACCAATAGAAAAGACTATCATAGACCGTTGCGTCCGCCTTGTGTACCGTGATTATCTTGCTGATCCGGAACATGCTGAAATGCCGGTTCTTCAGGATCTTTACGAGCTGATCCTGAAACAGCCGGAAGCCGAAGCAGTCAGAATTGCAACAGCTCTTGAAATGTATGTAACCGGTTCACTTAACGTGTTTAATCATCGCACAAACGTTGATCTGAACAACCGTCTTATCTGTTTCGACATCAAGGAACTTGGTAAGCAGCTGAAAAAGCTCGGTATGCTGGTAGTTCAGGACTGCGTATGGAACAGAGTTACCGTAAACCGTGCCGAAAAAAGATCGACCCGTTACTACATTGACGAGTTCCATCTTCTTCTCAAGGAAGAACAGACAGCATCGTACTCCGTTGAGATCTGGAAGCGTTTCAGAAAATGGGGCGGTATTCCGACCGGACTTACGCAGAACGTAAAGGATCTGCTTTCATGCCGTGAAGTTGAGAACATCTTTGAAAATTCAGACTTCATCTATATGCTCAATCAGGCCGGCGGCGACCGTCAGATACTCGCAAAGCAGCTGAACATCTCACCTCATCAGCTGTCCTACGTTACGAACTCCGGTGCCGGTGAAGGACTTATCTTCTACGGTAACGTGATAATCCCGTTTGTTGACAAGTTCCCGAAGGATACTATGCTCTATAAGATCATGACAACCCGTCTTGAAGAAACGGAGGTGAAGTGATGAAAGTAATTGCTTTTCTTGGCGGTACAGTTCTCGGAGGCATAGTCGGTGTTACAACCATGTGCATTATTCAGGCTAATCGTTACCGCTGATGAAAAAAGCCGTACCCGGAAAAATCCGTGGTACGGCATACGTTACATATTTTAAGCTAAACTGAATTCAGCATCTCTTGATCTGATGTGTGAAGCAATGTTCATAATCATTGATACTGCAAATGCAATCCAGAATACGGTCATGCTCTGTTTTATCAGTACGTAGACTGTAAGTGCTGCAAGGAATGACCATGCAACTGAGAAGATCACGGCAAATATCCAGAAGCCGGGAGCTGTCTTCTGCAGAAAATATGATGCGACAAACAGCAGTATTACTACTCCGGCACATATCAGCGGATTAACCTGTGCACTGAAAAACGGTACATCAAAAGCTCTGTTGCAAAGGTAAAGAGCAATTCCCCCACCGAGTCCTACCGCAAGGCTGTCAACCAGTGTTATCCTTGCAAGAAATGCATAGGAACACAACAGACCAATGTCTATGATTAAGAAAATAATAGTCAGTACTATTCCAATAATAAATGCAATCATGAAAACAACTCCTTCCAATTGTTTTGTCTGAATTTCAAATAGTGTCTTATTGAGGCTTATTCTAACATAATAATTTATGCTTGTCAAGCTGTATTATACATAAAAAATGAAAGGGGGTATCCTATGACGGAACAGGAATACAGCGAAAATGAAGAGCTTTCCGAAGACGAAGCCCGTGTGCTGCTCGAAGGAAGAAAGGCTGCGAGCAAAACGGTCAGTAAACTTAAAGAACATAAGAAAAAGAAGGCTTCAAAGCTGAAACACAGCCGTGACAAATCTGACAGCAAACTCAGAGATAAAAAGGCATCTTCTTCTGAAAAGAATGATAAAGCTGCGACAAAGAAAGCTATGCAGAAGGCCAGACAGAAAAGCCATCAGGTCAAGACTGCCGAAAAGCGCAGGAAGCAGGCCAAGAATGCAAAGGAGATCGCAGAAAAGATCGCCCGTAAAGCTGTCGAGATCATAGTTTCAAGTAAATGGAGTGTTCTGATAGTGCTGCTGTTTCTGATACTGTTTTCAACTATATCGACTATAGCGACCTCATGCTGTGCTTCACTGTCTGACGGCGGAACCAAGCAGATAGTATCAACATTCACAGCGGATGATTCCGATCTTATTGCTGCCAACAATCATCTGAACAACCGTGAAAACGGCCTCAGGGACTTTATAAATCATATACCGGATTACTACGTTGGCTGGGATGAGTACAACTACTATATCGGAAACATCGGCCATGATCCATATCAGCTTGCATCCTATCTCAGTGCAATGAAAATGGATTTCACTTATAACCATGAAATCGAAGATATGATCAACAGAGTCTACGACGCAATGTATCATGTTGAAACTGAATCCATTCATGAAGTACGGTCATACACCCATACGAAAACTGATTTTGACGGAAATGACATCGAAGAAACTGTCGAGTACGACTACTACATTCTTAATGTTCGCCTTACGCCTAAAAGCGTTGAGGAAGTTGTGATCGATGAACTGCGAAGAGAAGGTGTTTACGAGATTTATCTTGAAATGCGTCAGAGTCAGGGCAACAAACCAGGTCTGTTTTAAAGGAGGAAACCACATGTCCGCAGGACTCGAAAAAACTGAACAACAGCTTGCCAGAGCCTACAGTGAACTCGAAGTTATCAGAGACAGAAAGGCTGATATCACCGAAAAGGAAAAGGTGGCACTGGCACACATTGAAAATCTTGAAAACCAGCGTATTCTTCAGATCGTTGATACCTACAGACTTAACGGTGATGATCTGAAAAAGAAGCTTGCGGCTATCATGCCGGCAAACGCTCCGAAACCTGTTACAACTACGACTCCGGTCAATAACGAAAGGAATAATGAAAATGAAAAGAATCTCTAAGTTTTTAACATCCGCGACAGTACTTTGTTTAATTGCCGGAGCATCGCCGGCTCTCTCTGCTTCTGCGGAAGAAACACCAGCAGTAACTTCGGTCGTATCTTCTGAATCGACCATCATTGCAGGCACACTCCCTGTTCCAGCAGAAACTGAACCGGCTGTTACAACTGGTGAAAATTCAGTAATCACTCCTGAGAATTTCAGCGAACAGGAAGCTGACGGTGAGCTCGTTCTCCCACCGGGCAACGGTACACTCCTTGAAGATGTGCTTGACGAAAACGTAAACCGTCAGTTTCTCACAATTCAGAGCCGTAACGGAAACACTTTCTATATTGTGATTGACAAGGACGATACCGGTCACAACAACGTCTACTTCATGAACCAGGTAGATGAATACGATCTCCTCGCATTTGCAGATCACTTCCCGGAAGACGACAAGGACGGCAGCAAAAAGAAAGCTGAAACTGCTTCAACCGGCAACAAAAACGGCACCACTCCCGAACCTCAGGAGGATGCCGTATCAGAAGATCCTGTCAGTGAACCGTCAGTAAGACCGACCACTTCAGGAACCAATCTTCTCTTACCAGCAGTGATCATCCTCACCCTCATCGGCGGTGCCGCTTTCTACTTCTTCAGAATGAAAGATTCAGGAAAGAAGAGTTCAAAGAAACACGGCTTCGACGACGAAGATGATTTCGATGACGATGAAGCAGCAGATGAAGACGACTGATCTTCCCGCCCTGTGAGGGGCGGTTACATAGTTATTTTGATGTCTTAATGAATCTTCCCATCGCGAAAATGTCATAATTTCCTGGCTTTAAAGGTTCCATAACAGAACTTTTCTGAGCTATAGCGTAAAGTTTTATATCGTTCTTTTCGCAGAATGTCAGTATCGGCTTGCTACTGAAAATATGGCTTATTTCATCAGCCAATTCCAGTTTCACTCGTTCAAGATAATAGTTGCATCTTAAAACCATATCTTTTTTTAACTGTGAGCCACCTCTTTTATATTTATCCAAAATATCAGGCAGGAAGAAAAGGTAAACAAGCTTTTTGTTTTCGCCAGGCTGTTTAGCAATTCCGAGAAGATGACAAATAAGCTGCTTTATATCGAACATAGAATAATCTTTAAACAAACCAAAATCAAAAAGAGGCAATTCAAATGTCTCTGAATCCGGATGATAATCTTCTTTCGGTTTATATCCGAACGCATTTTTATCGCCATAAACATACTTCCAGTATTGCTTTTTCAGTTCAACTTTATGATGGTCAAAAATCTCATGACATTTGACCTCGAAATAGCAATTGCTTTCCGGGATGAATGCATCAAGCTGTGGATGATGAAAGAATCCTTCATTTATTACACATTCGTATTCAAATTCCGGATGACCTTTTATGTTTACTATAGAACTGCCGTCAACCACTCCAATGTCTACTTCTTCACTTAAAGCCAGATAGCAGAAACGTGATGATGATGCAACAGAAGCCATTTTAGGCGGATACATACCCGGATCAAGTTCTTTTCCAGCCCCAGACTTATATGAATCATATGCTTTGGGATTTTTCTCTGACATATCCTTTACAAACTTATCAAAAACGTCATTTGAATAATACATAGGATAAAACTTTCCTGATCCATGTTTATATCCGAAAAGCTCATCCTTGTCGATTAGGGTTTTGATAATCAGATCAAATTCTTCTTTTGTCATAATTGGTTTTTCCATAAAATAATCCCTCCTGAATTTTCCTGTCACGTGGTATCAGATAAAACCGAAGCTTTTCCAGCCGCAGTTTTTATAACTGATAAGTACATGTGCAGCCTGAATGATACGGATATACCTGCCGATCATCTTTTCCGGAAGTTTAAGTTCCGCTGAAAGTTTGCAGGTAGTGATTCCCGGATTCTGTTCAATACTGTTGTAAACACTTAATGCTTCAGTAACTCCCTTATAAAAGTCTTCATCGGCATCATCAATATCAAGGATCTCTTTTCCCATTTCTCCGAATTTCATATCAGCCATAAGGAGTGGCTTATAATATCTGAAATTCTCAAAGAAATCAGGAATAACCTTAACCATTGATATTTCATTGAAAAACGGATCTTCATTTAAGAGTATGACCCTGTCATCACAAAGCTCAACTTCGCGGTAATAATCAGCAAGTTCAGCTTTTTCTTCAGAAGAAAGTCTTTCCGGATTAATAATGGTTATCTTTGCATATGCAGATTTAAGATCCTCAACATCAAGCGCAGTGCGATAAATACATACAGTATCAAGTATTCCTTCTTCGTATTCGTCCAGACCGTATATCATAACACTTTTCATTTTCCTCGTTCCTCCGTTGTTTTAGTTTTTTACCTTGATTTGATTATAGCACAAACCGGTGTGTCGAAATAAGGACAACGGCGAACAGATGTTCTGAAAAAGTTTATATATATATTTTATTACTGTTGATTAACGATGTCAAGAAAAACTGGAAGCTCTATTATTCCTAATGAAAGCAGTCAAATTGCTCTTTAAAAGTCTGAATGCGTACAAATCTTACAAAACAAGTAAAAATATTACCTTGAATAAGTAAAAATATTCTATTTACTAATTCACAATAATACATTATGATTAATGAGTAATGTGCAAAGCGCGACTATTAGTCACGTAAAAGTTAATTTAGTGTGTCTGTATTGACACAGAAAGGACTACATAATGAAAAATGTAATCAAGAAAATTGCTGCAATAGCATTGGTATTTACTCTGTTTGGAACTGGAACAACAATTTCAAAACCTGTTAACAACTTAAAGGTTCATGCAGCAAGTGCGGCAAGTGCGACCTGTATGCATAGTACAGAAAGAAGTGTAACTGTTCTAGACTTCCATCCTGTATCTTTATCATATATAACAGAAATCAACGGACGACAAGTTAAAGTATCAAGAACAGTTTATGTATATCAATATAGATTTAGAGATTACTGTCCTAAATGTGGCATTACATTTGGAACTAATGATGAAACAGTGGTGTTTTAATCTTTAAAAAATCATAAGCTAATCATCGCGATATTATAGCTTTAATTGATACATAAGAGCTTCTCACTCGAGAGGCTCTTTTATTATGCCCTGAAAGGAATGATTCAATGAAACTGATGATTTCGACGACGGTGATACCGTAGATGACTAATCATCTCGCCCTGAAACAGGGCGGATACATATTTGGCTCCTATTGATTAAATATCATAACGGTGTAAAAAATAGCAATAATTGGACTTGACATGCAATTTGTTAAATGCTATAATTTCAATGATCAAAATCAATCTTATTCAAAGAAGGAGATACAACATGAATTCAAACAAAAATACGAGCAGAATATTAAAATTTGTCCTTTCTCTCGCCATCATCGGAACTACTGCAATGCCTTCAGCACAGACAATGCCTACATTGTTTGACGACACAGCGATTTCCGTTAGTGCGGCAACGTCCTGCTGTTCCTTTGATTCTTCCACCGGAATCCTGACACTGAGCGGTACAGTATCCAAAGATGAGGTTATGAAATACAGAGACATAGCAACGTCAGTTGTTTGTGAAGAAGGCACTCTTTTCCCAGAAAAATGTGATGGTTTGTTTAGGTTATTTAAAGATGCTACCAGCATCGATCTGAAGAATGCGAACACCACCAATGTCAAAGATATGAGTGGAATGTTTGACAACTGTAACAGTCTGACGTCACTGGATATAAGCGGATTTGATACGAGCAATGTCGCATTAATGTATACAATGTTCCATTACTGTTCCAGCCTGACTTCACTGGATGTAAGTGGATTTGATACGAGCAACGTCGGAAATATGGAAAATATGTTCTGCGGCTGTTCCAGCCTGACTTCACTGAAATTAGGTGGATCTTTTAAAACGAACAATGTCACAAATATGGCGGATATGTTCTACGACTGTTCCAGCCTGACTTCACTGGATATAAGTGGATTTAAAACGAGTAATGTCACAAATATGTATAAAATGTTCTACAACTGTTCCGGCCTGAAAGAACTGAAATTAAGCAAATCTTTTGATACGAGCAATGTCACAAATATGTATGAAATGTTCCGTGACTGTTCCAGCCTGACTTCACTGGATGTAAGTGGATTTAATACGAGCAATGTCCAAGATATGAACTCTATGTTTTACAACTGTTCCAACCTGACTTCACTGGATGTAAGCAGATTTGATACAAGCAAGGTTTATACAATGAGTTTTATGTTCGATAAATGTTCCAAACTGGAATCTCTTGATTTAAGTAAATTTGATATAAGCCATTGTTCTTGTGCTATGCTTCAGTTGTTTCATTCATGTAATAACTTGAAAACGCTCAAGCTCGGCGAGAACTTTACAGAATTAACACCAAATGCTTTTCTTCCGAACGGCAATGGCTGGGTTAATGTCAACGATTCAAAAACGATTATAAGCGGCAACGGTGAGTATGCTGCAATCAAAAACAACGGCACTAATACCTACAAGCAGTTTACGAATGAGTCGCTCACATATCCTGCAAACATTAAGGTAAAATACAATGAGAAAAACCACCAGGTAAGATTTACATGGGACGAGGTAGAAGGTGCTGACAGATACAGTATCGCTGTTTATAAGTCAGGAAAGTGGAGAATCCAGGCTGATGACATCACTGACACAGTTTACACCTCACCTAAAAATCTTACTCCTGGCAAGACCTATAAAGTTGCTATTGCAGCAAGAGTTAATGGTGAATGGGATACTGAAAACGCTATCAAAAATGCTGTGTCTGTTACCATCAAGTGATAAACTGAGATTAATCAGCATTCAGAGCAAATCATAAATATATTTGTTTACAAGCATCATATACATAAGAGCTTCTCACCCTGAGAGGCTCTTTTATTTTGCCCTGAAAGGAATGATTCAATGAAGTTAGTAATCGCAGAAAAGCCAAGTGTCGGCATGGCTCTTGCTAAGGCGCTTGGTATCGCTCGGAAGAAGAACGGGTACGTTGAAGGTGGTGAGTATATTATCTCTTGGTGCGTTGGCCACTTGGTTGGTCTTGCAAATGCGGACAGCTATGATGAGAAGTACAGGAAGTGGAACATTGAAGATCTGCCGATAATTCCGGAGAACTGGATATTTGATATCGCTCCGGACAAGAATGAACAGTTCGGAATTCTCCGTAAGCTCATGAACGACAGCAGAGTTACGGAAGTGGTCAATGCCTGTGATGCCGGTCGTGAAGGCGAGCTTATCTTCCGTCTTGTTTACAACAAGTCAGGATGCCGTAAGCCAATCAAACGTCTCTGGATTTCTTCAATGGAGGAAAAGGCTATAATTGATGGTTTTGCCGATCTGAAGGACGGATGTGATT
Source organism: Oscillospiraceae bacterium (assembly GCA_017438745.1). Lineage (GTDB taxonomy): Bacteria > Bacillota > Clostridia > Oscillospirales > Ruminococcaceae > HUN007. The sequence goes on along the minus strand of JAFRUS010000101.1, from coordinate 15,129 downwards.
ACGAAAACCTCTATAATTCGGCTCTCTGCCGTGCAAAGGCTGACTGGATCGTTGGTATCAATGCAACGCGTCTTTTCTCCAGACTCTATAACAGAACGCTGAATGTGGGCAGAGTCCAGACTCCGACGCTTGCCATGATATGTGAACGAGAGAACGGGATAACGAACTTCCGCAAGGAAAAGTATTTCAATGTTCACCTGAAGGCTGACGGACTTGATGCCGTTAAGGAACGTGTTACAGACCACGACAAAGCTGAAACGATCCGACGTGCCTGTGCCGGTAAACAAGCTCATGTGGATACGGTAAAAACGGAACGAAAGACCGTAAATCCGCCTAAGCTCTATGATCTGACAACTCTTCAGAGAGAAGCAAACCGTCTTTACGGATTTACGGCGCAGCAGACACTTGACTACACGCAGTCACTGTACGAAATGAAGCTCTGCACCTATCCGCGAACAGACAGCTGCTATCTTACCGAAGACATGAAAGATACTGCTGAATCAATTGCTGATATGGTTCTGCGCAGATTTCCACATTTTAAAAATATCACGTTGAAAACTGACACAAGCAGGATTCTGAACAGTAAAAAGGTCACTGACCATACCGCAATTATCCCGACCGCAGAAATCGAAAATACTGATCTTTCTTCTGTCCCCGAAGGAGAATACAAAATCCTCTGCCTTATAGCAAACCGGATGCTCTGTGCAGTGTCGGAACCATATGTTTATGAAACCGTTACGGCTGAAATACGCTGTGGCGGTTATTCTTTTGCCTCGAAAGGCAGAAAGACCATAAAAGAAGGTTTCAAAGGCATAGATAATGCTTTCAGAAGCTGCCAAAAATGCAGAGATGAAACTGATAATGATGAAGCTTCGGTGTCATTTACGGAAGGTCAGACCTTCGATAATGCTGTTTCAGAAATATCCGAACACTACACCCAGCCGCCGAAACATTTCACGGAAGATACGCTTCTTTCAGCGATGGAACGTGCAGGAACGGATGAAATAACTGAGGATGCTGAACGTTCCGGACTTGGCACACCGGCTACAAGAGCAGGTATTATTGAAAAGCTCACGAAGTCAGGATTTATCAGGCGTGATAAAAGAAATCTTGTGGTCACTGACAGCGGAACGGATCTGATATCTCTCATGCCGGATATTATTAAATCTGCAAAGATGACAGCAGACTGGGAGAATAATCTCGCCCTCGTAGCTAAAGGTCAGTACACTTCTAAGCAGTTCATGGAGGATATAGGCAGACTCACTGATGATATCATCGCTGCCGCAAAATCAGGATTTGATGAAAGTAAAGTTACTCCGAGAACAAGCGGAGGTGAAGTGATCGGTATCTGTCCGAGATGCGGAAAGAATGTTGTTGTCACGAAGAAAGCATATTCCTGTGAGGACAAGGACTGCGGATTTACGCTCTGGAAGAATGACCGGTTCTTTGAAAACGCAAGGAAAACACTCACAAAGGAAATGGTCGCTGCTCTTCTGAAAAACGGAAAGATAGCTGTCAGAGGTTTGTATTCTCCGAAATCAGGCAGGAACTATGATGCGACCGTCTGCCTTGAAGATACCGGAAAGTACGTAAACTTCAGACTGGAGTTTGCACCACGTAAAGAGAAAAAAGGAGGAAAAGCTTAATGCCGGAAATTGAAAAAGTATCATCACAGGACCGTATTAATGAGATAACCGATAAGCTTGAAAAAGGTATTAAGGAGCTTTTTGAAGGTGATAAATTCAGGAACTATCTGAACACCATGTCAAAGTTCCATGACTACAGCTTCAACAACACAATGCTTATAGCTTTACAGAAGCCGGATGCAACTCTTGTAGCCGGCTTTAATTCATGGAAGAACAAGTTTGAACGCCGCGTTAAAAAAGGTGAAAAAGGAATCCAGATCTTCGCCCCGGCACCTTATAAAGTCAAGAAGGAACGAACCAAACTTGATAATGATACCGGACTTCCGCTGCTTGACAAGGACGGAAAACCGGTTACTGAAGAATATGAAGTAAAGATCCCGGCGTTCAAGGTGGTTTCAGTTTTTGATGTGTCACAGACAGCCGGCAAAGAGCTGCCTACGCTTGGAGTTGATGAACTTAAAGGTGACGTACAGAATTTTGAAAAGTTCTTTGAAGCTCTGAAAAATGTAGCACCTGTTCCTGTTACCTTTGAGGATATAAAGAGCGGAGCAAAAGGATATTTCGACAAGGAAAAGAATATCATCGCCATAAACGAAGGTATGTCAGAAACGCAAACAGTCAAGACTGCTATTCATGAGATTGCTCATTCTATCCTGCATAACCGCAACCTGATCGTATCTGATCTTGATATTCCTAAGGACAGAAATACAGAAGAAGTTGAGGCTGAAAGTGTTGCTTATACGGTATGCCAGCACTTTGGGATCGACACATCTGACTACAGCTTCGCCTATGTTGCTTCATGGGGTTCAGGCAAGGATCTGCCGGAACTGAAAGCATCACTTGAAACTATCAGAGCGACAGCAAATGATATCATAAACAAGCTTGAGGATATACTGCTGGGGCGACAGAAGGAGCAGGTACAGGACAAACCAGTTCAGGTTCAGGAGAAATCCGGTACTGTAAGCCTCCCTGAAGAAATTGCCTCTGAAAAGTTTCCGGAACCAAAGGTGTCAGTTGAATATCATCCGCAGTTTGATAACGAATTTATTCTGAAGGAAATCGCTACAGGAGGTACACTTCATACCGGAACAAGAGATGAGCTTGTAGATTTCTGCAAGGATCAGCTTGCTGCAAGTGTGGTTATTCCTCAGCTTAATGAGCTTATCGACAAGGCGGAAAGTGAACGGCCAGTCGTAAATCATTCTGATATTCCGGTATATCTGAAAACAGTAAAGGAAGCAAGAGAACTCGGTGAGCTTGATCTTTTCACACGAAATGAAAATGAAAACCGCAGCTGCCGTGACTTCATATCAAAGACAATTTCAGAAAACTACAGGGTCTATGACAGCGGATACGGCGGAGCTTTCAATTCCGATGCCACACTGAAACAGATCATGAAAGAGTATCCCCTCGACCGTATTGCGCTGATTCTTGCATCACGGGTATCAGCGGCTGACTGGGACAAGAGGTTTACCGACAGGGTTCATAAGTGGGCAAAGGTGACACTTGAGCCTCTGCCGGAAGAAGTAAAGGATAAACTGAAACATGTTCAGATCAACGAACACGCCGGTCTTGTGAATCTGCTGGCTGAAAGAGTAATTGAGCAGCAGCGTGAGCTTGAAATGAATGCAAAAAAGGAAAATGCTTTTCTGAACAGCAAGGATGATATGATCGCGATCTATCAGATAAAGCGTTCACCGGAAAACCGTGATATATCATTTACCGGCCTTGATAATCTTGAAAAGATGGGCAAAACCGTGGACAGAAATAACTATGATCTTGTCTACAGCTGCAAGGTAAATCTCGCCGGTATCAGAAGTATGCCGGCATTCCTTGAATCTGTTTTTGAAAAGTTCAACATGCATCGTCCGAAGGATTTTGAAGGTCATTCTCTCAGTGTCAGTGACGTTGTTGCAGTAAAGAGAGACGGACAGATATCAGCGCATTTCGTTGACAGCATCGGATTTAAGGAACTTCCGCAGTTCGGACAGATAGGACACGACAATCCGCTGAAAGCTATTGAAGATGCAGTCGAACAGAACGACAACTCCTTCGATGGGCTGATCAACAACCTTCCGCCTGACAGCACTCCCGAAAAGGAAGTTAAAAATGCAAAAGTTGAAAAGAAAGCCGAAAAAGCGACCGAAGGAAACCGTTCAATCCGCAGTTTTCTCCATAAGGCCATAGATATGAAAAAACCTGAAAACAAGGAAGCTAAGAAGCAGAAAGGAATGGAAATATGATGGATTTTACCGTTGAAGAAATGAATTTTCTCTGTATATTCAAAGGCACTGACCGTGATGAAACAATAAGAAACGTCCGCCAGATAATCCCGTTTATCGGAGACTTCGACATGCTCCAGATAGGAAAAAGCCTCCTAGGTAAGCTCGAAAGCATGACCGAAGAGGCCTATAACGAGATCAGTTTTGATCCAACCTTTGAGGAATAATCCGACCGCCCTGTTTTGGGGCGGATACATATCATCTCCATGCAACATACAAAAAAGCAACCTTGTTTTTATACAGTTTAACAAATTTTATGTTTTTAACAAAATACTATTGCGTTTGTTTTTTTTTTTTTTTTGATATAATGAACATGTAAAATAAACAATCCATAAATTCGGATTAATATCGATTAAAAGGGATTTAAATTATTACTAACAGGGGGCGTTATTATGATATTTAAAATAATAATATTTTTAGTGATTTGTTATTTTGTGGGTGCTGCTTGGGAAAAAATTAAAGATTGCTTTTCTGATGCACCTGTTACTAATTCATCACCTTCAACTAAGAATAATAGCAGTAATAAATTTGAGAAAGATTCTTTCAATTTCCTTCACAAAATAGCTTGTGCAGTTAATTGGTTAGACTCCAACGATTTATGCGATGAGGGTGATGCCACGGTTTATGAGCCAGGTATTATGTTTAAGTTAGATGACTTTATAGTAAACAATCTTCAAAATAGTTATAATGCCGATTTGTTATATCACAACAAGGTAATGGTTTTTGTAAATACCATTAGTAAAATTGCTAATACGACGAACAACGGAGTATGTATTACTATAGGAGATGGTAAACTATACAACCTTACAAGTCAGCAGGATGAAAATGTTAATTATTTTAGAAATGAACTCAAGTGTTATATCGAAGACAGCAAGAAAAACATGGAGTTATTGCCAACCCTAAAAGTAGGTGACAAAGTAGCTATCGTTGGGATTTGTTTATCAGACTCTTATGATAATAGAAAATCTTTGTATGAAGCAACTGTTATTCCATCTCCATTTAATGAAACTACAGAAAAAATATTCTCTGTTAGATATAGCAATTTAAAGCTGGATAATCCAAATTTCTTTTTCAAGTATTTGGACAATGAAGATGAAAAGGAAAAGTCAACAGCCAGTTGACCAATCATAGCGACGTGATGCAATAAGATCAATAACAATTTTAAGAGTGCTATGATAATCCATTTTAAGTTTTGTTTTAAAAAATAAAAACACGGTAATAAAAGCAGTCTCTCCGGAGGCAGCTTTTTTCATACCCAAACGAAAAAACTATTGACTTTAACGCTTTAATGTGATACTATGTGAAAGGAGAAGAAAAATGCCTGGAAAACTTCAAAACGTACAGGAGCTTATGGAAGAACGTGTTTCTGCGCTCTGGAAGAATCCGGAGGATTATGTTTCATTCCTTGAAACAGCTTCAAGACTGTACAAGTACAGTTTCAAAGATCAGATTCTTATTCATGCACAGAGGCCGGATGCGGTTGCTTGTGCAGAGTATGATACCTGGGGTCGTGAGGATATTACGAACAGGTATGTCAAGCGCGGCAGTAAGGGTATCGCTCTTATTAAAGAGGAAAACGGCAGAGCAAAGCTCAGATATGTATTTGATTTTGCCGATACAGCGGCGAAGGATGAACGTTCGAGAACGCCTTTCTTCTGGAAGGTAACTGATGAGAATGAAGATGCAGTTATAAAGAGACTTTCGCCGGCTGCGGATTATCTTGGTGAAGCTGTCAGGGTGAAGACTGATGAACTGGTAAAGCTTCACTCGGAGGAATATCTCACCGGACTGCTTGAAGAGAAGGATAATACTTTCCTTGCCGGACTTGATGATATGAGCATACGGTTCCGGTTTGAAGATCTTCTGAAAACAAGCGTTTCCTATACCGTACTCACCCGCTGCGGATATGATGCGGAAGCACTGACAGATCTTGAAGAGCTCAGAGGACTGTATGAATTCAACAGTATAAAGGCAATGACTGTTCTGGGTGATGCGGTCAGCACAATCTCTGAACAGATATTAAGAAATATTGAGCAGACACTCAGAATCGAACTAATAAAGAACAATGAGCAGGGGCTCGGATCCGAAAGCAGTGAGAAAAATGAGCATGAGCTCGAAACCGAAAGGAGTAAGAATAATGAGCACAGCATTACCGAAAACCATGACAGAGAACGGGATTCAGTACCGTCTGGACGAAGCGACGCAGACATATCTTCCGGACTGGGAGATGGAGGAACAGAAAGAAATCGGCAGGTACGGACTTCTCAGGAGAACGTTTCTGAAGGAAAAGAAGAGCTGGGAGTATCAGGGGATGCTGATAGAAGGAACTCTGAACTCACATCTGGCGGAGATCGACGAAACGGCAAAGAAGAGACTCGAACTCCAGCTTCCGCAGATGATGAAGAAAGCAGGAGCGACGGAAGAGCTGAAAGCGAAAGATCAGATGGCCTGGATCGGAATAGTAAACAACCTGAAAGCAGCGATAGAGGAACAGATCTTAGCAGAACTGATATACGTTTAAAAGATAATACGGAACATGAAGCAGTATCGGAAGATAATTCTGATGCTGCTTTTTCTGTGTCCGGCGATATTTCCGCTGCGGATGAATTCTTTGAAATCGAACCGGAAACTGAAGAAACCGGCGGATATGCCGGGCAGGAACAGCTTTCTCTTTTCAGCGGTATGGAAAACTTCTACGGCATGATGGAAGAGATAAGCGACCTTGCAAGGGACGATGACTACAGTGACCTTGTCGGTGAGTATATCGAGTATGACGGCGGCAGATACAAAGTTACTGACTTTAAGGATGATATCGGCGGCAAGCGTCTTGAACTTCAGGATATGGATAATACAGACTGGTTCCCGATATTCAGAACTGTTCCGCTTGAAGAACTGTACGAAAACGGGTACAGATATCTTGATAGGAAAGACTTTGAAGAAAAGATTTCATTACAGGAAACACCTTCGGAAGCGATTGATAAAGCTGATAAACCGGAAACTGCCGGTACCAGTGATAAAGCAGGAATCGCAGGTGAAAAGCACGATTTCAGGATAACCGATGAAGATCTCGGAACAGGCGGAGCAAAAACAAAGTATAAGGCAAACGTCGAAGCAATAAAACTTCTGAATACGATTGAAGCTGAAAACAGATATGCTTCACCGGAAGAACAGGAAGTGCTTTCAAAGTATGTCGGCTGGGGTGGAATGCCGCAGGCTTTCGATGCAAACAATTCCTCATGGTCTGCGGAATACAATGAGCTGCGTTCTCTGCTTTCGCCTGAGGAATACGAAAACGCAAAGGCTTCAACGCTCACAGCCTTCTACACTTCCCCTGCTGTAATATCTGCGGTATACGAAGGACTTGCAAATCTCGGCTTTAAGGAAGGAAATGTTCTTGAACCTGCAATGGGTGTCGGAAACTTCTTCGGCATGATACCGGATGAAATGCGTAACAGCAGACTGTACGGCGTCGAGCTTGACAGTATTTCGGGAAAGATAGCAAAGCAGCTTTATCAGACTGCTGATATTCAGATAACAGGATTTGAAAAGACACAGTTCCCGGATAACTTCTTTGATGTCGCTGTAGGAAACGTACCTTTCGGACAGTTTAAACTCTCGGAAAAGCGTTATGACAAGCTTAATCTGAACATTCACGATCATTTCTTTGCAAAGAGCCTTGATAAAGTCCGTGCAGGCGGCGTTATAGTCTTTGTAACCTCAAAGGGTACTCTTGACAAGGCAAATCCGAATTTCAGAAAATATCTCGCTCAGAGGGCTGAACTCATAGGAGCGATAAGACTTCCGAATAATGCGTTCAAGGAAAATGCCGGTACAGAAGTGACATCGGATATCATCTTCCTACAGAAGCGTGACAAGATGCTTGACATCGAACCGGACTGGGTTCATCTCGGTGCAACTGCCGACGGTGTTCCTGTGAGCAGATATTTTGAAGAGCATCCGGAAATGATACTGGGCGAAATGAAGCAGGGCATGGAATTTTCAATGTACGGAAATGCTGAAGAAACAGCCTGCGTTCCGGTCGAAGGTGCTGATCTTAAAGAACAGCTGAAGGAAGCAGTCCGTAATATTCAGGGAAACATTCCTGAAGCCATACGTGATGAAAGCGAAAAGGCAGAAAAAAGCATACCGGCAGATCCGGATGTGAAGAACTTCTCCTACACTGTGATAGACGATAATATCTATTACCGTGAAAACAGCCGTATGTTCCTGAAAGAAGATCTTCCGAAAGCGACTTCTGATCGTATAAAGGGCATGATGGAACTCCGTAACTGCGTAAGAACACTTATCGACTATCAGCTGAACGAATACAGCGATGCTGATATCAGAGATCAGCAGAGAAAGCTGAATGATCTTTACGACAGCTTTACGAAGAAATACGGACTTATCAATTCCAGAGGTAATGCAAATGCTTTCTCGGATGACAGTTCCTATTATCTGCTCTCCTCACTGGAAGTACTGGACGAAAACGGCGAACTTGAAAGAAAAGCCGATATGTTCACAAAGAGAACTATCAAGCAGAAAGCTGAGATTCACAGCGTGGATACTGCATCGGAAGCACTTGCGGTATCAATTTCCGAAAAGGCTGCGGTGGATATGCCTTTTATGGAGGAACTTACAGGCAAAAAGGAAGAAGAGCTGTACAACGATCTGAAAGGCGTTATCTTCCTGAATCCGCTTTATAACACAGAGGATGGTGTGACCGGAAAATATCTCCCTGCTGACGAATATCTTTCCGGTAATATCAGAGAAAAGCTTGAAATTGCAAAGCATACCGCTGAGCTCTCACCTGAGGATTACAGCATAAACGTCGAAGCACTGACAAATGCCATGCCGAAGCCACTTGAAGCCAGTGAAATAGATGTGAGACTCGGTGCAACATGGATAGATACTGACATTATAAAGCAGTTTATCAGCGAGACGCTACAGGTTCCGAGATATATGCAGCGTATGTTCGATGTTCATTTCTCAAAGTTTACTTCTGAATGGCAGATAGAAGGCAAAAACAACGACCGTTCCAATGTTATGGCGAACGTCACTTTCGGTACGGGCAAAAAAAATGCGTACTCCATAATCGAAGATACACTGAATCTGCGTGATACAAGAGTTTACGACAGAGTTGAACAGCCTAACGGCAAGATCACTTCCGTTCTGAACAAAAAGGAAACCATGATCGCACAGGAAAAGCAGGAAGCGATAAAGAATGCTTTCCGTGACTGGATATTCAAAGATCCCGACAGACGTGAGAAGCTCGTAAACAGGTACAATACACTCTTCAACAGCTCACGTCCCCGTGAATACGACGGCAGTCATATCACATTTTCCGGTATGACCCCTGAGATAAAACTCCGTCCTCATCAGCTCAATGCCATTGCTCATGTAATGTACGGTGGTAATACGCTTCTTGCACATCAGGTGGGGGCCGGAAAAAGTTTCGAGATGATCGCATCTGCTATGGAAAGCAAACGTCTTGGACTCTGCACCAAATCGCTTTTCGTTGTACCGAACCACCTGACTGAACAGATGGGTGCGGAATTTTTAAGATTATATCCGGCGGCAAATATCCTTGTTGCCACAAAGAAGGATTTTGAAGCAAAGAACAGAAAAAAGCTGTGCTCAAAAATTGCAACCGGTGACTACGATGCAGTTATCATAGGACACTCCCAGCTTGAAAAAATACCGGTTTCCGCTGAACGTCAGGAACGCATTATAAGAAAGCAGATAAATGAGATAACCGACGGCATTGAAGAACTGAGCAGAAGACGCGGCGACAGTTTCAGCATCAAGCAGCTTGAAAAGACAAAAAAGAACCTTGAAGCAAAGCTCGACAAGCTCACTTCCATGGAAAGGGACGACGTTGTTACCTTTGAAGAACTCGGCATTGACAAGATGTTCGTGGACGAGGCACATTCCTTCAAGAACCTCTTTCTCTATACGAAAATGCGTAACGTAGCCGGAATTCAGCAGACCGAAGCTCAGAAATCTTCCGATCTGTATATGAAATGTCAGTACCTCGATGAGCTTACCGGGGGAAAAGGCTGCACTTTTGCTACAGGCACACCGGTCTCGAACTCCATGACGGAACTGTACACCATGATGCGTTATCTTCAGGCGGACAAGCTGAAAGAAATGGGAATGAACAACTTCGATGCCTGGGCAGCAAACTTCGGTGAAGCTGTCACAGCAATTGAACTTGCACCGGAAGGAACGGGATACAGAGCGAAAACACGATTTTCAAAGTTTTTCAATCTGCCTGAGCTTATAAACGTGTTCAAGGAATGTGCGGATATAAAGACGGCGGATATGCTTAATCTTCCTGTACCGGAAGCTGAATTTCACAATGTAGTCGTAAAGCCTTCCGACATTCAGAAAGAAATGGTTGAAGGACTTTCCGAAAGAGCAAAGCTTATACACGACAAGGCTGTTGCTCCGGAGGTCGATAACATGCTCAAGGTCACAAATGACGGACGTAAAATAGGTCTTGACCAGAGACTTATTGATCCGCTTCTGCCGGATACACCGGATTCAAAGGTGAATGCCTGCGTTTCAAATGTGCTTGATATCTATCATAAGCATGATGATACAAAGGCTACACAGATTATCTTCTGCGATTTCTCGACGCCGAAGAATGACGGCTCATTCAATCTTTACGATGATATCAGAAACAAGCTTGTGGAAAAAGGCGTTCCGAAAGAAGAGGTCGTTTTCATTCACGAAGCCGACAGCGAAGCAAAGAAGAAGGAACTTTTCTCGAAAATACGCAAGGGACAGGTCAGAGTGCTTATCGGTTCCACTGCAAAATGCGGTGCCGGTACAAACATTCAGGACAAGCTTATCGCATTGCATCATCTGGATTGCCCCTGGAGACCAAGTGATCTTGCCCAGCGCGAAGGAAGAATCATACGTCAGGGCAATGAAAACAGCAAGGTCGAGGTATTCAGATATATGACTGAATCAACGTTTGATGCTTACCTGTATGTGCAACACGAAGTTGCTTAGTTAATTGTTCATTTTGATTGAACCACCTATTCCGTTAGGTGAAACCGGTATCACCTGCGTTGCTGGTAACGGCGGCGTGGGAAGCTGATATTTAAGATAGCCCTTTAGACAGAACCGTGAGGGAAAGTCGATTACTGTTAGCAACAAACGGTAAGGGAGTCGGTTTAGGATGGCATGGTCAACCAAAAGTAACTGTTGATAAACGTCGTTAAGGCGAACAGGCTTAAGTTGCTGAAAAGCCTGAACCAAAATGGTGTGCAGTCGGTTAATCCTCTGTAGCAATGGGATTACACGGACATTATGACTGCCGGCGAAGAGACAGGGCCTAAACCATCCAATATGTTAATTAAGCAGAACGTGGTAAGCCCGTATATTTGCAGTAAATGCAAAGCGATTCGTAAGAAAAGCCGATAAATATGCGGGTAAAGGAATGTGGAAAAAGCGAATGCCGACTCTGTAATGGAGACGGACAGAGGTTCAAAATTTGCCTCGCCCGAAAGGGAGCAGACTTCCACGTGGTCTTTAATCACAAGATAATCTATAGAATTTTTGAAAGGAGCAAAGCAAATGAATACTACGGTATGTGCGGCTACTGACGCAGTTAAGCATTGGACAGACATTGACTGGAAAAAAGCTGAATACTACGTTAAAAAACTACAGATTCGTATTGTGAAGGCTTACAAAGAAGGCAAACACAACAAAGTAAAATCTTTGCAGTGGATGCTGACACACTCTTTCTATGCCAAAGCATTGGCGATAAAAAGAGTCACTTCAAATAAAGGTAAAAACACTCCGGGTGTAGACAAAATAATCTGGAATACACCGGAAAAGAAATTCAAAGCTATACAAGAATTAAAAAGGAATGGATACCACCCTCAACCATTAAGGAGGATATACATTCCTAAGAAAAACGGTAAAAAGAGACCGTTAAGTATACCAACGATGAAAGATCGAACTATGCAAACCTTATACAAACTCGCACTCGAACCAATAGCAGAAACAACTGCGGATAAGAATTCCTTTGGATTCAGACCAAGACGTTGTCCACAAGATGCTATTGAACAATGCTTCACAGACCTTGCAAAAGGAAAATCACCAGAGTGGATACTTGAAGGTGACATTAAGGGATGCTTCGATAACATCAGCCATGAATGGATAATTAACAATATTCCCATGGACAAAACGTTGCTGAAAAAGTGGCTTAAATGCGGATACATCGAAACCGGAAAACTATTCCCTACAAGATATGGTGCTCCACAGGGTTCCGCAATTTCACCAGTAATCTGTAACATGGTACTCGACGGACTCGAAACTAAACTACTGAGCAAATACCATAAAACGAAAATAAAAGGGAAAGCATATTTTCCTAAGGTTAATTTTGTAAGATTCGCCGACGACTTTATTGTTACAGGCGAAAACCCAGAAATCTTAGAAAACGGCGTAAAACCAATAATAGTTGAGTTCTTAAAAGAACGAGGCCTTGAACTATCCGAGGAAAAAACGCTCATAACTCATATAGATGACGGATTCGACTTTCTCGGAGTAAACATCAAGAAATACAAAGGCAAACTCTTGACGATGCCATCTAAGAAAAACTATAAAAGCGTTGTAGAAAAGATACGTAAAACTATAAAAGACAATCCATCAGTAAAACAGGAAGATTTAATTCATAAACTCAATCCAATCATACGGGGATGGGTAAATTATCATAAGTACAACGTATCAACCAAACACTTCGAACACCTTGACTTTGATACATGGCGAGCACTATGGAAATGGTGCAAAAGGCGTCACAAAAGAAAAGGTCATCGATGGATAGCCAAGAAATACTTTAACGCCATCGGAACAAGAAGCTGGACTTTTAGCGTAAAATCCGAAAAATATGACGATTACCTTAGACTTGTATACGCTTCAGACACTGATATTCGCAGATTCAACAAGATAAAATCCGAAGCAAATCCATACGACGAAGAATGGCTCGACTATTTCGAAGCCAGAGAAGAAACACAAATGCGTAATAATCTCAAAGGAAAGAGAATCCTAAAATCTCATTGGGAAATCCAAAAAGGTATTTGCCCAAAATGCAATGAGAAAATTACCACAGAAACAAACTTCAGAGTACAGAAATATGCTGACGGAAAAATATCTTTAGTTCATCCGGAATGTCACACACCTTTAATGAAGAAGTAAGCCGGCTTATTACGACAATTAATGAGTTTATAAAGGCTTGAGCCGTGTGAGGGGAAATCTCTCATGCACGGTTCTTAGAGGGGAAAGCGGTAGCAATGCCGCCGACCTACTCGACCAGACGATTGAAAACAAGCAGCGCTTCATTTCGCAGATAATGTCCAGCAAGTCACCTGTCAGAAGCTGCGAGGATGTTGATGAAGCTACTCTTTCCTATGCGGAAGTAAAGGCTCTCTGTGCCGGAAATCCGCTTATAAAGGAAAAGATGGATCTTGATGTGGCGGTAACAAAACTGAAGGTATCAAAGGCAAATCACACATCTCAGCAGTATAACCTTGAAGACAGTGTACGCAAGCATTTTCCGGAAAGGATAACAAAGACAGAACAGCGTATCACAGGTCTTGAACACGATCTTGCTCATATGAAGGCTCAGCCTGTGATACCGGAAGGCATTTCTCCGATGACGGTCATGAACATGACGTACACCGACAAGGAAGATGCCGGAAAAGCTCTTCTGCTCGCCTGCAAGAGCGTCAAGGCAAAGGAAAGCATTGATATCGGCTCATACAAGGGCTTTGATATGTCACTCAGCTACGACAGCTTCACACAGGAATTCCACCTTGATCTTCAGCGTGAAATGACCTACACTGTCACTCTCGGCACTTCCGAAACCGGTAATATCCTTCGTATCGACAATGCTCTTGACAGCATTGAGAAACGTCTTGAAAACAGCAGGGAACAGCTTGCTACTCTGAACGAGCAGCTTGAAACAGCAAAATCAGAACTCGGCAAACCTTTTCCTCAGGAGGATGAACTTCGGGAGAAGCTTGCAAGGCTGGCAGAGCTTAACGCTATCCTCGATATTGACGGGAATGGTGTGGAAAATGCTGATATCGCTGCAGAGAAAAAGGCGGCGGTAAATGATAAAGTCAGTGACCGGAAGCCTTCTATACTGGACAGGATAAAGGATATCAGAGAAGGTCAGGCGAAAGGATCTGATATCAGCACAGTAAAAAGCAAAACAAATGAGATAAGTTAAGAAATGCTCCTCTTGTCGTTATGGCAGGAGGAGCTTATTTTTGTATGAGGTGAAGTATGAATCTTTTTGAAACTGTAAAAGAAAACGTTAAGCTCAGACAGGCTGCAGAAAACTACGGATTTGATATCAGCAGAAACGATATGATTTGCTGTCCTTTTCACAATGACGATTCCCCGTCTCTGAAACTCTATGATGATCACTTTTACTGCTTCGGCTGCGGTGAACACGGTGATGTTATTGATTTCGTCAGTAAGCTGTTCTCACTTTCTCCAAAGGAAGCCGCCGAACGTCTGGCTCAGGATTTTGGTATCTGTTATGACAGTGACGAACGTACAGATACGTCGAAATACAGGAAGGACAGTATTCTGCGTAGAATTAAGGCTTCACAGGAGAAGGAAAAAGAAAATCATGTTTATAACGTTCTCTGTTCTTATTTTCGTCTTCTTCAGGACTGGAAACATGATTATGCTCCTGTCTCTCCCGATGATGTTGTTGATCCGAGGTTTACCGAAGCGCTTACGAAATCAGCGTATATTGAACATTTGCTGGACAGGATGATGGCTGGGAGTAAGGAGAAAGGTATTGCTGATGGTGAGATTGTGAGGATTGAAAAGGTAGTTAAGAGACATGAGGGAAATTTTGTTACTGAAATTCAGAAATAACGTAAAAAGGACGGTTCAAGGCCAATATCATTAAGCTAAGAAAAGAAACCCACACCTTTCTAATGTGAGTTCCTTTTCTTATATTGGCCGTAGGCGTACTGATGAAACAGGTGGTGCCTCCGGCACAATTAAAAAAGGTCTCTGCACGTTCATTACGTGCAGGGACCTTTAGAAATATCTAACCCTTGCGGTTTTTAGGTAAGCAAATTATTCGATGATCACTATTACATTGTTCTCAGGTTGTTTTGTAAGTACAAGTTCCCATGTGTTCCTGTCCACATAGCCTTCTGCACCAT
>JAFRUS010000010.1 GCA_017438745.1 Oscillospiraceae bacterium | reverse complement strand
CGGTGACTATACGGCTTTTAAATTCTGCCTTAGCATTTTTAAGCTCCGCCTTGTTTTCAGCCATTTTCGGCTTGTGTGTCTTCGATTTGTACAGCCTGTTATCGGCTCTTTGAAGCTTTAGCTTTGCTATCTCGATCTTATACTGTTTCTTTGTTTTCAGATGTCTGCGGACACCTTTTACCGCATCGACCGTAGTTCGTCCCATAAGGAACACACCTCGGTGATAGTCATCAACAGCCTCACGGGTATATTTCTGTCTGAGCTTGTTAGTCAGTTCACGTCCGGCTGCATCAGCTGTCTTTAATGTGACAGTTTCAGCTGCAAGTGCGGTATCGACCGCAGTTCGCCCCACATCATGAGCGACAAAGTTTACTGCCTTTGCCACTCCTTTACCGGCTTTTCCTTTGAACGTAGCCGGTTCCAGACTGTCTATATACCGTGTTAATGACGGTTTGTCGCCCTTTATACGGTATTTGAGATTGACTGTTTTATGTATCAGCCCACGGTTATTGCCGTGATAATCCTTATAGCCCCGTATGATATGCGGTCTTGTCCGGAACCTGCCGTTTCTGTTCTGCTCACGGCGAAAATCTATCTGAAACTGCTTTGACCGCTTATTGACCTTATCAAGCCGTTCCTGTGCTTTCCGTAGGTCGTTTTCTTTTTTCTGTAAGCTCAATAGCATTTCTCCTTTCACCGAAATTTTCATTTTTAGACTTGATATATCAGCCCAAATATGCTTTACTACTAAGTTTACTGCTCATGACAGCATTTTTTCTGATACAGATAGCAGTATTTCAAATGATACAGTTGATACAATAATTGATACAAATGATACAATAGCTGATACAGAAAAAAATGGTAGAGATGCGGATTTTTTTATCCGTTTGGCTTTGTATTGATCAGACTGTATATTTTTGTATTAGTCGGGAAATGATCTGTAAAAGGCAGAAGCACCTTATCATAGCGGATAAGCCCTTCGCCCGGACCTGTGTTTGTTACATACTTCATCTGCTCCTTTGAGATATGAAGCTTTTCTGCGAGAATATCCCTGTCGCCGGCTGCCTGATTGAGCATATACACGAAGTCGCTGTTGTCGAATATGTTTTCGACTTCCTTCGACTGTAACAGGTCTTTTACGTTCTGTGTGATGCCGGTAGGAACGCCGCCCCATTTTCTGAAACGCTTCCAGATCTCGACGGAATACTTTGCTGTCTGTTCTTCTTTCAGAAGAAGATGAAACTCGTCGATATAGTATCGGGTTATCTTCTTTTTCTCACGGTTTGAAGATACTCTGTTCCATACTGTATCCTGAACTATGAGCATACATACCTTTTTAAGCTGGTTTCCAAGTTCCTTGATATCGAAACAGATGATCCTGTTCCTCATATCAATATTTGTTCTGTGATTGAACAGGTTCTGGGAACCGTTTACGAACATTTCAAGCGAGTTGGATACTCTAAGAGCCACTTCGCCCTCTGCCATCAGCTCTTTCTGCAAATCGGAAAGAAGCGGCATTTTCTCAGGTGTCGGCTCGTTTTCAATGAAATGCTTGTAGATACGCTGTACGCATTTATCAATAATGGAGCGTTCCTCAGCGGAAAGTCCGTATCTGCCGCCGACGATTATCTCACACAGGCTAATAAGAAAATCAGACTTGTTTGCGATGATCTCCATCGGATTGGTAAATGTATAGTCGTCAATGGTAATATCCATCGGATTAAGGAACTGCTCGCTGTTGGAGGCTATACGAATAAGCTGTCCGTGCAGTGCCGAAACCAGCGGATAGTATTCTCCTTCAGGATCACAGATGATAATGTCGTCCGGTGTTGTAAGAAAGCTGTCAAGTATTTCACGCTTGACACTGAAGCTCTTGCCGGAACCAGGCGTACCGAGTACAAGCCCGTTCGGATTTTTAAGCCTTGAACGGTTCGCCCTTATCATATTTCCCGAAAGTGAATTTATTCCGTAGTACAGAGCCTGTCCGTCCTGGAAAAGCTCTCTGGTCGTAAACGGCACAAATATAGCGATGCCGCTCGTGTGCATCTCACGGTGAACCGGTATCTCGTTATAGCAAAGCGGAAGTGTCGAAACAAGTGTCTGCTCCTGCCTGTGATCATACGGGAACATGATGCAGTTATTCTTCTGACACGCACGTTTCATCTTCTCACCGAGAAGTTTCAGCTCCTTTTTCGTCTTTGCATACGCACGAAGCGAAAGGCTTATAACGAAAAGGCGTTCATTCTTGCTGTTAAGGTCAGCGAGAAGCTTCTCGATATCATCTATGTACATCTTGATAGCCGGCGGAAGGATATCGGGATCATATCCCGCCTGCGAAGCCTTCTTCTGTTCATCGACCTTCATTGACTCGACCGATGTAAGCTTCTTTTTGACGAATTTCAGTGCATCGACCTGATCAAGCGGTTTTACATGGATATTCACGCATACAAGATTCTGCATTTCAAGGAAGTCCTTGAGTATTTCATCGGGCAGTTCACCGGCAAGGATATTCAGCCCCCATACCGCTCCGTATGCCTTGCCTATCTCGAAATTATTCTTGTTGAATTTAAATGAAGACGGTGCGATGAAGTCCTTCGTGTCCATTCCGGCTCTTAGCATACTGTCCCAGTCGAAGATAAATGGAGCATTGCGGTAAGGATTGAGTGAATAATAGAGCGTTTCAAGTCTCTGTCTGCCGTCAAGCATCTCCGCTTCCACGCCGAAATCCTTGAAGCCCTTTATCACGTCGTTCTTTATCGACATGAGCTTTGCTCTTGCTGCCTTGTACGATTCAGCTTCAATACCGAAAGTCAGGAACTTTCGCGCCCGCTGACCGTTATTGCCTTTTAAGAGCTTGTCAGTAAGCATTTCACTGTATTCCTTGCGGATATCGTTGAAATCATCGTCCTGCTCGGGTATCTGTATCATCTTTATCAGCTTTTCCTTTGTCCTGTTCTGATTTTCAAAGGTGAGCTGATATTTTATTGTGTTGTCGAAGAGATTGATAACATCGCAGTATTTACTGAAAATACTGTTCTGTTCCTCAAACTCTGAAATTGAATAGTTGGCATCGTAGAACTGAACCGTCAGAGAAAAGAAATTGTCTGATACCTGACATATGCCGTCCTTATACATGCACTGAAAAGGGATAGTATTCTGAACAGTGCCGTTTATGCCGTTTTCTTTTCTGATCTCCGCCATTCTTGCGGATAAGATTTTTTTATCCTCTTTTGTAAGTTTAGAGGCAGGCTTGCCCATTATAACCGCCGCTCCCGACCTGTTATCTTTTCGGACATCTCTCTTTCTAAAGCCCATTTATTAACCTCCGTATTTTGACCGGAGTGCCGGAAGAAAGCTATCTGCGCTTTCTTTCAGCCACTTCCAGCTTCTTTTTTATTCTGTTGTATTCAATGTGCCTTTCTATGCACATGAAAATGTTTGTTGTCCGGTAATAACGCTTCCTGGGTCTTGTGAAGTATTCATACATGAATCTTATCTTCTTTTCAAGGAATACACCGTTTTTCTTGTACAGCCCGCAGAGTATCGCAGGAGCTGCCACCGCACCCATGGCAAATATCGCTCCCGACATTCCGAGGGTATTTCGTGTAAGAAAATACACCGGCGCACCGAGTACAAGACCGATACCGAAGCATATTACCTGTCTTTTCGTGAATCCCAGGATGAACTTTTCCTTGATCTCGTTAAGATCCTTCGGGACCTGAACATAATGTGCCATTGTTTCCTCCGTCCTGTATCGTTATCTTGCAGAGAACACGCTCTTAGAGATTGCGCCTGTGCGTAAAATTGTGAATATGAGTGCTGCGGTATATCCGAGAAGCAGACCCATCTGTAAAACTATGCCGTCCGAACTGCTGTTCAGCGTCGTTATCGCATTGCTCAGAAGTGTTTTGAATATTCCGAGTGCCACTACGATAAAGAACCCCTGGAAAGAAAGAGCGAGAAGCTGCTTTATCCAGTTCTTGCCGATACCAGCCCATTCTCCGCTGTCCATCATTGTTGCCATAGGAATAGGTGCTATGCTCAGATACATGAACACCTCAATGATACGGCTTGCAAGTGTTATCACGATCGCAACGATCAGTATCATGATGCCGAAATGGACAATGAGTGATATGAACCATACGGTCATCAGCTCACCGAGCGACAAGCTGCCCAAAGCCGATTTATCCAGGGCAAGCGTACTTGAAAGGAAGCTGCCTGAACCGAACAATGTCGAAATACCGTTCGAGCATACATTTGTGCCGAACGAAAACAGCGCTGATGCGATATAATATGTGTTGGCGACAAGTATCACACCGCACAGGGATTTGATGAGCCACTTGATTATTATAGAGTCATCAAAGTCCTTGAAATTGTTTCCACGGAGTACCATCTGACAAAGCTCATTCAAAAGCACTATGGTCAGAATGAAACCGCCGATAGGTACTACGACGTTATTACAAAGTGTTTCTATAGTTGTCCACACAGAAGTTCCGACACTAGCACCGCCGGTAAACTGTGCAGGATGCTTTGATATAAAGTCATTAACGAGACCGCCACTTCCTGTCGTCTGATCAAACGTATCTGTCAGCAGTTCCGAAATACCGTCAAACTGTGACTTGATACCGTCCTTGAACAGGTCACAGCACCAGTCCTCCAAAGCATCTATAGCATCACTGATTACTCCCATTTATCCATCACCTCCGTCTGAGCAGGAATCTCCTGAACAGGAATTTCCTGAAAGCGAAACCAAAGGTTTATTGCTGTATGTATTTTGTATTCTGTATATTTATATGTAAATCTCGCTCAACCCACGTACCTATAACACAGAATCTGTGTTCCCACCCACGAGCGATCAGGTTATCGGTCTGTCAGATCAGACTGCACCCTGCATCATGGTCTGGAGTACAGGAACGATTGTTACTGCAAGGAGGATAAGTCCAAGACCAGCCATAAGCTGCTTCATGCCCTGAGACTTACGACAGTAGGCATAAAGAAGTTTTCAGACAAACATTGTAAGACAGGTACAGCAAGCTAAAACATTACCGAAAGGGTGCTTACAATGATTGATATGATTTACAACCTCCGTGTGGGCGATATTCACGCTGCCGAGTTCTCGGACGAGTTTAACAAGCTCTGCATACCGTTTGAAGATTCGCTAAGTGAGGAGCAGATCGATGTGTTCCACAAAATTCTCGACTGCGTGAGCGATACTGCCGCCGCTGAGATGAGAGCTGCTTACAAGGTCGGCTTCAAGGACGGAGTGGCGTTGATGAAGGAAGTTCAGGAATAAGAATATACAGTATTATAGGGATTTTTGCAAGGAAAGCGCTTCGGTCACATGACTGAAACGCTTTTCTTCTGCCACTTAAAAGAATTTCTAACAATATCGTGAGATTGATTGACTTTTTCGACGGATTGTGCTATAATTTTTATAACCCATTATTGTATCACAAGATACAGGAAGGAATGAAACATGGTGGCAGTAAGCTACAATAATCTCTGGAAATTACTTATCGACAAAGGAATGAATAAGACCGAATTGAAAGAAGCATCGGGTATCAGCTTCAATGTTATGGCTCGTATGGGGAAGAATGAAACGGTTTCCCTTGAAAGCCTTG
>JAFRUS010000100.1 GCA_017438745.1 Oscillospiraceae bacterium | reverse complement strand
GATAATGAACTCCCTGAAAGCTCTCCCAGGCTCTTTTCTTCAGGTCTGCATCTTTGCAGTCAGGCTTCGGAACAAAACTGTAAGTTGTCCAGTTTATACCTAAGTCGGTTTTCTTGATCGCAAAGTCAAATACCTTTGCAACTTCTTCTACGAACTGCGGTTCTTCCTCAAATATTTGAGAGTACTCCTTGTCGAAAGCTGTATACTTATTGTATATATCAGAAATGGTGTCACAGTAGCCGAGATACACCTCATGTCTACTGCACTCCTCTTCTCTTTCAAATAGCTTGCCGTCTTCAGCTCTGTACATAACAATTTCTTTCATATTTATCCTTTCTTCAACGGAACAGAGAATTTTTATTCAAAAAACTGCTCAACTTCTTCGATTGTATTATCATTCTGGTCTCGCAAAGTTGTCTTTTCAAGTGTAATGTTAATCTTTTTAGTCTTCAGAAACTCTATAAGTTCAATAGCGGCTTCACGAAGATTAGATTTGTTTGTTTTATAACTGCCACTATCATATACAAAGAACAACTCATTTTCCTTATATTCGCGTTTTTGGAGTTCTATCATATTAAATTCAATTTCAAGACCCTCGTGCTGTATAGTTTTCTTAAGTTCGTCTATTGCTTCAAACAGATTTGTATTCTGAGTCTTAAAATAACCATAACCTTTAAAATATAGTGTGTTCATAGATCAATACCTCCCGTATTATTTCTTACTTATTCTTCTTGTATGTCTGATAATATTCCATTATATCATCATCTGTCAGGTCGTTTTCGTTGTATCGTTCAATGAAGTCCAAAAAAACAGCATTTGCCGTTTCGTCTCCGACATCATAGCTCATAAGTTCCAGAGCTATATTTGTAGAGTTGGTTATCGCTTCCCAGATGCAATAACCGATGCTGTCTTCACCTGAGCCTTCGGCCATAAGTCCTATGGACTGAAGCAGTGAAAGCGTCTTTACAAGTTTAGCTGCATTTTTTACAGCATATTTAAAATTGCGTCTATTGATATCCATAATAATTACTCCTTTATTCCTTTTAGAATATAGTATCTTCATCAATAATCTGTCTGACCTCCATTTCATCAATTGATCACTACATGATGATTATAGAGGAAAATTCAGACAAACAAAAAAACGTCCCTCGTGAGAGAGACGTTAAAGCTGAACGTCAATTTCTGACTACCCGAAACTGTCTTATATGGGAAATACTCTTATCTTCAAAACAATCAAAGGTATTTTTATAAAAATCATCCTCTGAAAGTATGTTTTTATCTGCGAATTTAGCTTTATAAGGCTGAAATTCGCTATAGCTTAAAATATCATAAATTGGATCTCGGCTTGAACTTCCGCCAAAATTATAGTCATGACCATGATAAGTCTCGACTACATAGACATTCCTGCCTACCTGATCTATCTCCTGCTCACAAAGAGAAAGATCATCATATCTTCCGTAATAATATCTGTGTTCGTCCTGATAATTTTCCATCTCTTCTTCTGCAGTCTCTCTTTTCAGAAAGACCTTCTTAAACATGGGCATGATATTCCCGTTTTGATTTTTTGTTATGTAAAAGATCTTCATTATGTTTCCTCCAATAATAAGTTTTTAGGTATATATCAACGATCTGCATAAACTCCGGATCATCAATAAATCACTACATGATGATTATAGAGGAAAATTCAGACAAATAAAAAACGCCCCTCGTAAGAGAGACGTTTAAAATACAGGCCAGTCATTTACAAAATACTATCGGAACTATACTGTTCACGGTTCAGGATATGTTTCTCCAGAAAATATTCTTCTTCGGCATCAAGTATGCAGCCTTCCTTTTTCAGGCTTCTTAATGCCATATCCGTCTTGATGCGGAGCTTGTCGGCTTCCTGAAGCTGTTCGGCTCTGTCAGCACGAACGATACGTTCTTCATCTGCCTTTTCGTCAAAGACTTTTATTTCATAGACTCTCTTGCCGTTCTCAAGCAGAAGAACAAATGCTTCAAAGTTCATAAGCACCTGAGCCGCATCTATCTCTTCAATGATCTCATAACCATCTTTATCATAGATGTCAGCCAGGCTGTCACTATGCTTGTCCTCAGCACCATTAAGAAGGTCTGCAAGAATGTCGTCGTCTTCTATGTTAAGGGCGGCTCTCAAAGCCGGGATATTGCCGTATTCAGTCATTTCCACAGAAGGAATATCTATGTCTCTGCGAAGGTCGGTGATAGTATTATCACCTTTATAGTACTCTTCTCCGTTAACATAGAAATGAGAGTCATTACAGTTTACGCAGTAAGTTACTTCAGCTCCGCTGAGTTCTTTTTCCAAAACGCTTTTTGCGTATTCAAAGAACTTGCTTATAAGAGAGTTTGTAACGTTTTCAAAATCCAGTTCTTTTTCTTTAAAGTTGTCTCTTACGACATCATACATATAGTCGATGTCCGGTAAGGAAGCGCCTGCATCTTCCATAGCAGCTTCTGCCTTTTCAGCGGCATATTCGATAGCACCGGGATAGATCCCTAAAAATTGTAAAACATTCATTGATTTTTCTCCTTTATTCTTCGGTTATTTCTTCTCCGTCTTCATTCCTGAGTTCAACTTTATCAAAGACAAAATCAAACCCTTCGTGCGACAGTATTTTCATAAGTTTATCCATCGCTTTTTCCTTATTGGTTTCATTGGTCTTTAAATAACCCCAACCTTCAAAGTACAGTTCGTTCATAATATACCTCCTGTTTTTTTATTCGAGTATCTCGCAGCACTCTAATATGTTCTGATCGTTGAGTTTTTCCTTAATTATTACTCCTTTACATCAATTCGTTACGACATCAATGCTTTCGATCTCATCGAGCATTTCCCTGAGATCAATTCCTGCCTTTGAGCAGCTTCCATCATCATCAGGACAATACTGTGATACGATCTCAAGCACCTTTTTCAGACTCACAAGCTCTTCTGCGTCAGGTATTGCTTTTTCAGCATCATTTGTCAGACTTTCCGGATCTATCGGGTTATATTCACCATGTTCATCGACAATGATGTGAAGGTCAGCATCATCTGTCTGATGCAGGCATAGATAATATCCGCTGATTATGTTGCCGTTATCTTTTCTTTTTCCTGTAAATGTGATCTTGTTCATCATTAATTTCTCCTTATACATATTCATCACAGTATCCGTTTTCATCTACCGGCTGTGCATCTTTTTTCATACAGCGAAGTATGTCCTTTTGACCTCTCATAGCTCTGATTGCTGAAACTGCGAGGTCAATATCTTCAGATTCTATCCCGTCTTTCCTCATTTCTTCTGCAAGATCATTACTTCCTGATGGTTCTGAGAATGAATTGGAGCAGTTCAGACAGTTTTTACACTCATTATTTTTCTCCTGAGTCACCTTTCTGTGAGATGTATAAAATTTTTTTATCTCTGATATAGACGGGTCTTCAGCCTTATATTGTTTTATAAAGTCCAAAAAATCCTGATAGGCTGTCAGATCATAGATCTCATAGCCCATCAGCATAAGTACTATATTTGTGACATTGCCTATCGCAGTCCAGATGTGTGAATTCTTTGTCTTTTCGAGAGAAAGACCGATCGACTTAAACAGTTCTGCCGACCTGTAAAGTTCGACTGATGCGGTAACAGCGTATCCGAACTGTCTCAGCTTAAATATTTCTTCCTCTTGCGCTTTTAAAATCGATTCTTTGCTGTTCATTATTTTTACTCCTTTTATGTGTATTTTCCGATATTTTCTTGACCTGTAAAAACTCCAGATTATCAAGAAAAATCTCTGAATGAATTATAGCAGAAAATAACAGGCAATAAAAAAACACCTCTCCTAAGAGAAGCGTTTGCAAAGAATTATCACAGAATACCATTTTTGCCCTTTGGTTTATTATTTTTATATGTCAGTTTTTTACAGTGAATATCATTTTTGCCTCATTCACAAATCCTTAATTATCAGAAAGACTATTTTTCTTGCCCCAAAACAGGATATTTGGGTTTGCCCTTTGACATACTGTTTTTGGGGCAAATCTAAAATTGCAAAAATGCGGAAATCGCTGAAACAGATATATACATTAATTTCAGCTTTTTGAAAATAGTATTCAGCTCAAAAAATCTGCAGTTTTTAAAAGTCAAAATCATTTTTTGCAAAATTTACTCCAAAAACTGCAAAAATTACAGCAGTTTTTGAATTTTTGTCCTCGACCCTCTTATTATCTTTCAAAAAAACATCTGTATTTTTGATACTTTAGCCGTCT
>JAFRUS010000099.1 GCA_017438745.1 Oscillospiraceae bacterium | reverse complement strand
GAGTATACCGCCGTTGGCAAAGATCTCGCCGTCTGCGTCGATAGCTGAGTCAGGACCGTCAACAGATCCTTCTGCATATACCTTGCCTCCGTTGAAGTACATGTGACCGTTCGAGTCGATGCAGTCGCCTTCTGCTGTGTTTGTAACATAAGCATGGATAGTACCGCCGTCTATCTTGATAAAGCAGTTTTCATTAGCTACGAAAGGAGTTTTTACACCCTTTTCACCTGCATTGACAGCATCGTCAAAAGCATGGATAGTGATATCACCGTCAGTGATATGAACCTTCATAGCTTCAAGGCCTTCATAGCCGTCCTTAACAGTTATCTTACCGCCGCTGACGTTAAGAATGCTGTCACAGTGAACAGCGTCATCTGCTGTTATTACTGTAATGTCGCCGCCTTTGATCTCGAGTATATCACTGCAGTGGATGCTGTCATCAGTTGAATTGATGTTTATAGTTCCGCCGTTTATTGTTATCGATCCGCCGATCTGAGCTTCACCGTTACCTGCCTTTATACCCTTTGCACTGAATTCGAGTCCGAGGTCGTGGCCGCTGTCATCCCAGCTGAATCCGCCAGGGAATCCTCCCCAGCCGCCCTGCTGCTGACCCTGACCGTCCTGACCAGGCATTGTCCAGCCACCCTGCTGTCCGCCGCCGTTCGGATCATTCTGTCCAGGCATTACAAATCCGTTCTGACCGCCATTCTGGCCGCCATTCTGACCGTCCTGAGCAGGCGGTGTGAAACTGCTCCAGTCGAAACTGCTCCAGTCCTGAGCTGCCGGCTGCTGGTCTTCACCAGCCATAGCATTTCCCCAGTTCCAGCCCTGACCAGGTCCCTGCTGTCCGCCCGGCTGTCCCGGCTGAGTCTGCTGTCCGGATGATTTGTACTCTGATCCTACATAAGTCTTTATGGTTATGTCACCGCCGTTTACAGTGATAGCTCTTGTTGCCTGAATACCGTCAGAATGAGCCTCTACGTTTACCTTACCGCCGTTGATCTCGATAAAGCCCTTGTTTTCATCCTTTGTATTTGTAGCTCTGATACCATCGCCTTCAGTTGTCTTTACTGTTACGCTGAGATCATCGTAAGCTTCTGCGTCAGCGTCACCGATCTTAACTGAATCCTTGCCTCTGATACCGTCATCCTTGGCATTTACTTCAATTGTACCGTTAAAGAGCTTGAGGTCGTTTGTTGTAACGATACCGTCTGCTGTGTTTCCGTTTACTGTGAGCTTGCCCTTGCCCTTGAACTTGAGGTCATCACGTGAGAAGATGGCAGCCTTGATCTCTGATGTCTCGCCGTCCTTCTCATATGTATCAGTGTGTGAAGTACCGTCTGAAATAACGTTTTCTGTACCCTTCTTAGCTGAGATCACGCATTCGTCAGCTACAGATGCAATATAAACCGGTGCTGATGTGCTGTTTGAAAGTGTAAGTCCTGTAAAGTTAAGTGTTACCTTTCCTTCAGGATAAGTTGTCTTGTCAACGTCAACAACGATCTGACCTGCGTCAGATTTTCCTGAGAATGAATATTCACCAGGCTGCTTAACTGTTGCAGTTGCTCCGCTTACAGCGATAGCTTCGCTTGATGCAACTTTGTTTCCGTCAGCGTCAGTAAGTGATGCTGATGTGCCGTCAAATACAACGTTCACGCCTTCGCCGTCAGTCTTTTCTACAGGATCTGAAGCAGTTGTTCCGCCTGAAAGCCTGTTTTTCATCATAATGAAATCTATGATGCTGATCTTGCCGTCGCCGGAAAGATCGCCTGCGTTCCAGTCCTTAAGTTCCTTGCCTGATATGAACCAGCTCTGAAGTGCAACGATGTCGGCAGTATTGAAAACGCCGTCGCCTGTTACATCTCCTGTAGCAGCTTCTGCTGCAGATGCTGCAAAGCCTGTAGTCATAACCGAGCTCAGAATGATTGCTCCTGCCAGAGCAGATGATAAAAACTTCTTGTTTCTCATGTTCATTAACTCCTTCGTGTCGGGGATTTTGTCGTGGGTATCAGTACTGCCGGTAACGTACAAATATATCTGAGGGGGAATCATTTCCGGCAGTATTTCAAATCATAACTCTATTATAATATACTTTTCTTAATTCATCCTTAAAAAATTAAAGAACTTTATGATTTTTTTGTGGCAAAAGCACAAGTGATTTCACAACAAAAAAGCACGTCATATGACGTGCTTTCAGTTTTTGTTAATTTTTATGAAATATATGACAGCAATATTTGATATCACATCATAATCTGCTCTGAACAGATCAGCGTTTCATCAGAATCCGTTGATATGAAGTGCTTTCATTATTTCAGGATAATCCTTATATGCTATGTCGAGGTCAACATAACCTGAATTACGGTTAAGGATGTCAATACCGTCCTTTCTTCCCTTTTCGGAATACTGCCATATACCGCAGGAAAGTCCGGGTCCGCTGGTGTTATAGCCTGCACACCAGATATCGAATTCTTCTGTAATACGGCTTCTTTCAAGATATCTTGTGGAGAAGTCTGTGTTGGTGTAGAGCATCGAATAATATCCGCCGCGCTCGATAGTTCTTAAGAACCCGAGTATTGCGTCAGTAAGTGCTGCCTTGTCATAACGCAGCGGATTACTGTAATTATTTATAGCTGTGTATTCGTAGTCACATGCCACCGGGAATTCAAGCTGATAGTCTGAAACAACTTCAAGACATGCTTCAGCTTCCTCAATTGCTTCATCGTAGGATGTGGCTTTTGAGAACCAGTAAACACCGCAGTTAAGTCCTGCAGCTTTTGCACCTTCAATGTATTCATAGAAAGTATCTGATACTCTCGTTCCTTCGCCGGCCTTGATAATTACAAATTCAACACCGTCATTGCGAAGTCTGTCGAAATCAACTTTGCCCTGCCAGCCTGATATGTCAACACCATTTCTCTGCTTTGGTCCTGGCAGTACCGGGGCAGAAGGTTCTTCCGTTACTTCCGGTTCAGTGACTGCTTCAGTCTGTTCCGGCTGTACTTCAGTCACTTCAGGTTCTGTAGCTTCTGTTTCCGTTACTTCCGGCTCAGTGACTGCCGGTTCTGTAACTGCTGCCTGTTCCGCTGCGATCCTTGCGGCTTCCTCGGCAGCTTTCTTTTCTTCCTCTGCTTTTTTTGCTGCTTCCTCAGCTTCGATCTTCTTCTGCTTGCGTGTTTCGTTTATCTGTAATGAGTCAGTCTCATCGAACGCGCCGTCAGAGTTAACGTCAAACCCTGGAAGATAAAGATTAGATAAAATTGCGTTTTTTACTGCGTCAGTTTTTTCAGCTGCTTCCTCACACTCGCGGTACACAGGTCCTATAAAGGTTTCCTTCTGTACTATCTTTTCCGGAAGCTCAGAAACGCTCCCGCACAGCGTGGCTACGGAATATACGGCTGAAATCACAAATCTGATATTCATGATGTTTTTCTCTCCTTTTTACGTCAAAGGCTTCGTATAATTCGTATGTAAAGCATAAATCATAGCTCTATTATATCAAAAAAATGTTTTAAAGTCAAATTAGAAATTGTGAAAAATATATAAAATTGTGTTTTAGCTACAGTCAGAAAGACACGCAAAAAGTTGAAAAGTCTTATTCCAAAACGGCAGTTAACCTGCCGTTACCTTCAGACAATCAGCCCCTGTTTCTCTTGAAATCAAGGTATTCTTCGTATGTACCGAGTCTGTCGATGATACCGTCAGGTGTGATCTCGATAATTCTGTTTGCAACAGTCTGAAGTATTTCATGGTCATGTGATGTAAAGAGAACCACGCCCTTGAATGTTTCGAGGCCATTGTTTACTGCTGTGATACTTTCAAGGTCGAGATGGTTTGTAGGCTGGTCAAGAACGAGAACATTTGAACCGAAAAGCATCATTCTTGAGAACATACATCTTACCTTTTCACCACCGGAAAGGACGTTTACAGGCTTGTATACATCGTCGCCTGAGAAGAGCATTCTGCCGAGGAATCCACGGAGATATGTATCTGTCTCGTCATTTGTGGAGTACTGTCTGATCCAGTCGATGATCGATAATTCGCAGCCGTCAAAGTATGCTGAGTTATCCATCGGGAAGTATGATGTAGATGTGGAAACGCCCCACTTGAAGCTTCCTGAATCAGGTGTGTCTTCTTCCATGAGGATCTTGAAAAGAGCTGTCAGAGCACGTTCATTTTCAGAAACGAAAGCGATCTTGTCTTCGCGGCCTACTGTGAAGCGGACGTTCTTTAAGAGAACTTCTCCGTCCTCTGTCTTGCAGATATCATCAACTGAAAGGATCTCCTTGCCGAGTTCTCTGTCAGGTGTAAAGCCGATGTATGGATATTTACGACTTGAAGCAGGCATTTCCTCAACTGTGATCTTTTCGAGAAGCTTTCTTCTTGAAGTAGCCTGATTGGACTTTGACTTGTTTGCAGAGAATCGCTCGATGAATGACTTGAGTTCCTTGATCTTTTCCTCAGCCTTCTTGTTCTGCTGCTTGATCATGCGCTGGATGAGCTGGCTTGATTCGTACCAGAATTCGTAGTTACCTACGTACATCTTGATCTTTGTATAGTCGATATCAACGATGTGGGTACAAACGTTGTTGAGGAAGTGTCTGTCATGAGATACGACAAGTACAGTACCGAAGTAGTCTGCAAGGAATTCCTCGAGCCATCTGATGGCATCTATGTCAAGATGGTTTGTAGGCTCGTCGAGAAGGATGATGTCCGGGTTGCCGAAAAGTGCCTGTGCAAGGAGGACCTTTACCTTTTCGTTACCTGTGAGTGAAGACATCTGCATGTAGAGCATGTCTTCGGAAAGATCAAGACCCTGGATGAGCTTTGAAGCATCTGATTCTGCTTCCCATCCGTTGAGTTCAGCAAATTCAGCTTCGAGCTCAGATGCCTTTACGCCGTCTTCTTCAGAAAAATCTTCCTTTGCGTACAGAGCATCCTTTTCCTTCATTATGTTATAAAGTCTCTCGTTGCCCATGATGATGGTATCGAGAACTGTATATTCTTCATATGCAAAGTGGTCCTGCTTGAGTACTGACATACGGGCACCCTTTTTGATGGATACCTCACCTGTGCTTGGTTCAAGATCTCCGCTTAATACTCTTAAAAAAGTCGATTTTCCCGCACCGTTGGCACCAATGATACCGTAGCAGTTACCGTTTGTAAATTTAAGATCAACATTCTTGAAGAGAGTTGAACCTCCAAACTGAACACTTACATTTGAAACTGTTATCATTAATCAAAAAACTCCTCTGTATAAATTTTTATATAGAAACACTGATCAAACCGAAAATCCGGCTTCGCCGGATTTCCGGAGGGGGGATTGCGGGGCTTCGCCCCGGTCCCCCACGCTGATTTATGAATAAATCAGTGTTTCCATAGTCAGATGCCATGCAGAAAGACATCCATTTTATATTATATCAGTATGCCGGAACAGAATCAATTCGTTTAACATACGAATAAACGCGGCAATAATCACGGTTTTTCGGCACTTCTAAACTTCATCAAAATTTGTTTGTTTCAAAACGGTCTTTTTTCACAAAAACTATTGACAATTACTCGTTCATATGCTATAATAAATACAACGAACAGATGATAACTTAGTCGATCATCTGTTTGCGCTCAAGATTTTTTCATCAACTTTTCTAACTCTTTTTTCATCACCTTATCCGCTTTGGAAGCGGAAAAATTCTCCGGTTTCATCACCGGAGAGCGACAACGCACTGATCCCCCGTCAGTGCGTTGTTTTTTTATTTTTACAAATAATCTGATTTATGATATAATTACTTTGAACGCAGGAACACTGATTTATTCATAGAGCAGCGTGAGAATCGCAGCGAAAATCCGCATTCTCTCCGCTATGATCAGTGTTTCTTTAACCAGTTAAACAGGAGATACGATGAAACTACTAATTGCAGAAGACGAAAAATCACTCAATGACGTGATAACGAAAAAACTTACTCACGAAGGCTTCAGTGTTGACAGCTGTTTCAACGGGGCTGACGCACTTGACAGACTTCTCTACGCAGACTACGATCTGGCTGTTCTCGACATAATGATGCCGGAAATGAGCGGTACGGAAGTGGTAACTAATCTTCGCCGCGAAGGAAAGCAGACACCTGTTATCTTTCTGACAGCAAAGGATACGATAAGCGACAGGGTCGCCGGTCTTAATCTCGGCGCCAGCGACTACATAGTAAAGCCGTTTTCATTTGACGAGCTTATCGCAAGGATCATGGCGGTCATGAGAACAGCTTCAGGCAGCGTTACGAATTCGGTAACTCTGGGCGGTCTTACCCTGCACACTGACAGCCATATTACTGAGCTTGACGGAAAAGAGATAACACTTACCGGCAAGGAATACGATCTTCTTGAATTTCTTATGATCAACAAGGGACGTATCCTCAGCAAGGCAAAGATCCTAAGTCATGTATGGGGCTATGACTACGAAGGCGGTGACAAAATCGTGGAGGTATACATGAACTACCTGCGTAAAAAGATCGATTCCGGCCGCGATGAAAAACTTATCCATACTGTACGCGGCATAGGATATGTAATGAAGGTGGAAAAATGAATCAGCATATACCAGACCCGAAAGCCCTTAAGCCCCGTTCGCTGAAACTGAAAATGGCGCTGTGGTATACATTTATCCTGCTTATGATCTGTATCGTGTTCATGTCAGTGATACTCAGCATCTACCGCTCTGCCGAAAGGAAGACCGCCATCTCAACGCTTGAAAAAATTGTTGACGACACGGCGCTGAACAGCAGCAGGACCGATGCGCTTATAAACGGCAGTTCCGACTACAGTGACTTCATAGCCAACGACGTTCAGCTTATGATATATGACACCAACGGCGAACATGTAGCCGGTTTCCAGTACCCGGAACTCGACAGCCTTCCGCTGACATCTGACACGGTACCGGCAAGGACTGAACTCGGTGGAAACAGCTACTACTATATCAACAGGCTTGTGAAGGATTCCACAAATGCCTACTACATCCGTGGAATAATCGCCACGGAAAACGATCTTTCCGAAATGATAAAAAGCCACCGCGAAATACTGGCTACCATTCCGGTACTGCTGGTAATGGCTCTTATCGGCGGGTATTTTCTCACCCGAAGCTTTCTCAAACCGGTAAGAAATATGCGGCGTACCGCCGACGAGATACGCCAAAGCAGCGATCTTTCCAGACGAATACGCACAAACGGACGCGGCGATGAACTCGACGAACTGGCCAAAGTCATCAACGCAATGTTCGACAAACTGGAAAATGACTTCGAGGCACAGAAACAGTTCACGTCAAATGTATCTCACGAGCTGAGGACCCCGGTTTCAGTTATCCTCGCCCAGTGCGAATACGGATTTGACAAAGCTGACGACCCGGAGGAGCTCCTTCAGATAATCGCATCCATCCAGGAGCAGGGATATAAAATGTCCGGACTTATAAACACCATGCTTATGTTTACGAGAATCGAACAGGGCACGGAAAAATATCCGAAAGCGGAAAATGATCTGACCGGAATAATACATGACCTGTGTGAGGATATGCGGATAATCGACGAGAAGAACATCACGATAACCGAAGATCTCGATGATATCACCGCGAATGTCAACAAGGAAATGTTCAGTCTCATGACCGGAAACCTTATTCAGAACGCAGTGAAATACGGCAAGGAAAACGGGCATGTGAGCGTGTCGCTTAAATCATCAGGCGACTATGCCGTCCTTAAAGTATCCGACGACGGCATCGGCATCCCGGAAGAAGACCTTCCCCACATCTGGGAACGCTTCTACCGCTCGGACAAATCGAGGAGTACCAAAGGTACCGGACTTGGGCTTGCTCTTGTAAAGGAGATTGCTGAATACCACGGCGGATTTGCTGATGCGGAGAGTACCGAAGGTAAAGGGAGCTGTTTTACGGTTAAGATACGGATATGAAATTTGACCTCAGTAAAGATGATTTCTTTACTGGGGTTTTTGTTTATCAATAGTTTTCAAACAGATAAAATTAATATTCTGCTTAGAAGACTTAGTGTTCTGACATATAATGTCATTTAATTGTAAATTCTTAGGAGAAAAAATACCTCTTAAGGCATTTAGACTACCTGTTAGGGCGAAACTGTTTACTTTTGACTTTCAATATGGTACAATCAAGTTACTGCAGTAAAAAATTAACATTGTATAGTAACTCCGGATATGCTATACTAAAAAGGAGGAGAAGAATGAGCGAAGTCTATGACGGAGCCTTC
>JAFRUS010000098.1 GCA_017438745.1 Oscillospiraceae bacterium | reverse complement strand
TTGTAAGGCTTGTCACGGTTACATGTTGTGGAGTGGTATGTACCGCTCTTGACTGTACCGTACTGAACGCCTGCCTTTTCCTGCTTGGAGTCGTTCGGCTCGATTTCTGTCACCTTTACAGTCTTTGTATATTCAGAAATTTTACGCATTTCAGCCTTCGGAGGTTCCGGAGGAGGGTTGTCCGGGAACTCGGTGATTGTTCCGAGGAGATACTTCTGAAGGTTCATTGCGTCTTCAGCATTTGTTTCGCCGCTGTTGTCAACGTCACCGTTTGACTGTGCGGTCTTGTTTGAGAATCCGCCGAGGATGCCGCCCTTGAGAGCAACAAGGTCAGCAACGGAAATTCTGCTGTCGAAGTCAACGTCGCCCTTCATCTTTGTAGGGGTCTTTACTGTTGACTTAGGTCCGTCTATCTTTGTTCCTGCCGGGGCTGCGATTACTTCGTCAACGAAGAAGTCACAGGTTTCTTCTGTTGTTTCAACGATGAGTGTAAGACCTGAAGCGCCTGCAGGTATCTTGTAGTTCGGGTTATAGAGCTGAACGTATTCGCCCTTGTTTGCTGAAGCCTGAGCGATCTTGTCGTACTGTGCCTCTCCGCCTGCATCGTACTGAAGAGTGAGCTTGAACTCTACTGCGTCAGCACCTGTGGTGTTTGTGAAGCATGCGCTGAATGCGTATTCCTCACCGGCCTTGAATATTCTTGAATCAAGGGATTTCTGGCCGCCGTTCCATGCGTCGCTTCGTCCTGATACTGAAAGTGAATTTGAGCCTGCATATTTTGAAGCCGAGCTCTTTTCAACTGTCGCACCGCCTCGTTCCGACCAGCCGTCTGTTCCGTTTTCGAATGTGTCGTGGAACCAGTATCCGTTTGTGTCAACTTCCGGAGGAGCCGGAGGTGTGTAATCACCGCCTGCATATTCCTGCCAGTCAGATTCCGGTACCAGCTTCATAAGTGCTTCATATGCCGGCTTAGGCTTGTTCTGACTGTCGAAAAGGAGCGCGTTCGAACCAGAACTGAGCCATGAGTTGGCATCATTAGGTCCCCATACGCAGACAGCAGTTACCTTGCCCTTGTACTGTCCGCTTGTATTGCAGTCGATCGCTGCCTTGAAGACATCACAGTACTTGTCAGCCTGCTGCTGGTATGAATACTTTCCGTTTTCAACGCTTATATCAAGTTCTGTAACCTGTACGTCGCAGCCGATGGAAAGGAATTTCTTCATTGCTGTTACGTATGCAGATGTGCCTGAGAATCCGTTTCTGTCAGCGTTTATATGGCTCTGCATTCCCACACCGTCAAGAACACCCTTGTCGTAGAGGCTCTTGCATGTGCTGTAGATGCAGTCGCGCTTGTGATCCCAGTATTCATTATAGTCGTTGTAGTAGAGCTTGCATGATTTCGGTGCATACTGTCTTGCGTATGTGAATGCCTTTTCAATGAAGGCGTTGCTTCCGTAAACCTGTACCCAAGGTGAGTTACCGTTATTGTAGCCCGGTGTTCTTGCACCGCCGTTGTTCTTTGTACGGTTTGAATCATCAGAGATACATTCGTTGCATACGTCGTATGCGTACAGATCAAGGGTCGGATACTGCGTCTGGATAGCGTTGAACATGTTCTTTATGTAGCTTTCCATACGCTTGTCCATGGTGGATGAGTTTACCCATGCACCGTTGTTGTTAAATCCTTCCTTGAAGAACCACTGAGGTGTCTGGCTGTGCCATACAAGAGTATGACCTCTTACGCCGATACCGTTCTTGGCACAGAAGTCGAAAATACTTGCACAGCTGTTGAGTGAGACCTTGATGTTGGTGTCAGTGCTTCCGTTCTGTACAAGAGTTGCGTCAGGTTTTGTCTCGTTTTCGCATTCGATACTGTTGTAGTTGGTGAGGGCAAGTCCCTGAAGAGCGCTGTTTCTGACGTTCATTCCATTGAAAATGTTACCGACGCGGAAGTATTTTCCGAAAGCGAGTTTAAGTCCTGCGTCGGCGGCGGAAACGGTGCCGTCAGTGTAACGGTTTCCTCTGACAGTAAAGTCATCAAAACTGAAATCGCAGGTGCTGTCGGTTGTGATCTTAACGATAAATTCGCTGGCACCTTCAGGAGTCCTGAAGCTTCCGCCTATTTCTGTCCATTCGCCTGATGAAACGGCATGTTCGTCGAGAACTGCTGTTTCCCAGGTGGTTTCATCTGCAAGAAGATAGTCGAGTGTGATCTTAAAGTTTTCGGTATTTCCGCTTTCGTGCCTTACAAAAACTTTATAGTCGTACTTCTGTCCGCCCCAGAGGTAGAGACCCTTGGCAGAGCTTACACCGTCTTCCGGTGAGAGACGGTTTGAAACGAGCATGCTGCGTGATCCGCCGTGCGGGTTCTGTTCGTCAGCTGTGAGTTCGGTCATGTCACCCATGTTGCACCAGCCTTCATAGCTGATGTCAAAGTCGTTTGAAACGATGACTGCGTCAGCAGAGATCTGCTGAACGTCTGAAGACGGGAAAGCGGCGAGTGTACTTCCCGTCAGTGCCACTGCAGCGAGCGTGGCACAGGTTTTTCTGAATGTTTGCATAGCAATCCTCCCATGTAAAAAAATGATTCGTTAGCATAAAATAAATCTTTAATGAAAATGAATATTTATATTTTTTCTCTCTTTTTTAGTGTGGGTATTTTTTTCTCTGCGTTTTCTATATTTCTGCGATTGTAATTATAACACGGTTGTATTGTGCAAATCAACTCATTTTTCGAGGAAAAAGTGGAGAAAATGAATGAGCAATTTACAAATTTGTTGATTTGAACAATTTCATTCGTCAATTATTGCGGTACTGACCAAAAGTTGCTGATACAATTTCTGATTTGTATTTGTTTTTATCAGTTTTATTTGTACGGTAAAATAAAGTTGATGCATACGATAAATATGATTGACATTTCAGCTTCAGATAGTGTACAATTATATATAGTTATATTCCGCAGAGAGGATGTTTTTAATGGATAAAAAGAAATTCGGTTCCACACAGAATTTATGTGATAAATTAAAGGATTATTCCGCTGTCGAGCCGTCTCTTTATGAAAAGTTCAATGTAATGCGCGGCTTAAGAAAACCTGACGGTTCAGGCGTTACTGCCGGCATAACAAAAATATGCAATGTTCACGGCTACGTTATGAATGAAGGTGAACGTGAACCTACAAAGGGAGAACTTATCTACAGGGGCTACGACATAAACGATCTTGTGACCAACGTTGAAAAGGAAGGCCGCTACGGCTATGAGGAAGTTGCCTATCTTCTGCTTTTCGGATCACTTCCGACAAAGGAGGAGCTTGACCAGTTCAACGATTATCTCGGTCATACACGTGAACTCCCGGACAATTTTGCCGAAGACATGATCCTTAAGGCGCCTTCAAGAAACATCATGAATAAAATGTCACGTTCAGTTCTGGCTCTTTATTCATACGATAAAAACGGTGAGGATCTGAGCCTTGAAGGCGAGATGCAGAAGGCTGTAAACCTTATAGCCAAGCTTCCTGTCATCATGAGCTTTGCTTATCAGGTTCAGCAGAGACACTACTACAACAAGAGTATGATAATCCATCCGTGTCGTCCTGAGGAAGGAATAGCACAGACTATCCTTTCGCTTTTAAGACGTGACAGGGAATACACACCTGAGGAAGCGCATCTTCTTGACGTGGCTCTTATGCTCCACGCAGAACACGGCGGCGGTAACAACTCAACATTTACATGCCGCGTGCTCACTTCATCAGGTACTGACGCATATTCAGCATACGCTGCAGCTATCGGTTCACTTAAAGGACCAAAGCACGGCGGTGCAAACATAAAGGTTGCCCAGATGATGAATGACTTCAAGGCAAACATCTCTAACTGGGGCGACGACGCTGAAGTTGCAAGCTACATAAGAAAGACTATAAACAAGGAAACGAATGACGGAAGCGGACTTGTTTACGGTATGGGACACGCAGTCTACACACTTTCCGATCCGCGTGCGGTCATCCTCAAGAGAAAGGCTTTCGAGCTTGCTGAAGGCACTGAAGCAGAAAAGGAATTCATGCTTATCGACGCGATTGAACGTCTGACACCGGAAGTGTTCCGCGAAGTCAAGGGAAGCGAAAAACCTATCTGTGCCAACGTTGACCTTTACTCAGGATTTGTTTACAACATGCTCGGCATTCCGCAGGATCTCTTCACTCCGCTGTTTGCGGTAGCAAGAATGGCCGGATGGGCGGCACACCGCATGGAGGAACAGCTTACAGGCGGACGAATCATCAGACCGGCGTACAAGGCAGTTGCCAAAAGACGCGAGTATACGAGCATCAGCGAAAGATAAGAAATAAAAAACACTTGTTCGCGTAAAAACGAACAAGTGTTATATTTTTATTATTATGATCATTTAAGGCCGCAGCATTTTTTATATTTTTTGCCGCTGCCGCACGGACATGGTGCGTTAGGAGCAATCTTTGATGAAACAGCCTGATTTTTGTTTATTTTTCTTTTAGCTGTGACCGGCTTTGTGACCGGCTTCGCATTCTTCTGCGGCGTGTTCAGGAAACTGCTTAAAGCTGCGAATCCGTCCGGCGAAAGCTTGCTTCTGAAGATATCTGTAAGTCTTGCAGAAGCGCCTCTGAGATCTGAGTAGATCTCGCTTCGTGTAAACTGCTTTAAGTCTTTTGCGTTCAGAGCACCGTTTACAAATCCGGAGATAAGTGACCAGATGTAAGGAAATGAAGCTGCGAAACGTGAAGGATCGAGTGGCTTTACTCTGATGGTATCAACAACTGTCATCTTTGCATCGAACACCAGATACTTAAGCATATCGATGTCGTCTTTTTTCGGGTCTGCAAACTTAAGTTTTGCTGTTCTCATTCCGAGTATTGTCAGCGGATCAACCATGTTTGCGTAAAGAATAAGTGAAAGTTCGAAATCAGCAACAGCCTTCTGGAATGTCAGGTCTGAAATGACTGATGGTATCGAATCTGCCATTATTCTTATAAGTCTGTCGGTCACCGGTGTGATTGAAATGTCGTTAGGTGTTCCGGCAAGATATCTGATTATCGCCGAGAAAAATGTTTTTCCGGCAGCTTTCGGGTTCTTTTCGAGATATTCCTTAAGAAAATCCGGAGTAAGATCAGTTTCTGCCTTGTTCAGCAGGCAGTCACCAAGCATTGAGTAAAGCATGGCGATGCACATTGCGGATGCCTCACTGTCTGAACTGTGCTTTTCAAGCAGATCCAGAAGTGTGTTTTTAAGTTCTCCGTGTTCACCTGAGTCAAGCATGAACTCTGAATAGTCCTGTATCAGGGAAGGGGAGAGCTTATCAGCTGATAAGCATTTTGTGTACTGCGCTATAGCTTTTTTGCCCCATTTTCTTTCGGCGTAGGCAACAGCAAGCATGTGCTGGATCTCTGCGTCCTCGGAGATCTCAGTATTTTCAAGCAGCTTTACTGCTTTTCCTGGGTTATCATTTTCAAGATATTCCGCAGCAAGCTTCAGGATCTCACTTTTTGATCCCGGTGAGTCTATAGCCATGAGGTGTTTTCCTTTCTTGTCTGTAAAAACAGATCTAATATAAAACCTTAATTAAAGGAGTAATTATCATGTCAGAAATATTATATATATCCGACCTTGACGGAACTCTGCTCAACACAAAGGCAGAGGTGATGCCGGAAACAGTCCGGCTTATTAATGAAGCTGTTGCAGCCGGTGCAAAGTTCAGCTTTGCCACAGCCCGTACAGCCGTAACCGCAGTACCCATAACTTCCGGACTGAATATCAATGTGCCGGTAGTTCTTATGAACGGGGTATGCGTTTATGATATATGTAAGAAAGAATACGTTAAAATTGAAAAAATACCGGATGAAGCTTTTACCGAAATGACTGATGTACTCAGAAACTTCCACCTTTCCGGATTCCTCTTTTCCATTACCGACGGTGAACTGGAGACCTGCTACGAAAACATTGATTCGGAAAATGCCCGCAGGTTCTATGAGGAAAGAACCAAAAGGTACGGTAAAATGTTCATTAAGATCGATGATTTTTCGGAACGTGCCGGTAAAAACAACGTTTATTTTTCAGTTACCGATACAAAAGAAAAACTTGAACCGGTCTATGAGCTTTTAAAGAAAATAGACGGGCTTCATATCAATTTCTACTGTGACGTTTACAATAAGAATTTCTGGTATATGGAAGTGAGTTCCGCAAATGCTTCAAAGTACAAAGCGGTCATGTTCCTGCGTCAGAAATTCGGGTTCGATAAAGTAGTAGGTTTCGGCGATAATCTTAACGATCTGCCTTTGTTCCGTGCCTGTGACGAGACATATGCCGTGGAAAACGCACGTGATGAAGTCAGGTCAGCAGCCTCGGGTATCGTTCCTTCAAACTCTGAAAACGGCGTTGCGTTAAAAATCAGCGATTTAGTAAAAAGGCCGCATTGAAATATCGCGGCCGTAACGTTCCCGAGGTGATTCGAACACCCGACCTACCGCTTAGGAGGCGGTCGCTCTATCCTGCTGAGCTACGGAAACACATTAAATTTTGACTTATATTTTTAATTATATCATAAGATTACACCGATTACAATAGTTATTTCAAAAAATTAATGTACAAATTACTTGAACTGTGGTATAATTAACCCTGTACGATACCTTACGGAAAGGACATCTGAATTGAACGAAAAATATTCATTTGAAAAATTATCTGACACTGTGTGGGTCTGTGCAAGCGAGGATCACCGCTTCGGAACTGACGCATTTCTGCTTACGGATTTTACCGGATACAAGCGTAACGATCTGGTCTGCGAACTTGGTACAGGCTGCGGCATAATCTCACTTATCATGTCCCGTGAGAATGCTCCGTCAAAGATCTACGCAGTTGACATACAGGAAAACGCCATCGAGCAGCTCAAGCTCGGAATCGAAAAAAGCGGACTTACCAACATCGAACCGGTCTGCGCTGACCTTAAGGTGCTCTGGGACGGTGCTCCTCTCGGAAAATGCTCGCTTGTGGTGTGCAATCCGCCTTACAAGGCTGCCAACGCGGGAATAGAAAGTGCACTTACCTCACAGAGAATAGCCCGTCACGAGATACTCTGCGACATTTATGACGTGTGCCGTGCGGCATCAAAGCTGCTGAAGTTCGGCGGCAGACTGTGTATGTGCAACCGTCCGGAAAGACTCGGTGACGTTATTTCTGCCATGAAGGCGGCAGATATCGAACCGAAGCTGCTTCGTTTTGTGAGCAACACTCCTGAACAGGCACCGTGGCTTTTCCTTATAGAAGGAAAGAAGGGCGGCAAGTCATACATGAAGGTGGCTCCGCAGCTCTACATGCAGGGCGAAGACGGATATTCTGACGAAGTGAAGAAAATATACAGACTTACAGGTGAGGAGAGATAATATGCCGGGAACACTTTACGTACTTGGAACACCGATAGGCAATATTTCAGACATAACGCTGCGTGCTCTTGATATTCTTGGCGAGGTGGATTTTATCGCGGCCGAGGACACACGCGTGACGCTGAAACTCCTTAACAGATACGATATTAAAAAGCCGCTTGTGAGCTATCACGACCACAGTTCAAGATCATGCGCGGAGACTATTATAAAAAGACTGATCGAAGGCGAGACGGCTGCCATAGTGACCGACGCCGGAATGCCGTGCATCTCTGATCCGGGTGAAGATCTGGTAAAGATGTGCTACGAGAACGATGTGCCTGTAAAAGTTATTCCGGGACCGAGTGCAGTTGTTTCCGCACTTGCCGTTTCCGGACTTTCCACATCGAGATTTTCATTCGAAGGATTTCTTTCGGTTACGCGCAAGCAGCGAATGGAACATCTTGAAGAAGTGAAGGACAACAAAAACACCATGATATTCTACGAGGCTCCGCACAAACTTGTGTCAACGCTGGAAGATATGCTCGAATATTTCGGCGACAGACGTATCTCTCTGTGCAGGGAACTTACCAAGGTGTACGAAGAGGTCATCCGCACAACTCTGTCCGGTGCGATAGAATACTACTCGGAAAAATCCCCGAAGGGCGAGTATGTTCTTGTTATCGAGGGAAAACCTGAGTCGGACGAGCCGGAGTGTACTATAGAACTTGCACTTGACATGGTGCGGAAAATGGTGGATGAAGGCGAAAAGACGATAAACGCCTGCAAGAAGGTCGCAAAGGAAACAGGGTATAAAAAAAGCGAGCTTTACCAGATGATAAACTCAGAAAAAGAATAACAGGAAACACTGATCAAGCCAGAGTGATGGGGCGGAGAGATTGCGGGGCTTCGCCCCGTACCCTATGCTGATTTATGTTTTCATAAACAAAAACGTTTCAGACCGAGTGTGGTCTGAAACGTTTTTTCATTATTAGTAATTACCGGATGTGTCTTCAACAAGAGTGAATTCAAATTCAATCGTCTCTCTCTTTGAAGAGTCGTTTTCATCAACTCGGACAGCTTTTGCATGGACCTTGTCGCCGGCTTTTTTGCCGCGTCTTTCAAGTGCGTCCATGAAGGAGTCGTAGTTGTTTACTCTTATGTTTTCAATTTCTACTATAATATCCTTCGGCTTAAGTCCTGAAGTGGATATGTCACATTCTTCGTCAAGAGTCTCGATAAGCAGTCCTTCCGGCAGACCGGAAGCAGCAGACTGTTCGCTTGTGATCTCGTAGAAACTTATGCCGACTTTAAAACGTCCGCTTATAAATCCGTGGGCTATAAGTTCTTCTATTATCGGCTTTGCGTCATTTATCGCTATAGCAAATCCGAGCCCCTCATAGCTTGAGCTTACATATTTTGATGAAGTGATGCCTA
Organism: Oscillospiraceae bacterium; assembly: GCA_017438745.1. GTDB lineage: Bacteria > Bacillota > Clostridia > Oscillospirales > Ruminococcaceae > HUN007. The sequence continues at coordinate 27,649 of JAFRUS010000098.1, read as the reverse complement.
TTACCTGACCGTACATGTTTACCAGTGCGCCGCCGGAGTTTCCCGGGCTTATCGCTGCGTCGGTCTGTATGCAGTTCATTTCGTGACCGGTCGAGTCGGCACGTATCATTCGGTTTATACCGGAAACATAGCCGCCGGAAATACTTCCGTGGAGTCCGCCCGGATTACCGATGGCCATTACCGGTTCGCCCTGAATGACATCATCGGAATTGCCAAATTCGGCAGCTGTAAGCTTTTTGTCTCCCGGTTCTATCTTCAGAACACCGATATCTGTTTTGGCATCATATCCTATTACCTCAGCGTTGAATACTGATTTGTCCGACAGAACCACTTTTATAGTTTTGCCGGCCTGTATTACATGGGCGTTCGTTGCGATGTATCCGTCTGCTGAAAGGATTATGCCTGAGCCTGAACCGGAAGGTGTGGAAAGCTTTTCTTCGTAGATAAGTACTTCCACTACCGACGGACCTACCACCTGGCATATGCCCGATGATGTGTATTTTCCTGAACTGTCCTTCAGATCCTCATCCTTGTCCGGACGATCGTTGAGACCGAGTATAACTGTGGTTCTGCTGCCCGGAGAGTAGAAGCCCTCCTTCAGTCTGAATGACTGTGCAATGATACAGTACACGGCAAAAACGAGTATCAGAAAAACGGCGCAGGCTGCCAGAAAAGCTGCCGGTTTAGGCGTGCGTTCTTCCTTTTCACACAGTTTGTTTTTATAATCAGTGGAACAGAGAAACTTTTCCGTATCGTATATCAGAAGTTCCTTTTCAAAAACATTGTCCGGAGAACTTACTGTTTCCTTGTTTTCACCGGAGTCTGCTGTAATGCTGTTTTCAAATTGATCCATTTGTGCCCCTTCGTTGTCTGTCTTTATGTCTTTTAAGCAGGTTCTTCGTTTTCTGTTTCAAATTTGTAGCCTACGCCCCATACGGTCTTAAGTGACCATTTGTCCGAGGTGCCTTCGAGCTTTTCACGCAGTCTTTTAATGTGTACGTCCACCGTTCTTGAATCACCGTAGTATTCAAAACCCCAGACCTCATCGAGAAGCTGGTCGCGGGTGTATACTCTGTTCGGATTTGAAGCTAAGAAGTAAAGAAGTTCAAGCTCCTTCGGCGGTGCTTCCTTTACGACTCCGTTTACCTTGAGTTCGTACTGTGAAAGGTTTACCGTAAGCTTGTCGTGGGAAACTTCCTTGTTGTCGCTGTGTCCCGAAAAGCTTGTTCTGCGGTGTACGGCCTTTATTCTTGCCATTACTTCCTTTATTTCGAATGGTTTGGTGATATAGTCGTCGGCTCCGAGCTCCAGACCGAGCACCTTGTCAAAAGTATCGCTTCGTGATGTTATTATTATAAGCGGTACTGAAGATTTCTTTCTTATTTCCTTGCAGAGCTGCCATCCGTCAGATCCTGGAACGGCAACGTCCAGCAGTATGAAATCGGTCTTGACTGCACGGAATGTTATCATGGCGTTTTCGCCGTCGTGTGCGAAGATCACCGTGTTTCCGTCTTTTTCGAGAGCAGTTTTAAGTACACTGCAGGTGTTTTTATCGTCATCTATTATAAGGACTTTGCCCAGTGACATTCTGCATCATCTCCTTTGCCTGGGAATAAGGAAAACGCTGATTTATTCATAAATCAGCGTGGGGGATCGGGGCGCAGCCCCGTAAATCCACCCCTTCCGAAATCCGGCGAAGCCGGATTTCGGACTTAATTAGTATTTTCATGATTTAACTTATAGATTTATTATACAATATTAAATGGATGTGTACAAGCTGAATTGTGAACAAATTATTAAACGAAAATTAATAAAAATTTAACATACTTTTAGGGAATACAGATATTTATGTGAATTGCATAAATAATCAGAGCGCCTGTTGAATAGTAAAAGCATTTCCACAAAGTTTCGGAAAAATCTCTTAAAACCCTTGATTTTTTATTATAAGTTGGTAAAATATAATTAGCACTCAAAGATAAAGAGTGCTAATAAATATAATCAGTTATCCTGAAAAGTTTTAAGGAGGAAATATATTATGACAATCAAACCACTTGCAGACAGAGTAGTTGTAAAACTTACTGAAGCAGAGGAAACAACAAAGAGCGGAATCATTCTTACAGGTTCAGCTAAGGAAAAGCCACAGGTATCAGAAGTAGTAGCTGTTGGTCCTGGCGGAGTTGTTGACGGCAACAAGGTTGAAATGTACGTTAAGCCTGGCGACAAGGTACTCACAAGCAAGTACTCAGGAACAGAAGTTAAGGTTGACGGCGTTGAATACACAATCCTCAGACAGGAAGACATTCTCGCTATCGTTGAATAATATTAAGGAAGCGCTGATTTGTTCATAAATCAGCGCGGGGGTTCGTGGCGAAGCCCCGTATCCATTCCCTTTCGCAGTTCCGGCGAAGCCGGAACTGCGATGGAATCACTTTATTAAAAATAATAAAACAGATATAAAGGAGTAATAGTTATGGCAAAGGATATTATTTACGGCGAAGACGCCAGAAAAGCACTTCAGGCTGGTATCAACAAGCTTGCAGATACAGTAAAGATCACACTCGGACCTAAGGGCAGAAACGTAGTTCTCGACAAGAAGTTCGGCGCTCCGCTCATCACAAACGACGGTGTTACAATTGCTAAGGAAATCGAGCTCGAAGATGCATTCGAAAACATGGGTGCTCAGCTCGTTAAGGAAGTTGCTACAAAGACAAACGACGCAGCCGGTGACGGTACAACAACAGCTACACTTCTTGCACAGGCTCTCATCCGCGAAGGTATGAAGAACGTTGCTGCAGGTGCTAACCCTATGATCGTAAGAAAGGGTATTTCAAAGGCTGTTGACGCTGCTGTTAAGTCTATCGTTGACAATTCAAAGAAGATCGAAGGTTCAGCAGACATCGCAAGAGTTGCTACTATCTCATCAGCTGATGAAAACGTTGGTAAGCTCATCGCTGAAGCAATGGAAAAGGTAACAGCAGACGGCGTTATCACTATCGAAGAAAGCAAGACTGCAGAAACATACAGCGAAGTTGTTGAAGGTATGCAGTTTGACCGTGGTTACATCTCACCATACATGGTTACAGATACAGACAAGATGAAGGCTGTTATCGATGACGCTCTCATTCTTATCACAGACAAGAAGATCTCATCTATCCAGGACATCCTTCCACTCCTCGAACAGATCGTTCAGGCAGGCAAGAAGCTCGTTATCATCGCTGAAGACATCGAAGGCGAAGCTCTTACAACACTCGTTCTCAACAAACTCAGAGGTACATTCGTTTGCGTAGGTGTCAAGGCTCCTGGTTTCGGCGACAGACGTAAGGAAATGCTCAAGGATATCGCGATCCTCACAGGCGGCGAAGTTATTACAGAAGAACTTGGCCTCGAACTCAAGGATACAACAATGGCTCAGCTCGGACGTGCTAAGCAGGTTGTTATCGGCAAGGAAAACACAATCATCGTTGACGGCGCAGGCTCAAGCGAAGATGTTAAGGAAAGACTTGCTCAGATCAAGGCTCAGATCGAAACAACAACATCTGACTTCGATAAGGAAAAGCTCCAGGAAAGAGTTGCAAAGCTTTCAGGCGGCGTAGCTGTTATCAAGGTTGGTGCTGCTACTGAGATCGAAATGAAGGAAAAGAAGCTCAGAATCGAAGATGCTCTTGCAGCTACAAAGGCAGCTGTGGAAGAAGGTATCGTAGCAGGCGGCGGTACAGCCCTTATCAATGCTATGCCGGCAGTTGAAAAGCTCATCCCTGAACTCGAAGGCGACGAAAGAACAGGAGCCAAGATCGTTCTCAAGGCTCTTGAAGAACCAGTTCGTCAGATCGCTCTCAATGCTGGTCTTGAAGGTTCAGTTATCATCGACAAGATCAGAAACTCAGGCAAGGTTGGCTACGGCTTCGACGCTTACAACGAAAACTATGTTGACATGATCCCTTCAGGTATCGTTGATCCTACTAAGGTAACACGTTCAGCACTTCAGAACGCTGCTTCAGTTGCTTCAATGGTACTCACAACTGAAAGCCTCGTTGCAGACATCAAGGAAGATGCTCCTGCAGCTCCTATGATGCCACAGGGCGGCGGAATGGGATTCTGATAAACGGAATTCATAATAAGGAAACACTGATCTGACCGCAGTACCGGCTTTGCCGGTACTGCGGGAGGGGAGTTTGCGGGGCTTCGCCCCGTACCCCTTACTGAAATAAATCCTTGCTTTCCTTAAGTCATAGAAAACACAAAAGGTTATCCTGAAAGGTATGCGGATAACCTTTATTGTTTTTATAGTAAAAAATAATCACAGTACCGGCTCACCGGTACTGTGATCTGTTGGTTTTACATGTTTCCGTTACATCATACCAGACATTTCCCTCTTGATCTTTTCCTTGTCCTTGTACATTTCCTTGTCACTTCGTTCGAGTATGACCTTGATGTTAGGCTCAGCACCGTCTTCGGCAGCATGGTAGCAGGAGGCGCCGACAGCGACCGAGAAAGGATAGCCTTTGTAGTTCTGAGCTTCAAGTGTGATCGCTTCCTTCAGCTTGTCAGTTATGTCCGAACTGGTCATGCATACGAACTCGTCGCCGCCGGTCCTGTAAACTCTGCCTTTTTTTCCGATAACCGAGATTATCACATCAGCACATCTTATAATGGCGTCGTCGCCTTTTCTGTGTCCGTAATTGTCATTTATGAGTTTTAAGAAGTTTACGTCACATACCGTGATCCACAGCTTCCTGCAGTCTGCCGGATAATTTTCAAGATGAGCTATCTGCATTTCGTAGCTGTTTCTGTTCAGTGCTCGTGTCATCGAGTCTGTGGCTGCATCGGCGAGCATACTGTTGGACGCATTTATTTTTTTCAGCATGAAAAGAAACATTATTGCCATTAAGAATGTAACACCGATAATTATGAGTATTCTTACTGCTATGGCACTCATTTCGTGCTGGTTCTTCAGCGTGCTGTCCATTATATTAACGTCATCTATGTAGTAGGCAACATAACCGTCCGATTCTTCGGCTTCTCCGGAGGCTACTAAGAGGTTTACTACTGCAGCATCCTGCGGAAGAATGAATTCACCGGTAAGTTTAGACCAGTTGCTTTTCTGGAGCGTTTTAGTGTCCAGAATTTCTTCGTGCCTTTTGTTGCCTATCATATAGCTTATTATAAGCCTGAAATCATGTTCGTTATTGAAAGCACGTCCGTTGTACATGACGTATGCTGAATATTCGTAGCTGACACCGTGACTTATGAGTGATGAAATGTTTATGGCAGGTACGCTCATCGGTGTTGTTCGTTCCGAGGTGTACAGCGCATATCTTCCGGTGTGGCTGAAATTTGATGAACGTTCCACATTTGCGTCTGCGTAGGCGTGCCAGTTGTCCACACCTTCTTCGAAACTGTAGGTGATCTCCTGATATTCCTTGGACTGAGTTGTGACGGCTGATGGTTCATGTGCGGAGATAAGCATGGCATCGATCGCGAAAGAAACTGATTTGTCAGTGTGTTCGAAATAAATAAGACGTTCTGTAGAATCATCCGGTATAGTGTAGGTACCTTTGATATTGTGCCATCCTTCACCCTTCACATCTACTGTTGCAATCTGTTCATATACCGGTTCACTTGAGCCCCTGAGTATATTTTTCATTATCAGTGAAATGGTATTGTCTGCACTGCTGTCCTGGCGGACAGATGCTTCGAAACGGTATTCCTTTCCCGCAGGCAGCAGATCCGTTACGTCGAAGCTCGGACCTTCCCAGGTGTTTGAACGGTTTAAGATCTGAAGTGAGAAAGAACCGTTTTTGCTGTAACGTGAATCGAGTTTCAGAGTGGCTTCCCCGCCTAAAGGAGTCCAGTTTTCGAAACTTTCATCGAAGCCTTCACTGTATACTTCGATCCATCCCGGCTCAAGCGAAGGGTATACCGATGCGGCAAAGACGGGCAGGGGAACGGCTGATGATAGAAAAACAATAAGAACTGACAGAAATATAACGACTCTGAACAGCTTTGTTTTCATGTATTCCCCTCCAATCCTTGTACTTAAAATAAATCTTTTTGCTACTATAATTATAACATTATTGCATTATTGACGTCAATATACACGTTTAATAAAAATTCCCCCATGACAATGAGTACAAGGGGGAATTTATCAGTTTCATTCTGTGAAAGCCGGTGAAGATCACGGATCACTTTCTTGAATACTCTGTATTCTTCGCCTTGATCTCCTGCTTGTTAGCGTACATTTCCTTGTCGGAACGTTCGGTTATCGCGTTTATATCAGGAGTATCGCCGTCTTTTTCCGGATTGTATGCTGCAAATCCTGATGCAACTGCGAAAGGATAACCCTTGTCTTCTTCTGCTTCTTTTGCAAGAGCTTCACGAATCTGCTCCTGCATTGACTTCGTTGTGATGCAGACAAACTCGTCACCGCCGGTTCTGTAAACATCACCATTTTCACCTACGACAGCCATAAGAAGTCTGCCGCATCTTGTGATGGCTTCGTCGCCCTTTTCGTGACCAAGATTGTCGTTTATGTACTTAAGGAAGTTTACGTCGCACAGTGCGAACCAGAGACCTTTGCACTTTTCAGGGTCTGCTGTAAGTTCTTCAATACGCTTTTCATATGCGTTTCTGTTGTAGCACTGAGTCATTGCGTCCTTTGCGATAGATTTAAGAACTTCCTTCTTCTTTCTCTGTCGTTTTGCTATTAAGAGGAACAGTGCTCTTAACAGGAGAACAGCTGCTGTAGCTGCACAGAGTATGATGAGTACCTTGACTGCTGTTTCCTTATGTGTTACTGATGATTCACAGATGATAACACTGTCGGTGTAGAATGACAGGAGGTCATTGACAGTAACTTCATTGCCTTCCTCAACGTTATCGGTCTGCAGGTAGAACGCAACATCAGCTGCATTTTCAGGAAGGATGTATGTTCCGGTAATCCTTGTCCATTTATCTTTCTGAATATCTTTTGCTGTGATCAGCTGATATTTGGTTTCGCCGTTCTGATTGTACTGAAGCTCCATTCTGAATTTGTGAGAATCTTCGTACTCGTCGCCGGTGTACATGACGTAGGCTGAGTAGAAATAGGATACTCCGCGTTTTACGTCGTTGATGTTAACTGTCGGACCGTTCCATGTTCTGGTTCTGTTTGTAACGTAGATGGAATGTGTTCCTGTGTAGCTGTATTCATCAGTACGGATAAGTCTGTTGTCGCCGCGCGGTGACCAGAGTTCATTTCCGTTTTCAAAATCGAATGAGTAGAGGTAACCTTTTTTGTTCGTACCCTGTTCCTCACGGTCATTTCTGTCGCCGATAATGACCACGTCATCGATGTTGAAGTCAGTTGATGCGTTTGCACATTCAAAATAGGTAAGATAGTTTGCCGAGTCTTCCGGAATTGTGACAGTACCTGTTATTTCCGTCCAGACTTTCTGCGGTATTTCGCCGCCGGCCAGCTGCATGTACTGTGATGTTCCGAGAGAATCAACATATTTGAGAGTCCATGAAAAAGTCTTTACCGAGTCACTTTTATGGAAGATCCATGCACTTACAGTGTACGTTTTATTCGGTGCAAACAGTGCGTCGCCGGAAAATGAAGGTCCGTGGTAAGACTGGGCACGTTCCGTTACTGCCAGACTGTTGTCGCCGGAGTGGCTGACCGTTGTGTCCAGCGTGAGCTTTCCGCCTCCGCCGAACGGTGTCCATGCGTTTAATTCGCCGTCATCAAAATCACTTGCAAACAGCACGTCGCCGCCCTCTGCATAACAAACTGAGTCTGCAGGAACGTTCGGCGCAATGAGCACAGCAAGCATCATGAATATGATGCTGAAAGATATGATCTGTTTTTTCATTATAATCCCCGCCTTCTTTCATAAATATTTCCTTAGAAAAAATCTTCCAGCCCCATTGATTTTCTCTAAACCGTTAGTATCTTGATTAATATTATAGCACATTCTGTGCATATTGTCTATATATAAATCGGATAATATTCAAGTCTGTGTATGTACAAATTCACGAATGAAGCGCTTATCTGTTGCATTTGCGACTGTTTTCACCGGGGGTCAGAACCTGTACTGTATGCTTTTGGACAATAAAATACTGCACAGAGTTTTTACTCTGTGCAGTATCTGGAAAAATTATTTATTTTGCACTAAGTGGTCTTTTATCAGAAGCCGTCAAACGGGCTGTCCGGATTATGAGCTGAGTCGTCGTCAGCAGCTGTAGCTGCATCAGGATCGTCGTAGGAGAATGTTTCAATTCCGAAAACTTCCTTTTCACGTGATTCTTCCTTGCTGTTCTTTGACTTCTTGTGCTTCTTTTTGCCGCCGTTGTTATTGTTGTTGTTTCCGCCGTTTGATGCAGGTTTGTTTTCATTCTGCTTCTTGTTTTCAGCAGGCTTGTTTTCTGACTTGCTTTCTTCAGCAGGCTTCTTTTCTGCAGTTTCTTCCTTCTTTAAAGAAACTGTTTCTTCAGGCTTTTTGTCTTCCTCTTCCTTTTCGGCCTTCTTTTCAGTCGGTTTCTTGTCTTCAGGCTTTGGAGCTTCCTTCTTTTCTTCAGGAGCTTTCTTTCCTGAGTTTTCTGATTCAAGCGAATTCATAACATCGTTGATTCCTTCGCTCTTGTCGCTTGCAGTTGATTCTTCATCGTCACTGTTTGAACCGGCGAAGATAACTCTGATGATAACAACGAGAAGAATGATGAGACCGATCACGCCTGCAATGATAAGAAGGAGTGTTGTTGAGTCCATTGTCTTGATAGTGTTTATGATCTCAGGAGTGTTTGCAATGTCAGAACGTACTGCCTTGATGTCGTCAACGTAGAATGAAACAAGGTCTGTAAGTGTTTCGGAATTTTCCGGTGCATCTTCCGGAAGGTTGGCTGTCTGAACGTAGAGCATTACGTGTGTAGCTCCTTCAGGAACTGTAAATGAGCCTGCGAGTTTTGTCCATTCACCCTTTGTTACTTCTGCGTCAGCGATACGTGAGTAGTTTTCTGTACCGTTGTATGAGTACTGGCATTCAAGAAGGAATGTATGAGTATCATCTGCTTTTTTATCTGTGTAGAGCACGCTTGCTTCGTAGTTGTATTCCACGTCACGTGCAATGCCGTCGATTGAAACTGAAGGACCGTTCCAGCATCTTGTACGGTTTGTTGAAAGCATTGAGTAGTTACCGCTGTTCTGCTTTTCATCAGTTCTGATAAGACGTGTATCGCCTCGGCTTACCCATTCTTCAAAGCCGTTTTCAAAGTCGAACTCGTACTTTTCAACGCCGGCTTTCTTTGAATTGTCTTCTTCTGCAGCAGCTGCGCCTTCAGGTGCCTTGCCGTAGATTTTAATATCGTCTATGCTGAAATCAACAGTAGCATCCTGCTGGCATTCGAAGTAAAGAAGTGTTGATGAAAGATCTTCAGGAGTTTCCACCGTTCCGTCAAAGTATGTCCATTCGCCCGGCTTTGCAACTATGTTTGCGACACCAACATAGGAGTCTACGTTTACTGAGTCGCTGAAACGAAGAGTACAGTTGACAACAGTATCTTCTTTCGCATCAGGTACTTTTACCCATCCTGTGATACGGTATGATTCCTCTTCTTCAAAACAGCTGTCGAGAAGAACTGAAGGACCGTGCCATGAGACTTCTCTTCCTGTGATCTTAAGGCTTGTGCTGCTTTCGTGTCCGTCTGTAGTGTCGAGTGTCATTTCAGCTACACCGCCGAGAGAACTCCAGCCTTTGATAACATCGCTTTCAAAATCGTCACTGTAGATCGGTTCACCGCTGATGTCAACGGCAGGAACAGCTGCAGCAGCGTCTTCTTCTCCTTCAGCATTTACAACTGCAGGAAAGCTTACTGCACTTAATGCAATGGATGATGCAAGCCCCAGAAGTAATGATAATCTTGTTCGTTTCATACAATTTTCCACCTTATTAAAATCGAAATATAATAACCAGATTTATATTGTAAAGCAGCAGCAGATTATGCCGTCTGCATTCAGCCATTCTGCAGACTGCAGACGCAGTTTGAGGATGTTTTATGCTGTTTTTTTATCTGTTATAGTGATTGTAAAAAAATATTTTTTGCGATTAATATAATCCTATTCATATAGTATAACATTTTTTAATGATTATGTCTATATACATAATAAAAGAAAACGACGCGTAAATAAACTGTTTTTTTTGCAGTTTTAGCGTATTGGTTTAATTTTGTATTTTTTTGTTTCTCTTTCGCTTTTTATCAATGTACATCTCTTTGTCGCAGCGGGAAATTATCTCCTTTATGTCAGGCTTTTCACCGTCTTCATAAGGAGAGTATGATGCAGCCCCGACTGCAACGGCAAACGGATAATCATCGAAAGTGTTTTCTTCTTTTTCAAGAGTTTGTCTAAGATCCGTTCTGAAATCCTTTGCCGCTATGCATATGAATTCGTCTCCGCCTGTACGGTAGACCTTTCCGCTGCAGCGGCCCATTACTTCGAGCAGCAGATGAGCACATTTTATGATACAGTGGTCGCCGGTCTGGTGACCGTAATTGTCATTCAAGTGCTTCAGCCCGTTAACGTCGCATACTGCAAAGAACAGCTTTTTGCATTTTTCAGGCTTGAGTTCAAGCTGTTTTATGCGCTGTTCATAAGCGTTTCTGTTATACGCACCCGTCATCGCGTCCTTTGCTGCTTCATCGAGCTTTTTGCGCAGCTTTCGTCCGCTGATAAACATGATCGCTGCAAAAGCAGTAACTGCTGCTGCGACAGCGCATGCGGAAATGATCCTTATGGTGCGTTTCCTTGCCTTTATTCTGTCAGCTTCAGTTTCAAGATCATCTGTTACAATGAAGTCATCAACGTAAAAATCAACGTGCTTATAATATAATTCATCTTTTGGCTTTACGGTAGTGATGTACAGTACCGGATCAATGGCTTCAGGAGGAACGGTGAAAATGCCGCCTGTTGAAGTCCAGCTTCCGGAGTCTATTTCCTGAGACGGATTTACGGCTATGTCAGTGTATGATGTTTCGCTTGTATGATACTGCAGATAAACTGAAAAGTATTCCTTTTCAAGCTGAGTATCAGCAAACAGTATCTGCAGATTGCAGCGGTACGGAACATTTTTCTTAAGCGCTGAGACGTCAAGTGACAAACCGTCGCGGCTGTCGTTTCTGTTGCTGATCATGAGAGAATATTTGCCTTTGAACGAAACATTATCTGTATAGATAAGGTTTGAGTCGCTAAGGGCTTCAAACCCCGGATCAACTCCGTTTTCGAAATCGTATAGTGTAGTTCCTTCCGGTTTTAGCTGCGGTTCCGAAGATGCATATATGTTTTTTTCAGTTATAGCGATATCATCTAACCAGATCGTCGAACCGCGGTTTCCTGATTCAAAATAAAGATCCAGTTTTTTTACGTTTTCCGAAAGAAGCAGCTGAGTTTGTCCGCTGTACCATTTTTCTTTTTCGATGTTTCTGATCCAGTGAACATTTTCATAGCGCGAAGTATTGTCAGCAAATGTTTTTCTCACAGAAATAAGAATGTAATCATCATCTTTACCGTTGTACCTGCAGTTGAATGAGATGTCGTATTGCCTTCCCGGTTTGATATATTCAGTTATATCAATGGCTGGACCGTCATTGCATGTTTCTCTTTCATCGACCTTGAGAGAGCAGCTGCCTGAGAAAACTTCTGTTTTGTCTATCTGCATTCTTATACTTTTGAGTATAGGAAACCATTCGTCAAGTGCATTTTCGTCCTCGAAGTCAAAAGTCACGACAGGTGAGTGACTTTCATCTGAAGAATCAGCTGACACTCTGGTGTTTAAAGATCCGGCAAACATGAAAAAGATCATTAAAACAATCAGAAAAGCTGTTCCCGAATAGTTTTTCTTTTTTATGTTTTCGTGTTTCATATATTTTACCTGTTAAAAGTATGAATCAGTGTTTTCCTGATTCATGTATAGTGTTTTATGATAAATCATTATAACACATGTGAGGGATTTTGTCTATGCTTTCTGATGCATAGTTGCAATTTTCTGTTGAATCTGTTATAATGGAAATAGATCAATGTAAACGTTTTATTTCTCGGAGTAATCACAGTTTGCGTTCGTTTATGTTCGCATTAAGTGTACAGATATACAAGAATGGAGAGAGAATTTTGGAAGCTACGATAAAAGATGTTGCTAAACACGCAGGAGTATCTGTTGCAACCATTTCACGAGTACTCAACAACAGTTCCGTGGTGGCGCCTGAAACGGCTGAAAAGGTAAACAGGGCGATAAAAGAACTTAACTACAAGCCGAATTTTCTGGGTCGAAATCTCAGAAAGCGTGAGACCAATGTAATACTTGCACTGGTGCCTTCCACCGAGCAGACCTACTACAGTGAAATACTGCACGGAATGCAGATCGAGGCACTGAATAACGGATACGATGTTTTCATGAGCATGACCAACAGTTACGCTCCTCACGAGGAAAGACTACTCGGAATGCTCAGAAACAGAACGGTCGATGCTGCTGTTCTCATGGGTACTGTACTTGACGATAAGACGCTTAACGATCTGGCTGACCAGTACTGCATAGCGCTCTGCTGTGAACCGCGTCAGGGTTCGGACATACTTACGGTAATGATCGACAATGAAAAGGCTGCTTACGATGCAGTAAAGTATCTTGCGTCCATCGGTCACAAAAAAATCGGAATGGTGTCAACAGTAGTACGCGCCCCTTCATCCGTTGAACGTGAAGAGGGATACATGCGCGCACTTAAGGACTGCGGACTTGAGTTTGATGAGCGCTATCTTTTCAGAGATACCTATGACTACACAAGCGGAATGAAGGCTGCGGAATACTTTAACCGTATGGAAAACAAGCCTACTGCCGTATTCGCAATTTCTGATCTTCTTGCAGCAGGATTTATCAAGAAAGCCACGGAATTCGGCATTAAGATCGGCCGTGATTTTTCTGTCATCGGTTTCGATAACATCAGCATGGCTGAGATGTATACTCCGTCAATTACGACAGTTGAACAGCCTTGCTTCGAAATCGGAAAAATGGTAGCCAAGCTCGTTATCGAAAACATATCCGGAAAGAACAACAGCGGAAGGATATTCCTTGATCACAAGCTGCTGTTCCGTCAGTCAACTGAAAGAAAATAAAATACTAAAAAAGGTGCATACCCCGCCTGAGGTATGCGCCTTTTGTTTATTCTTTGCTATGTCCGCCGTTCTTGGCGAATTCCAGAAGCTTGTTGTATCTGTTTTCAAGTTTGTCATCCAGCACGGCATCAAGCATACTGTTCAGCGCTTTGCCTATCTGTGTGCCGGTGAATCCTTCACTCATGAGCTGATTTCCGTTTATGTCGAGATCCTTTAATGTAAGACATTCATTTTTTGCGAGTATGTCATCGGCAGTTTCACGCAGCCAGTCAAGATCGTTTAAGCTGCTTGCACATACACCGTCCTTTGAAACTCCGTCGGCACGCTGTACTTCAAGGAGCTTATAGAAAAGTTCGGTGCCTATTTCTGAAAGCACATGCTTTACATCCTGACGTGACCTGAATTCAAAGTCGTGGTACTTTATAAGAGTTGTGACGTTTTTGATTGTTTTATTGTCGTACTTAAGACGCTTTAAGATAGCTTCGGCTTTGACAGCACCTTTTTCCGGATGCTTTTTGAAATGGCCTCTGCCGTCCGGCGTAAGAAGAAAACAGTCCGGTTTTGCAATGTCGTGGAGAAGCATCGTGATCCTGTATTCCTCAGTGTTTTCCGCATTCATAACGGCTCTCACGGTGTGTTCCCAGACAGTGTATCCGTGGTATTTGCTGTGCTGCTCAAAACCGACCGTAGGTGTTATTTCCGGAATGAATACTTCAAGGATCTCGTGGTATTTCATAAGTATCTTATATACCGATTTTCCGCATAAAAGCTTTTCAAGCTCGGTGCGCAGTCTTTCGGCTGATATCATTTTAAGTGTGTCCTTTAAAAGGAAGATCTGCTTTTCCGTATCGTCTGCTATGGTGAAATCAAGCTGGGATGCGAAACGTACCGCACGCATTATGCGGAGTGCATCCTCGTCAAAGCGCTTTTCAGCTTCGCCGACACAGCGGATCATTTTGTTTTCAAGATCCTCTCTGCCTCCGAAACAGTCCACGATGGTTCCGTCCGCGCTGCATGCAAGGGCGTTTACCGTAAAGTCGCGTCTTGAAAGGTCATCTTTCAGTTCAGTAGAAAAAGTTACCGACTCAGGGTGACGCTTGTCGGAATATTCTCCGTCAATACGGTAGGTGGTTATTTCTATCTGCATTTTATCGATGATTACAGCTACAGTACCGTGCTGTATTCCAACGTCTATGCATCTGTAATCTTTAAAAACGGACTGCGTCTGCTCCGGAAGTGCGTTGGTGGTAACGTCGTAGTCGTGAGGCGTTCGTCCGAGGAGATAGTCACGGACGCATCCTCCGACGATATATGCTTCAAAACCCGCTTCCGTCAGGAGGCGGAGGGCAGTCTGAACCTGCTCTGGTATGTTTGTCATAGTTATTTCCTTTCATTTATATTAAACGATAAACACTGATTAAGTCAGCAATCCGGCTTTGCCGGATTGCCGAGATGGGGAGATTACGGGGCTTCGTCCCGTGTCCCACGCTGATTTATAAATAAATCAGCGCTTTCGCAGTTATGCCTTGAACTCCGGACCGACAGGTGTGTAAGTGATGTTTTCTGTCGGTTTGACCGCGTTTCTGAAATGTTCCGGGTCGGCGGTAAAGAGCTCCATTAGTTCGTCGGAATAGCCGGAGGTAATGGAGTAGCCGTTCTGGACAACGTCGTCTATGATAAGCGGACAAAGTGATTCCGGACACTGCGCTTTTATGAGCATTCCGTTATCCAGTCCGAACATCAGGCAGTACTGGCGTGTGCTGTAGTTGTACATTCCTCCGCGGCGATAGTGGTCAATAATGTCGAACGAACTGTATACCCATACAATATCTTCAAGTGAGAGTATTATTGCTTCCGAAGTGGAAAGAAAGAAACGGCTGCTTACTGACATAACATCGTTTGACACCATGTAGGCTCTGCTTTCTGCAAAATCGCTTTCAGCTTCATCTCTGTCAAGACCGTGTTCAGCGTATCCGCTCATCAGCACACGGTACTGTCCGCCGCCAAGAGTGTAAATAAATGAAACGATCAGACAGAAGTCGAATATCAGAAGTATTATAGATATGGTTCCTATAAGCATGAAAAACAGTGTCAGTGCGACACAGATAAAAGTTAAAATAAAACTGATTACGGTTTTTCTGAAGCGGAGAATAAACTTAAGGCTTTTATGTTTTTCAGCGTTCTTAAGATATCTCTGCCTTTCTTCTTCAAGTTCCGCCTGCTTCTTTTTATAACTTTTACTGTTCGGATCATCAAGAGCGCGCAGTTTCTTTTCTATAACCTTTACCTGGTTGTAGATATAGATTCCGCCGATTATAAAGAAAAGACCGATTATGCCAAACATAATAAGGAAGCCTTTGTCATGCTCCTGTATGGTCAGGAATATTGCGATAAACCAGAACACGGCGCCGATGATCATGGTGACTATACCGCTGATCCTTGAATTTTTCGCCCTGTCGTTTTTGAACTTATCTTCGTTGATATACTTGTAAGACATAAATGATCCATCCCCGTTTTTTACTTGTATGTACGCATTCTTTTAAAATGACAGTACACTATAAATGATAACATTTATACGGCGGTTTGTAAATAGTGAACATAAATTAAGAGAATAAGCTGCAGATCCGGCCAAGCCGGATCTGCAGGGGGAGAGGGCGGGGCTTCGCCACATTGATTTAATCATAAATCAGCGGTTCTCTGAAAAACGCTGATTAAAAAGCAGAACAGCATATCCGTACACGCGTATTTACGTGAGCAGGATATGCTGTTCGTCAAATATTTAAAGCCTCTTTTGGCAGGTGTTACAAAAATTTTATCAGTTATCAGACATAGGACCTTCGACGGTCTTCATAACGAGTTTTGTGTTTTCTGAGAAAGTCAGAGACTTGTCACCTTCGACTAATATGCACCACCAGGCCATATCGGCGGTCTGGACCATCGGAGACCAGCGTTCAATGGTCACTTCATCATTTGTGACATTCGTTACGACATGCTTTATCGAACCGCTGCCCTCTTGAAGCAGAGCGATGAAAAGACTGTTGTCAGAAAACCATTCGTCGGTGTATTTCGCTTTTGCATCCGCAAATAGTTTCTTTGTCTTATCGGAGATGCCGGAAGAACCGTATTTATTCAGAAATGCTTCAAACTCTTTCTGACTCTTTATGATCACATGTCCCGGGAATGTAATATCAGTGTCACTTGTGTTTATATATGTTCTTATATATTCAGCGTTGAAATGATCGGTGTTTTCATCAGGTGTTGGATCAGTTGGCTTCTGGTCGCTGTTCTGATTACTGTTAAGGAGTATCTGCTTTATGCAGCAGAGGTCGAGAACGTTTATTTTTCCGTCACCGTTTATATCGGCTGCGCCGGCATTATTAAGTGTGGTGCCTTCTGAGCCGATAAGCCAGTTCTGGAGTGTGACTGCATCGAGAATGCTTGTTTTTCCGTCTCCGGTTATGTCGCCGGCAACAAATTTACTTACCTTAAAGGTATAATCCAATGCGCCGTTATCGTATTCCTTTATTTCACGGTAATTGCCGGTAAGTGTATATCCTTCCGGGATGCTGCTCTGCTGTATCTGATCAAGGTCAAAAAGATCCGCTTTATGATGTGTCGTTTTCCAGATGTAAGGATTGCTGTCAACGCCCAGTGCCAGATCTGCGTAAATATATGAACCGTCTTCCGTTTTATATCCTATGGTCGGGAAAAACATAACCGGTTCTTTCTCATTTGGAAAGTTAAGCAGATCTCCGGTTTCGCTGTCCACAAATTTTATACGTACATTGTTTCCGAGAAGGATCGCACTTGCATCATCGGTAATAATACAGTTGGCAGAAAGCGTCTCTGCGACTTCCTCATCACCGAAAGTTTTTGCTAGTTTCCATGATACTGTAGCAGGTCCGTCTTTTTCCGGAAAGTAGACATTTATGGTGTTTATTTTTCCGCCTTCGAGCGGCATGGCGTTTACAGGACTGCAGTCAAATGAGCCGTAGTTTCCTAAAATACCGCCTTCGGTATTGTGACCGAAATCAGTCCAGTTGTATGGAGTTCCGGCGTTGCTTTCCATGCAGAATGTGAGATATTTGCCTTCGTAGGTTCCGACTTCGCCGTATTTGTTTTTATAATTTTCAAACTCGGTCGAGCAGTCAGGCACCCAGGCGTGAAGATCCGTTTCGATGATTTCAAGCTTGTCACTTACGGAAAAACTATATGACGGCATAATGCAGTCTGTGTTTTCAAGAGCCTTGTCGAAAAGTCTTACATTGAATTCTCCGGCCTTTTTAGCCTTGTAAACAACGACTTCAAACTGAGGACCTGAAGGAAGGTCGAGTTCGTCAGAGGTAAAAGTGTGGTGATAAAGTTCCATGGTAACAAGACCGTGTTCTTCCTTCATGCCGCTGCCGTCTTCGACCATAGTTCCTTCGATAACGGAATACTGATCTTCATCCTCTTCTGAATGACTGTTTCTTTCCGTGAAAAGAACGCATAAGAATCCGTCCTCGATATGTGTTGCTCCGTATCTGTTGCGGAAGTCGAGTGCTTCTTTAAAGTTTGACGGCACCCATTCAGGGAGATTGACTGCAGCCGCCTGTTCTTCTGCGGATACTGCAGGAATATTATTTAATGCAGTGCCTGCGTATGAAAGCGGCATAAATGCTGTAAGAGCTGCTGTGGCAAAAGCCAGTGTTTTTCTTGTTTTCATAGTGTTCACCTTCCGTTCTTATTTATGTGATCTTCTTTTTGTTTCGTATCATCGGCCATCCGGCCTGTGGTTACTCTGATTATATCATTCAGTGCTGATTTGTTCAATAAAAATCTGTACTAAATGAGGTTTGTTTTTTTCTGATCACATATATATAACATTCATGAAGGCAGAAATGTTTGAACCCTAAATCAACTTTGTATGAATACATATATATTCCACGTGAGATATGTTGAAAATGCACAGGTATCAGGGCGGGGGAACGTGTGAAACCGCGCATATCCTTCTGACGTTTTTATCTTGTTTTTTATCTTTGTCGCCTGCTGTGAAGAATATTTCTGTAAGTTATCATATGGTTATCACATTAAAGATTAAAATTATAAACAATGGACAAAACAGAGAGGAAGTAATGATATCATGTATGACAATAATGATCAGTACAGCTACAGTTATGATCCTTCAGGCGGAACAAACGGACCTGTTCAGCAGGATGTGAATAATACAGCAGAACCGCCTAAAAAGAAACACGGCGCAGCAAAAGCGTTCAAGTCGGTTCTTCTCGTATTATGCATGGCTGCAGTTTCAGTAGGTTCAATAGCTGGCTACAAATATATAGACGAAAACGGTGTTCCGTTTATTTCACAGACAAAGGATAAGCGTCCTTCATTCTCTGAAAGCAGAAAGCTTCCGTCAAAGGAGGAGAGCGAAGAGTCTGATGAAAAGACAGAAGAAGCTGAAAACAGCAAGACCGATAATCTGACCGATCAGAGCCTTGTCAATGTTCAGGCAAAGGGCGAGACACTTTCAACTCAGGCAATCTACAGAAAGGTTCTTCCGTCAGTTGTGGGCGTTACATCTGTTTTCGAACAGCAGAGCCAGACCTTTGACTTCTGGGGATTCGGTTCCGATACCGTTACACAGGAAGTTCCGGGCACAGGTACAGGTATAGTAATGTCGAAGGACGGCTACATTCTTACAAATGCACACGTTATCTGCGACGATGATCTCGGTGTTGCCAAGAAGATCACCATCAGACTTGCTGACGAGACTGAGTACGATGCAACAATAGTAGGTTACGACAGACAGACTGACCTTGCGGTTTTAAAGGCTGATGCCAAGGATGAAATGACTCCTGCTGAGTTCGGCAGCTCGGAAAGCCTCAAAGTCGGCGATCCTGCACTTGCTATCGGTAATCCTCTCGGATTCGATCTTTTCGGTACACTTACAGCCGGATATATCTCAGGTCTCAACCGTGAGATCTCGGTAAACGATACAACAATGAAGCTTATCCAGACCGATGCGGCTATTAACAACGGTAACTCCGGCGGCCCGCTTATCAACCAGTACGGTCAGGTAATAGGTATCAACTCCATGAAGCTTTCATCTTCATATTCATCATCAACTGCTACTATTGAAGGACTTGGCTTTGCCATCCCGATAGATGACGCCAAGAAGATCATCGACGATCTTACAGCTCACGGCTATGTTACAGGCCGTCCGCAGCTCGGTATCACATACAAGGATCTTTCCAAGAGCGGATCTGCTTATCAGGGCAGAGGCGCATCTGGTACCAGCGGTGTGCAGGTCGTAAGCGTCAATGAAAACGGTCCTGCTGACAAGGCGGGTATAAAGGCCGGCGACATCATCGTCGGAGCTGACGGTGAACTTGTATCCTGTGCTGATGACCTTAAGGCAGCACTCAAGGACCTCAATGCCGGAGACACACTTCGCCTTACTGTTGTAAGAAACAGAAATTACTACGACGTTGACGTTACACTTGAAGATCTTAAGCCGGATACTTCAAGAGAAAAAGAAGGCAGCAGACAGTAACCAATTTGATTCCCCATATATAGAAGAAAGCCGACGGCATTGTAAAAACATTGCCGCCGGCTTTTTTATCTAATTGTTTTTTCTGTAGCTTCTTGTTGAAAGGAAGCAGGTGAGGATCACGGTGAAATCGAGAACGATGAGCCAGATAAGCACCAGTGTACGCTTGGTGTATACGTATTCCTTAGAGACTATGCTGATAAGTACACGGCTGTCATCGAAATATTCATAGAATACAAACGAAGGATCGTGGGCATATCTGAACGAGAAATATCCGTCGTGCTTTTTGAACTTTTCGGCTGGTATTATGCACTCTGAACCGACGAGATTTTCGTTGCTGTGGGCTGTGAATCTGCCGGTCGCCGTGTTTACCATTGCGGTGATACCGTTTCCGAAGGAGGGACTTCGGCGCAGTGTAAGAGATGCATCAGCATATTCAGATATTTCATCAAGCACCTCACTTGAGAAAACGGCGATTATAAGTCCGGTTTCGTTTCTGCGAGAAACTGCCGTCTGGAAAATGGTATGACCGTTTGACTCGTCAGTTACAGTATTGCAGTAACTTTTCTGCGTCAGTCCTTCTATGAAACGTTCGTCGGCGTATTCAGCCTTCGATTCAGGTGTAGTGCTGAAGATGACAAGTCCGCTTCTGTCCGTGATCATTATTTCATCGGCTCCCGATGCTATTCTGAGTTCTTCTGAAGTCATATCTTCAATCAGTGTCTTCGGCAGCTGTGAAATAAGTATCGAAAGCGCCTGAGCCCGGAGTTCGTATTCGCTGCACAGATCAGATCTCATGTGTTCATATTCGCCGCGGTCTTCTTTTATATTCATTATAAGTGTGTTCAGATGCTCGGATGCTGCATCGGCAGCCATATGCTTTTCAACGACACCTATTGAATAGAACGCGATATATATGATGATCGCTGAGATTATTACAGGCGCAATGAGTATCCTGTACAGTGATAGGTTCTTCATGATCTGTTACCGGACTGCCGGCAGTCATCAGGAAGATCCGTGCCGGTCATTTCGTTGTACTGGCGGTACAGTTTCTGAACACCATTTTCGAGAAAATAGTAGTGGAAAACGTAAGGAACGAGCAGTACAAGGAGCAGCGCCATAAGAAAAGCGTAAGTGATGTTCTGTGTGCAGGCGAGGATACCTATTGTAATAAAGAGCATCACGGCGAAAAGAGCCATAACGATGAGATGCATATGCCTTTCGTGCTGCATGAAAGCTATCTGCTTTAAGTGTTCTTCCTTAAGAGAACTGATCTTTTCCGGATCTTTTTCCGCGAGGATCCGGTCAACGTAGGCAAGGTATGCTGTAAGATATTTTCTCATGACTATCCTCCTCATTGTAATGCTTTATTGATGCAATGATCTGATCACAGTAACAGCGTCTGCTGCCGGACACGGAGTTTCGCTGCGAACATCAGCACAGCTTAACTGATCTGAGCTTCCTTGTATCAGGCAACAGCTGTGAAAGCAGTAAAACCGAGCAGAGTGAGTACAGTGATGATTGCTGCTGCAAGAAGGACTCCACAGCTTATTGCGACGATGCTCTTTTTAAAGTCGAGGTCGAGAAGACTTGCAGCGAGAGTTCCTGTCCATGCACCTGTTCCCGGAAGCGGGATGCCTACGAAAAGCATAAGTGCCCAGAACATACCCTTTCCAGCTTTAGCCTTGAGCTTTTCACCGCCGTGATGTCCTTTCTTAAGACACCAGCTGAAGAACTTGCCGATCACCGGCTTGTCAGCGCCCCATTCAAGCACACGGCGTGCAAAGAAAAAGATGAAAGGAACCGGTACTATGTTGCCGATCATACATAACAGTACAGCAGTTTTCCAGTCCACGCCCATAGCAACACCTGCAGGTATTCCTGCACGAAGCTCAACGAGCGGTACCATTGAAATAAGAAATGTGAGTATGTATTCTTTCATAGAAGCCTCCTGAAATATTATTATTCGTTTATAGTCCGTTATAATCAATTATAGTACACCTATGGTCTGTTGTCAATGAAAATGCGCATTAAACGAAGTACCGCATATGCATGGGGGTGCATATGCGGTACCGTTTGATGAAAATATAGGGGAAATGAAAAAAGTATAAAACCATGAATCACTTCAGGGTTTCATTTAAGAAATAGTTAGGTTAAAACCGAGTTAAACGACCTACATCTATTATTATATCGTTTAATATGCATCAAGTCAATAGAAGAAGTGCAAAAAACGGGCTTCAGAGGCTTTAATTTTTCATATTTGTTTGTATTGCTTTTATGGAATTTGAATTGTGGAATTTAATGTACTTATTTCACAAATCGGCTTTTGAGAGAAAAAAAGTGTTGACATGGGTATTCCACTGTGATATAATTAAATAGTCGTCAGGCGAGATAAGAAAAACGCCGGAAGACAGAATATAATGGGGCGTATCCAAGTGGTAAGGCAGTGGACTCTGACTCCACCATTCGAGGGTTCAAATCCTTCCGCCCCAACTCATTAAATAGGGGCAAGTTACTTTTGTGGCTTGCTTATTATTTTGTAAACTTGAAAGTTTCTTATTAAATCGTGTTTTTCTCATATATTTCCTTGCAGAAAGCCACCGCGAATGCGGTGGCTTTCTGTTTTGTGTGGATTTTTTAAAATAAATATAGTATAATAAAATAGTGTGCTGCATGAAACACACTTACTCTTTTGAAAGGGGATGTTCCTTTTTGGATACTTCAGTAATAATAGTAGCCGCGGGTAACTCAACAAGGATGCAGGGAACTGACAAGCAAATTGCCGAGGTTGGCGGGATGCCTGTTATCGTTCGTTCAATGCTGGCGTTTGAAAAGTGCGAAAGCGTTGCCGAGATAGTCGTTGTCACCCGTGAGGATATAATCGAAAAGATAAAGTCGCTTGCCGCAGAGTACGGTGTAAGCAAGCTTAAAGATGTTGTTAAGGGCGGAAAGACACGCCAGGAGAGCGTTATAAACGGTCTTCATGCAATATCAGTTTCAACTCAGATGATCGCTGTTCATGACGGAGCGCGTCCGCTGGTTGAGTCGGAACATATCGAGAAGACTATAAAAGATGCAAGAGTATTCGGCGGAGCCGTGCTCGGCGTTCCTGTCAAGGATACCATTAAAGTGGTTGACGATGGACTTATCATGGATACACCGCCTCGCTCATCACTTTACATTACCCAGACACCGCAGGTTTTCAAGCGTGCGCTCTACAACCGCGGAGTTGAGTTTGCCACAAGAAACTTCCTTGATTTCACTGACGACTGTCAGATGGCGGAAGCAGTCGGGGCGAAGGTATGCATGACTACAGGCGACTACAGAAACATAAAAATAACTACACCTGAGGATATTGCCATTGCAGAGGCGATACTCGGTGCGAACGGAGGTAAATAAATGTTCAGAACAGGACACGGTTACGATGTACACAAACTTGTCGAAGGCAGAGACCTTATCATAGGCGGCGTTAAGATACCGCACGAAAAGGGACTTTTAGGCCATTCCGATGCCGATGTGCTCCTGCATGCGGTAATGGATTCACTTCTCGGAGCTGCTGCTCTCGGCGATATCGGAAAGCATTTTCCTGACACCGACGAAAGATTCAAGGGTGCTGACAGCATAAAGCTTCTTGAACACGTAGCATTTCTTATCAAGGACAGGGGATACAAGATCGAAAACATTGATGCCACAGTAATTGCACAGGCACCGAAGCTTGCCCCGTACATTGAAACAATGCGACATAACATAGCAGCTGCTGCCGGATGTGATATAGATGCAGTGAATGTTAAGGCTACTACTGAGGAACATCTTGGTTTCACAGGCGAAAAACTCGGCATTTCTGCTCATTCTGTATGCCTTATTTCAAAGTAATAAGTGAATTTCTGAAAATCTCGTGTAAAATCAAAAAAAATTTCAAAAAAGTAGTGCAGTCGGATTCGATTTGTGGTATAATATATTTTGATGTGTATCGTAGCGAAATAAACGTGCGGTGCACAAGGCAAATTAATTAAATAAAGAAAGAGGTCGTTTAAAATGTCAAAGATTGATTTAACAAAGTATGGCATCACAGGCACAACGGAGATCGTTTACAACCCTTCTTATGAAGTTCTCTTCGAAGAAGAAACAAAGGCTTCCAACACAGGTTACGAAGTTGGACAGAACACAGAACTCAACGCTGTAAATGTAATGACAGGTATCTATACAGGACGTTCACCTAAAGACAAGTACATCGTTGAAGATGCTAATTCAAAGGACACTGTATGGTGGGATTCAAAGGAATATCCTAACGATAACCACAAGATGTCAGAAAGCACATGGGCTGCTGTAAAGGATATCGCTAAGAAGGAACTCTCAAACAAGAGACTTTTCGTTGTTGATGCATTCTGCGGTGCAAACAAGGACACAAGAATGGCTGTTCGTTTCATCGTTGAAGTAGCTTGGCAGGCTCACTTTGTTAAGAACATGTTCATCGTTCCAACAGAAGATGAACTCAAGAATTTTGAACCTGACTTCGTAGTATACAACGCTTCAAAGGCTAAGGTTGAAAACTTCAAGGAACTCGGACTCAACTCTGAAACATGTGTAGCTTTCAACATCACAAGCAAGGAACAGGTTATCATCAACACATGGTACGGCGGTGAAATGAAGAAGGGTATGTTCTCAATGATGAACTACTACCTCCCACTCAAGGGTATCGCTTCAATGCACTGCTCAGCAAATACAGACATGGAAGGCAAGAACACAGCAGTATTCTTCGGTCTTTCAGGTACAGGTAAGACAACACTTTCTACAGATCCTAAGAGACTCCTCATCGGCGATGACGAACACGGCTGGGACGACAACGGCGTATTCAACTTCGAAGGCGGCTGCTATGCTAAGGTTATCGGCCTCGATAAGGAATCTGAACCAGACATCTACAACGCTATCAAGAGAAATGCTCTTCTTGAAAACGTAACAGTAGACAAGGACGGTAAGATCGACTTCGACGACAAGAGCGTTACAGAAAACACTCGTGTATCTTACCCGATCAGCCACATCAACAACATTGTTAAGCCAATCTCTGCAGCTCCTGCAGCTAACAATGTAATCTTCCTCTCAGCTGATGCTTTCGGTGTACTCCCACCAGTATCTATCCTCACACCAGAACAGACTCAGTACTACTTCCTCTCAGGATTCACAGCTAAGCTCGCTGGTACAGAACGTGGTATCACAGAACCAACTCCTACATTCTCAGCTTGCTTCGGTCAGGCATTCCTCGAACTCCACCCAACAAAGTATGCTGAAGAGCTCGTTAAGAAGATGCAGAAGAGCGGCGCTAAGGCTTACCTCGTAAACACAGGCTGGAACGGCACAGGCAAGAGAATCACAATCAAGGATACACGTGGTATCATCGACGCTATCCTCAGCGGTGACATCAACAAGGCTCCTACAAAGAAGATCCCTATGTTCGACTTCGAAGTTCCAACAGAACTCTCGGGCGTTGACAAGAACATCCTCGACCCAAGAGATACATACGCTGATGCTTCTGAATGGGAAAAGAAGGCTAAGGATCTTGCTGAAAGATTCAACAAGAACTTTGTTAAGTACACAACAAACGAAGCTGGTAAGGCTCTCGTTGCTGCTGGTCCAAAGGCTTAATTTAAAGCTTAAAGCAAAATATAGTGTGCATCGCGCACATACGATTAACGGCGGTCCTTCGGGATCGCCGTTTTTTGTTATGTACCGGCCGGTACTATCGAAAAAGGGCTGCGTTCGCAGCCCATTAATTTTTAGGCGCAGTTAAAACTGGCACTTTATTTTCAAATAAAAATATGATATAATTAGCATTAAGTTGATAAAAATAAGTATCATAGGAAGTGAAGTGGATACGATGTTTATAAATTCTTTGACAATTGAAAATTTCAGAGGATTTGAAAATTCTAAGATAGATTTTACAGATAAAGTAACTGTTATTGTAGGTAAAAACGGTTCAGGCAAAACTTCTGTACTTGAAGCAGCTGCTGTTTCAGCAGGTACTCTTTTTAATTCGTTTAAAAGTATTTCAAAGCCTGGAATTACCAGCAAAGATGCTCATAATCAGTATTTTGATATGGGAAATGTTATTGATGTTCAGCCGCAGTATCCTGTAAAGATCATCTCTGAAGGTGAAATAAACGGAAAGAAACTTGTATGGGAACGTTCACTTGTTGCGGAGAATGGAAGAACAACGATCGTAAACGCTAAAGAAATGACGTCGTTATCTGAAGAATATCAGAACCGTCTTATGAAAGGTGATAAGGAGCTTATTCTTCCTCTTGTTGCGTATTACGGTACAGGTCGTTTGTGGGATCAGCATCGTGAGAAAAAGCAGGATCTGCTAAAGCAGAATACAAGGACAAACGGTTACATTGACAGCCTCGATGGTTCTGCCAACATCAAACTAATGCTGAAATGGTTTCAGAAAATGGCTAAAAAAGAATCCGACAGCAATAAACCGATTCCGGAATACAGAGTTGTCAGAAGTGCAATGGAGAAATTTTTTATCACAGTTACCGGAGCTGAAAAAATAACTGTGAATTATAATTCTGATACTCTTGAAATAGATATTTCTTATTTTACAGAAGACAGATGTGAAAAGATCCCGCTCAATCAGCTGAGTGACGGATATCGCTGTGCTGTCAGTCTTGTGGCTGATATCGCATATCGTATGGCTGTACTGAATCCTGCTTTGCTTCAGGATGTTCTGATAAAGACATCCGGTCTTGTGCTTATAGATGAAATAGATCTTCATCTTCATCCTGCATGGCAGAGAACAATCCTTCATGAAATAAGTGCTATTTTCCCTGAAGTACAGTTTATAGTATCAACACATGCTCCTGCTGTTATTCAGTCAGTGAGATCTGAAAATCTGATCATACTTGAGAATGGTCATTTCAGAAAACCTGGTAGTGAGATATACGGAAGAGATGTAAACGGAACGCTGAAAAGTATTATGAATGTAAAAGAACGTCCTGATTATATTTCTGATAAGTTTGATTCGTTTTACAGTTATATGGACTCAGAAAAATATTCTGAAGCAGCAGATGTGCTTGATAATCTGGAAGATCTTCTTGGTTCTGATGACAGTGAAATAGCGGCATGTCGTGTACGACTGGATCTTGAACAGCTTTGAGGTGCATATGATAGAGATCAAAAAAGGAAAAGAGCCTAAAGAACTTATTCAGTATCGTAAGCAGAACAATGCAACATACGATAATATGCACGGTGCCAGGGTATCAGAGCAGCAGAATGAAGATGTTTATCATATCGTTTTGAATTCGCTGGTAAGAGAACAGGGCGGACTGTGTGCTTATTGCATGTGCCGTATTCCGGAAAGAAAAGGGACGCCGTCATGTACGATAGAACACATAGTGCCGCAGAGTGAATGCAAAAATAATCCTGAAAAGGCTATTGACTACAGAAATATGCTTGCAGTATGTTCCGGAAACCGTAATGCAACATCAGATGCTGACAAGACATGTGATGCTCGAAGAAAAAATCAGAAACTAAATCTTAATCCGCTTGATAAGAGTACATTGAAAGGGATAAAGTACAAGTCTGACGGAAGGATTTTTTCTGATGATGCAGTTACAGATAAAGAACTTGATGACGTCCTTAATCTCAACTGTATATCACGGCAACTACCGGATTGCAGAAAGAAAGCACTGGAAGAAATGTTGCTGGTCATAAAAAAGAAATATCCGTCCGGGTCAATAAAAGAGTATTGCTTAAGATTGCTGGATCATTACAGAAATGATGACCCGAAAAAGCCTTATGTCGGAATTTTGATATACTGGCTTGAAAGACATTGCAAATAAAAAAATGGGGCTGTTAAGAAACTACCGTTTTAAAAGGTAATAATCATCACTTCGTGCTGATTATTGCTATTAAAAAATGGAAAATGAATTTCGATGATAATCGAGATTCATTTTCCATTTATTTTTTTCGTTTTTAACATGAAATCG
>JAFRUS010000097.1 GCA_017438745.1 Oscillospiraceae bacterium | reverse complement strand
TTGTGGGATTGCCAGCCTGATTATCACAGGAGAAGTATACCCTGTCGCATTAAAATACGGCTCGACATCCACCAGTATATTCCATGCTATGTAGCTAATTTGGAAATTGCAGTAAAATGCCAACAAACACTTGACACATACGAGAATTCAGCTTCTATTGATTTTACCTTAATATTATGGTATGCTAATAATGATATTCAAAACAGTAAAATGCGAGGTGAATGAAGTGGGAACATATCTTAATCCATCAAAAAATGACTTTGAAGAAGCTATAAATTCTGAAATATACGTAGATAAAACCGAAATGATATACTATCTCAACAAAGTCGTAAAAACGAAAAAGAAATATGTCAGTGTTTCCCGCCCACGGAGATTTGGTAAAACAACAACTGTCGATATGCTGTGTGCATATTACAGCTGCACCTCTGAAAACAGAGATATGTTTGAAAATTTAAAAATAGCAAAGATAAATCCTGAGCCAAACAAACCGGAGCAAACATGGGACAGATATCTCGGCAGTTTCGACGTGATCCGTCTTGTTATGACAAGATTTTTCAAAAAGAATATTTCCGTCAGTGAATCTCTCTCAAAGCTTCAGTGCCTTGTATCAAGAGAAATAAAACAGGCTTATCCTGACAAGGATTATTATAATGAAGCTGACCTTATCCAGACTCTTGACGATGCGTACTCGGAAAAAAAGAAACAGATCGTAATTGTTATAGACGAATGGGATGCTGTTTTCAGGGCAAGACCGGATGACAATGAAGGTCAGACAGAGTATCTCGATTTTCTCCGCAATCTTATGAAAGACAATAATAATATCGCTCTTGCATATATGACAGGTATCCTGCCAATCAAAAAGTACGGCCAGCATTCTGCTCTTAATATGTTTACGGAATACTCGATGATGTTTCCAAGAGAACTTGCGAGATTTACCGGATTTACAGAAGATGAAGTTTCAGAACTGTGCAGCAGTTACGGACGTGATTATGAAAATATAAGAAGCTGGTATGACGGGTATGATGTCAGTGATATCATACCTCCTGATCCGGGGCACAGCGAACTTAAAGCTACAGGAAAATCACCTGAAGCTAAAAGATATTCTCTGTACAGTCCTCTTTCCGTTGTAGAAGCCGTTACAACCGGTGTTATAAAGAACTACTGGAACAAAACCGAAACCTACGAAGCTCTTGCTGAATACATCCGGAAAGATTACGACGGTCTGAAAGATGCTGTGGCCCTCCTTATGGACGGCGGAAGAGTTGAAATAGATACTTCCACCTATCAGAACGACATGACCACTTTTTCCGGAAGAGATGATATACTCTCACTGCTTGTCCATCTTGGTTATCTGGGATTTGATGACATAAAAAGCGAAGTATTTATCCCCAACCGTGAAATACTCGATGAATTCAGGACCTCTACCAAATCATCCGAATGGATAACAACTTTCGAATCATTCAGAATTTCACAGGAGTTGCTTAAGGCTACATGGGAATCGGATGAGATCAGAGTTGCTGAACTTCTTGAAAAAGCGCACAACCGAACTGAAAGCAAAACATACAACAGCGAAGCCGCTCTTAGTTATGCGATACAGTACGCTTACTACGCCGCACAGAAATACTACACAACAATACAGGAACTTGCAACCGGAAAAGGATATGCGGATATCATATATCTTCCGTCGCCGAAATATCCGGATAAACCTGCACTGCTTATCGAACTGAAATACAACAAAGATGCAGACAGTGCAGTTGAACAGATAAAAAATAAGCAGTATCCTGAAAAACTGGAGCATTACAAAGGAAATATACTTATTGTGGGTATCAATTATGATAAAGATGCTCCGAGTGATTCACCGGATTTCAAGCATCATAGCTGTAAAATCGAACATGCATAAGACAATACACAAAACCATGAGGATGATCTATCATGCCAGAAAATAAACGAACTCTGCTGCCGCTCCTTGTTTCGGAAAAGAAAAACAAAATCAAAGGCAGCATCTATAACCGTATGCAGGTCGATTTTGCCTTCAATTCAAACCATATCGAAGGCAGCAGGCTGACTCATGAACAGACAAGATACATTTACGAAACTCATACCATCGACGGTACAGTTCCTGTAAATGACGTATTTGAAACTTCAAATCATTTCAGATGCTTTGATCATATAATCGATACTGTCTCTGAACCGGTAACGGAAGAATACATAAAAAATGTTCACCGTATGCTGAAAAACGGTATCATGGTCGATGATGCCGACTATGCCGTGATCGGTGAATACAAGAAATATGCCAATGAAGTCGGAGAGATACAGACTGCTTCACCGGATGATGTATCCGGACTGATTAAAAAACTTATCTCTGACTACAACAGCAAACCGGAACACGATCTTTATGATATTGCAGATTTCCATGCACGGTTTGAAAAGATACATCCTTTCTACGACGGAAACGGACGTGTCGGCAGACTTCTTATGCTCAAGCAGTGCCTTGAAAATGATATCGTTCCGTTCTATATTGATGATCATATCAAGTATTTCTACTACTTCGGATTAAAGGAATGGCAGACTTCCGGAATGAAAGAACGTCTTCTGGATGTTTTTCTTTCAAAGCAGGATGACATGAAAGCGATACTTGATTATTTCGGAATTGAATATGACAGAACTGAAGTCAGTGCAAAGGATCTGATAAAAAAATGATGCGCCTTTCGGCGCGGTTAATAAACCGGACTGCGGTGACCGCAGTCCGGTTTTTCTATAGCAGTCTTCGGCCCGCAGGGGTGAAGACTACCTTCATTCGTTATAATTGCCAATTTTCTATCACTGAATTTATAAAAGCTTACAATGTTTGTTTTTCAGTGTTAGCTGCGAAGATTTTTATACACTATATTGATAAGAGAATCATTCTAAACCATATCTTTTTTCAGAAAGGGGTTTTACCATGAAAAAAACTATATCATTTATTCTGTGTCTTTCACTGGCGGCAGCGACAGTCATGCCGGCATATGCCCTTGAACAGGATACTGCAGAAACAAATCCTCCGGCAACAGACGCACCGGAAACTGACAGTGCGAAAATAACAAAAGGCGATATTACAGCAGACGGCATTGTTGATGTTACTGATCTCACAGAACTTTCCCTTGCACTTATCGGAGACAGAGAACTTTCAGATGAACAGATGAAAGCCGCTGATGTTGATGATACCGGTGAAGTCAATCTTGCTGATCTGGCAAAAATCAGACAGTTCCTGTCAAAGAAGATACCATCACTGGAGAATATTCCGGAAAACGATCCGTCTAAAATGCCGTATGATTTCTTTATTACGTCAGGTAGTTCTTCGGAATACAGAGAACTGAAAGAGGCTCTTGAACTCGACAGCGAAGAATTCAGCAAATATCTGATAAAAACAAACAACGGAATCAGAACCAAAAAACAGGCAGAAGAATTCATAAGTGCAGTAGATAAGGTTTCACTGCTCGGGAATATAAAAGGAAACATATACGCGATAATATATGACAAGGGGATATCTGCAGTTACGCAAAAGGAATATGAAAAGATAAACATAAGTATCAAAACCGATGATGAAAAACGTGTATCCTATGAATTTTTACCTTTCAGTGAACCGTCCGAACTGTATCAGGGATGGGCAGATAAAAGGCCGAATAGCAGCATTTATGAAACACCTCTTCAGAACAATGCAGGTAACTTCAGGGTGTATGCTGTTTCTGAGCCGGAACGCAGTACAGATCCATACATAATTATCGCAGGTATAAACGATATCACTGTAAGAATAATGTATTATACTGATAACGCTGATGATATTAATATTCAGTCATGGCTTGACTGGACTTCTCTTGTAAGTGTCGAAGATTACGACAAACCAAACGAGGATCAGCCTGCCGAATCGGTACCACCGCGTTATTATTATGATCTGCATTTTAACGACTACGAAAATCTTTCCGACAATCTTCTTGCATCTATGTACGAAAAAGAAGATGAAAACCAAGCCATCGGCGCTCATTCCGAAGAATTTGAAAAGTTCTTAGAATTACTGAAAGGAAACGGCTCTGTATGGGTTCCTGCCATAGACGGCGAAGAACCGGATTGGCGTGATAAAGAAGGTTTTGGTAATATTTCTATGGTCGAAGATCTTTTCGGAAAGCCTTGTCTGTTCTTCTATTTTGCCGATGAGGATTCCAACTCATACATCAAAGTCACAGACGTTTCCGAAGAATTCAAAAAACTCGGAACGAAAAGTACAGTCAGATTCCTGAAAGCAATGGATAAAACACCGGATGACGACTTCTTTGCATATGATCAGAGTGAAACGAAAATCATAGAACTCACTGACGGCACATCAGTCGAAGCGATATTCGGAAAAATCACAAAAACAGAAACCTCATGGGACGGAAGCATAATATCCGATACAAGAACCCGTGTTCATTTCCTGTACAACGGTTTATTTGTCTCAGTCTGCTGCAGGCCGGAAACGCTCGAAGCAGGATTGCTGGAAAAACTCAGTCTGAAATCAATTCATCTTAACAATTACAAATTCGACAGCACTCCTGTTTTCCTTATCAGAAACAAAGAAAAGGTAAACACACAATTCGGTGAAAGAGAGCTTTATTTCTATCACGTATTCACCGCAGACGGTAACAGCTATAACAGCGACGTACCGCAGTACAAACCTGGTGTGACAATGCCAACATACGAAGAAGAAATCTCAACGTTCATAAATCTTGGAAAACATGATCGCAAACTTACACTCAAAAATAAAACTCTTCTGAAAAAAGCAACCGAACTTGCAAAAAATGCAGCCTTATACAAAGACTGCGAACTTATCAAAATTGATCCGAAACCATACGATGAATGCGAAACAAGTCTTAAACTGATTTACAGAGATGAAAACGGTGAGCTTAAGCCCCTGACTGTTTATTACAATAACGGAGAATCAGCTTCATGGATTGATAATGCTGAGATTCAGGAATTCATCATACTTATGATAGAACAAGGATATCTTGAAGGAACGAACTTTCTTAAAGCCGTAACTACGGTACCGGATAAAACGCCAGTCGAAACTGACCACCCTGATCCGCCACTTGGTTTCGAAGTAAAAAGCATTTCTGAATATAACGGCTTAAAACAGGCAATGGAACAAAGCGATGAAGAACTTGAAAAATACATTGCTTCCATGAATGGTCTCTGCTCACTGACCGACAGAGAATCAGCAGAAAAATTCACAGAACAGATCGATAAACTTTCCTTCCCGAAGATCATTTCAGGCAAAGTATCGGACATTGATCTTACTGCAGGAAAATCCTCCTCCGGAGAACCATACGAACACTGGAATACCACTGTCAAGTCAGAAAACGGCGAATGGGTAAGATACACTTACTACCCGGAGACCGCTCCTGATTCCTTCGATTATGATAAGATCGGCGAAGCTAAAAATGCCACTGTAGCAATATGGGGTACTCCGTTACAGAACAATGACGGAAGTATAAAGATCTATGCCGACTACATGATCCCTCATTCATCCGGAACAGGTTATCTGGTTACTATGTACACAGCAATTAACGGAGAAACATTCACGGTCAGCTATTATACTCATGATCCGGACAAAGATTATCTGACAATTCTGAAATCCGCTTCTCTCGTTAATATCGATGGGCTTGATGAATAAAAAAAGGATGCGCCTTTCGGCGCAGTTAATAAACCGGACTGCGGTGACCGCAGTCCGGTTTTTCTATAGCAGTCTTCGGCCCGCAGGGGGTGAAGACTACATTTTATCCTGACAAAACTTGACTTGACACGTGTAAAGTAAATTTGATATAATTGTTTCAGAAAGGCGGTGTAAATATGAGCAGGATCATTCACGAACTTCAGGATATGACTTATCTGAACTGGTCACAGATCCGTAATTCATCCGGAACTGCAGGTTCTTTTCTGAAAGCATATTCGGAAATCGGCGGTAAAAAAATGTACTCTGAATATGATGTAATGGCTGACAGACCAGTTCAGTGTTTTGTTGGTTCTCATTCAGCACTTGAAAATCTTAAGCTCATCCCGGAAAACGAACATCCTTCGCTTAAACCGCTCAGAGAATCTGACAAAGATAAAATCATGGACGGACTTGATAAAATTATCCCTGATCAATTATCAGAGAAAATCTGGGAAATGATATGGAACAGGTGGTGCTATTATGAAAATATACGCAATAAGAAATGATAACTACTCCGAAGTTGCTTCATATCTTATATATTCCAGAGCAGAAAAACAGTTTGTTATTGAGATAACAAAAGATGCTGATGAATGGAAAACACCTCTTCTCATCTCTTCTTTTCTTAAAAGAAATATCACCACGGTAGATCCTTTCCACAGCAAAGAGTGGGTAAAACAGCGTATTGTCCCGACGGACAGACAAAATTTAGGACAAATCCTTCGTGACAACGGTTTAAAAGAATACGATGAATACGAGCTTTTGCTGCTTGGAAACGGTCGGTGCGCCCAGGACGATCACTATATTGATGAAATAATATTCGATGAACTTCCTGCTGATATACAGGAACGCATGAATAAACGTATCAAAGGCGCGGTCCCGATAGGTAACGGTCAGTACCTTGTGCATTTTTTCGATGGGAGCATAAAAAAATGCAATATATCCGATATTTCAAAAAGTAACAAGCGTCTTGAAAGTATGTTTCGGTTATATCCTTCCGAAATGGACAACGCGAGACCTCTGACAGACGGATATGGCTTTGGCTGGGGTGACGATCTGTGTATTCTTTATCCGGCCCTTTACAGAGAAGGAACTGATCTCCCGATAAATTATTCTGAGCTGACATCCGCTATTCAGAACAGTCTAGTAAGTTCTGCTGAAGCCGGCGACATACTCGACTGTTCAAGACAGTACATAAATGAACTGGTCAGAAAAGGCCGACTGAAACCGATAAAATTTTCAGGCAAAAATCCTCTTTTTCTGAAAAGTGATGTAATCAATATACGATATACTCAGAGATCATAATTACAAATAATTACGTTGTTCAATAAAGGATGCGCCTTACGGCGCAGTTAATAAACCGGACTGCGGCTGCAGTCCGGTTTTTCTATAGCAGTCTTCGGTCCGCAGGGGTGAAGACTACCTTTATATAAACTGAAACAGGGCAAGCGAAATAACATCGTTTGCCCTGTGAGTATAGATTCTAATTCAGAAGTACCTTAATCCCGGTTCTGTATCTGTATCTGTTTCCCTTTCTTTTGGTATGATATATATTATCTTCAGAACGTCACTCAGCTCAGTCATCTGAAGCATCGTTTTATTTCGGGAAAGATGCACCGGACCAGTTTTCATCCGCATAATCGCCGAACACGTTTTTCCAGATAGCAGACGAGTTTGCACTTTCAATCGCCCAGCTGTTGCCTCCCAGGTCATAACCTATCCACATAGCTGAAACATAGTCCGGTGTAAGACCTACAAAAGTGAGATCTCTCCAGTCTTCTACAGCACCAGTCTTGCCGGCAACCGGAGCGTTTTCAAGTGAAGCTGCCGTACCAGTTCCGTTTCTGATAACTTCAGAAAGCATATCATTCATAATGTATGCCGTTTCTTCACTGACAGCCTGCTCGTAATCACGGTTTTCATTGTCGATGAGTATCTCACCTGTCTCTGCATCTTCAAGTCGGCTGATAATGCTTGCCTTGTAGTAACGTCCGCCGTTTCCGTAAGGCATGTATGCATTTGCAAGGTTTATAACCCCCGGACCGAGATTTGTCCACCCCATAGCAAGCGGTGCATAATCTGCATCTTCAGGTTCAAGATCAAGATGAAGTTTCTTCGTCGCAAAATCGTATATTTCCTCTACAAGAGAATTGCCGTTATTGTAGAGAATCTGAGCCGGAAGAGTATTTATCGACTGTTTAAAGAAGTATTTTGCAGGATAATAACCACCTGAAGGAGCACCGTCAAAATTTCTCGGCCAGTAATCAACGTCCGGAATGGTACCCAAAGGAAGCGGTTCGTCATAAAATTCAGTTTCAGGTGTAAGAAGTCCGTTCTCGACAGCATAACCATAAACCGTAACCGGTGTGATGGCTGAACCGATCTGACGTCCGCCTTCATAAGCAAAGTTAAAACCACGGTTATCTTCAGCAGTTTTTTCACCGATTTTTCCTTCAACACCAAGAATATGACCTTCATAATCCATTACAACAAAAGCCGACTGGATCATCTGTCCTTCATCGCTAAGTGATTCAGGGAAGTAGTACCAGTCCTTGTATCCGTCATCAAGATGAGCCTGAATTTTGCGGTCAGTTGTAAGGTATAATCTGTATCCGCCGTCGGCAAACATCGCAGTTCCTTCGTCTCTGGTATCGAGATTATTCGTTTCCATTAGATAATCGCTTATTTCATTTAAAGCAGTTTCCACAGACCACGGTATTACTTCATCGGTCGTCCGGTTTCCGTAAGGACAAACAAAAACGATCTCATATTCCCCGGTATCCGGATTCATCTCATAAATACATGAAGCCTGATCATTCATGTTATTCTCATCAGGAGTATCCTCGTTCTGAATATCTTCATCCTGATTTTTTTCGATCATTTCCTCATTTTCATCCGCGGTCTCTTCGTTCTGTATGGTCTCATCATTTATATCGTTATCTTTCTGAAGTCCGGTACCTACAGCGACAGCCACGGAAACACCGACTGCAAGGATAAGCACGGCTGCCAGAAGGTGCGGCAGTATCTTTCTTCTCCTTACACTCACAACCATCGCATTTCCGCCTTCGGCTTCATTTACGACCTCAATGTTTTCATGATTTACAGTACCGTTATTCCGCCTCTTTACTACCGTGTATTCATCATCAATATTTCCGATCGCTCTGTAAAGATCATTTTTATTCATGGTTTAAAGCCCCTTTCTGTAAGATGCGTGCGTAACCTGTTTCTCAGCCTGCTTAACAGGGCTGAAACATTGCTTTCCGTCATATGAAGTTCCGATGCAATATCTCCTATGCTGTCAGTGTACCAGTATCTCATTACGAACACCATGCGGTTTCTTTCCGGCAGAGAACCAACAAAATCGTTTATGGCTTCCGAAAGCTCGCTTTCATCGCGGCCTGGTCCTGCCGAAGCATCCGGAATGCACTCTTCCAGTTCATCAAGTACTACGTCAATCTGTCCGCCTCCGCGTTTGGATGCCGTCATCTGATCGTAGCGGTCAAATGCAAGGTTGCGGACTATCCTTCCGAGAAACGCCGGAAATATCCGCGGTCTGTTAGGCGGCAGAGAATTCCACGTTTTCAGATAAGTATCGTTCACACATTCCTTTGCATCTTCCCTGTTATGCAGTATGTTTTCTGCTATTGATCTGCAGAATGAACCGTATTTTTCGGCAGTCTCGGTAAGTGCGATCTCGTTTCTTTCCCAGTAATGCTGAATTATTATTTTATCGTCCATCGTCTGCTTCCTCCTCTCTCACCTATACTGACGGAATTTTTACACGTAATCTTACAGTGGGAATAAAAAAATTTCAGCACTGAATTTTTTGGAGGTTCAGTGCTGAAAAGGTTGCACCTTCGGTGCAGTTATAAAACGAGCCGGACGGCTCGTTTTTTCAATAGCAGTCTTCAGCCTGAAGGGGTGGAGACTACCATTTTTCCAATGACCGATATATTATCTATCGCTCCCTTATACTGATATCTTTGATCGTACTGACTGCATACAGAGGTATATTTACAAGCCAGTCCTGATCTTTAAATCCTAAAAGCGATAATCTTATTGCTTTTTTCGGCTCAAATTTATCGTAATAGGCTTTCAGGCTTTTCGAATGTACATTTTTATCGGCTTTTACTTCGACCGGAACAGCATCCATCCCAATCTGAAGAAGAAAATCCTGCTCAAAAGTAGCTTTTTCTGTTCCGTAATAGTATGGCGTGAACGATGTTTCGCTGATTATCTGCTGATGAACATACTGCTCTGTGAGCGCTCCCTTGAATTCGACGAAAATATCATTTTCTTCAAGTATAGAACGGGCATCAAGCTCGCTCATAGCTCCAAGCAAACCGACATCAAGTACGAATATCTTGTAAACCGAAAATTCTTTGTATGCAGATAGAGGAACATGCGGTTCATTGACTCTGTACACCTTGCAAATCAGTCCGGCATCTGCAAGCCATTGTATTGCTGTTTCAAAATCGGAACTTCTGGCTCCTTTTTTTATTTTACTGAAAAAGAATTTTTTGTTTTCCTTAGCAAGCTGAACAGGTATCGATTCCCAGACCATATTGATTCTTGGGATCTGAACGGCACCAGCGTGTTTTCCAAAATCGCCTCTGTACTGAGCCAGTATGCTGTTCTGAACTTCTCTGGCAGCTACATAATCGCAGTTTTCTCTGAACACTTCAACAACTTCCGGCATTCCTCCTACATAATAGTAGTTTTTCAGATGATAAATGTACTTGTCATGAAAAGTTTCTGCCATGGTGTAATCATTGCTTTCAAGCAGATCAGAAAGTGCTTTTTCTCCGACAGCGCATAGATATTCTCGAAATGAAAGCGGATACAGACGAATGATGTCAACTTTTCCGACAGGATAGGAAACTCCCTCGTGAAGTGCAACTCCTAAGAGTGATCCGGCGGCGATAATATGGTATTCCGGAGCATCTTCACAGAAGTATTTCAGTGATTCAAACGCCTTTGGAGCATTCTGTATTTCATCAAATATTATCAGAGTGTCATCTTTGTTTACAGCGAAACCCGCTTCGATACTGATGGCTGAGATTATTCTTTTTACATCATAGTCAGAATCGAAAATGCGTTTCATTCTGTCATTGTTATAAAATGAAATGTAGGCAGTACGTTTATAGTGAGTCTTTCCGAACTCCTTCATCAACCATGTTTTTCCGACCTGTCTTGCTCCCATTAAAACGAGAGGTTTTCGGTTCTTTTTCTCTTTCCACTTTACAAGCTCATTTAACACAAATCTTTCCAGCGTTACCACCTCCAGCGAATATTGTCCTGCATAACCTCAATTGTATTCTCAGCGTAATGATCAGCTGACAGTAAACGAAAAATATTTATGTTCATTTTGATTATAACATTTTTTCGGGGCAATCTCAAGCATTTCACTACATTTTTTCGGGGCAATTCCAAGTGCTTCACTACATTTTTTCGGGGCAATTTCAAGCAAAAAAACGAGCCGTCCGGCTCGTTTTTTTAATAGCATCAAAATCTTTTTTTTCGTTCACTATAATTTATTTTGTTCGATGTATTTTACAATTACAACATATCCGAACGGATTTTTCAAATATGATTTTTCTGAGTATTTACATATAAAATCAAACAAGGCAAACGACATTGCATCATTTGCCTTGTAATTTTTCAGTTAGCCAGAACCAACAGCTAAAAATTTTCCGTCGCAGCCACGAATATAAATGTTCGGATAAGTTCCGGGACTATACGGCTTAACGCGGAAAAACCAGATATCATAATCCTCATAATATTTTACTATATAAAATTGTCCGTCTTCGCGTATCTTTGTGCCATCATCCCGGTATACTCTTTCATGATCATCGACGTATGCCTGTCCATGTGTTTTAAGAAGTATCTCTCTTCCTTTTGCGATAGCATCCGCTTCATCAGCAACAGGACCAAGCACCTTGTCAAACTGAAATGAAGCTGCACGATGAAACATATATTCTACTATGTCTCTATATTCTATCTCATTTCCATTTTCATCCTTTACGAGGTAAGGAACGAGATGACCGTTCCAGTCTTCATCCGAATAATAAAACTCTCTGAACAGATCTTCCTCAGTCGAATCTGTTACGGTGGTGTTTTCGTTTTCTTTTTCTGTAGTTTCAGTTATCTTTTCAGTCTGACTTTCTGTCACAGGGGCTGTCTGAGACTCAGTAGTTTTAACTGTAGTTGTTACCGTTGATATTTGGGTTGTTGTGACATCAAACGTCTGGTTACTTAAAACCTCTTTCAGCTTTGTCTCGAATTCATTTATATCAATACAAAAATCTTTTGTTCCTGTAAGTACAAATCCATCATCGAGGCATTCCCACGAACTGAACCTGACATTTCCGTTAGTTTCTATAAAATATGATTCCCAGATAGTCGTATTTCTGCCTGACCTATAATAACGATCGAGATAGTATGCCATATTATTGCTATAATCACGATCAAAAAAGTCGTATACCTTAATGCTGTCATATTTATATCCGGGAACTTTGTGCAGCATTGATGTGAAATCTTTGATAAAATCCTGCTGCACCTGAGCTTCTTTATCCGATTCATAAATCAGGTCGATTATATCGTCCGTTTTACATTCCTGCAGCGCACCGGACACATATTCGCCCCGTGCAAACTGTTTTAAATCTCTTTTAGTGAGTTTATTATCCGGGTCCGGCACATCCTGACTTAATATATCCTTTACGCTTTTGTCAAAGGTATCATAATCAATATCAAAAACTGAACAATTGAGTACAGGATAATAATAGTTTTCGTTTCCCGGTTCGCACTTTTCTGCTGAATAGTATGCTTTTCCGTTATCAAGGATAACAATATTGTAGTAAAAAATGCCTTCACTCCAGTTTATTTCGTAACCTTCCTTTTTATTATTCGTATTCGGAAGTTCATTTTCACTGATCTCTTTTTCTTCACCCCAGTCAAAAGAGTTCAGATACCCTGCAAGTTTATCATAAGTATAACTTGAATATGTTTTTGATTCGTTACTGTTATCGGTAAGAACGAAATAGATCTGCTCAAAATCAGCGAACTGAAAAACTAAGTCAGTTTCTCCGGCTGCTTCAGTAGCCGTGACAGCATCAGTAAATATCACCTCATCTTCCGGCGAAGTGTAACGGTATGTATTGTTTTTATGCAGCAGAAATCCCGCTGCACCTATACCTGTTACAAGTACAGCACATGCCGCAACAGAACTTACCGTGTGTATCCAATTTGAGTGACTTACATCCTCTGTGAGGTTTACTACTTCTGTATGTTCATCTTCATTATGTTTTGCAGAAATAAGATTTTTAAATTTTGAATGTTTCATTTTTTTCTCCTCCTCATATTGAGCTATGCGGCGGTGTACATTCTCTATCATATCTTCATGCCTCAACATTTTCAAACCCCTCCGTTTCAAGCTGTGCTCTGAGTGAGTTACGAGCACGATACAGAATGGATTCCAGACTGCGGAGACTTTTTTTCATGATCTTTGCAGCCTCTTTATTACTGAATCCTTCAAAATAAATGAGCCATAACACCTGCTGATATTTTGGATTGAGCTTTCGCATTGCCTTATGTACCATTATCTGCTGTTCTTTTTTGATGTAAGATTCCTCAACAGCAGTTTCTTCATCTATCATTTCAGGTGTATCATCAATAGAAATACAGGTTTTTTTTGCGTATTTACGAAGATGGTCAAACGCAATATTCCTGCCTATGGCATACAGCCAAGTCTTGAAGGAACTTTTTCCTTTGTATTTCGGTTTTTTTGTGCCAAGAAGTACAAAAGTATCTTCCGTAAGTTCTTCAGCTGTATGAATATTTCCGACTATGCTTGTCAGGTAAAGTATAAGACCGTCACTGTATTCTATAATTATCTCATCTAATCCGTGTACATCACCATTGTCACGAAAACGGCGGTAGCTACTTGCACCGTTATCCATAAACAATCTCCTTTCCGAAAGCTTCTTTAAGTGCTTTCACTTATTAGACGATATCAGTAAATAAAACTACTCACTTTTTTAGAAATTATTTTAGTTCAATGTTATATAAGGTTGCACCTTCGGTGCAATTAAAAAAACGAGCTGTCCGGCTCGTTTTTTCAATAACAGTCTTCAGCCTGAAGGGGTGAAGACTACCTTTTCAATCGTCAGATCACTCATATCTCAAATGCTTTCTTAAACGTCCAGCCTTCTATGTGATTGTCTTCGACGAACTTTTTGAAATTCTCATCAGCGAAAGTCAACGGAATATAATCTTCAAATTTAAATACTGATGAAACACTGGCATTTTCATCAACCACAAATTTATCTGTGTCTTTCAGTTTTATAACAGATTTATCTGTATCAAGACCAGATATGATTTGGCAAAAGTACAGGATATAGAAAATTTTATTTGCTGCTGATTCATCATCGATCACTCTGGCTTTTATAAACTTCAGCAATTCACCATATCGTGATTTTAGTAAATTCATCGTATCTTCGTCTACAACAAAGCTATCTGATAAACCCCAGAAAACAAGAACATTTTTTAACGGAAGATACTTGTTTCTTATATTTTTATTGAAACTTACTTCTACTGGTTCAGAAAGATCAAAAAGTTTCCCGTCATAATAATCATTCCTGAATTCAAGAGAATTTCTGTTTTCTAAAAAACAACATCTGTTATCATGATTTTTACACAAAAGATAATATTTCATATAGCACCTCGTAATCAATGGATGCACCTGCGGTGCAATTATAAAACGAGCCAAAAGCTCGTTTTTTCTATAGCAGTCTTCGGCCCGCAGGGGTGAAGACTTCCTTTACAGGAACTGCGCCATATAGACAGGAAAACATTCCATGTCCTGATCTTTCTTATAGTCTTTTGTGTGGATCAGATACCTGTGGAGTATCCGTGATGAATATTTACTGTAGAACGCATCGATTGACGGATGAGTACTGTATCCGGAACTTTTGACCTCTATCGGACAGATCTTGTTCTTTTCAGATATAAGAAAATCTACCTCGTAATTGTGCTTCGACTTCTCATTCAGAAATGTATGGTAATATAGTTCATGACCGTTAGCAGCCAGCGTCTGGGCAACTATATTTTCGTAAAGATACCCCAGATTCGCTGAAATATTGTCGCTCAGAAGTTTTCCGTACAGTTCGTTTCCGGTAAAAGAGCTGTCCTTAAAAGTCAGAGTGACAAACAGCCCTGTATCTGCGGCAAACAATTTGAATTTAGCAAGATCTTTATTACCGGACAATCCTGCATTCGGATCATTTGCATGATATGATACAAGCACTGTTCTGGATGATGCGAGTTCTGCAATATATTCGAGAACATCATTTGCACGGCTGCCTGCAAGCACAGATGAGACCTTATAGCGCGATGCATTGCCCATGAGCTGAGAAGGGATTGCATCAAAAAGCAGAGACAGCTTTCCTGTCGGATCTATCTTACGAAGATCATCCTCATAAAGTGTAATAATATCTCTTTTAACTGCATCCACCCTGCTGAGATCATTAGTTTCAATATAACACGAAACCGCCTGCGGCATACCTCCGACCAGCATATACAGACGAAAATCCCGCATCAGTTTTCGGTGTACTGCCTGTCCGGATTCCCGACGTTCAAGGAACAGTTTTTTCAGCAGTGGAACTGTAGCCGTATCACCAAGTGCCCATCTGAATTCTTCATAATCCATCGGATACATTGTGATCTTACGTTCCTCACTCGGAATCATTATATCCTTCACATTTTTTCTGACAGAAATGAGGGATCCTGTTTCTATATAATCATATCTGCCGTCCTTTACAAGTGCTTTTATCGCACTTCTTGCTTTCGGGCAAAGCTGTACTTCATCAAAAATAATGAGTGACTTTCTTTCATTCAGACTGACATTATACTGAAGCTGAAGCTGCAGGAATATATAATTCAGATCGGAAAGGTCATCAAACAGAGCCTTTACTTCCGGAGATGCCATATAGAAATCCACCAGGATATAGCTTTCATATTCATTTCTGGCAAATTCCTCGGCTACCGTTGATTTACCGATACGTCTTGCTCCCTCTATCATCAGTGCCGTTTTACCGTTCGATTCATTTTTCCACTCAACCAGCTTGTCGTATATTTTTCTTTTGAAAATCACGAGATCACGTCCTTTCCGCAAATTCGTCAATTTCATTATACACGATTTCCGCAAATTCGTCAATTTAAAAATACGGTTTTACCGCATTTTCGTTGATTTCAGCGTACCTAAAAGAAAGAATCAATCATAAAACGTCAAAACGAGCTGCCTTTTCGGGCAGCTCGTTTTTTCTATAGCAGTCTTCGGCCCGCAGGGGTGAAGACTTCCTTTTTTACACCAGTATTACTACAAGCCCCTTATCCGGATTCAGAAGCACGGCCTTTGAATACTTTTCTTTGTCTCCTTCTTTCTTTACATACAGTTCATTATGCTCAAAATCATTCTGAATGCTCTCATCCAGATACGCCCGTGAACAGAACCAGTAATAGAAATCTTCTTCCTTTACATCCGGATAATCAGACAGACTGTGATCTTTATACGGATCTGTATCGATATCTCGCAGTTCACAGCCAAGATCCGTGTAGTAATCCCTGAGATTATTTATAGTATCCGTATCTGTTGTAAATTTAAGATATGATTTTGAAACATGATCCGGTATAGGTAAACATCCAATGGTAACAAAAGTATAATCATCACAGATCTCCGGAAGTTTTTCCGGCAAGAAACTGATGTAGCTTTCATCGTTATC
The DNA here is from genome assembly GCA_017438745.1 of Oscillospiraceae bacterium. GTDB lineage: Bacteria > Bacillota > Clostridia > Oscillospirales > Ruminococcaceae > HUN007. The sequence goes on along the minus strand of JAFRUS010000097.1, from coordinate 19,465 downwards.
CATTACTCCGTATATGTAATTAGCTTTCTTTACCGTATAAAGCATCTTTGAATTTTCAAATTTCATCAACAGTACATACGGTATAAATCCGGCAGCCACGGCAAGAACTGTAACCACTCTGAATATATTAAGTGCAGTTTTATGATTACGAAGCACCAGATTCGCCACAACAAGAGCAACCACGAAAGCAAATGCTATACCGAATGATATAAAAGAAGTACCTGATACAATAATAAAAGCCATGGACCAGAAAGGAAACAGAACAATTGCAATGATCCAGTTGATTATCCTCCACGAAAACTTCTTTTCTTCTGTAAACTCTGTCTCTGCGTATTCATCATTATAATACGGATCATTCATCATATCGTCCATTCTTTGTCCCTCGTTGTATATCCCACTCGTTTTGTTTTCTTTTTCTTTTATTCCTTATTATACTCCAGAATATCACCCGGCTGGCAGTCGAGTTCCTCGCATATCTTTTCGAGCGTAGAAAATCTTATGGCTTTGGCTTTGCCGGTTTTGAGAATTGAAAGATTGGCCGGAGTTATTTCTATTTTCTCCGCAAGATCACCTGATGAGATCTTTCTTTTGGCCATCATTACATCGAGATTTACAATTATAGGCATAGTTCATTCCTCCGTTTCTCAGACTGTAAAGTCGTTTTCTTCCTTGATGCTGACTGCTTCTTCGAATACATTCTTGACTACTCTGAGGATCAGTCCGATAAATCCTACTATGAATGCCGCAAGGAAAATGATCTCGAGGAATGTAAGGATGCCCCATACTGCAAGGAGCGCAGCTACTGCGAAGCAGCACCATGAGATGATCCTGAGGTTCTTTACGTTTTCCGGAACAAATATTTTCTTCTTTGAAATGTTATTGAGCAGCATGAAGAGAAATACGAGAAGAGCGCAGCCCAGTGCTATAATGGAAAATCCCATAACACATGAGCCCACATGGCCGAACGGTCTGTAGTAATACTCCTCAATTATGGCGATGCACTGAGAAAACCAGCCTACTGAACTTACCGCCATGATAAGGGTCAGAATGATGAGACCCTTTGATAATAAAACAGACATTTCCTTATTCCACATAAATAATACCGCCTTTCAGAAATTATAATTTACATACAGAAAATACTGAAAGATCACTGCCGCACTGCTGATCAGTCAATGCAGCATGTGCTTTCCTTATGTTTTAATTATAACACAGCTATTTTCGTTTGTCAACACTTTTTTATTGTTTTTCGATATATTTTTAATTCAAATTAATATCAGGCAAGAAAAAATCACGCGATTCCGCACTGAAACCGCGTGATATAATGCTTTTATTTCCGACCGGACAACCGGTCATTTTTTATTTATATTCAGGTCTTACATATCCTAAGATCACATAGTCGCCTGCTTCATACATCTGAGCCCAGGTGTAATTTCTCCAGCGGTTGGTCACATCGTAGTTGGTCCAGTTACCGTTTAAATAGATCTGGTTCCAGTAGTGATCGCCGCTTCCGTGGGTGGCATGAACAACGCGGCACTGATATCCGGCCTGTTCAAGAAGAATATCCATCTGTGCCGCCATGTAGTAGCATACTGAAAAATAATTCTTCATCGCATAATCAGCAAAATAGGTCCAGCCTTTTTCCTCGATCTCTTCAAGAGTTCTCGTTTTTTCCATGTACTTGTATCCGCTGTTTTCGATACAGTACGAATAAATGTCATCGACACCTTTTCCGCGAATCGATAAAATAGAGGAGCAGCTGTCGAGGAGTTTTAAAAGCACTTCGTCCGTTACAGGATAGGTTTTTCCTGAAGGTTCAAGATGCATCCAGATATCGCCCTTCTTGTAGTTAGAGCCTATACGCTTAGTATGACTGCCGAGACTGCGGTTACTATAGGTATCAATGAAACTCTCGGTCACAGCTATTTTTCTTACCAGATCTGCCTTGTCGACACCACTTTCAAGGCCTTCAAGAGCAGTCTTCATCTCATCCTCAGACGGTTCCCTGTCTAAAAGTCCGTAGTACAGAACCTTAACAAGTTCCTCACCGCTCGTCTTAACCGCTGCAAATTCATCACTTTCCGCAAGTCCGAATGCAGCTTCTTCAAATGTCATTTTCGAATCGAGTATGTCCTGCGTGATGGTATTGAGTTTTTCTGCATCAGGCTTGTTTCCGGTTATACGTTTATACATCTGTCCTACTGAACGGGTTACTTCGTAGTCTTTATCCCTTGATTCAGTCAGTTCGATGTCACCGCGTTCAAAGCCGCCGTTTTTGCAGATACCGGTGAATTCATTGGATATAACAAATCCGCGCATTATATAATCACGACTGAAGTAATTTGCCTTTTCAGTCCAGTTTCCGTAACCCGTTTCATCCGGTTCACGGCCGAGGAAAGTATTGTACATCAGGGTGACAAACTCATCATCCGGCAGATCGCGTGAAACATATTCCGGTCTCTTCATAAAGTCGAGAACAAGAGCTGCCGCAGTTGTCTCTTTGTTTTCAAGCTTTGCCGTAAGTTCCAGTGCTTCATTTCTGTCCGGTTCCGTAAGCAGAACTGTGCGGTACAGTCTGAAAACAAACTTTCCTGCTTCCGATTCAGGATCAGCCGGATTGAGGTGATTAAATTTAAGTCTCATAAGATCGAGCACATCGACCGTTCCGTCTCCGTTTACATCACATTCGTCTGTCGGTGCCTCGCCTGCAAGCACAGTCCTTTTAATTGATGTTCCGGCACTCAGGCTTCCGTCCGCAGCAGCAGACACTGTTCCTGCCGCCGACAAAAAGGCGGCCGATGAAAGCAGCAGTACCGCGGTCATTTTAATACCGTTTTTCATAAATACCTCCACATACACTTATTATTTTCGTCCCCCCGTGCCGGTCACGGCACAATAATTTGCCTTTATTATATCATAAAGACTACTTTATTGTAAACAACATTTTATGCGGAGTTTTTTAGTAAAAAATTATTTTCGCGGAGTAATTGAAAACACATATAATAGTATGGTATAATATATGATGTATGCATTATTTATACGTTCACTATAATTGTTACTGTGTAAAATTAAGAGGTGTAATTTGATATGAAAAAAGCTTATATTCTCGCAGTATGCGCTGCAATGGCAGGAACAGTTCTTGCCGGATGCGGTCCTGCCGAAGAGAATACTCAGATAGGCGAACCACAGCTTACTGCGGCAGGAACTGAAGAGACAACGGCTGAAGAAACTACTGCCGCTGAAACAACAGCTGCGGAAACTGCAGAAACTTCGGAGACTACAGTTTCTGAAACAACTGCAGAAGAAACAACAACAGTTTCTGAAACTGTAACTGAAGCAGAAACAGCTGCCGAAGAAAAGAAAGAAGAGGAAAAGAAGGACGACCAGAACTCACAGCCTGAAAACGGAAACAGCGAACAGCCTTCTGACGGAGGCCAGTCCTCCGGTTCATTCAGTGACGACGACCTTGTTTTCAGCTTCGGAAACGCACAGGCAAAGCTTGATGAAGATCTCGCAGGCTTCATCGCTGCAAATGCTCCTGATTCTGAAACATGCGATCCGAGCTGTCTCGGAAACGGCGAAGACTGCATTTACAGCTACGCTCATTTCAAGATAAACGGCTACAGGGAAACTGCGGATTCACCTGTAAAGGCAACATCCATCGAATTCACTGATTCTGAAGTTTCCACTTCAAAGGGCGTAAAGATCGGCTCTTCAAAGGATGACGTGATAAAGGCTTACGGAAGCGGATATACTGAACAGGGCAATATGCTCAGATACGTATCCGGCAAGAAGTCACTTTCATTCATCATGTCAGGCGATACAGTTTCTGTTATCTCCTACGATCTTGACATTCTCGGCTGATATATTTCACTTTACTATTGCAAAAATACCGTATAAATGATATTATAGTTACTATAAATATTGTTTAGCGGCAGGGCTTCGCCCAGGCACGGTACACTGATATGACCAGTGTTAAAATAGGCATTTTCTTTATTTTATATTTATATTTTTTAAAAGGAGAACTATCCAATGAACTACGGCTATTTTGACCTTGAAAACAAGGAATACGTAATAACAAGACCAGACACTCCGGCTCCGTGGGTAAACTATCTCGGTTCACCTGAATACGGCGCTATCATCTCAAACAACGCAGCAGGATACAGCTTCGTTAAGTCAGGCGCAAACGGAAGAATCTCACGTTTCAGATTCAACTCAATGATGGCTCTTCCGGGCAGATACATCTACATCCGTGACAACGATGCAAAGGACTACTGGTCAGCTTCATGGCAGCCTGTAGGCAAGTCTCTCGATGAATACAAGACAAAGACGGTTCACGGTACTGCCTACACAGTTATTTCATCTGAATATGCAAAGATCGCTTCAGAAGTAACATACTACGTTCCGCTCGGCAAGACATACGAAGTATGGAACACAAAGATCACAAACAATGACACAAAGCCAAGAAATCTTTCTGCTTTCGGTTTCATTGAATTCACAAACGAAAACAACTACGAACAGGATCAGGTAAACCTTCAGTACTCACTGTTCATTTCAAGAACAAGTTTTGAAAAGAACAAGATTCTCCAGCACCTCAACGAAAACGAAAAGAAGGACGCTACAGGTTCAAACCACAAGGAACGTTTCTTCGGCATGGTCGGTGCTGATATCACAGGATACTGCGGTAACTTCGACAACTTCATCGGTTCATACAGAACTTATTCAAATCCTATAGCAGTTGAAAACGGCAAGTGCGACGGCACAATGAACTTCAACTCAAACTCATGCGGTGCTCTCCAGTCAGACATCACACTCGCTCCAGGCCAGTCTGTTACACTCACATACATCCTCGGCCAGAACGACGACGTAAAGGCATCTGCAATCATCGACAGATACAACGACAGAACACTCGCTGACAAGGAAGTAGCAGAACTCAAGGAATACTGGCACGCAAAACTCAACAACTTCCAGGTAAAGACACCAAGCGAAGAGTTCAACAACATGATCAACGTATGGAACTCATACCAGTGCTTTATCACATTCATCTGGTCAAGAGCTGCTTCATTCATCTACTGCGGTCTCAGAAACGGTTACGGATACAGAGATACAGTTCAGGATATTCAGGGTATCATCCACCTCGATCCTGAAATGGCTGCTGAAAAGATCCGCTTCATGATCTCAGCACAGGTTGACAACGGTGGCGGTCTCCCGCTCGTTAAGTTCGACCACAACGCAGGTCACGAAGACACACCTGATGATCCTTCATACGTAAAGGCAACAGGCCATCCTTCATACAGAGCAGACGACGCACTCTGGCTCTTCCCTACAATTGAAAAGTACATCGGCGAAAGCGGAAACATCGCATTCCTCGATGAAGTTATCGTATATGCAAACGGCGGCGAAGACACAGTTTACGATCACCTTAAGAGAGCTATCAAGTTCTCAATGGATCACATGGGCGACCACAGCATGCCTGCAGGTCTCCACGCTGACTGGAACGACTGCTTAAGACTCGGTGCAAAGGGCGAAAGCACATTCGTTGCATTCCAGCTCTACTACGCTATCAACGTTCTCAGAAGATACGCTGAAAGAAAGAACGACGCTGAATACATCAAGTACCTCGACAAGATCCAGGCCGATCTCGCAGCTTCACTCGACAAGTGCTGGGACGACGACAGATTCATCAGAGGTATCCGTGAAGACGGAACAATCGTTGGTGCAAAGAAAGACCCTGAAGCAAACATGTGGCTCAATCCGCAGAGCTGGGGTATCATTTCAGGCTTCTCATCAAAGGAAAGAGCTGAAAAGTCAATGCAGACCGTTGAAGAACAGCTCAGCACTCCTTACGGCATCAAGCTTCTCGAACCACCGTATGCTGACCACCACTTCAAGGGTGCTCTCATGCACATCTTCAACGCGGACACAAAGGAAAACGGCGGTATCTTCTCACAGCCACAGGGATGGGCTATCCTTGCTGAATCACTCATCGGCCACGGTGACAGAGCGTTCAGGTACTTCATGAACAGCTCACCTGCTGCAATGAACGACAAGGCTGAGATCCGTGTAATCGAACCTTACGCACACGGCCAGTTCACAGAATCAAAGCGTTCACCATACGAAGGACGTTCACATGTACACTGGCTCACAGGTACAGCTTCAACAGTTATGGTAGGATGCGTTGAAGGTATCTGCGGTATGCGTCCGGACGCTGACGGCCTCCACGTAAATCCTTCGATCCCGTCAACATGGGACGGCTTCGAAATAAAGAAGTTCTTCAGAGGCAAGTGGCTGAACATCACAGTTGACAACAAGGCTCACGTACAGAGCGGCGTAAAGGAAGTTATCATCAACGGCACAAAGGCCGAAGGCGACTTCATCGCAGCTTCTGCACTTAAGGATAATAACGACATTACAGTTGTAATGGGATAATATGATGCACCTTACGGTGTAAACATAAAACGAGCTGCCTTTTCCGGCAGCTCGTTTTTTTATAACAGTCTATAGTACGAATTTGAACCTTTGCCGGCAGGCTCTAACTTTCCTTCGCTGCTCATTTTTCTGAGGAGCCTGTAAGCCTGATCTTCGCTTATTCCCAGCAGTGAAGATGTTTCGCGCCTTGTGATACATCCGTTGTTTTTCCTAGCATATTTAATTACGATCTCATAACACTTAATATTATCGGCGATCTTTATTACGGTATTGTTTCTGATGACCTTTGAGCGGACATTATCAGATATTCTTAACGAATAACGACTGCTTACTTTTGTACCTGACATTTCAACAAGTCCCGAAGAAGTAAGCTTTTCAAGAACCATTTTTGTTTTGGTTCTGTTTATATGGAATTTTTCCGACAATTTTTTTACGGTCGAACTTCTTATGTTTTTCAGTTCATTCAGGACAAGAAGAGAATCTATATCCATCGGTCTGCCGGACTTTTTCTGTTCTTCCGAAACAAGAAGAGTAAATGATCTGTCCGGATGTGCCTTCGGGATAAACAGTTTTACCATAACATCTGTCGTTGCTGAATAATCCGGTACCGGCTTTCCGTAGAGGAGAGAACCTTCGTAAATACGATCAATACCACGTCCGGTACGTTCTGCAAGGCCTATTCGTTTCAGTGCATCTGCAAGAGCTGTATTCCTTCCGTGAGGATCAATTTCAAGCAGATTGTCGAGTGTGACCCCTTCTATGAAACCGCCGGGATTGCTTATTGTAAGACCGTAGTCGTCGATAAGCACCCTTATGCGTCCCATCATCGTGTAATCACGGTGGCAGAATGCATTTACCAGTGCTTCGCGGAAAGCTCTTTTATTATACTCCGGAACAGATATGCGGAAAAGACCGTCTTCTATTTCTTCTTCCGGATTACGTGCGTCAATGTAGTTCTGTATCTTTTCAAAAGCAGCAAGCAGCGGCAGTGTAAATGATTCGTTTACGGAAATACTGGTACCTTTCATTTCCTGAAAAGCAGCTTCTGCAGTCGGAATGTATTTTTTTATGCTTTCTGTTTTTCCTATAAGAAGCATACCGCAGTAGGTAGGAATAAGTTTTCCGTCATTTATTGTCGCCAGACGAAGAGCCTTGTCGAGAGATTCATTATCCAGTTCGAGAAGAGATGTTTCACCGCGGTAATTCCTGATGATATTTCTCAGGCGTTCACGTTCCAGATCATCAAGGTCGTCGTATGATGAATCAGGCACATTCTGAGCCGAAAAATCCAGAAGACTCAAATCTGAAAGACGCGATGCTATTTCGTGAGGATACATAGGTACATTTTCCGGAGTTCCGTCAGCCTTTATTCTGCGGCGCTGTATTTTTCCTGAAGAAGATGCGACTATACTTCTGCTTTTTGGTACAGATATTTTTACGAAACTGTCGTCATCAGCAATCTCAATACAGACAGAAACCGGAGGAACTGTTTTATTTGCAATAAAAGCGGCAAGCTGGGTAATATCTTTATGAGCTTTATGAAGTCCGGTTATATCACCGTCATCTTCAACGCCTACATAAAGATCTCCACCGTCAGTATTTGCAAATGCCACAACTGCATCTATAAGATCATTATCCGGAAGTCGTTTCAGATCACTTTTGAATTCTGTACGCAGATCTTCTTTAAAACCAATATTCATTAAATCATCTCCTGTATAAAACACGCGGTCAATCGCGCGCGCGATTATATTAGCAAGAGCCGAACACGCGCGCGTTCGAATGATTATATTATAGCACTAAAAAAGAGAAAACACAAGAGAAAATGATGCGCCTGCGGCGCGATCATAAAACGGGCTGCCGAAACCGGCAGCTCGTTTTTTCTATAGCAGTCTTCGGCCCGAAGGGGTGAAGACTTCCTTGCAACGCGCGCGTTCAGGAATGGCATTTTCGCCCATTGACATCAGCGCTTTTATGTGCTAAAATAATAACAACTGAATAACATTAATCTTGCAGCGTCAAAGGGGTGCACCACCACGGGTGCATCCCTTTTTCTGTCTTCTTGACGACGGATCACAACGACTGACACCTGCGGAAAATGCATTTTTGAAAGGAAGATGAAAATGAAACTGACGATAAACGGTGAAAGCGTGACACTCGATAAACCGACAACGGTAAGCGAATACCTTGCTGCAAACGGATACAAACCGGCAAGAATAGCTGTTGAAATAAACGAAGCGATCCTCCCGAAGGATCAGTACGAAACACATAATCTCTGCGAAGGCGACATTGTGGAGATCGTTACTTTTATGGGCGGCGGCTGATACAACTCGATTTTACAGTGTATCTAAGAACACACATATTTCTTAATAAATATGTGCAGGGGTAAGGGGCAAAGCCATGTTATCCCTCCCCTCGCAAATCCGGCTTCGCCGGATTTGTGACTTAATCAGTGTTTCCCTGACAACAATATCAAAGCAAAGGACTTGAAAAAATGAACAATGACAAACTTATTATAGGCGGACATGAATTCAATTCACGATTCATACTCGGTTCAGGAAAGTTTTCAGTACGCGATACAAAGACTGTACTGGAAAACGGTGGTGTGGAAATGGCAACACTTTCAGTAAGAAGAGCCAACACCGGCGACAAGGAGAACATACTCGACTACATCCCTGAGGGCATCACACTTCTTCCGAACACAAGCGGTGCAAGAACTGCGGAGGAAGCAGTCCGAATAGCTCGTCTTGCAAGAGAGATGGGCTGCGGCGACTTCGTAAAGATCGAGATCATACGCGATTCAAAGTATCTTCTTCCGGACAACGAGGAAACTGTAAAGGCTACTGAAATACTTGCAAAGGATGGTTTCATCGTAATGCCGTACATGATGCCGGATCTTGCTTCAGCAAGAAAACTCGAAGCAGCCGGTGCAGCTTCCATCATGCCTCTTGCAGCACCTATCGGAAGCAACAAGGGACTCTGCACCAAGGACTTCATAAAGATCATAATCGAAGAAACTGATCTTCCTGTGATCGTCGATGCAGGCATAGGCAAACCGTCACAGGCATGCGAGGCAATGGAACTCGGATGCGCTGCAGTAATGGCAAATACAGCTATTGCAACTGCCGGTGATATTGCACTTATGGCAAAAGCCTTTAAACTCGCAGTCGAAGCCGGACGCCTTGCATATCTCGCAAAAACCGGTCGCGTACTCGAAAACCGCGGTGAGGCATCAAGTCCGCTTACGGGATTTCTTCATGACTGATAAGGGAAAGGATAAATCAATTTGGAAAACAGAATAGACCACATGAAATATCTCGAAGGAATGGAAGTCATCGACAGCGATATTCCTGACAGAGTAATAAAGGCAATGAATGACTACGACCCGGAAAGCTTCAAAGCAACCGACGTAACGAATGCGCTGAGAAAGGAAATACTTAGTCCGGCTGATTTCGCTGCACTTCTTTCCCCTGCTGCTGAACCGTATCTTGAAAAGATCGCAGCCCGCGCGAAAGAGGAAACGAGAAAGCATTTCGGCAACTCGGTCATGATGTTCACACCGCTCTACATCGCAAACTACTGCGAGAACCACTGCATTTACTGCGGGTTCAACTGCATGAACAAAATACACCGTGCAAAACTCTCCCCTGAGGAGATCGACCACGAGATGAAGCTTATCGCTGAAACGGGACTGGAGGAAGTCCTCATTCTCACCGGCGAAAGCAGAAAAATGTCTGACGTTAAATATATCGGCGAAGCGTGTAAGATAGCTTCGAAATACTTCAGAGTCATCGGACTGGAAATTTATCCGCTCAATGTGGATGAATACCGCTACCTGCAGGAATGCGGAGCTGACTATGTAACCGTATTTCAGGAGACATACGACAGCGACAGATACGAGACACTTCACCTTGCCGGACACAAGAGAATATTCCCGTACCGCTTCAATGCACAGGAAAGAGCCATCATGGGCGGCATGAGAGGCGTGGGATTTGCCGCACTTCTCGGACTTTCCGACTTCAGAAAAGACGCATTTGCAACAGGAATACACGCATATCTCCTGCAGAAAAAATATCCGCACGCCGAGATCGCATTCTCATGCCCGCGTCTGCGACCGACTATCAACCATGACGAAATAAATCCGAAGGACGTACACGAACGCCAGCTTTTCCAGGTAATGTGTGCCTACAGAATATTCATGCCGTTTGCGAGCATGACCATATCAACAAGGGAACGTGCCGGATTCAGGGATCACGTAATAGGCGTTGCAGCTACCAAGATATCTGCCGGAGTAAGCACCGGAATAGGCGGACATTCAGGTGAGGAGGAAAAGGGAGATGCACAGTTCATCATCTCTGATCCGAGAACAGTTGACGAAGTCCGTGACGCCATCAAAGCAATGGGATGCCAGCCGGTATTCAACGACTACGTAAGGGTATAAGCTATGAGAATATGTGTTACAAACAGACTCCTGTGCAGGGGTGACTTTTATGAGACTGTAAGGAAAGCATGCGAGACCGCCGGAATGGTCATACTGCGTGAAAAGGATCTTACAGAAACTGAATACACTGAACTCGCCCGTAAAATCAAAGAAATCTGTGCCGAAACCGGCACAGATTTTTGTATAAACAAATACGCAGACGCTGCAAGGACTGTGGGATGTGATGCCCTGCAGCTTTCGTACAGTGATTTTCTCGAGCTTCCGGAAAAATTCTGCCGTACAGGAGTTTCAGTCCACTCAGTGAAAGAAGCTGTAACTGCCGCAGAAAAAGGAGCAGACTTTCTTATCGCCGGTCACATTTTTGCCACCGACTGCAAGAAAGGTGTTCCGCCGCGCGGACTTAAGTTTTTAACAGAGATAATCTCAAATGTTGAAATTCCGGTCTTCGCAATAGGCGGAATAAATGAGGAAAACGAACATTCCGTACTTGAATGCGGCGCTGCCGGAGTATGTATCATGTCAGGATATATGAATTTTCAGAAATCACTTGACAGATCAATTTATGTGTGATACAATATAATTGCAAACAACAAAAGGCGGTGATCTTATGGATTACGATTACAAAGAAGCAATGAAACTTGATAACCAGCTCTGCTTTCCGCTTTACGCTGCATCAAGAGTCGTTACAGGAGCATACACTCCGTATCTGAAACCACTGGGTCTGACGTACACGCAGTACATTGTCATGCTCGTGCTGTGGGAACAGGACGGTATCACCGTCGGTGATCTGTGCAGAAGACTTATGCTGGACAGCGGCACTCTTTCCCCGCTCATTAAAAAGATGATCTCTCTCGGCTTTGTTACCAAAGAGCACAGTAAAGAAGACGAACGTGTTGTTCTTATACATCTTACCGAACAGGGAAAAGCACTGCAGGAAAAAGCAAAGGACATTCCGCAGCAGGTCGGTAAATGCGTAAAAATGGAACCTGAAAAAGCAAAGCAGCTTTACTTACTGCTTTACGAATTATTAAAATCAAACAACGACGAATTCTGAAAGGAGCATAATTATGAAAACAGTATACGACTTCACAGTTAAGGACCGCAAGGGTAACAACGTTGATCTTGACGAGTATAACGGCAAGGTAATGCTTATCGTCAATACAGCAACAGGCTGCGGATTCACACCGCACTACGAACCTCTTGAAGAAATGTACCGTGATCTTCGCGGCAAGGGATTTGAAATACTGGACTTCCCGTGCAATCAGTTTGCAAACCAGGCACCGGGCAGCGAAGATGAAATACATCAGTTCTGCCAGCTGAAGTTCGGTACTGAATTCCCGCAGTTTGCAAAAATAGATGTAAACGGAGAAAGCGCTGACCCTCTGTTCGCTTTCCTTGCAACAGAAAAGCCTTTTGCAGGTTTCGGCGGCGGAATCAAAAATGCAGCTCTCAACAAATTCGCTGACATGAACAACAAGAAGTTCGGCGACAAGGCATACATCAAGTGGAATTTCACAAAGTTCCTCGTTAACAAAACAGGTAAGGTCGTTGCAAGATTTGAACCGACAGCAGATATGAAAGACGTAAGAAAAGCTGTGGAAGATCTGCTTGGATAATATCAGTCTTAAAGGAACTTTGCCAATGGATATATCAGAAACAATAAAGACCCGAAGGAGCGTCCGGACTTTTGACGATACTCCGCTTTCCGAAGACCATATCGGACAGCTGAAAAGATTCATACCAACAATAACAAACCCTTATAACATTCCGGTTGAATTCGTTCTTCTTGAAAAATATAAATACGGACTTTCAAGTCCGGTAATATCAGGCGAACACATGTATGTCGCAGCCAAAGTCAGACCTGTTCCTCACAGCGAAGAGGCCTTCGGATATGCCTTTGAACACCTTGTTCTTTTCGCATGGTCACTGGGTATCGGAACTACATGGATAGGCGGCACTTTCAAACGTGAACTGTTCGAAAACGCAGCCGGTCTCGGCACTGATGAACGCATGTACTGCGCCAGCCCGCTTGGCTATCCTGCCAAAAAGATGTCTGTAAAAGAGATCACCATGAGAACTGCCATACAGGCTGACAAACGCAGACCAGTATCAGAACTTTTCTTCGAAAACAGCTTTTCTGAGCCGCTGAAGGAATGTGACAGCGAACTGATGAACGCCATCGAAGCCGTACGCCTTGCACCTTCGGCAGTAAACAAGCAGCCGTGGCGCGTGGTAAAGTGCGGAAATGCTTTTCATTTCTACGTTAAGCACAGCAGAGGATTCATCGGCGACCGCACAGGCGATCTTCAGAAGATAGACGTCGGCATTGCTCTGAATCACTTCATGCTTCTGACAGACGGCAGTCTGACCGTACAGGATCCGAAGATATCCGTTCCGGACGGAATCGAATATGTCGCTACAGTTACTTTGTAAAACCTCCTGTATCCTCTCCTTAAAAGAAAATCAGCATATCTGACCCCACGTATTGATATTTACGTGAGTAAGATATGCTGATTTTGTTGTACTCAGGACTTTTTAAGTCTATGAATTTATAATGTGATCTACCCGTTTTGCTGTTTCTCTTTTTTATTTTCTGTCCTTTATAATTCCCCTGCTGCTGAAGTATGTGATAACGAAGTATCCGCCGTAGATAGCAAGGATAATAGCTGATGTTGCAATAACTGACTGCATGATGTTTTCAGTTCCGAAGGATTCGAGCACGCCGACTGCGAATTTAATTCCGAATACTGAATGAAGTGCGCTGAGAAGGAGAGGGAGAAGGAAGAAGATACCTGTCTGAACGAAAAGTGACTTTGAGATATTATTTTCCTCGGCACCGATCTTGCGGAGCATTTCGTAGCGGCCGATGCTGTCAACGCTTTCGGAAAGTTCCTTGAGGGCGAGGATCGCACCGCAGGCGATGAGGAAAACAAGTCCGATGTAGAGGCCAAGGAATGTTGCGATGGCACCGAGTCCGACTGTTGCAGCTGCAAGAATGGTTCTTGTGAAGTACATGCCGTATGAAATGTTGTCGTCTTTTCCGATCGCTTCTGCTGTTTCACTGCCTTTTTCAGTGAAGAATTCTTCTGTTGCATCGAGATCTTCTGAAGCTTCCGCTGTATATTTTCCGAAGAAACGTTCGCCTGCAGAATAATTTTCGTCTACGGTGTCGTCCGGAACAATGAATATACCCATATTGCCGCGCTGTGCTGACATATCAACGAATCCGTCACTGCATTCGCTGTACTTCGGCTTCAGTGTATGTCCGCAGGCATTTATCTCAGTATTTTTCTGAAGTTCCATGTTGCAGAGTTCCATCATTGATTTAAAGTCGCAGAGAACGATATATTCACCGTCATTGAGTTCGAGTCTGTTTTCGAGGCCATAGAACTCCATGAGATCGTTATAGTCTCTTAATCTTACAAGTTCCATTCTGGTATCCATTTCGATGTAAGGGAAGATCTCTTTTATTTCGGCACAGTCCTCGCCGAAGAATGCTTCAAATGTAAGATCAGGAGATTCGTATGAACTGAATGTAAAAGTCTTTTCAAAATAATCGTCCATGTTCACACCGCAGTCTGCGTATACATCGGAAACAGTTCTCTTTTCCTCAGCATCATCTGAATATTCAATAAATGCTTCAAAATCGGTAGGGCAGTAGTGGTTGAGGTTGTAGTTCATTGAGTTGCGGAGTGAAAAAGCTGAAGTAAGTGCGCAGATAGTGATGAAAAGCATAAGGCAGATAATTGTCAGTGAGAAGACCATTGTGTTTACCTTGCTGCTTATCTGTCTGAATGTGAATGCGTTGAGTCCTCTGTGATAAAGGTTTTTCGATGACATCATCACACGGAGGAGCATACCTGATACTGACCAGAAGATAAGGAATGTTGCGATGCTTCCGATGATTATGTAAACCAGAAGAGCAGACTGTGTTATTGTGAATGTTCTGAATCCAACCTGGAAGTAGCTGTAGCCGAGAGCCGCTGCTGAAACGAGGAATATCAGAACGCAGAGAACAGGGTTCTTAAGTTTTACCTGCTCGGAGCGCTTGCCTGAATTCATAAGGTCGATAAGCTTCATCTTTGTGATGGCACCGCCGTTGAAGAGTACCACAACGCCGTACATTACTGCGAAATAGATGATCGTCTTTGCTATTGACTCGCCTGAAACAGTGAAGCGGTATCCTGTCATATCGGCTTCAAAAAGATTTGCCACAAGAGCACTCATGAGCTGTGAAAGTCCGATACCGATAAGAAGTCCGCATCCCAGTGAGCCGATACCTGCGAATAAGGTTTCCATTAAGATGATGGATGATATCTTCCACTTGCTCATGCCCAGTGTCATGTAGAGGGCGAATTCTCTGCTTCTGCGCTTCATGAGGAAACGGCTTGCATATACTATAAGGAAACCGAGAATTCCTGAAACCAGAACACTTGTTCCGGAAATAACAGTTTTGAGAAGATCGATTATCGGTCTTGTGCTTGCGGAGACACGCATCATGGCAGCCTGTCCGCTTGTTGCGTTGAAAACGTAGAAGATGGATACACCGATTATAAGTGTGAAGAAGTAAACGGCGTAGTCACGGAGACTTCTGCGCATATTGTTAAATGAAAGTTTAAAGAGCATCGCTCATGTCACCTCCCAGAAGAGTAACCACATCGATTATCTTGTCGAAGAACTGCTTTCTGCTGTCGGAACCGCGGTTTAGCTCATTAAAGATCTTTCCGTCCTTGATGAAGATAACGCGTCCGGCATAGCTTGCTGTGAAGCTGTCGTGTGTTACCATCATAATTGTTGCGCCGCATTCCGTATTGAGATAGCGGAAGCGTTCAAGCAGGAGCTTTGCTGACTTTGAATCGAGAGCACCGGTAGGTTCATCGGCTAAGATGAGCTTCGGGTTGGTCACTATCGCACGGGCGGAAGCAACACGCTGCTTCTGTCCGCCGGACATCTGGTAAGGATATTTCTGAAGCACTTCGGTAATGCCGAGCTGGTCGGCAACCTTTTTGATGGCTTCATCTATTTCAGCAGCCGGCTTTTTCTGAATTGAAAGAGCAAGTGCTATATTTTCGTATGCTGTAAGGGTGTCGAGAAGATTGAAGTCCTGAAAAATGAATCCGAGCTTTTCACGGCGGAAACGGTTAAGTTCCTTTCCCTTAAGTGTTGTAATGTCCGTATTTTCAAGGAGTATATGTCCTGAAGTTACACGGTCAATTGTTGAAATGCAGTTGAGAAGAGTAGTTTTTCCGCTTCCGGAAGCCCCCATTACCGCGACGAATTCACCTTCATTTACATTCAGTGATATGTCGTCTATCGCTTTTGTAAGCACCGATTTGCTTCCGTAGTATTTTTCTATGTGGTCTATCTTAAGTAATTCCATTTTCATTATGCCTCTTCTTTTGTTTTGTTGTAAGCTTCAAGTGATGATGCAAGGATCGTAACGTTTGCAGCAAGTATTGTACCAAATCCGAATGAGAATTTCTTTGTCTGAACAATTTCGATCACAGAGAATATGAGGAGCAGGATAACTGTTACTGATGAGATAGCGATGCTTGTCTTTAAGCTGTTTGTTTTTGAATTCTTTTTCATAATGATCACCTTTTACCTTTATTTTAAATTTAAGATTTACGATTTTGTATCGGGTTTCCCCTTCGATGATCTTAGTATATCATAAAGGCAGAGCATAGTCGTTCGTTTATCATTACAGAACATTACGATTTTGTAATGTTGGAGATTTTTTATTGCAGATTCAAGCGGTAATCATTCATAAATAACGCAGATACGTGATCTACGCAGTTATTTTACGTCAAGAAAATCATTTTTTCCGAAAGAAATAATTATTTCAGTGTATTCACCCTGTACAGACTTTGCACTTACAGAGTGACCGAGTTTCTGGCAGAGCATGCTTACAATGTAAAGACCCATGCCGGTTGATTTGGTATGAGTTCTTCCGTTCTCACCGGTGAATGACTTTTCAAAAATATACGGCAGGTCGCTTTCCGGTATGCCTATGCCGTTGTCGCGGAAATGCAGTGAGATGCTGTCACTCGTTTCCTCAGCGGTGACGGTTATCTCAGTGGCTTCGTACTTCATGCTGTTTCCCATGAGCTGGCTGAAGATAAATCCGAGCCATTTTGCATCGGTCATGATATCCACGTCAAGATTTTCAGTGCTTAAGGCAATGCCCCGCTCCTGAAGCTCCTCGCGGTAACGGATGGCGGTATCGATAAATGCACGCTTAAGTGAGGTCTTCTTTATAATGTAGTCCTTTTCCGCATTGCGGCTGCGTGCGTAGTAGAGTACGTTTTCTATATAGTCGTCAATTCGTTTGAGCTGTTCGCTGTATTTCGAATTGCCGTCGTTGTGGCACATCAGCTGAAGGCTCGCCACCGGAAGCTTGACCTCATGCACCCACATTTCGATATATTCACGGAATTCCGCGGATTCACGACGGTGAAACGCAACGTTATCGCACATGGAGCGGTCACATTCCTGAAGCACATCTGCAAGAATACGGCCTTCCAGAAAATCCGGCGGAGTTACCATTTCCGAGATAAGATATTTCTGATCAAGCTCATTTATGCAGTTCTGAAGCTTGTCGTAGAAAGGCTTTTTTCTGAGATAATCCCAGAGAAACACGGAAAATGCACCTGCGGTAAGAATCACACAAAGTACCGCAAGTGCCTCGGTTATAACGTGGTATGCCCTCAGAAAGATGAGAGAAAGAAGTAAAGAAACCACGAAAATGATAATAGCAGGGAGTCTGTCTTTTAAATAAGCGGAAAATCTCATCGCAGTACGTACCCCTGTTTCTTTCTTGTCTCGATGGCATCCTCAAAGCCGAGTTCAGCAAGTTTTCCACGGAGACGGCTTACGTTTACTGAAAGTGCGTTGTCATTTACAAATTCGTTGTTATCCCACAGAGTAGTCATCAGGTCATCACGGGTGACGATCTCTCCCTTGCGGTCGAGAAGAAGCTGGAAGATGATCATTTCATTCTTGGTAAGTACCATTTCATTTCCGTTACGTGTAAGGCTTCCCTTAACGGTACTTACCTCGGCATCGTGATACATGACCTGAGCAGAACTGCTGCGTTCAAGGCGTTTGAGTACGGCGGAAACACGAAGCAGAAGAATGGTCGGATTGTACGGCTTGGTTATGTAGTCATCCGCACCGTAGCTCATGGAAAGCACTTCGTCTATCTCGGTGGTACGGCTTGTGAGCATGATAACCGGTTTGTCACTTGTTTTACGGAATTCCTGAAGAAGTGTCTCACCGCCTGTGAACGGAAGATTTATATCAAGCAGGATAAGGTCGGCGTCAGATGAACGCATCTGGTCTGCTGTAGTTTCAAAGTCAGTTACGCGCGAAGCTTCATAGCCTGAATTTTTAAGCAGGGTACAAAGTTCCTCGCTGAGTACTGCGTCGTCTTCAATAATGAGTATTTTTTTCATTGATATCTCCTGTTATACTTATACAGATCAACAGTAAATTTCATAAATCTCTTCAGATCATTCAGAGTCTGATTTCACGGTCAATCATGTTTTTAGTTCCTTACTTATCTGATTTCAGTTCACACACCACAATTTCAAAAGGATCAAAAGAACGCAGGGTGATGCTGCTGTTTCCGCATCCGCGGCTTAAAATGAGTTCACTGCCTTCGTGAAAATATTCGCCCGAAGTGTATTCCGGCAAAAATCCCTGTCCCGGAGCATAAATTCCGATTCGGGTAAAAGGAATCATCACAAGTCCCCCGTGTGCGTGTCCGCTGAATATAAGCGCGTGTTCAAATCCATCCCTTTTTGCTGACTCTGCAAGGACATTAAAATCTTCCGGATAGTGATGTATCCAGAGAAGGGGAGCGCTTTTATCAAGTTTCTCCGCCGCTTCTGAAATGTCAAAAAGTCCGACGGTATCTGTCGTACCGGCAAGATACATATGTTCACCGTTCTTTTCAAGATCTGCGATCTCGTTTTTCAGTATGTCAATGCCGTATTTTTCAGCCGCCCTGTCATACTGTTCAAGTCCGCCGTCTTCTTTAGCCACTCTGAGCTCATGGTTTCCGTAAACCAGATATCCCGGAGCGATATCCGCACATTTGCTGAAAAAACTCTCCGCTTTGTCAACGTCGGTAAGATATGAATCTATAATATCTCCGACATAGAAAATGTAGTCCGGTGACTGTTCAGCAATCTTTTTAACGAGCCTGTCCTCATAGGCCCCGCCGTGATTGTGATAGTCAGTAACAGCAACAATTTTCGTCCCGTCAAAACTCTTCGGAACACCTGCATCACGGTATTCATATTTCTCAACGTCAATATACCCGTTCGACCACACAAGCTGCAGTACCGCAATAACCACCAATACAAGCAGTGTAATGAGAACCTTTTTTCTCTTTGTCGTCTTTTTTACGCTTTGTTCGCCTTTTTCCATGTTCTGTGTCCTTTCTTACAGGTACTTTTTTATAGTAAACGTCATAAATAATTTTACTTTGACTTAAAAATGATTGTGTGTTATACTTATACTATGAGGTGAAAGCTATGAATCCACGTAAGTATATCACAGATCCGAAAATATTGTTAGAAGAAGGTAAAGCAATTA
>JAFRUS010000096.1 GCA_017438745.1 Oscillospiraceae bacterium | reverse complement strand
GGGGCAGGGGGGTGGGGACCCCGGATCATCTAAAATGATCAGGAGGATAAATCCAATGGAAAGATATTGGAATAAAGAAATCGAATGTATGTCCCGTGAAGATATGAAAAAACTTCAGGATGAAAGACTTGTAAAGCAGGTAAAGCATGTCTGGGACAATGTACCTTACTACCGCAAAAAGATGGAGGAAAAAGGCGTAACACCTGATGATATCAAGTCTGTTGACGATCTTCATAAGCTTCCATTCCTCTCAAAGGCTGACCTCCGTGACAGCTATCCTGACGGTCTTCTCGGCGTGCCGCTTTCAGAATGTGTACGTATCCATTCAACAAGCGGTACAACAGGCAAGAGAGTAGTTGCTTACTACACACAGAAGGATGTTGACATGTGGGAAGACTGCTGTGCAAGAGCTATCACAGCTGCCGGCGGTACAAAGGAAGACGTTGTTCATGTCTGCTACGGCTACGGACTTTTCACAGGCGGTCTCGGTATCCACGGCGGTTCACACAAGGTAGGATGTCTCACACTTCCTATGTCTTCAGGCAACACTGACAGACAGATCCAGTTCATGATGGATCTTAAGTCCACTATTCTCTGCTGCACACCTTCATACGCTGCTTATCTTGGCGAAGCAATGAAGGAACAGGGCATAAAGCCGGAAGACAATCACCTTAAGGCTGGTATCTTCGGTGCTGAACCATGGACAGAGGAAATGAGACAGGAGATCGAAAAATCTCTTGGTATCAAGGCATTTGATATCTACGGACTTACAGAATCAAGCGGTCCTGGTGTTGCTTTCGAGTGCAGCGAACAGTCAGGCATGCACATCAACGAAGACAACTTCATCGCTGAGATCATCGATCCTGACACAGGCGAAGTTCTTCCGGAAGGTACAAAGGGTGAACTCGTTTTCACAAGCATAAACAAGGAGGGTTTCCCGCTTCTCAGATACAGAACAAGAGATATCTGCGTTCTTTCAAGAAAGAAGTGCTCATGCGGCAGAACTCTTATCAAGATGGCAAAGCCGATGGGAAGAAGCGACGACATGCTCATCATCAGAGGTGTAAATGTATTCCCTTCACAGATAGAAACAGTTCTTATCGCACAGGGTTACTCACCGAACTACCGCATCGAACTTGACCGTGTAAACAACACTGACACATTTGACGTATACGTTGAAATGCCGGCTGACCAGTTCACAGACGTAGTCAAGGAGATCCAGAAGAAGGAAAGCGAACTTACAAACGCACTCAAGCTCATTCTCGGCATCAGCCCGAAGGTACACCTTGTTTCACCTAAGACTATCGAAAGAAGCGAAGGCAAGGCTGTAAGAGTAGTTGACAAGAGAAAGCTTCACTGACATAAACCGCTGACAAATGCACAGGGGAACAGGGCGCAGTTCCTCGTTCTCCTCGCGCTGTCAGTATTCACTTAAAGATATTTTTTCTTTTAAAGGAGGATTATTGTTATGGCATCAAAAGTAAGACAGTTATCAGTATTTGTAGAAAACAAACCAGGCAGATTATCTGCTGTATTAAAGATCTTAGGGGATAACAAGATCGACATCCGTGCAATGAACATTGCAGATACCAATGACTTCGGCATACTCAGACTTATCCTCAGCGATACGGACAAGAGTGCGGCTCTTCTGAAGGAAAAGGACTATGCCGTAGCAGTTAATCATGTTGTCGCTCTTGACGTAGAAGATATTCCTGGCGGACTTGCAGGTGCGCTCAGCGTTCTTGATAAAAACGGCGTAAGTGTTGAGTACATGTATGCATCACTTTCAAAGAAGGATGCTTCAGCGCATATTCTTATCAGAGTTGATGACTACGCAAAGGCTGAGGAGGCACTTTCATCAAACGGCTACAGAATGCTTAGTGATGAAGAGGTAAAGAACCTCTGATCGCTGACTTTTACTGATTAAATTTTTTTCGATTCCCTGAGTTTGAATAAATCAATTTCATCCTCAGGGGATTTTGTTTTTTATCCCCACCCCCTGCCCCCTCCCCAGGGAGGGGGAGAGAGTTTGAATAATTATTTTTCCCTCTCGCCACCGAACAAAGAGATGGGGGCTTCGCCCCCTCGCCCCTGCAGATCAGGTGGATTGCTGTTTAATATATACAATATCCTGTGGTCTGATTTGTGGATTGTTCTAAAGTTGATTTTGCTTTGCAACAAAATCAGTTTTTCCAGACACTTAATATATGAACTGCAAAACAATGCATTGAACAGTTTGATAATCATATCCCCACCCCCAACCCCCTCCCGGAGGGAGGGGGCTGAAGTTCAGGGGGGCTCCGCCCCCTGAACCCGGAACAGGAATGATTAAATAAAAAGGAGTTTTTGAGATATGGACCGTGAAGAATTCAGAAAGGATGTGAAACTTGCTGTAAGCGGTGATAAGCAGGCGTTTTCGCGGCTGTATGCGCTGGTTTATGAGGAACTTTACAGAACAGCGTTCTACAGTCTGCGCAATGAACATGATGCAGCCGATGCAGTGAGTGACACCGTCCTTGATGCGTACAATTCCATAGGAAAACTCCGGAGCGAGGAAGCTTTCAGAAGCTGGATCTTTAAAATACTTTCAGCCAAGATAAAAAGAAAACAGGCCGAGTATGCAAGTCCTGCATCTGATATAGACGCACCGGAGTACGAAAATATGCTGCATGAGAATTTCAAGTTTGAATCACTTGAACTTGCCGAGGCCATGTACCGGATCGATGACGATGAGCGAACGATACTTGCGATGTCGGTACTAAGCGGCTATTCGGGTGACGAGATAGCACATATATGCGGAATGAATCCTTCGACTGTCCGTTCGAAGCTCATGAGAACAAAAGAAAAACTGAAGAAACTGATCACTGGCTGAAGGTGGATGATAATATGAGTGACAAAATAAAAGAAATACTCGAAACACCGGTAATCCCTGATGAACTGAAGCCGGAAAACATTCCGGAGCTCCTTGAAAAACGGGGAGGTAAGGGTTCGTCTGACGGCGGGACGGAAACTGATGGTGTTCTGAGAGAAGAAAGCGTAAAAACTCTTAACGGAAGCGGAAAATCAGGAAAGAAAAAGATAATAAGAACTGTCTGCGCATACTCTGCTGCAGCTGCAGCGTGCTTCGTGATCGTGGCGGGTATAATGAAGTTTACTCCATATGGAAGCAAAGAGATGATGGCGACGGATATGGTCACAAACAATACTGAAGGTATAAAATCAGACGGTAAGAGAAAGACTTCGTCGACAAAAAGTGAGGAGGCTGCATCAGATAACGCTGAATCATTTGAAGAAAGAGGCACGGAAACATCAGTAAACGGCAGTTTCGCGTATGTGAATGCCGAAAGCTATGAACAGCTTTTTGACAGAGCAAAAAATGCGAAACTTACAAGGTACGGGATGCTTGCAGGGATCTACGACGAAGACGTAATATCTGAAGAAGCTGAAGATTCCTCACTGGATGAAGAGTGGAACAACGGAGCGGAAACGGATGTCTACGATACTTTAAGACAAGTCGAAGGCGTTGCCGAATCAGACATAATCAAGGCTAATGACCGCGGTGTTTTCTATGTGACGGATAATACTCCGATATATGTATCTGCCTGGTACGGAGAGAGCGTTACATACATTCCGGTGGATAAAAACACCGGAAAGTTCGGTGAGAAAATAATTCTTGATGTTAATGCTGATGCCGGAATATCTAGAAATGTATGGTCAGATGTATCTGCAATGTATCTGACAGATGAGAAACTTACGGTTATCGTTTCCTCATGGGGCATCAGTGAGGGAGAAAATGCCAAGCCTGCCACAACGACAGTGCTGACATACGATATTACAGGTGAAACACCTGTTTTTTCAGGCAGGGGAGTTCAGAGCGGTAATTACTCTTCATCGAGAATGAAGGATAATATTCTTTATCTGGTTACAGAAGAAACATCGTGGAATTTTTTCAGATACGGTCTGGTGTATGACGAAGAGGAAGGACAGCGGGAAAAGCAGGAAAAGACTTACGCTGATACGGATAAGCGCATGTATGTTCCTTTCTACGGTGAAAGCTACGAAAAGGCTGAATGTCTCCCGCTTGAACGTATCTTCATCCCGGAAGATGAAGTTGACGATAACAGTACGGTAATGATATCTGGTATCAATATCAACGCACCTGAGAGTGCGGTATCATCTGCGGCGGTTTCGGGATATTCAGGCGAGATCTACTGTACGGCAGATTCGTTATATATTCAACAGATAAGTTACGACAGCGATACTGACTGGTATGGGTCAAAGACCACATTTTCAAAATTTGCCCTTGCAGACGGTGTTATATCTCCGGTGGCATCCGGTAAAGTAAAAGGAACAGTTCTTAACCAGTTCTCGATGAGCGAATACAGCGGATATTTCAGAGTGGCAACTACATTATATGAATGGAATGAAAAAAAGGGAACGACAAACACTTCAAACAGTCTGTTTGTCCTTGATGAAAACTTAAATGTAGTCGGTTCTGTAACGGACATTGCACTGACTGAAACGATAAAGTCAGTGAATTTCCAGGGAAACACGGCCTATGTGGTAACCTATGAAAGAACAGATCCGCTGTTTGCCATAGATCTTTCTGATCCTTCATCACCGGTGATAACAGACGAGCTTAAGATAAACGGATACAGCTCTTTCCTCTGGAAATGGGATGAAGATCATCTTTTAGGATTCGGAGTGGATGCTACAAGCGAGGGTATCGAGACAGGCGTGAAGCTTGTGATGTTCGACGTTTCCGATAACGGCGAACTGAAGGAAGACGGATACTACGCAATAAGCAGCGGTAAATTCTATCACAGCACATATTCCTATGCAGTTTACGACCGAAAAGCACTTCTGCTTGACCCGGAGAAAAATCTTATCGGATTCCCTCTTGAAGAAGCTGTCGAGGAAGAGGATCGGGATTTCAAACATTCCTACGCAGTGTTCAGTTACGCTGACGGTGAATTTACCGAAAAGGGAAGAATAGAATCAGAAAGCGAATACACAAACTTTGACCGCGGTCTTTACATTGGTGATCATCTTTTCGTATTCAGCCAGGATGAGGCAGTGAGCGTTGATATAGAAGCGATGACAGAAACTGACAGAACAGAGTTTGAAACAATGAATAACATTAAGAAGAATGAGGAACCGGTGCGTTACGGTTACGATATAAATGAATAATTGGGGAGGAAATGAATATGAAAAAGAATAACAGAAACTACACAAAGGCTGCAGCGGTTTTCCTGGTATGCGTGGCACTTCTTACTTCATGCGGAGCACCGAAATTTGAAATGGCTTCGGATATGGCATATACCAACAGCACAAACTCGCGCGGTATCCAGGCGGATTACAAGTCAAAGACAGAGGGTGCTGCTTATGAAAACTATGATGACGGAACTGCCCTCGGCGACTATGCATCAGAGGCAGCAGATGAAAACGGCCGTACTGTTTACGGAGAAGAAACAGCGGATCCGCAGACTGAAAAGGTACAGAACACTGACATCAGCACGGAATCAATAAATGCTGAAATGCTTATCTACTCATGCACAATGGGTATCGACGTTCTTGATTTTGACCCGTCAGTGGAAAACTTCAGGGCAATGCTCAAACAGTATCAGGGCTTTGTTGAGTCGGAAGATTTCAACGACGGCGGAAACATGAGCAGATGGTATGACGAAAAGGCAGAAAAGTGGAGCACATACCGCGCAACGGTCAGAGTACCGAGCAGAGTGTATGATGATTTCTGCAATGAAGTCGCAGGACTCGGTGACCTGAGAAGCAAGAATGCATCTGCCGAAAATGTAAGCCAGGAGTACTCTGATCTTTCGACCACACTTAAGATCTATGAGCAGAAGGAAAACAGATATCTTGAACTTCTTGCCAAGGCACAGGACGAGGCAAACGCCGTTGCAATCGAAGAAAAGCTTACCGGTGTACAGGTTGAGATAGCAAAGCTTAAGACACGAATGAACCAGATAAAGACCGACGTAGCTTATTCCTATGTTTACGTAACTATCAACGAAGTAAAGGAATATCATGCAGAACCGGTACACACTGATACATTCGGAGAAAGACTTTCAAATACACTTAAGGATGCAGGAAAAGGATTCCTTAATTTCCTTGAAAATCTCCTGTTCTTCCTTATCTACGCTCTTCCTTATCTTATCCTTTTCGGACTCGGAATATTCCTGTTTGTGAAGATCGTAAAGGCTCTTGCGAATGCCGGCAGGAAGAGAAAGGAAAAGAAGGCAGCGAAGATGGCTGAAAGAATGAAGGAAGCAGAGAAGATCAAAGCCGAAAACACTGATAAAGTAATGAAGGATACAGAAGACAAATAAGGAAACGTTGATTAATTCATAAATCAGCGTGGGGGTTCGGGGCGAAGCCCTGCAAATCCCACCTCCGGAAATCCGGCGAAGCCGGATTTCCGGTTTAATCAGTGTTTCCCTGAATAAGCGCCTCAATGAATGCCGTACCGGACTGCCTGGTACGGCATTTTTGACAGTGCTGACCGGCAGGGCAGGGAGCGGAGAAACGGTTTGATAAATGTACTTGAATAACGCCGGCATATAAGGTATAATTATAGTTGTATATTATTTAATGAGAGCGGGAGAGGCGGGGCAAAGTTTCCGCAGACTCTCTGCTGCATGTTTTTCGTTTTCGGAGGAGATGAAACGATGGGCAGACAAAACGGATATTCAGGGATGAATGAAGACTTTCTGGGTGCTGAACTAAACAGAAATTTTCTTGCAATGAAGAAAATAAAAAACACGAGGACGGTGTTTTTTATTATAAGCTGTGTTCTTCTGGCTGCACAGTTTACGTTTACTGTAATAGGCGGATTTAACGTATTTATGTTAAGCGGACTCATTCTTAATGCAGTGACCTGCGGCTTCTGTATGCGAAAGTCGCTAAAGACCTTCGGGCTGCTTGTCATTGCGGTATTTAATCTGCTGCTGTTTGCACTTTACCTTATTTACGTATGCTTCAATAAGCTGTACATAGATTATTTTATCGCCATAGCCGGACATCTGATCCTTGCAGTGGAAGCGTTTATAATATCAAAACACAAAGAGCAGGAGTTTGAACTTTCATCGCAGCCGGGTTATCCGTATTTTACTGAGCTTGCAAAGATCGAGCGGGAAAGAAAGGAATATACTCCTGACAATGATATGACTGTATACAGGAAAAAAGCTTCTTCGGTTATGGATGAAGTGGATATGAATACAGTTTACGATGATCAGCACACGGGAGTGAAACTCGAAAAAAAGGAAATGTACGAAATGCCGGGAGTAAGTATGCCGGATGTCCCGGAAAGATTTTATTCAGATCCGTCTGAACATGAAGAATAACTTCATACCGAAAGAAAAGAGTGATCGTTATTAACATTTATGATTTTGATTCTGTAAAAGATCCTTTTATACAGAAAAAAATTCTTGAAGAAGGCAGAATACTTTACTCGAAAAACTGTATAACCAGCGGAGAGCTGAGCATTGACGGCAGCTACACATTCTGGCTGAAGCCGGAAGACAATCATTATTACGGAACGCGTACTTACATTACCGTTACTGATGACGGAGATGTCAGCGATACTTACTGTTCATGCCAGTATGTCCATAACAGAGAACTGTGCAGACATCAGGCAGCCTGCCTGTTTTATATAAAGGATAATTTTAAAAATGACCTTGAAAAAAGACGCAAGGCCGTTTTTAATCACCTTATGAATGATCTCGAGGTCGATGATGCTGATGACGAGACCCCTCTTGAACCTGTTAAAAGAATCATTCCGGTCATAACGACTAAAGACAGGGAAATACAGTGTTCACTGAAAGCAGGCGGAGACAAACTGTATGCAGTTTCCAGTATTCCGGATCTTAAGGCTGCATTTGAATCCGAGATGCCTCTGCAGTACGGCAAAAAATGCGTGATGATGCACCGTTACAGTGATCTTGACGAAGACAGCAGAAGACTGCTTGAAGTGTGCTTTTATATCTACACATCGGTGGTTCTTGACCTTGCCAAGACCAGAAACAAGGCACCGAAAAAGCACATCACGGTCAGGGGAAAGAATCTGGATGTTTTCTTCAGACTGTTTAACGGCAGGGAAGTCGAGATAGACGGTATGATGTATTCCGTCCGCTTTAAAAATCCTCATATTGACGCCGAGATAGTCCGTGCGGATGAAAACGGATACGCTATACGTATACTTTCCTATCCGGAATGTTACGGTACCGGAAAGCGATGCTGCTTTATCGACCATGAGAAACGCAGAGTCTATATAACCGACACAGGATTTTCAGGAACCACTCTGAAACTGATAAACATCTGCTCGCAGATGAAGAGTCTGTATATAAGCAACGACAACATGAGCGCTTTCTACAGCGGCGTTCTGAAGCCGGTGCTTAAATACATTGATATCAGGGGAGCAGACAAACTCGAAGAATACGCTCCGCCGGAGCTTGAAGCGCATCTCTACATCGACTGCGTGGATGACGGTATTTCGGCAAGGCCGGAGTTCGTTTACGGGGACAGAAAGTTTTCCGGCTTCTATGACCAGAAGAAAAATCCGTTCTGCGACTACAAGGCCGAGCGGCTTATAAAGAATACATTTCTTAAGTTTTTCACTGAACAGAGCGTGACGGATCCTGACACATGGTTCCTGCACGGAGACAATAATCTTTTCGAACTTCTGACATCCGGACTGACCGAGCTTGAAAGCTGTATGGAAGTCTTTGTGAGCGATGCCTTCAAAAAGATAGGCGTAAGGGCTCCGGTAAGACCTGCTATCGGCATACGTCCTTCCGGTTCACTTCTTGCTCTTGACATAACCGCGGAAGGATACACCACGGGCGAGCTTGTTGAGATGCTCAAGAGCTACCGCAGGGGTGCGAAGTATCACCGCCTGAAGGACGGAAGTTTCGCTCTCCTTACCGATGCGATGACCGAGCTTTCAGACGTTGCCGAAAACCTTAACATAAGTGAAAAGCAGCTTCTTAAGGAGAATCTGAAGGTACCGAAGTACCGTATGCTCTACCTTGACAGCCTTAAGAAAAACTGCGAGAACCTGAGAATAAACAGAAGTGCGGACTTTAAAAAGATCGTAAGCAGCTACGGAATGATGATGGAAGACTCTGATCAGCTTGCGGTTCCGGAATCACTTGACGATGTAATGCGTGAGTACCAGAAGTACGGCTTCCGCTGGATGAAGACAATTTCAGCCTATCATTTCGGCGGTATACTTGCGGACGACATGGGCCTCGGTAAAACGCTTCAGGCCATTTCACTGATACTTGACAACAAGCAGAATCCTGACGGGATAAGAAAGCCGGCACTGGTAGTCTGCCCGGCTTCGCTGACGCTCAACTGGAAAAATGAGACCGAACGTTTTGCTCCGGAACTTTCCGTGCTTACCGTTATCGGTACAGTGCAGGCCCGTGAGGAGCTTTTCGCTGATATAACTAAATACGATGTTATCGTAACGCCGTATTCACTGCTTACACGCGACATCGACAAATATGAGGATCTGGATTTTGCATTCCAGTTCATTGATGAAGCGCAGTATATCAAAAACCAGAATACACAGGCTGCAAAGGCGGTAAAATCCATAAAAGCCGAAGTTAAATTTGCTCTTACGGGTACGCCTGTGGAAAACAGCCTTGCGGAACTCTGGAGCATCTTTGACTACATAATGCCGGATTATCTGTTCGCCTACACCTACTTCAGAAAGAATTTCGAGGCGCCGATAACCGCCAAGAAAGAAACGAGAGTCATAAGTGAGCTTCAGAAGGTCGTTTCTCCGTTTATCTTAAGAAGAATGAAAAAGGAAGTTTTAAAGGAACTGCCGGACAAGACGGAAACCATAATGTACGCAAACATGGGCGAGGAGCAGAGTAAGGTCTACTCGGCAAATGTGGCTGACGTCAAGAAGACGCTTGCAAAGGACTTAAAGGACGGAGCCGACCGCATCAAGATACTTGCAATGCTCACACGCCTCAGACAGATCTGCTGCGATCCGTCGCTGGTTTACGACAATTACGAGGGCGGCAGTGCCAAGCTTGAACAGTGCATAGACCTTGTAAGCAGCTGCGTGGGATCCGGACACAAGATACTTCTGTTCTCACAGTTTACATCGATGCTCGACATTATCTCGAAGCGTCTTGACGAGGAAGGTATAAGCTACTACACGATCACCGGACAGACAAAGCCGGCGGACAGAATTCAGCTTGTAAATGACTTCAACGCCGACGACACCAATGTTTTCCTCATCTCGCTGAAGGCCGGCGGCACGGGACTTAACCTTACCGGTGCTGATATTGTCATCCACTACGATCCGTGGTGGAATCTGTCGGCGGAAAATCAGGCGTCCGACCGTGCTTATCGTATCGGTCAGAAGAGAAATGTCCAGATCTACAAGCTTATAACCGACAGGACTATCGAGGAAAAGATAATCGATCTTCAGACGAAAAAAGCCGAACTCTACGACATTGCGGTGAACGGCGAAGGCGACATCATGCATATGTCGGCAGACGATATTATGAGTATTCTTGAATAGCGAATTCTTTTGACTTTCCGCCTTCTGTATGATATACTTAGATATAGATTTTTCTGATAACTAATGAAGCGGAAATGTCCGGCCCGGCTTCTTTCCGGGACGGAATAATATGATAATCAAAGAAGCAGAAATGTCCGGCTCGGCTTCTTTCCGGGACGGGAATAAATATGATAATCAAAGAAGCAGAAATGCTCAGCTCAGCCCCCTCCCTGGGGAGGGGGCTGGGGGTGGGGATAATCTTCTCAATGATAACAGAAAGGGTGGTAGTATTTTAAATGCTGCAGCTTAAAGATATAAGATGGTCCACTGAGACCGGTGAAAGCATTCTGAACGGTGTTGATCTTACAGTACCGGACGGAAAACTTACAGTAATTACAGGACCGAACGGAGGCGGAAAGACCTCACTTGCGAAGGTGATAGCAGGTCTTTACAAGCCGGAAGGCGGTCAGATCATAGCAGACGGAAAAGACATCACAGACTGGAGTATAACGGAGCGTTCAAGACACGGCCTTGCCTATGCTTTCCAGCAGCCTGTACGTTTCAAGGGCCTTACAGTTCGTGATCTTCTTTCCATTTCAGCGGGAAAAGAGCTTACAAGTGCTGAAGTGTGCCATCTACTTGCAACTGTCGGCCTCTGCGGACGCGACTATATCGACAGGGAAGCTGATGCAAGCCTTTCAGGCGGTGAAAGCAAGAGAATCGAAATAGCAACAGTTCTTGCAAGAAAAGACGCAAAGATACTCGTTTTCGACGAACCGGAAGCAGGTATCGACCTCTGGAGCTTTACAAGCCTTATCGAGGCTTTTGAAAATATCAAGAAGGACAGTGACCGTTCACTCCTTATCATCTCACATCAGGAGAGAATAATGAATATTGCTGACTACATTGCAGTAGTTGCAGAAGGCAAGGTCTCAAAGATGGGCACAAGGGAAGAAATATTCCCTTCACTTATGGACAAGACGGCAGCAACACGCTGCTCGCTCAGGACAAATGAAGGAGGAGCTTTATAATGAACAGTATTACAGAACAGCTTCTCAGCGTGGTTTCAGACTGGGACGGCAGCTACAAGGGCGCATACAATATCCGTGAAGACGGCGGATGCGCAGGAAGACAGTCATCCGAGAACATCAAAATAGAACCTAAGAGTGACAATCCGGGTATCGTTATAAAGATCAGTTCAAAGGCTCAGAATGAGACAGTTTACATCCCTGCGTGCGTTACCAAGGCCGGCGTAAACGATCTTGTTTACAATGACTTCATCGTTGAGGATGGTGCTGACGTTATCATCGTAGCCGGATGCGGCGTTCACAGCGAAGGCGAGGAGGAAGCAAGACACAACGGTATCCACCGCTTCTTCATCGGCAAAAATGCAAAAGTTCTCTACAAGGAAAAGCACATCGGTACCGGCAACGGCAAGGGTGCAAAGAGGATCGACCCTGTTACTGACGTTGAAATGGATGAAAACTCATACATGGAAATGGATACAGTCCAGATAGGCGGCGTTACATCCACAAGCCGTCTCACAACCGCCAAGCTCGGAAAGGACGCAAAGCTCGTTATCAGAGAACGTCTTATGACCGAGGGCGATGAAAAGGCAAAGTCAGACTTCAAGGTGGATATGAACGGCGACGGTTCAAGCGTTGATCTCGTTTCAAGATCAGTTGCGCGCGGGAATTCATATCAGGAATTTATTTCGACTATCAACGGTAACTGCAGATGTACAGGTCACTCCGAATGCGATGCTATCCTTTCTGAAAACGGCCGTGTAAACGCTGTTCCGGGCCTTTTTGCCGGCAACATCGATGCTTCACTTATCCACGAGGCAGCCATCGGAAAGATCGCAGGCGAGCAGATCACAAAGCTCTGTACTCTCGGACTTACCGAGGAAGAAGCCGAAAGAAAGATCATTGACGGATTTCTTAAATAATACGTGAACGCAAATTGCATTCACGATAAAAAGCGTCTGCGTAAGCAGACGTTTTTTAAAACAAACAGGTAAGCTTTTGCTAACTTATTAACGAAGATCAGTTTACTGATCTGTAAAGGGACCGGGGCAAAGCCCCGCAGATTCATCCTCTTCCAGCATCCGGCGAAGCCGGATGTGCGGCGTGAAAACAAGGAGAAACCGTATTGAAAACAAAAAAACTTGCAGAGATGTCCATGCTTGCGGCAGTGGCGCTTATTATTTTTATAGTAGAATCACGAATACCGACCCTCGCACCCATACCGGGAATGAAGCTCGGACTTGCCAATATAATCACGGTATATGCAGTGTACCGCTTCAAGCCATCCGAGGCAGCCATGATACTTGCAGTCAGACTCATTCTCGGAGCGGTGTTTGCCGGTAATCTTTCCACGCTTATGTACAGCACGGCAGGAGCAGTTTTCTGCCTTGTCGGAATGATATTTATGCGGAAGATCATTCCCGAAAAGAATCTTTATCTTGCAAGTGCCGCCGGAGCAGTCTTCCACAACACCGGCCAGATACTTGCAGCCTGCCTTATCATGCGTTCATCAGCGGTGTTTTTCTACTATCCGTTCCTTATCGTATCAGGCATAATCGCCGGTCTCTTTACCGGCTTCTGTGCCATGTTTGTACTAAAACGTTTAAGTAGGTCATAAAAATGCTTTTTTGACGGTTTTAGGGTATATAAATTTTACACAGTTTTCTCTGTGGATTCTTGTAATTATTGTTGTAATAATCCCTCCGAAATGTTATAATTATAGTGAACAAATACAGTGAACAGCGGAAGATTTTCATGCTCACTGTAAACAAAGCAAAGACGACAAAAAATGGAGCCTCCGGTAAATACACCGGTGTTTCCGTGCATTAGGTGGGAAGGGAGTAATGGGCAATGAAAAGATACAAAGAAAACCAGAGTCCTGAGTTTGCGTTCAGGTATATTTTTTTCGATATGAAAGAAGTTGCAAGACTGCTTGTAACGGTACTGTCAGCATTTTTCAGTATGTCAGTCGTATTATTCAGTCTGCAGTATGCCAGTGACGGTATGTTTACATGGGTCGATAAAAGCGGATATGGAAGAACATTCAGTGACATGCTGAATGACAGTTTTCCGGATAATCTTTTCGGATGGGCTATAATGCTGTTTCCGGTGGTATTCATGATCTGGACTTATTATGTTACCTTCAGCGCATTTGAAGTTTACAGTAAAAAAAGATCAGCTTTCATCAAAGCGCTGAAGATAACGGAAAAACACGACAGGGATGCTGTTTTTGTTCCTGCAGGTGAGTTTCTGTTTTACTTCTGCATTGTAATGTTTGCCGGCGTAATGCCTTCTCTTGTTTTATGCAAACATGAATTTAACGTGATCTATGAATCGGGAATTTCATTTGCCCCGCCGGTTATCGGCTATGCACCTTTTATTTTTACGATGCTGTCAGGTATCATCTGCATTTTCGGCTGCTCTTTAAGAGCGTTTTACAGACAGAAGAGTTCTTCCGGTATAGTGCCTCTTAAGAAACGTAAGCATATGATTTCGAGACCGGTCGCTCTGGTAACAGCAGTGGCCATCATTACACTCGTTGGCGGACAGTATATCGTTGGTATGGCACGCGGACTTTGTTTTGAACTTGAACATGATTTTTCAGTTGCTACATATGCTGATATAAATGGCGTAAGACATACTCAGAAAACTCTTATGGAAACAGGAGCATTTGGCTCTTCATATATTCTTGCCGGTGGTGAGGAACTTGGCAGGATGACTTATGAAGATGTTACTGGTGATTCAGAAAATCAGAAAGATGAAGAGATAATAACCGATCAGGTTATGCTGGAGATTATTCTGGATGCCAGAGATGAGCACAGTTACCTGAAAGCAAGGAAAGCTTTTGCCGAAAATGGTATTGCCATTGAAAATAACAATATGAATGTTATCGGATGGAACAGAAAAAAGATGTCTGAAGATCCTGACAAGACCAGAGATGTCTTCGTCAAGGCAGGAATACCTTTGTACTATGCAGCAGATCTTTTCGTATATCATACCGGACGAGACAGTATGTTCGGCTCTGTTAATTTCCTGATAAGTGTTATTATCGGCTCAGTATGGCTTAACTGCATTATCCTTGTTATAAATAAGAATCATGCAAAGTCAGATGAATTTATAAAGGATATCACTTCAGAAATCGATGAGAAACCGCAGGATCCGGAACGAAAGATAGTAAACAGAACAGCACTTACAGCTGTAGTTTCCACACTTGTCGGTTCGCTGATCATTGTTCCGCTTTATCTGCTTGAAGGCGATCTTATGCTGGTAGTATATTCACTGATAATTATGGCGATAAACGTTGTTTTAACGCTTTTCACAATTCGCAGGAGGAAAGATGAAAAAACGGATTTTTCGTATAATTCAGATTGGCAGCAAGGAGGATCTGCCGAGCAGACTGTTTGATTTTTTCATTGTCACATGTATTTTTGCGAACATCACAATCGCTTTCCTTTATACATATTCCGAACTCGAACGTTTCAAAGGTGTACTTTCAGCTCTGGAAGCATTCACGGTCATGGTTTTCATTGTCGAATATATGCTGAGACTCTGGACGGCAGATCTGCTTTATCCGGAGTATCCGCCGGGAAAGGCGAGGCTAAAATTTCTCACGTCTTTTGACGGAGTCATTGACCTTATGACCATCCTTCCGTTCTTCTTCCTTTCGGGATTCATTGTATTCCGAATGCTGAGGGTGGTAAGAATTTTCAGACTCTTCAGGATCAATTCACAGTACGATTCCTTCAATGTCATCACCACGGTAATACTTGAAAAGAAAAATCAGATATTGTCTTCGATATTCATAATTCTCATCCTCATGCTCGCGTCTTCCCTCGGAATGTACAATGCAGAGCATGAAGCACAGCCGGATGTATTCAGAAACGGATTTTCCGGCATATGGTGGAGCGTTTCAACACTTCTTACCGTTGGTTACGGAGATATTTATCCGATTACGACCGTCGGAAAGATAATGGCCATATTCATTGCATTTCTCGGCGTAGGAGCAGTGGCAGTTCCGACCGGTATCATAAGTGCCGGATTCGTTGAACAGTACACCAAGAAGCAGTACTCCGATATCAGTTTTACGGATATCAAGGAGATAGGTGAGATAATAGCTGATGAGGAAAACGGACTCAGCGGCATTACAGTGGGGCAGGCAAGCGCAGACTTCGACCTGCACATTTACGTAATTCTTCGCGGTGAACTTACCGTTGTGGCTTCGGAAAGCATAAAGATCCAGAAAGGCGACGTTCTGGTTGCCGGTTCGAAAAAAATAGTCAAATAGAGTGGGCTGCGGCGAAAATCCGCAGCCTTTTTTCGTCCGCAGACCGCAACTCACCGTAAACTCTATTGACTTTTATAGTATAAAATGATAAAATTAAAAGGAATATTGTATTGGAGATGAATGTTTTTGAAAGTAACACTTATAACGCATACTCCTGATCCGGAAAAGACGATCGCTACTGCTGCAAAGCTCTGCTATTCTCCGTGTGACATAGATACGATCAGTGATGACCTTACTCCTGAAAAGATAGAGAGTTTTGTTACAATGCTTGCAAGTATCGGTCACGAGAGCGTTATGGAGCATGTCAGCTTTACGTTCGGTATCGAGGGTATATCAAGAGCCTGTTCACATCAGCTCGTAAGGCACAGGATCGCATCATATTCGCAGAAAAGCCAGCGTTACGTAAATGAAGACGGATTTGAGTTTATCACTCCGCCTGAGATCGCTGCAGATGCGGAAGCAAAAGCCGAGTTTGACAGATCAATGGCAGCTCTTACCGAAAGTTACAGCAAAATAGCATCCATCCTTACCGAAAAGCATACAAAGACTTTCATGGAGCAGGGAATGGAGGAAAAGGAAGCAAGATCAAAGGCTGTTAAGAAGGCCAATGAAGATGCAAGATTCGTGCTTCCGAATGCCTGCGAAACCAAGATAGTCGTTACAATGAATGTCAGAAGCCTTTTCAATTTCTTCAGACACCGCTGCTGCTCCAGAGCTCAGTGGGAGATAAAGGCCGTTGCCGATGAAATGCTGAAGCTCTGCCGTGAAGTGGCACCGAATGTGTTTAAGAACGCAGGACCTTCATGTCTTGCAGGCAAATGTCCTGAAGGCAAAATGACATGCGGAAAAATAAATGAAATGAAGGAATTCTATAGAAACCTTTAATGAACGGAGGAAACACTATGGTATATGTTTTTCTTGCTGACGGCTTTGAGGAGATCGAAGCCCTTACAGTAGTTGATCTTTGCAGAAGAAGCGGTATCGATGTCAAGACAGTCGGTATCGGCAGGGAAGCTATCCGCGGTTCACACGGTATACTTGTTCAGGCCGATGTAAAGGATACAGAATTTGCTCCGGACGCTGAAACTGAAATGATCGTACTTCCGGGCGGCATGCCGGGAACAAAGAATCTCGAAGCTTCTGAAACAGTTCAGAAGGCAATCGACTTCTGCGTGACAAATAATAAATATGTAGCTGCTATCTGCGCAGCTCCGTCCATTCTCGGACACAGAGGACTTCTCAAGGGACATAAGGCTCTCTGCTATGCCGGATTTGAAAGCCAGCTCGAAGGTGCTGAGATAGCCTACGGTACAGTATGTCTTTCAGGCAACTTCCTTACATCAAGAGGTCCTGGCACAGCTATCGACTTCTCACTCAAGATAGTTGAGATCTTAAAATCAAGAGAGATCAGCGAAGCTCTTGCTTCATCACTTCTTTACACGAGCCGATGATGACTGATAAACTGCTTTTCAGAAAACAGGCGCTAAAAATGCGTTCTGAGCTTTTTCCCTCTGCGGAGGAAAAGAAAGCAGCCGACCTTAAGATCTTTGAAAATCTTAAAGCTTCAGGACTTATCGGAAAAGCAGAACTTGTCCTTACCTATGTTTCATACCGAGATGAAACAGATACTTTAAAACTTATTGAATATCTTCTGGGAGAAGGCAAAACCGTTGCTGTTCCGCGCTGCAGAAAGCAGGGACAGATGGACTTTTTCACGATAAAAGACTTAAGTGATCTTAAGCCGTCTTCTATGGGAATACCGGAGCCGGAATATGATGAAAGATATCTGGTACGTGATTTTACCGGTGCTCTGTGCATCGTTCCGGGAACAGCCTTTGATCTTAAGGGAAACCGCACGGGTTACGGCGGAGGATATTACGACAGGTTTTTGAGTCGTGAAAAGGACGTTACTCCGGCAGGAATATGCTACAGCCCGCTTATATTTGATACGGTTCCTTCCGAACCTCATGACATAAGCGTTGACTATATAATAACAGAGAAAGGAATAATAAATATTAATGGATAATCAGAAAGATGAAAACGGTCAGGAAAAAAACAAAAGACCTGCTTCGTCCGGAAATAAGTCTAAAGGTACTTTTTCAGGATTCATGAAGGCTCTTTTTGCACCTGCACCGCCTCCGAAAAAGAAAAGGCCTGCAAAGGTGATCCGATACATCAGACCTAAAAAAGGAAACCGAATAGCAGTAGCCCTTGTATTCATTTTCGCTATTCTCAGCGTTTCAGTACTCTCATCTGTGGGTATTATCTTCCTTGCAAGAGAGTTCCTCGGCATAGACAAGAGTGCTGCGACATACATAGTAAACATCCCTGAAAACGCAACTACAGATGACGTTATCAGGATAATGACAGTTGATCAGGAAGCCAACAGAAAGGAACCTATCATCAAGGTCGACAAGATGTTCAGGATCCTTGCTGAACTTCAGGAAAAACGAAATGAAGAACCGATAGAATACGTTTCAGGCAACCACAACCTGCGTCCGAACATGGGTTATCAGGACATCCTTGAAGAGCTTCAGAGCACATATTACATCGAAAAGGAAACTGTAACGATAACCATCAGAGAAGGCATGCGTTTAAGATCAGTTGCCAAGATGCTTGAAGATGAAGGCGTATGCGCAGCAGACAAGTTCATCTACTACTTCAACGCTGGTCTTGATGACTACGAGTTTATCTCAAACATCCCGCAGCCGACTGCAAACGATCTTCGTTTTGACCGTCTTGAAGGATATCTTTTCCCGGATACCTATGAATTTTACAAGGCACCTGACGGTGATGTAAAGGTACTTGAAGAACAGGATTATGAGATCATTCTCAGAACCATTTACGAAAACTTCGAAGCAAAGTATGACGATGAACTGAAGGCAAGAGCTGCTGAAGTCGGAATGTCAATGGACAAGGTCGTTACACTTGCATCTATCGTACAGCTTGAAGCTGCCAATACTGAAGATATGAAGAACGTTGCCTCAGTATTCATGAACCGTCTCAATGACTATGAGCATTTCCCTGCTCTTGAATCAAACCCGACAACTGAATACAGCCGATACCTCAAGAGCCTCGATGACTATTCAGTTACTTCTAAAATGCTGAAAGCATATGATACATACCAGACCAACGGACTCCCGCCTGGACCGATATGCAGCCCTGGTCTTGATGCAATAAAGGCAGTTCTCTGGCCGAACAAGACAGACTACTATTACTTCTGTGCTAACATTGAAACTAAGGAACCATATTATGCTAGAACAAATGAAGAGCACGAAGCTAACCTCATCAAGGCAGGAATCGATATTGATGATATTGATTACGATGACTGACCGATAAGAAAATAAGTAAGAAAAAGCACCGGATATGTTTCATGTCCGGTGTTTTTAAGAAATAACTGATATATCAGTGTGTTCTCAGAATAAACGGAGGTTTTTAATTTGAAATTAGAGGTACTTGCACCGGCAGGAGACCGCGAAAGACTTTTGTCAGCACTTAACTACGGCGCCGATGCCGTTTATCTCGGAAGAAAGCAGTTCGGCATGAGAGCTTCATCCGGCAATTTCGATTTTGAAGGGCTTAAGGAAGCCGTAAAGCTTTCACATGAAAAAGGCGTAAAGGTATTCTTGACCTGCAACACTCTTCCGCGTAACAACGAGATACCGCTTTTTGAACAGTTTGTGCGTGAAGCTGTTGAAGCAGGAGTGGATGCGCTTATCGCTGCTGATCTCGGAATAATCTCACTTATAAAAAAATATGCACCTGACATGGTGATACACGCTTCCACACAGACCGGTATAGTAAACTACGTGACTGCAAACGAGCTCTACAATATGGGATGCAAACGAGTAGTTCTTGCCCGCGAGCTGTCACTGGATGAAATAGCTGAAATACGTGCAAAGACTCCGAAGGATCTTGAAATAGAATGCTTCGTTCACGGTGCTATGTGCGTTTCCTTCTCAGGACGCTGCCTGCTTTCAAGCTATCTTGTAAACCGTGATGCCAACAGGGGGGAATGTGCTCAGCCTTGCCGCTGGGGCTATCATCTTCAGGAGGAAAAGAGACCGAATGAGTTCTATCCGGTTTTTGAGGACGAGCAGGGAACATACATTCTCAACGCCAAGGACATGTCAATGATAGAACACATTGACAAGCTCCGTGAAGCCGGTATATACAGTCTCAAGATCGAGGGAAGGGCAAAGTCAGCCTACTACGTTTCCGTTGTTACAAACGCTTACAGAATGGCTGTGGACTGCTGTCTGAAGGGTGAGCCTGTTCCTCAGTGGGTATACGACGAAGTGTTCAAGGTAAGCCACAGAAAGTACTGCACGGGATTTTTCTTCGGCCATCCGAAGGAGAGCCAGTACTATGAAACGGGCGGATACATCAGAGAATATGACGTTGTGGCAGTCGTTGATGAATGCCGTGACGGAAGACTATACGCTACACAGCGTAACAAGTTCCTCGCAGGAGATACGCTTGAAGTATTCTCGCCGGGCAAGGAACCGCAGATCATCAAAGCAGATGTTATCTACAACGAAAAGAATGAGTCAGTCGAGAGTGCAAACCACGCAATGATGAAGTTCTCGATACCATGCGACAAGGTATTCCCGAAGGATGCTATCATACGTATGCAGAAGCAGTGATCCACTGTACTGATCATCGAGGGGACATGAGGCGAACCCCCGTAAACTCCTCTTCCCGTCATGACGATTAAACGAAAAAAATCAGGTCACATGAAATTCATGTGCCTGATTCTTTTTTTGAATTTTTTTGAGAATATATTTTAACTGAGCAAAATTTCAAAACGTACTGTTGTACCGCATCCGAGCTCTGTTTCTATCTCGAAGTTGTCGGTACATTTTCTTATCTTGGAAAAGCCCTGACCGGTTCCGTGTCCCTGTGCCCTGATCTCGGAGTCGGGAGAAACGGTGGTGTAGCCTTCGTTCATGGCCATTTCCGGATCAGCGATACCAGGACCGTTGTCGGCAGCTTCCACCTTAAGGACTTCCGGCGTGATCTCAGCTTCGATAAGGCCGCCGTTAGCATGGATTATCATGTTGAGTTCCGTTTCATAGACAGCAAGTGTAGCCTTCCTTATGATCTCATTGCTGACATTCATTTCAGAGAGTTTTGTTTTTATGTCTTCCGAAACAGCTCCTGCGTTGAGAAAATCGTTTGGTGTTACAATGTATGTTAATTTGGTTTCAGGATTCATTCTTTTAACGATCCCTCCCTGCATTATTTTCTATATATATTATACCATAATACAAGAGATTTGTAAAGTGCGTTTTGTGCATTTTATTCAAAAAAATTGTATACGGTACTTAAAAATGTTTTCGTTTAATCTTGTTTCCGGACTGATTATCTGATATAATTAAATTATAGTAATAAAAAAGACAAAGGGAGAGCGATGATATGACAGCACTTATTACCGGTGCCAGTACTGGTATAGGCCGTGACATGGCTATTTACCTCAGCACACTTGGCTACGATCTTATTCTGGTAGCACGAAACAGAAACAAGCTTTTGAAACTCAAAAAGCTTCTTCCCGTTAAAGTAAAGGTGATAGCAGCAGATCTTTCTGATCCTGAGAATGCAAAAAGGATCTACTATGTATGCCGCAGCATCAGGGTTGATCTCCTGATAAACAATGCAGGCATAGGAGATGTAGGACCATTTGACAAGACATCTCTTGAAAAGGAACTGGGACTTATCAATCTCAATGTAACTGCACTTCACATTCTCACAAAGCTTTTCTACCGCAGATTCGTCTGTGAAGGCGGTGGTACTATCCTGAATGTATCTTCATCGGCAGCATTTTATCCGGGCCCTCTTATGGCAGCTTACTACGCATCCAAAGCGTACGTACTGAATCTTTCACAGTCACTTTACCGTGAGGCAAAGGAGTCCGGAAACGGTGTTCAGATAAGCGTTCTGTGTCCGGGACCGGTCCAGACTGAATTTAACAAGAGAATAGGCGTGTCAAACAGCTTTAACCCGGCCTCCTCGGAAATGGTAGCCAAGTACGCTATAGACAAAACTCTTGAAGGAAAGTTTCTGATCATACCGGAAGCCAAAATGAAGTTCAGTATTGCAGCTTCATCTCTTCTTCCGGCTGAAATGAAGTCGAAGATAGTCTACATGATACAGAAAAACAAAACACCACTTTGATGATCACTCATACCGCAGAGCACAGTTTCGTGTTCTGCGGTATATTTTTTGAAAGATAAAAAGAAAGAAACCATAGTATCTCATTCGAAATACTATGGCTTCAAGTTATATCAGGTATTTAATAATACTGAATTAATCTTTTATCAGTTGAACTTGTTTCTGAGAAGAATAAGGTCAATGATAGAGATCTTGCCGTCGTTGTTCATATCA
This sequence comes from Oscillospiraceae bacterium, assembly GCA_017438745.1. GTDB lineage: Bacteria > Bacillota > Clostridia > Oscillospirales > Ruminococcaceae > HUN007. The sequence continues at coordinate 32,266 of JAFRUS010000096.1, read as the reverse complement.
GCGTTCTTCTTGCCTGAAGCAGAAAGATCTGTCTTGCCGATAAGAGCGCCCATGAGTGCTACGTAGTCGTTTGTTGTAACTGAACCGTCAGCATTAACGTCGCCCTTTACATCATCATTATTTGGAGAAGGTGATGGTGAAGGACTTGGAGATGGTGAAGGTGATGGTGATGGGCTTGGAGATGGTGAAGGTGATGGAGACGGGCTTGGTGAAGGTGATGGGCTCTTTGAAGGAGCAGTTGTAGCTGAGCTGCCGCCGCTTGTGTAGAGAGTTACAGAATCAATTGTGAATTCATCACAGTCGATCCACCATACACCGAACTTGATTTCTCCGCCGTACTCTGTCTGGATGATGGAAGAGATATCTGAAGGAACCTTCCATGAGATTGTGCCGCTGTTGCCGCTGATTGTCTGAGTGATTTCATCGCCCATTGCCCAGTAACCTGCAGCATCATCAGTTGTTGAAGTACCGAACTGACCAACGTATTTACCGATGTTCTTGCTTGCTGAGATATTTACGTCAACCTTTGTGATCTTTTCCTTAGCAGAGATACCGAAATCCTTGTAAGAGAAACCGATCATTCTTTCATCTTCGCCGAGTGCGCTGTATGTAACCTTCTTGTTAGCCTTTACAGTGTAGCCGCCGTCTGAGCTTGTAGAAGTTGGCTGGCTTGTTGGCTGCTGTGTAGGCTGTGTTGTAGTTGTAGGCTGAGTTGTTGGCTGCTGAGTTGGCTGTGTTGTTGGTGAAGGTGATGGAGATGGTGAAGGTGATGAAGGAGTAGTTGTTGCAGCGCCTGTACCGTTATTCTTTGTGCCAGGAATGCTTGCTTCAACTGTACCGCTCTTGAATACTGAGTAGAGACCTGCAGCTGAACCTACAAGACCTGCGTTGTAGTCGATAGCAACTTCGTTTGTCTTATAGTCGTTCATTACATCGTGGTACATACCACCCTTGTCAGGACCGCCTACGAGAGCGCCGATGAGTGTCTTGCCGTTTGTCGGATGGTAAGTTGTTGTGCCTTCGCCCATACCGTCATCGTAACCCTGGTAGCCTGAAGCAGCTCTGTGGTGAGCGTTCTTAGCTGAGTTAGAAGCGAAGCCTGTAACGAGACATGTGTTGAACGGGTTGTCGCCGAGGATGTAGTTCATCTGACCCTTGCACCATGATGTGTAGTCAGCATTTGAGTGCTTTGAAGCTACGAGAGCTGTAAACTGCATTGAGCAGTTAAGTCTTGCACTTCCCCAGTCATCCATGCAGAGGTAGTTGCTGCCTGTGCATGTGCTGCCGAGGTAGCCGTTTACCTTTGACCAGTCGTTTGTGATCTCAGCGTATACGCATGCTGCACCGAGACCTCTGTTGTCCCAGCCGTCGCACCAGCCGAGGTACTGTGTCTGCTTTGAAGCACAGTCACTCTTGTATGATTCGTTCTTTGTTGCAAGATAGAGCCAGCCTGCTGCGTTTGCCTGTTCATCAGTAGGTGAGCATCCGTTTGCAAAGTAGAAGCCTGTTGTACCGTTTGATTCACACTTGTTGTGTGCTGTTGAGAACTTGTAGAGAGCTTCAGCGTACTTAAGGTCTTCCTTGTCGCCGAAGTTGAGGTAGTTGATAGCGAGAGCTGCAGCGTAGTCAGCAGCTATATCGCTGGCACTGTTTGATGTCCAGAACATCTTTCTTCCGCCGCCCTGCTTTTCAGGAGCACCCCAGTAGCTGTGGTCGTCATTACCGTCGCCCTTCTGGTAGAGAAAGTTAGAAACTGAATCGCCGCTGAGCTTTGTTGAAGCCTTGAAGAATTCACAGAAGTGATTTAAGATTGTCTTTACGTGAGCTGTCTGTCCGAGTCCGTCATAAGCGTCCTTGAATTCGTAGTAGCTCCATCCGAGTACTGATGCTGTGAATCCCTGTGGAAGTCCGAACATTGCGTGGTCACCGGCGTCGTGGAAACCGCCGTCTACTTCGTCATCAGTATGACAGTTGCCTCTCCATGAGATAAGGCTTCTTGACTCAACATTCTTACCGCACATGTTAGTGTCGTAGAAGAAGAGTGATTCCTGTAAGAGCTTAGCGTAGTTGTCGCTTCCTGCAGCCTTAACTGTGTTTCCGCCAAATACAGCAGCTGACTGTCCGAGGCCTGAAACAGTGAGTGTAAGAGCAGCGACAGCTGCTATAGCCTTGCCTGTTAAATTTTTCTGAACCATTGGAAAAATCATCCTTTCAAATTTTTAATTAAAATAAATGCAACTTATTTCAATCAATTCCATACGATACTATTATACACAAAAATGAGCGGCTTGTGAATACTTTTTTTATAAACTTTGAAAAATTAATACTTTGTTCACAAATATTCAGAAATTGCAATGAAAAAAGGTTTCCCACATCTTGCGAATATGGGAAACCGTATAAAACGAGTATTTTTTTATGTAGTCTGCTGAACTTTCAGGTGTCAGAGTGATCAGTAATCAGAAGATGCGGTGGTAACTTCTGTTTGCTGGTACTCATTTTCGAAGATCTCGACATCAACAGTATATTCGCCGTAAGCCCATACGTTTTCGAATTTTGACGGCAAAAGCACCAGTGCCTTGTAGGTGTTTATTCCAGTTTTGAGCTTGCCGTTACCGGAAACTGTGCTTTTTGAAAGATCTATCTCTACGGTAAGATTGTCCGCAGTTATCTTTTCAATGTCTTCCTCAGGTCCTATAATAGTAACATTGTCAAGGCGCTGTGTGATGTGCTGAACTTCATATTTTGACTTGTATGGATTTTTGATAGTGAATCTTGAATCATCAATGCTGTCAAAAGTCTTTTCAGCAAGCCCTGTACTGTCGAATTTCAGATAAGTCGATACAACGTTTGAGTCGTTGTTCAGTTTCGGATAGCTTTCAAGTGCTTTCGCAAGATCGAAGGCTGCCGAGAAATCCTTGTTTATAGAACTGAGTGAGATCGATTCATCGCTCGATACCGGCAGTGAATCGATGTCGTCAATGGACGGGTCATCAGATGAAACTGTTATCGAAGGAGTGCTTAAAGAAAGTCTGTCGAGAATGAACTGCTTGTTGAAGTAGTCAGGAACATCTGTAATAATGTGACTGTACTGGATGTCGAGGTTTTTGATGCTCGAGATATTTACCATGACGGTAAGTTCGCTCTTGTTTATCCTGAACTGATCTTTTGACATGTACGGCCTGATTATCTTGTTTATATCTTCACCGTTTTCGTTAAGGAACGTGATGTTTCCGAGGGAAGCTGTTACCTGGAATGACTTCCTTGTGTCGTAGGCCACGTTCTGCGTGATGTTAAGCTCGCATGAGTTTATCATGTTTACATAAGGTTCCGGTCCTGTTATTGAAACTGACTCACAGGTGAGACTCTTTAACTTGTGACCTTCCGCAGCGGTGATGCCCGGTGCGTTTACAGTTACATCGATAGTCTTGGTTATTTCCTTGTAAAGATAAAGCTTTACCTTATTATTATTGGCATCTTTAAGTGCAAATTCACAGTCCCAGGGGTTGTCGTCCGATCTGACCACTGAGAGTTTTGCAGTGACAGGCTGTTCACCTGTGTAATTGTCGATATTTGCTTTTACATAGAAGCTCTTACTGTTTAAATAACCTATATATCTTCTGTTGGCTTTGACTTTGATGTCTGCTGTCTGCATGTCAGGATCATATATCTTGTATCCTTCTGCCTCAGCGGGAGTTCCTGCTATACTTGCCTCGTAGTCTATGGCTACATCATTGAAGTATATGGTCTTGTCAGGAAATTTGCTGTTTGCTATGTAGGCCCAGATGAAGAATGCGAGCACTACTGAAAGCACGAACAGGACGGAATCCCGCTCCAGCGAACGCTCCACAAAGAGCTTGATCTTTTTCAGTATGTTCTTCATTATTTTTTCTTCCTCCAGTTTAACAGACGAAGATGTTTTCTGCTCTCGTTCTCTTCGTCCGGCCTGTCGTTTATGACATGATCGATCAGGAAGATGCTCAGTGACTTAGGAGAGAAGTTCCTGAAGAGTTTTCCGTTGCATGCTACTGATATAGTACCTGTTTCTTCAGATACTACTACTATTACGGCATCTGAGTTTTCACTCATGCCGATGGCAGCACGGTGACGCGATCCGAGTTTCTTGTCGATAAGTTCTTCACGTTCCGGTTTCGGAAGATAACATGCCGCAGCGACTATCATGCCGTTTCTCATTATAACCGCACCGTCGTGAAGAGGTGTTTTAGGGTAGAAGATATTTCCGAGAAGTTCCTTGCTCGGGAGACATTCCATCATGGTGCCCGAACTGATCTCAAGTCCCAGCCTTGTCTTTCTTTCAAGTACGATCAGTGCACCGGTCTTGGTAGCTGAAAGTTCCTCGACGCTGCTGCAGATCTCGCTGATGGCAGTTTCCCATTTTGCAACGAAATCATCAGGGTGTTCGTTGAAAATGGCAAGTTTTGAAACGGTAGTACGTCCGACCTTTTCAAGCGTGCGCCGCATTTCAGGCTGGAACATTATAAGAATAGCAATGAATCCGTTGTTCAGGATAACTGAAAGCAGGAATTCCATGGCTTTGAATTTCAGTAAGTAACATGTGAAGTAGGCGAGCAGAAGAAACAAAATACCTTTTGCAAGCTGAACTGCACGCGTTTCACGGATTATCTGTATTAACTTGAATATGATAAGCGAAAGAAGGGCGATGTCGAAAACGTCGACAAGTGTTATCGATTTGAAAATACTCCATAAGGAGCCTAACAGCCCGCTCAGATACAAATGCTTCACTTCCTGTCGTTTCTGACGGGACATACGTCTCCCGTCTTAAAAGTATACTATTATTTATTTTATCATATTTTCATAATTTTTCAATAGCTAATTAAATAAGTTTTTTTAGTTTAAAAAAATATTCGTATTTCTATAGACTTATCCGCAAAAATATTATATAATAGAAAAGCATATGAATTACAGCAGGTGACTGAAGATATTCGCCGTCTGCTGTGATCAGAGCGGAATTCTGCTGTTTCCGGACTTAAGGAAACGCTGATTTATTCATAAATCAGCAGGGGGCCGGGGCGAAGCCCCGCCAATCTCCCCATCCGGAAATCCGGCGAAGCCGGATTTCCGATTTAATCAGTGTTTCCTTAATTTATGGAAGTAACGGCTGATAATACACAACAGACAAAAGGAGTAAATAATAATGTCTTTCAATAAGAATATTTACAGAAAAGTTCTTGCTGCTGCAACAGCGCTTACAATGGCATTCGCTGTAACTGCATGCGGAGAAGGCACATCATGGATAGCTAAATGTCAGGATGAAACAATAAACTCCGGCATTTATATCTACTATCAGACAGAAGCTATGAGTGAAGCTACTTCAAAGCTTACAAAGGAAAATGCTGATCTTGATACCAAGGATGAAAAGCTTCTTAAAACTCTGACTGTTGACGGAGTAAATGTTACACAGTGGGTAAACGAAAAGGCATCAAAGCAGGTAAAGATCTTTGCAGCTGTAAATCAGAAGTTTGATGAACTCGGACTTGAACTCACTCCGGAAGACCAGGATAATGTAAAGAATATGTCCGAAACATTCTGGCAGTATTATTCAGGTATGTACGAAAAGAACGGTATCGGCAAGGAATCATTCGGCAAAATCGTTGAGCACGACTACAAGAGAAACAAGGTGTTCCTCCACTACTACGGTGAAGGCGGCGAAAAGGAATGTGATGACGCACAGCTCGCTGCATATCTTGAAGGCAACTATTCAAGAGTAAAGTACATAAAGTTTGATCTTACAGATTCTGAAGGCAATGCACTCGACAACGATGCAAAGGCTGAAGTAAAGAAGCTTGCTGAAGAATACAGGAAGAAGGCTGAATCAGGCACGAAATTTGACGACCTTATCGATGAGTACAATGATTACAAGGCGAAGCTTGCCGAAGAAAAAGAAAAGGAAAATGCTGAAGTTACCGGTGAGGCTGAAGTTACAGCAGCTGTTTCCGGCGAAGAAGCTGAGAAGACAGAAGCCGAGCAGACGACAGAAGTTACCGGTACTGAAGATGCAGCAGTAACAGAGGCTGTGTCAGGTGAAGAAACAGCAGTTACAACTGCTGAAACAGAAGATTCTGAGGAAAGCGTGACTGCAGCTGCTGATCAGGATGAAAATGAAGCTTCAGAAACTGAAGCTGCTTCTGAAGATGAGAAGGCTGCTGAAACAACAGCAGCAGTAACAGATGAAAACGGTGAACCGGCTGTTACTGAAGATGCTTCAGACGAAAAGGACGAGGCAGAAGAAGATGCTGATCCTTACAAGAACGAATCTGTATTCAAGAAGGGTTCAGAAGACGACGGATACAACCCGTCAGAAAAAGTAAACAAGGCTGTTTTCAATGACTGCAAGGTAGGCGGTCCGGCTGTTCTGGTTGAAGACGATGAAAACAATGGCCTTTACCTTATCCAGCGCCTTGACATTACAGGCAGGGAAGATTACTTCGAAGGTGACCAGAGAACAAACATGCTCTCAGAAATGTTCAAGGATGATTTCGAGAACATGGCTGTTGAATGGGCAGATTCCTACGGTATCACATTCAACGATGCTTCAGTTAAGAGATACGATCCTTTCAACATCAAGTATGACTGATATCCGGGTCGGTTATTAAATACAAATTTCAGAGACAGTCCGCGCGGCTGTCTCTTTTTTGTATGCATACACATATGATTTTTGTAATATCCAATAAAAAGCTATTGAAAAAAAGTTTGAAAATTGCTATAATATAGTTTATATAAAAGAAAATAAGTAAAAGGAAATTATGATACAGAATAACAGAAAAACAGGTGAATTAAATGAACGAAAAAATACAGATGCTTAAGGATAATATCGAAAAGTCGATCGTCGGAAAGGAAGACGTAATTGTAAAGGTGATAGCAGCACTCCTCTGTGAGGGCCATCTTCTTATAGAGGACGTTCCGGGTGTGGGCAAGACCCAGCTTATTTCATCTCTTGCCAAGTCTCTTGACGGAAAGTTCAACCGTGTGCAGATGACACCGGATATTATGCCGTCCGATATAATCGGATTTTCAATGATAAATCAGAAAACAGGCGAACTCGAGTACAGACCGGGTGCGGCCTTGTGCAATTTTCTTCTGGCCGATGAAATAAACCGTGCTTCGCCTAAATCACAGTCAAGTCTTCTCGAGATAATGGAAGAAGGCCAGATAAGTCTTGACGGAAAGACGCATGAACTTCCGAAGCCTTTCATGGTAATGGCAACCCAGAATCCGGTCGAGACCTATGGAACATATCATCTTCCGGAAGCACAGATGGACCGCTTTTTCATGAAGATCAGCATGGGTTATCCGACAGCCGAGGAAGAAATCAGGATAATTGAAAGAACGGAATTCGGTAATCCTGTTGAGAACGTTGTGCGTGCCGTTATTTCACTTGAAGATATAGCAGATCTTCAGGAACAGGTAAAGAATGTCAGCGTAATACCGTCAGTTAAAAAGTACATAACTGATATTGTACGTACCACACGTGACAGCGAGATGGTCACTCTCGGAGTGAGTCCGCGAGGAAGTATAACACTTTACAAGGCTTCCAAGGCTATCGCATTCATTAACGGAAGAGATTACGTTACACCTGATGATGTCAAGTACATCGCTGAGTGTGTTCTTTCACTCAGAGTTATTCTTTCCGTAAAGGGAAGAACGAAGTACGGTTCATCGGAAGGTTTCATAAGGAGGATACTGGAAGAGACCCCTGTTCCGGCCGATGCTGCGAACTGACGGGCGGAGGTGACGCTTCTTTATGAAAGCAGTATTTTCATATATCATAGTTCTGCTGTCAGCTGCCGCTTACATGGTGCTTTTCGACCGCAATGCCGGCGGCATAATGACAGTGTTCCTCATTGTCGTACCGCTTGTTTCAGTGTTCCTCACACTGTTTTCGAGAAAAAGGGTAAAGCTTAGTATTGAAAGCGACGATGATCTGGTACGCAAGAACAAAGAGTGTACGATAAAGGTTTGTGTTACTAAAAACACGATACTTCCGCTGCCGGTCATCAGCTTTGAATTCAGGGCGACGGAGCATTTCAGAAAGCCTGATTATGACGTTTACAGGTTTTCAATGTCCGAAAACAGAAATCTTGACTTTGACATAAAAGTTTTCCCTGTTATATGCGGCACGGCCTCGGTAAAGATCGGTCACATGTACATAACCGACTATCTCGGAATTTTCCGATTTAAGATGCCTTTTCCTCAGACCGAGCACGAAATAGATATCATCCCTGAAATACATGAGATAACGGACTGTTCCGAGATACTCAGAAGTATTTCAGATACGCTTCCGGACAATGACGATGACGAAACTGAAACAACTGCAGTATACGGCAGAGCGGCATTTCCGGGATACGGATACAGAAACTATGTTCCGGGCGATTCCCTTAAGAAAGTAAACTGGAAGCTCTCATCCAAGAAGAACGAACTCTATGTCCGTATGGATGAAAGTGCAGGGATCACACTTCCTAAAGTAATACTCGATCTCAGCGCTCCGGAAAACGGTGTCGGAAAACATCATGAGATCTCAGATATCGGCCTGATAACCGAAGGCGCTCTGTCGATCCTCGACATGTGCGTAAGAAACGGTATCGAGTGTACCTTCATCTGTCCGGGACGTGATGAGGTCATTGCCGAAAATGTCGTTTCCCGTGAGGATATCGAAAGGATAGCCTGCGAAATAATAAAGCATCTTGATACCGGAAACAGGCTTCCTGACTTAAGTTCAGCTCCCGGTTCCAAGTCTTCCGACATGAATATCGTATGTACGCTCGGCATTTATGACAGGCTGGCAGAGGAGGCAGGAAACTCCGTGCTGGCAGGAAATCATGTCAAGTTTGTTATTCCGGAATACCTTTATAAAGATGACAGTATACCTGTGCCGGAGCTGTGGCTTCTTGAAGAAAACTGGCAGCTTTCAAGGACTGTCTGACGGAGGTGGGCAAATGATAAGATTTTACAGGGAAGGCGTACTTAAGAATATTGTCCCTCTCATTCTCTGTATTTCGATCGTAACAAGCTGTATGTATGTCTACAGTAAGGATTTTCTTGCAGTGCTTACGCTTATTACGATAATTATACAGGCTACGGTATTTTCGTTCTACACATATATTTCAGGCAAATCCATGATACTGAGGTTCATTTCCATTCTCGGTTCGTTTTTTGCCATCGGTGCTCTTGTAAGCATAGCGGTGAAGACCGGAAACAACCAGAGCACAGTTGATTATTTTGTATGGTTCCTGTCGCCTCAGTCACTTGTTGAGTTTTCACCGGCATATGTTGCGGCGACGTTTATCATAATCAATTTCTTTATTGCATCAACAGTCTATTATTTCTCAGCGGTGCGGTACAGAATATCGATGACCTTCCTGATAACGCTCATTCCTTTTGCTGTTTACAGAAAGGAAACTGCGCAGGTCCCGATGTTCTTTGCACTGCTTCTGCTTGTGATGTACATGGCTCTTATGATCCACTGCCGTCAGATAAATACCAAACCGCGGCACAGGATGATCATAGAAAAGGGCTACAAGAGATCGATGATGGTGTTTCTTGCATCCACAGCGTTTCTGGCCCTTGTTATCCCGAAACCTGAACTGGACATCGACAACTCCTGGGTAGATACGGTTTTCGAATCGCAGAAATTCACGGACTACATGCTCCACCGTCTCGGTATCGTTTCAGAAACTGCTTCCTCGTCACTTGCCTACACAGGCAATGCCAATGTCAAGCTTTTTGAGTTTGTCACAAACGAGGAACCGGTCAACCTCAAGTCCCAGACCTACAGTCTCTACAACTTCGACAAGAATCTGTGGAGAACCATGGAAAGTGAAACTACTGGCGTAAAGCTCAGCAAAACAGATGCCGAAATTCTTGATCCGGCGAAGTTTTATTCCGCTGTTGCAAAAGCTGCAGAACTTGACAGCGAATGGGCTGAAAAATACGGGCTTGAAGGCATCGATCCTGAACTGAAGGATTCCTATGTAAGAGCGATAACACTGCTGACCACAAGGGTCAATTCACGTTTCTGCTACAGTCCGGTACTTGCATTTTCAGTATCGGTAGTAAGTTCAGGCCGCGGCGATGTTTTCAGAACTGACCAGGGAATGCTCTATTCCTCTGATTCAAATAATCCGAATTATTCGTTAAGATATTATTCAGACAGTTCTCTGCGTGAGAAAAATCTTCAGACCGTTGTAAATTCTGTAAACAACGCTACGTTCCCGATGTTCATAAGTGAACTCTTAGAGATTCTGTCAGATAACGGCATTACAGAATACAATGAAGTGATATCGGCGTATGGCACTGATTATATCAATGCAATGGAATATATGAACGAGACGCATACAGAAATGCCTGAATCACTTTATAATATTACGGAAAATGTTACACGCAAGTGTAATTCAGACTACGAAAAGGCGCTGGCGATAGAATCATATTTCAGAATGAATGATTTTAAGTACAGCCTTACATACAAGAAGCCGGACGGCTACAATATGGAATACTTCCTTACTGAAGGAAAGACAGGTCTCTGTTCTGACTACGCTACGGCAATGGTGCTTATGGCAAGAGCGGCTGGCATTCCGGCAAGATATGCCGAAGGACTTCATCTTCATGATCCGTACAGTCAGTCAACGCTTCCGGCTATGAGCGGATCTTCAGGAAAGCTTCCGGCACTCTATATCTCTGTAACTGACAGTGATCTTCACGCATTCCCTGAACTCTATATTTCAGGATACGGCTGGAAATCATTTGAACCGACACAGATCGATGAAGTAGTCTCTGAAGAGTCTTCATTTGACTACAGAATGTCCGTTGCTATGGGAGTTATCGCGCTGCTTATAATAATCTTTATTCTGTTCTTTGACAGAAGGATCAAGCCGTATTTTTCAGAAAAGATATTTTTCCACAGGCTGAAAAAGGCCTCGGATGAAAAGTCGGTGAGCATGATCGTTTCAAGGATCAGAAAAAAGCTCGGACTTGCTGAAAGCATGACATCCGCTGAGACAGGAAGATATGTTCTTGAAACATTCGGAACAGATATGTCTTCAACAGTTGCAGATCATGATGCTGTCGTTTACGGCGGCAAAAATGTAGGTGAAGGATCCAGAGCTGCCGCACTTGAGGTATATAACAGGATCACGGAACTCATGAAGGAACAGAAAAAATCCGCAAAAAAGAAGGTAAAAAAATGAAGGAAACTGAATATAAATTTCTCATGGACAAGGAAAAATTCTACGAGATACTGGCTCTTATAAAAGACCGCTATACTGATGCGGAATACAAGGATGTCATTCAGATAAACTATTACTATGATACTGATGACAATTACCTTCTTTCAAATCATACTACGCTCAGAGCTCGTCAGACTGAAAACAGCCTTCGTCTTGAACTCAAGGAATCCCAGCAGCTCACAGGAAACGATTATTCTGTAGCCAATGAGACCTGCATGGATATTGAAAAACTGAAGAGTGACATTACACTCGAAAGCGGAAAATATGCCTGGATACCGTTTTCACTTCAGGGAGAACTGGTAACACACAGGATCAGTATCCGCCCTTCCGATTCACTTTCCATCGATTTTGACGTTAATTTCTACCTCGGAAAATGTGATTACGAGATCGAAATGGAATTCAAGGATATGGCTGAAAAGGGCACAAAAGTACTGATCGATAAGCTTGATCTGATGAAGTACATCAACACAGTCGGCGGCAAAGCCCGCAGGTTCTTCCTTTACAAAGCGGAGACACTATGAACGAGAGACTTCCGTATCTCAGAGAAAAAACGAACAGACTTTCCACATTTCCCGGCGTCTATAAAATGAAAAATGAAGCCGGTGAAATCATCTACATCGGCAAGGCCAAGAACCTGAAGAACCGTGTCACCAGCTATTTCAGACAGTCGGCTGACCACACTCCGAAGGTGGCAAAGATGGTGGAAAACGTCTTTGACTACGATTTTATAGTGACTGACACCGAGTACGAGGCGCTTGTGCTCGAGTGCAGTCTTATCAAGCAGCACAAGCCCAAGTACAACATTCTTTTAAAGGATGACAAGGGCTATCACTACATACACGTTTCCGATGAACTTTATCCGCGTATAACCGCTGAAAAAAGGAATATCGAAGGCGGTATCACTCTCGGACCGTATACAAGTTCGGGGGTTACGAAGCAGACCGTGGCTGAAGTGAACAAGGTCTTCATGCTGCCGGTCTGTCACAAGAAATTTCCGTGTACAACTACGGCGAACAAACGTCCCTGCCTGAATTATCACATAAAGCAGTGCATGGGTGTGTGTACCGGAAAAATATCTGCCGATAATTACAGAGAAATCATTGACGAGGCTCTGAACTACATAAAAACGGGCAGCCGTGAATCGGTGGAAAAGCTGCAGGCAGAAATGGAGCAGGCAGCGGAGAATCTGGAATTTGAAAAGGCCGCAGTTCTTCGTGACCGGATAAACAACATTACCAGAGCTTCACAGACACAGAAAATATTCGACCCGGACATAGACAATACGGACATTATCGCATCTGTCGGTGATCCGGACGGTACCTGCGTTTCCGTTATTGTTTACAGGAACGGAAAACTTGTGGATAAAAATTCCTACTTTTTTGACGGCACGGAAAATGACAGCTCGCTTTACACTGACTTTATCATGCAGTACTATTCAAGCGGCCGTGACATTCCGGAAAAGATATTTACCGAGTACGAGTGCGAGGATGCGGACATCATCTCAGGTATCCTGAAGGAACAGTCCGGTCATGCGGTACACGTAAATTTCAGACAGAAGGGAAACATGATGAAATACATCATGCTTGCACGAAACAATGCCAGCGAATTTCTTTCCGTCAGAGCGGGAAGAACGGGGAAGGAACTTATTGCTCTTGAACAGCTTTCAAAGCTTCTCGGACTTCCGAAACCGCCTGAGTACATCGAGGCCTACGATATTTCGAACCTCGGTTCATCAGCGATGTGCGCCAGCATGGTGGTTTTTGAAAACGGCAGGCCGCTTAAAAAGAGATACAAGCGTTTTTCCATAAAAAACGTTGCGATACAGAACGACTACGCCTGCATGCACGAAGTCCTCGAAAGAAGATTTACGCATTTTCTCGATGAAAATGAAACTGATGAGGGCTTCAGAAGAAAGCCTGATCTGGTTTTTCTGGACGGCGGCAAGGGACAGGTAAATGCCGTTGAACCTTACTTAAGACAGATGGGTATCGATGTTCCGATATTCGGTATAGTAAAGGATAACAAGCACCGCACAAGGGCGATATCCACCGGAGGCGAGGAGATATCCGTTTCTAGTCTGAAATCGGCGTTTACACTTCTTACGGCAATACAGGATGAAATGCACCGCGTGGCAATAACCTATCAGAAAAAACTCCATTCAAAGATAACTTTCGATTCCCGTCTGACATCGGTAAAGGGTGTCGGTGAAAAGAAGGCGGCAAAGCTTATGGCACATTTCAAAACTATCGAAGCCATAGGAAAGGCAGAACCGGAGGATGTAAGCCGTGTTGCAGGGATATCCGCAGAAACTGCGGCAGAACTTATTATTAAGCTTTGCCAGGAATAAGCGGATTCATTCATAAATAAGTGCGAAGTTCAGGGGCAATGCCCCTGATTTTTTCTTTCTGAGGGAATACGGCACAGCCGGATTTCAGGGCTGATCAGCGTTTCGTCAAAGTTTAGTAAAAAATAAGACTATCATTGCTATAGACATTGTAAAAAAAATGTAGTATAATAATTATTATTAATTTATTTAAGTTAAGGAGCGGTCTCATTATGCGTATTATTGCAGGTACTGCAAGAGGGAGAAAACTAAGAACACTTGAAGGCAGCGACGTAAGGCCTACAACTGATAAAGTTAAGGAAGCCATGTTTTCTGCTGTTCAGTTCCAGATCCCGGGAGCTACAGTACTTGATCTTTTCGGAGGCAGCGGTCAGCTCGGTATCGAAGCTCTCAGCCGTGGCGCTGAAAAAGTTGTTTTCGTTGACAAATCAAAGGCATCAATAAACATAATCACTGAAAACATTGAGACTGCTGAATTCACAGATAAAAGCAAAGTAGTGTTCATGGATTCGCTCGACTTTCTGAAAAGCGACAAAACCATGTACGATCTGGCTTTTCTTGATCCTCCGTACAACATGGGGATACTTGAAAAAGCACTTCCGCTTCTTGCAGAACGCATGAACGAGGGCGGAAGAGTAATTTGCGAACACGAACAGCGGCTTGAACTTCCTGAGAAAATTGGTCCGCTGGTCTTGAAAAAAAAATATAAGTATGGTAAAATAGAAATAAGTCAGTTTATCCATGCAGGAGTCTGATGTTATTATTTAGAAACAAGAGGTGTTTCAGAGGTGAGAAGGATAGCAGTCTGCCCGGGAAGTTTTGATCCGGTGACATTTGGACACATCGACATTTTCACCCGTGCGTCCACGCTGTTTGACAAGGTAATAATTCTTGTATCGACAAACCTTTCAAAGCAGCCGCTTTTTACTCCTACCGAGAGGATCAAGATGATAATGGATGTTACTTCCGGAATGGATAATGTTGTTATTGACATTCTTGATGGACTTCTGGCGGATTATGTCCGAGAAGTCGGAGCATGCGCTATAGTAAAGGGACTCAGGGCGGTCAGTGACTTTGAGTATGAGTTTCAGATGGCTCTTGCCAATAAAAAGCTTTATCCGGATGCTGAAACAGTGTTCCTTACAACAAGTACCGAAAACATGTACCTCAGTTCAAGTGTAGTTAAACAGATCGCTGCCTTCGGCGGTGACATAAGCAGCTTCGTTCCTGATGTTATCAGAGAAAGCATTGTGAACAGGATAACAGGTGTTAAATGATCTTCTGAAAGTCTGAATTTCAGCGTCAGGGGTTATTATATATATATTTATTATTTCATTTCATGATGAAAGGAGAGAACCACGGCTTGCCCGCGGTGACTTGCATATGAACAATATAGACGAGATACTTGAGCAGATGGAGGAATTGCTTGATAAATCTGCGCTTATGCCATTTTCACAGAATAAGATGATCATTGACTCAGAACGCCTCAGAGAACTTATCGACGATATAAGACTCAATATCCCTCAGGAAATAAAGCGCGCAAAGCTCATAGATTTTGACTGTGAAAGAATCATCAAGGAAGCTGAACAGAAGGCTGAGCAGATAGTTCAGCAGGCTGAGGAAAGAGCAAAGGCTCTTGTTTCAGGCGATACTATCGTCAAGGAAGCAAAGCAGAGAGCTGCCGAGATAGTTTCACAGGCTCAGGCGCGTTCCAAGGAGATCAGAAGCGCCACAAGCAGCTATGTTGACAATATGCTCCACGATGCTGAACTCTATTTCACAAAGGGTCTTCAGGATGTAAAGAGAACTACACAGGAAATCAACAAGGTAAAGAACGGCGGAAAGAACACAGCCGACGGCCAGAATCCACAGTGATCCTGCCAAACAAGTGATAATATAGATAATAAATCAGGCGTACCTTTGCGGTACGCCTTTTCTGATTTATTTCTTGTTTTTTGTCTTTGCTGTAGTCACTTCTGCTTCTTCGTCTTCCTCAGGAACTGAAGTGACTGCAGCATTTTCATCGGCAGATACTGGTTCGCCGTCCTCGCCTGTGACAACTGCTCCGTTTTCGTCAGTTACGTAAACCTCAGGTGCTTCCGTTGCCTTAAGACCGGCTACGCGGTCCCAGAAATTAGCTTCTGAAGTTACAATGCTCAGTTCAAGGTCAAAGGGCTGTGCGTTTACCGGGGCTGTGTATTCATCTTTTTTTAAGCTTACATCAGGGTTTTCCTTGAAAAACGAAATGGTTATAACAAGAAAAATAATAGCCGCTGATATAATGCTGACAAGTAATATCGTATTCTTCATTGTGACGCTCCTTATTCAAAAGATTACTAAGGAAACGCTGATATGTTCATATCAGCGCGGGGGACGGGGCTAAGCCCCGTGTTCTTTTGTCTCACATATCCGGTGAAGCCGGATATGTGACCTAATGTGATTTCTAAAGTATATTATAACAGAGCCCGCCGGAAAAGTAAAGAAAAATAAGTTTAAAAATACTTGAAAAAAGGCCGGCCATGTAGTATAATAAAACAGTAATGCGTTTATAACAGCATAATACTGAAAGGAGTTTAAGAATATGAATTATTCTCATGAAGTTGAAACAATGTGCCCTATCGCACAGGGCGTTGCTCATGGTGCTGCTCCAATTCCTGAAGAAGCAAAATGGGTAAAGGCAAAAGAAATTAAGGATATTTCTGGTTTTACACACGGAATCGGCTGGTGTGCTCCACAGCAGGGTACATGTAAGCTTACACTTAACGTTAAGGAAGGCGTTATCCAGGAGTGTCTCGTTGAAACTATCGGATGTTCAGGTATGACTCATTCAGCAGCTATGGCTTCTGAAATCCTTCCTGGCAGAACAATCCTCGAAGCTCTCAACACAGACCTCGTTTGTGACGCTATCAATACAGCTATGAGAGAACTTTTCCTCCAGATCGTTTACGGTCGTTCACAGAGTGCTTTCTCTGAAGACGGTCTTGTAATCGGTGCAGGTCTTGAAGACCTCGGTAAGGGCCTCCGTTCACAGGTTGGTACAATGTACGGTACTCTCGCAAAGGGTCCTCGTTACCTCGAAATGACAGACGGTTACGTTACAAAGCTCGCTCTCAACGAAGATAATGAGATCATTGGCTATAAGTTTGTAAACTTCGGAAAGATGATGGACTTCATCAAGGCCGGCGATGATGCTAACACAGCATTTGAAAAGGCTCAGGGTCAGTACGGAAGAGTTGCTGATGCAGTTAAGCTCGTTGACCCAAGAAAAGAATAAGGAGGAAACTTACAATGGCTTTATTTGAATCATACGACAGAAGAGAGAAGCAGATTCTCGCTGTAATCAAAGAATACGGCATCAACTCTATCGAAGAGTGTGCTGAAGTTTGCAAGGCTAAGGGCCTCGACATCTACAAGCTCGTTGAAGGTATCCAGCCTATCTGTTTTGAAAATGCTAAGTGGGCTTACACAGTAGGCTGCGCTATCGCTATTAAGAAGGGCTGCAAGAAGGCTGCTGACGCTGCTGCTGCTATCGGTGAAGGCCTCCAGGCTTTCTGTATCCCAGGTTCAGTTGCTGACCAGAGAAAGGTTGGTCTCGGTCACGGTAACCTCGGCAAGATGCTCCTCGAAGAAGAAACAGAATGTTTCGCATTCCTCGCAGGTCACGAATCATTTGCTGCTGCTGAAGGTGCTATCGGTATCGCTGAAAAGGCTAACAAGGTTCGTAAGACTCCTCTCCGTGTTATCCTCAACGGTCTCGGCAAGGACGCAGCTCAAATCATCGCAAGAATCAACGGCTTCACATACGTTGAAACAGAAATGGATTACCACACAGGTGAAGTTAAGGAAGTATTCCGCAAGGCTTACTCAAACGGTCTCCGTGCAAAGGTTAACTGCTACGGCGCTAACGACGTAACAGAAGGCGTTGCAATCATGTGGAAGGAAAACGTTGACGTTTCTATCACAGGTAACTCAACAAACCCAACAAGATTCCAGCACCCTGTTGCAGGTACATACAAGAAGGAAAGAACTGACGCTGGCAAGAAGTACTTCTCAGTTGCTTCAGGCGGCGGTACAGGTCGTACACTCCACCCAGATAACATGGCTGCAGGTCCTGCTTCATACGGTATGACAGATACAATGGGCAGAATGCACTCAGACGCTCAGTTCGCTGGTTCATCATCAGTTCCTGCTCACGTAGAAATGATGGGTCTCATCGGCATGGGTAACAACCCGATGGTTGGTGCAACAGTTGCATGTGCAGTTGCTGTTGAAGAGGCTATGAAGTAATTCATAACGCACGTAAATACGTAGTTTAAATAAAATCCCGGTAATTCTTATGAATCGCCGGGATTTTTGTTTTTTGCTATAAATTAGGTAAAATCAGGCTTCGTGAGTACGAAAAAAGTACGTAGCGTTTTTTATGTACTCGTGAGTACATTTTTTTGAGTGCAGAATAAAAAAGGTGAGAGTTTGTGCTCTCACCTAAATATGATCTCTGATAATATCAAAAATTTGCTTATTATAGAATATTGTTTATTGAAATAAGGAAATTTTACTTCACTTGATATAACAATATTTATTTAAGTCCTTTTGTATAAAATCCTTTTTTATAGCAATAAATCTCATTTTCGAAAGTTGCTTCGCCACCTTTAATATAAACTACTTTTACATCTTTTGGCCATACTGCATATACTCCTGGCTCGTAGAATAAATGATCCCATGCTGCACTGTAAGTTTCCCCCGCTTCTATCGGACCAGTAATTTGTAAGGTTTGCTTTTCTACTTCTGTACCCATTTTATCATATGCATAAGTATCGATATATATATACGCAATATCTTTATTCGAAATATTAACAGCATCTAACGATAAACTAATACTATCACTCCAACTATCTGCGTAATCGTATGATATGTTACTAATTCTAACTGGTTCGTCATCATTGAATAAAAAAACGATTATTATGATAATGCCTATTAAAATACCTATGCCTACAATCACCTTGCCAATGGTTTTATTCTTTTTAGAAGTGTTTTCATTTACAGTGTCTCCACTATTTAATGAAGCTGATTCAATGCTTTTGTTTGAAGTTTCAGCATTAGCTGCAACATTTGCATTATTAACGGTGGATTGAGTAATTTGAGTTCCGCATGAACCGCAGAACTTTGCGTTTGTAATTAATTCTTTACCGCATTTTGGACAATACATAGTTCATTCCCCCTATAAGACAAATAAGTCAGATTATTTTTGACAAACAGAGTAATCTGATAATAGCATCAGGTATTTTTGAAAGTTACAAAGTCTGCACTTACATAACCATTGCCATATTCTGTTTCAACGTAATACCATCCGTTATTTGCGTCGCTGCTCGTGAATACCAGTTCACCGTTCTTTAGTTTAGCCAGTACATCGTAATTAGTTCCAGGACCGCTTCTGAGATTAAGAATACTACCGTTATCGCTGAGTGTTACTGTACCTCTCATATATGCTTTAACGGAGCCGTTTTGTATATGTGGGTCATTATTCTGATTATTATATACTTCTTCTGATAAAGCTTTGCTGTAGATTACGAATTTTTCAGAAGGAGTATTGATATCAGCACCAAGAGGAAAATCAAAATACATCTCGCATTCATAACCGTTGATTACTAAAGTTGAGCCTGCTCTGGAAACTGGTTCTATCTGCACTTCTACTGGTGAACCACAATTAAAATCAAAGAAATCACTAAGTTCTTTAAAAGTCATTCCTACATTAATACCATCAGCTACCTTTGAACCGTTACCAGCTTCAATGCATATTATTCTGCTGTCAGCACTTGGAGAGATATTTATATAAGAATAAACAACAGAACCGTATTTATAAGAGTTTGAGTTATAACCTCCGACAGCGGCACTTATAGGGTGAAATCGAGGGTTTTGATCTGGTTCACCGAGGTTTTCTATAAGTGAATCATAGCTTTCGCCAAGATAGTACATAGCACAGTCAGGTGAAATATTAATTAAATCACTGCCTATAATAGATCTGCATATTTCAGCTCTTTCATCACTGTCTTCATAACCAGTCAATATTTCGAACAAAGCTAAAGCTTCTTCGTATTTTCCTGTTTGAAAATAGCCATCGGCCTGTTCATATAAAAATTTACCGTACTTCTCTATACATATAGCAATTTCATTGTCAACATTGTATCCATCATCTGAAATAATATTAAAAGATTTTAGTGCTGACTCATAGTTTCCTGAATTCATTAACTGAACAGCACTATCGTATAATTTATGTTCAGAAGGATCTTTTTCTTGTTTAGCAGTTAAAGGTTGTATTTCGGCATGATCTTCGGAAATTTTGGAATCTTCTTCAGAATCTTCGATCTTTTCAGTTGCTTGTTGATTATATGATCTTGATTTAGATGTATCTATTTTATCACTGTCATCTTCATACGTAATGAGATTAATTAAACCTATAGTTACAGCTATTCCAAGGATTCCTCCTGTAACGAGAGAAATCTTATCTCTTTTTGTAAACTTATTTGATGAATAATATGGACTAACAGAACCATCACCATAAAGAATCAATGCTTTTTTCATTGTGTCTAAAAACGGTTCTTTATCCGAATCCATACTATCCATATTGATAGTTGTTTTTTTATTTCCATAAGTAATAATTATCGAGGTCATTTTTAATCCAGGGATCCATGATAATGTAGAAAATATAGCAATTACTATTGGTATAATTCCTGTACCGTTTAGAAATGCAGATGCAATAACAACAATCAGTAACAATATGCATAACACAAACATCATCATATTATTTATTGAAATATGATCAATAACCGTTACATCGCTTATATCATTGTAATTGATTGCCTTTTTGGTGAACTTTTCTTTGACAAGACTGTCCTCTGTAAAGAGCATTTTTTGTTTAGACTGAATTTTAAAAAAGACGCTTCTTTCAAATGTGTATTCTTTTCCTATTACATCATCCGGTTTAATCTGATTTAACGATACTGACTCAGCATTCGTTTCATTATTATTAATTGCAACTTGACTTTCCATTGGATTATTTTGAGAATCCACAAGATCTTTATCAAGACATATTTTTTTCTGTCCATTGCTTGGTTTCGCCAGTGCTTCAGTAGCAGATGAAACAGAGTTTTCAGAATCAGTAATATCTGGAGCTGAATCCAACGGTTCGTTTTGATTTCGATAATCAGATTCTGTGTCCGTATTCATTTGATTCGGTTTATATCCAGAAATATCAACCTTAGAACCGCAGTGAATACAAAAAACAGCATCATCCATAAGCTTGTTGCCGCATTTGAAACAATACATAATAATCCCCCTCATAAAATAAAAGCACTGCAAACCAATAGGTCTGCAGTGTTATCTTTGAATTATTGTAACCGACTAACCCCATACAGTCCATACAATTTTAATATTGTTTTTTGTGATTATGGATTTTTTTAGCGAGCTACTAACTTATGGATAAGCATAACGGGAATAGTTGCCCACCCAAAGAAAAGCCCAGTTAATATTTGTTTTCCATAATATAATGGAAGATTAAATACAAGTTCCGATGAAATATGCATGATGTTTGCTTTGATGTAACGAATGCTTTTATACCCTAAAACGGTATAAATTATTAAAAGTATAATCATAAATAAATCCCTCCATGTTATCATAAAATAGTCGATATGCTCGGAAAACGCGAGCGATTCCTAATCTTTATGTATATTATACACTAATAGTTCTAATTTGTCAACCCTGAAAGTTCATTTATTAAAAAAAGAAAATTTATTAAAATAGAATTATTAATGACTTTGAGGGGAAGCATGGTAATGAAGGAACCGAATTTAAAGGAAATAGGCATAAGAATACGGGAACAGCGGGAGCGGCTTAGATATACAAGAGAGCAGCTTGCGGAAAAGCTGGATGTGTCTTCGAAGTTTATTGCAGACATAGAACTGGGAGTAAAAGGCGTCTCTTTAAAGACGCTTGTAAATCTTTCAACAATACTTGATATGAACGTTGACTACTTACTTTTTGGTGAAGCCTATGATGGTGGAATAGAGCTAAGTACGCTTACTTCTCTGTATCGTAAATGTCCTGAGAAACATCGTTCGAATCTTTTATCTATAGTAAAAATATATGTTGATACAGCATCGGAAGAAGAATGAGCAGTATCCACCATGGATACCGCTCGTTCTTCTTCTTTGGTTTATTTGGAAACACTTATTTTTCTGAGAGTCTGCTTTGGATATATTCATCTACACTCTTCTTGGTAATTTTATATTTTTTACCTTCTTTATAGTATTTGATTCTGTTTTCCTTCAAGAGCTCATACAGCCTGTTCTTGCCGATATCCATGTACTCCTGAACTTCAGCTATTGTCATTATCCTGTATTCGTCCATAAGAATCCTCCTGAAATTTATATGATTTGTTTGGCTTCTTTTATTCTTATGTTATCACGGTTGTTATTTTTAACATGACCAGATTTTCTCGGAATACATGATTATAGTTTGATATAAATTATTATGATTTTAATTACTAGAGTAGAAATCATAATATTAGCTGAAGAATAAGAAAATATTTATTCACAGTTAATATAGAATATAAGATCTGTCAGTGTGGCAGGTCTTTTTGTTTTTCTTAAGACCGTTAATGTATCTTAGCAGTTCAGATGCTTCGATTTTATATCTGCATCCGATCAATAAAGCCGTTATCCTGCCTTCATGGATAAGGCGATATACGGTTTTTTCGGAAACTGCTAAATATATTGCTGCTTCTTTGACTGTAAATAATCCTTTAAGTTCAGGATCAATTAACATTACGTCCATTTTTTCACATCCTTTCTTAGGGTATTGAATTAAATAAGGAGATTATCTGGTAGATTAGTAGCTTCTTGTGATAATCATAATCTGCATTGATTAATACACAGACTTCACTAATCTCCTAGATTTTGTTATTTTATCCCTTTTATTATTATTATGTTATATGTTATAATACGATATTTGATTATAGAGTTCTTATAAGGACTTCATTAGATGTGTTCTATAAGCCAGTATTTATCCTGTGTTTCGGTTACCTCCTTTATATATTCGAGGAACGCATATTGAGCTGAATAATTTAAATTTAGCATATGTCCGTCAATATAGCTGACAGGATTGATAGCTATATGAGTATGCCATTGCGAGCTGTTGCTTCTAGGATCGTCATGAGGAGTTTCATGAACAGCCCAGACAAGCTGGTAGCGGGCTGAAAAGTATTCACAGATCTTATTTGTATATTTAATGGCGGTGATGAATTCCATTACTTCTGATATATCAAATGAAATGATTATATGAACCATACAATTGAACTCTTCCTTACCGAAAAAATTTTTTACTTGATTTATTTGTTTTATCGCTATTTCAGCAGAACGATATTCAGTATTCGGACTACCGTACAGTCCTGACGGTGCTTCTCCTTCGATAATATATCTTACTAGGTTTGACAAGTACTGTTCTTTGTCTTGAACATGATTTTTTATTTTTAGAATTCCCATGATTCGTCCCTCAGCTTTCTAAGTGTTTTAAGTTTTTCTGAAGTATCTGGATCACTGTTTATTTTATTAATGAGTCCAGAGCTGTTTGTAATAAGATCATATGCGATATTGATTACTTCCTGAATCTGAACAGCAGAACTAGCATCTGTCATATTTGATGAGTTTTGTTTGCATAGGTTTATAATCAATTTGGATACAGTAAGGTTCTTCTCGCTAGCAAGTTTTCTTATCATCTCTTCTTCAGCTTTAGTGACTGTTATTGCAAGTCTATTGTTTTTCATAGCTAAAACTCCTTTAATTTTTTTATAATAATATTTATTTATTATATTACTATATTAATATATAGTAATAATACAATTTACTTAAACTATAAATTATAGTTTCTGCAGGATAGAGTGAACGCTGTTACACTCTATCTCTGATTAATTATATGTTATATGAAAAAAACAAAAATAATATGAAATAATCGATTAGCATGAAAAGGGAAAAATGCATCTCTTTAATTATATATTATTGTATTGATACTTGACCACCGCTTGGTCACGCATCATAGGGAACATAATATTTTTTACGGAGGTGATATTTCAATAATACTAGGTGTCTGTTCAAGGAGATATTTATATATATCAGGCAGTGAAGGTACTGCCTGACAAAATTCAAGGCTCTCAGGGTGTTCCTGGGAGCCTGTTTTTACGGAGGAAAGAGCATGAAAGAAATTAAAAATCATTGTTCAGTATGTGGTTCAGAAATCAATTCAGATGAAGTGACCTACGAAATGGAAGGACAACTTATGTGCAGCGACTGTTATGATGATAATACACTGGTCTGTGATTGCTGCGGAGATCGGGTTTTACGCAGTTCTGCTCATAGCGATGGCTTTATTGATATCTGTAATGACTGCTTTAGTAATCATTATTGCAGATGCAGTGAGTGTGACAGATTAGTTCACGATGATAATACCTGTTTTGATAATAATGAACCCTATTGCGAAGAGTGCTTTGAAAAGCTTGATTCCGGCAAGAATATTCATGAGTACAGCTATAAACCGGAAACTATATTTTACGGAGAAGACAGCAATCGATACTTTGGAGTGGAACTGGAAATAGACGGAGCTTATGATGCGGACGATAAAGAATCGGATGCAGGTGTTTTGCTTGATATAGGTAATGAAGAGGCTGAGCATATCTATATTAAGAATGATGGAAGCCTGAATGATGGTATGGAGATAGTTACTCATGCAATGACGTTGGATTACCATAAGAATAGTTTTTGCTGGAGAAAACTGACCAGAAAAGCAGTTGTACTTGGCTACAGATCACATCAGGTGAGTACGTGCGGACTTCATGTTCATGTAAACAGAAACAGTCTTGCTGAAAGCAGTGATGA
This sequence comes from Oscillospiraceae bacterium, assembly GCA_017438745.1. Taxonomy (GTDB): domain Bacteria; phylum Bacillota; class Clostridia; order Oscillospirales; family Ruminococcaceae; genus HUN007. The sequence goes on along the minus strand of JAFRUS010000096.1, from coordinate 7,742 downwards.
ACAGGAAAAAATAATAAGCCGTATTCTTTACTTTATTGAAATGCATTGGAATGAGATCGCTAAGTTTTCAAGAAGAACAGAAGAAAGTTTAAATCACTGGGCAGGAAGGCACGGATATGAACCTTCTCCTGAAGCTATTATGGACAAGGCTAAAAAGGACTGCAACAGGTATAAGGCTCTGAATTTATGTAATTTCCATACTATAGAATTCAGAATATTTAAGGGTACTCTTAAATACAACACGATCATAGGTACACTGGAGTTTGTGAACCAGATATGTGAAAAGGCTGTTGAACTGAATGATGATGAAATAGGCCGTATGTCCTGGTCTGAATTCGTAGCAGGTATTACCGAACCGGAACTTATTCAGTATCTCAAGGAACGCGATCTGTATATTAATGAAAAAATTTATGTTGAGGAGGAAATTTAAAGGAATGTGTGCGCTATTTGGTTTTTCATCATACAAGGGGAAGGCTGGTATTAAGCTTCTGAGAAAACTGACACAAAGTCTTGCAAATGCAGCTGAAGAAAGGGGAATAGATGCTGCTGGTATCGCCTATACATACTTAGGCAAGGTTATTGTGTACAAAAAGCCCAAAGCCGCTCATAAAATAAAATTTCATGTTCCTGCTTGTGCGAATGCAGTTATGGGACATACACGAATGGCAACTCAGGGAGATAAAGATAAGAACTATAACAATCATCCTTTCATCGCTAGAGCAGGAAAGAAATTTGCTTTTGCTCATAATGGGGTTCTTTATAACGATAATGAGCTAAGAGAAAAATATAGCTTGCCGGAAACTAGGATTGAAACGGACAGTTATGTAGCTGTACAGCTTATCGAGCAACAGGGTGAACTTAATTTCGATTCCTTAAGATTTATGGCTGAAACAGTGAAGGGGACGTTTACCTTTACAGTGCTGGATCAGGAGAATTCACTGTACATAATTAAAGGCGATAATCCTTTAGTCTTAGTACACTTTAAAGAACTTGGTCTTTACGTGTATGCATCTACCCGCTCAATTCTCAATCAGGCTTTATATGAAACAGGACTTAACAGAACAAAGTTTACTGTAATTAATCTGCATGACGGGGACATTGTTAAGATAGACAATACGGGGAAACTTGAACATTCAGAATTTACAAGTAATAATTACAGGATCCCGGTCTATGACAGCTGGTGCCATCTTTATCACTTCGATGACCTGAATAATCTGGATGAGGATGATTCGGTTTCACAGTTGCTTGAAATATGCAGCAGTTTCGGCACTGATCCAAGTGATGTTATGACACTTCTCGAAAGTGGATATTATTCAGTTGAAGAGATCGAAGAAATGCTATACGAACCTGAGCTTATAAAAGATGCTGTAGAATGCTGTGCCATTGTGTAGTTCAAGATATGAAATAAAAATAGATCCGGACATCTGAGAAGATGTCCGGATACTAAAAATAATTTTACGGAAAAAATAATTTTGCCTTAAAAATAGAGTACACTGTAATTTTACATTTGATGATGACCTTGCTTCTGTAAAAATAGAATTATATTCTGAGTATTTTTACAGACTGTAAAACACATCAGGAATTTACTTTACAAAGGAGACGATGAAAATGAGGATAGCTTATGTACGAGTATCTACAGTAGAACAAAATGAACAGAGGCAGATTGAAGCAATGGAAAAATACAATATAGAAAAATGGTTTACAGAAAAGGTTTCAGCCAAAGATACAAACAGACCAAAACTTCAGGAACTTTTAGAATTTGCGCGAGAAGGTGACACTGTTCATATTCATGATTTTTCACGTCTTGCCCGCTCTACCAAGGATTTGCTTGATATTGTTGATGCGTTAAATCAGAAGGGCGTGAATCTTGTCAGTAACAAGGAAAACATAGATACCAGTACACCTACTGGGAAGCTGATGCTCACAATGATTGGTGCTATCAATGAATTTGAAAGAGCTAACCTTTTGGAAAGACAACGAGAAGGAATTGCCATCGCCAAGAGGGAAGGCAAGTACTCCGGCAGAAAACGTAAGTCGGTTCAGGATTTCGATAAATACTATGAACGGTTCATAAAGCGTGAGATCAACAAGAGTCAGTTTGCAAAGCTGATCGGAGTAAGCAGACCTACGCTTGATAAAATGCTAAAAGAAAATGAATTATAGTGTGATGGATCTTTGCAGTTTTAGGTTCCAGTATAATGTTGTGAGATGTATGATTTGTGGAACCTAGAACGTTTAGAGTTTATATTTAAAGATAAGGTGTATCTAATTCTATAAGAGAAATTTCCTCGAGTATTTGCAGCATAATTTCATGCCCATCTATAATAGTAAAAAAGCATATTGCGGGTATAACTTCTTTAGGTATCATTATATCATCAGCTATTTCTCGACCAATCCAACCAAAGTATTCTGTCTGTATAGACTTTTCTGTACCGTATAAGCTGAATGCAACATTTACCGTTGAGCGTAATGCATCAATTTCTATAGAGAGTTCCGCCTTATATTTATACACAGTATTATTGCTGAATGTTGAGATAGGGGTCTCATTTAAATCAATATAGTCCATTTTATTATCAGATATATAGTTATTGATATCTGAATATTCAAATAGCAAATCACTCTCAAAAACAATGCCTAGTTCGGTCTTTTTATCTTCGTGCTCCAGAAGTTTTTTCTTTATTAGATCACGTATTTCTTCTTCCTGCTCATGAAACGGATCATTTTCAGGTTTTTCAGTATTACATGTGTACGGAAAAATGAGGTTGATTATTTCTTTAAAAATAATTTCTAATTCAGCAAGTTCGATTTCATCGATTAACTTACAATAATGCTGATCGTCTTGGATCAGTTTTTTAATATAGTTTCGTGCTCTGCTTTGGTAAAATTCAGTACTGCTGATTTCGATGTTCTTAAATGGAACTTCGACTTTTATACCTTTATATTTGAAGATCGGCTCAAAGAGATCAGACACTTGTTTTTTAGATGTGTTTCCAAATTTATTCTTTTTACATGAATCTATAATATCAGTATCTACATACTCGATTCTATCAGGATTTGAATCGGATATGTTTGAAATGCATTTTAATGAGTGATGTATAAAAACACCGTCAATCATTTTTTTAAGAAAATTTTGTCTGGTGCAAGCGCTTTTATCAGTCATAGTAATTCTCACTTTTTTCGGGTTTTTTTCGGGGTTAGTTTCTTAGTACTTATACTATAATGATTACAAGAGATTTAAACAGAAATCTCATAATTGTATATGCCGGATTATAAACCGCAACGACACGGACTTGGAACCGCACCTTGCCGGACCTAGAACCGCACTTTGCCGGGCGAAAACCGCACCGGTTTCAGATCAAGGACAATCCATTCTTCACGCTCTGCATAAGTGAGCTTTTATGCCGCAAAAGCCGCTTGACAGTGAGAATGAGTGTGGTAGGCTGGTGGCCAGGCAGCAGCCCTCGTGGCTTCCTGCCTGTGCTGCCGGACTACCGCGCTCATAGAGGCTTGCTGTCAAGTGGACTGTGGAATAAATGCGAACGGACTGGACGAACACCATGAAAAGTACCTAATAAAGTACAGTGCGGTTCTTCTCCGGCAGCGTGCGGTCGATACTCCGTGCAGGTGCGGTTCTGGTGCCGGCATATACAATAATAATTATTATAACATATTCAGAAATTTAAGGAAATACAGAAAGGTTGATATAATGAATAATTACAATGAAATGTACGACCCGAATATGTGCCTGCCTCTTCTCGTGAACGGACAGAATATGTGTACGCTTCCTTCTGTGGTGAACGGACCAAGCATTCCGCTTCCTCCTTCGGTGAACGGACCAAGCATTCCGCTTCCTCCTGCGGTGAACGGACCAAGCATTCCGCTTCCTCCTGCGGTGAACGGACCAAGCATTCCGCTTCCTCCTTCGGTGAACGGACCAAGCATTCCGCTTCCTCCTGCGGTGAACGGCCCAAGCATTCCGCTTCCTCCTGCAGTGAACGGACCAAATATTAGTCTCCCTCCTCCTTGGACGAACGAACTAAATATATGTCTGTTCCCTCCTTGGATGAACGATCCTAATATGCACCTTCCAACCAATTGGATGTACGAACAAAAGTTGAAGGAAGTTAGTGCAGTCAGAGACGATTTTTTACGGAATCATGTGGATTCAAAGTATTGGGGAATGCTTCTGAGTACTGAAAAATACTACATTGGAGACTCGAAAGAGTATCTTTCATCTATTGTATTGGATGAAGACATTGGAAAACTCAAATTTGGAGAAGCTGCAGCTATTTTTGCAGGTACCGGAAGCGGGAAAACAACTACTTTGAAAGGTATCATTAAGCTGTGCTCAGAGCAGGGGAAAACGGTAGTTTTTCTTACTAATCGTAAAGCTTGCAAAATTCAGTTTCTGTGTTCGTATCACAATAAAAAATTCTTGCCTGAAATTGTTGAAAGAATTAGTCCTCCGGAAAACATTCATATTCTTACTTATCAGGAATTTGTATTGAATAGAAAGCTACATAATCTAAAGAATGTTGTTTTTTTGTTTGATGAAATACACTCTCCTGTGGAAGATTCTACTTTTTCGACTTACGGTCAAAGAGTGCTTGATTATATTAAATCACATTTAGATGATACAATTCGTATCTACCTTACTGGCACCGATGATGAAATAATAGATTATATTTCATCTATGGAACGAGTAAGTACAGCAAACAAAAGAATTGAGTTGCACGTAGATGAGAATACTGATGTGGATTTGCTTTGTAGAATTTCTGATTCATCAAACAGTCGTATCAAGATTGTGTATTTAATGAATAATGATTGGAATTACTTGGACTTTAAATTTTATAATCCTCATGATGAAGAAGTGCTCTTTGATAGAATAAAACGGTACAACGAGGAGGATATAAAATGTTTTGTATATGTCAATGACATCGAAAAAGTAAAAAAACTACAGGAAAATTTGGGTGATGCAATACATGTGTATTCTTCAGAAGATAAGCGAGCTGAAATAACCCAGATTGCTTATAATGAAAGTTTTGATTCAGATTCCCTGATAGCGACCAAGGTTATGGAGAATGGCGTTTCATTGACAGATTCTGACATAAAAGTTGTTGTGGCAGAGACTTGGGATTTCACTGAGATGATACAGGTGATTGGGAGAATTAGGGTGAAAAGGAGCAATCCTCAAACAATTACCGTATATATTCCAAATTACTCGATTTCGGATATTGGAATTGAACTTAGTAAGATTTATTTTCAGCTAGAAAGAGCACGGAAATTAACTCGTGATCCTGATTCCACAATGGAAACTAATCCTTCAAATCCATTTGTATATTACTCTGCTTCAGAAAAGAAACTAATGGTAAATAAACTTGGGATTGAGCGCTTAGAACGGCTAAATACTTTTTTGAAAGAACTTAAAGATGAAATGTGTGATAATAAATATGCTTTTGTACAAAAGGTTCTTAATCTCTTTGATAATCATGATGATATAACGGATCAAATGTTTATCGGATATGATAAAGAGATTGCATTTTCAGGTTCAGTTAAAGAGGATTTTGAAGAATTTACCAAGTCAGATCAGGGGAAAGAAGCGTATAATAAGTTGAAAAAGACTATAGTAAATGCTAATGAAGAGACTCAAGGCTATAAGCAGGTGCTGAAAGAAACAATGCAGGTAAGTACCGTTAATGAGGTGCTGAAATTTGCAGGTATAGAAAAAGTTTTATCACCATCTCGGGAATTCTTTGATGTTAAAGAATCGATTGATTTGGAAAAAGAGGAAAGTAATAATGATTTACTATAAATGTATATTATCATAGTAGGAGGAGTAAAATGGATAATAAACTAGATAAGAAGCTATTTACTGTTGCTGAGACTGGGAAATTGTTAGGTGTTAGCAGGGTAGTGGTCTATGGACTCATAAAGCACAGGCTTATTAAGGCTATGAACCTTGGCGGCTTTAAGATAGCTGCCGTTGAAATAGATCGTTTCCTAGAAGCATACAACGGCATGGATCTAAAAAATCTTGATGAAGTAATTGAATTGAAAGTTGAAGATATTAAAAGCGGCTCATAAGTCAAGATTAAAGGCGTAGCTTGTATGAATGGCGGAGCGGCTATTTACTGCCGCTCCGTTTTTACGAAAGGAAGATGTTAATTTGAAATTACATTTAAAAGAACATAAGGGCAGAAGCGGCGAAAAGCACTGGGAATACTGGTTTGAAATTGCCGCAGTTGATGGCAAGAGAAAGCGTGCTCGTAGGAGCGGGTTTAAAACTAAGAAAGAAGCACAAGCTGCAGGAACGGAGGCAATGGCACAGTACTATAAAAAAGGTTCAGTTAGTCCGTGTAAGGATATAACTTTAAGAGATTTCTTGAAGATATGGCTGGAAAAAAGTTGTAGAATTGATCTTAAGGAAACAACTGTAAAGGGATATGAAAAGAAAGTCAGAAATAATATCAATCCGAAGTTAGGTAGATATCTGCTCAGAAATATCAGCAGGGAACAGCTTCAATCATTTGTGATGGATATGTTTAATGAAGGATATTCACCCAATACGTTAAGTGTTTTAATTGCGGTGCTTTCCAAGAGTATGGCATATGCCGTGGACAATAACTATATAGCATCATCTCCTGCGATTGGATTGAAGATCCCGAAAAACAAAACACCTTTAACTGACACGCGAAAAGGAGCAAGGATAGTTGTGAATCCAGAAACCATGGCAAAGATATTTGAAAGATTTCCTGAAGGAAGTTCTTCACATATCCCGCTCAGGATCGCATATGAATGTGGTATGAGGCTTGGTGAAGTGTTTGCTCTTGTGTGGGAGGATGTAGATTTTGAAAACAAAGTGATCAATGTAAACAGACAGATTCAATGGTTAGAAGATAAGAATAAAACAAACGAGTCTAAGATTTCAAGTAACGGTCAGAAAGAAGAAGGTAATGGTTACTGGTATTTTTCAAATCCAAAGTATAATTCTTTTAGATCTGTTGAAATAAGTGATGGTTTAGCTGATCTTCTCAAGCGAGAGAAGGATAAACAGGTAAGAATGAAGATATCATATGGCGAGTTCTATATAAGATACTGGTCACGTTATCCGCTGCAGTTCAGAGTAAAGAAAAATGAAATAGGCGTACCAGACAATCCTATCAGTGAAATGGAAACAGAATATGAAGTTAATTTTGTTTGTGTGAGAGAATGCGGCAGCTATGTTAATTCAAGAACTTTACAGCACACAACAAGAGTGATTCATAAAAGTATCTGTAAAGATTTCAATTTTCATTCTCTTCGCCATACTCACGCAACAATGCTTTGTGACAGTGGAATGGATATAAAATATATTTCGGAGCGGCTTGGACATAAGAACTGTCTGGTTACTCAGAACATTTATACGCATGTCACAGATGATAAGAGAAGGGAGTGCGTAAGCAGACTAAACGAACTATACGGGAAGTAAAATAGAATGCCAGTGTTGTTTGATATGACACTGGCTATTTTTCTGTGGAGATGCTTTCCAAATATATAGATTTTCAGCTGATAATGTAGTATAATATTATTGTAAAGCAAATTTGTGTTTCAGGAGGAATGTAAAATGACTGAAGTAAAAAGAAGACCTACTCACGAAGAATACATTCGTGGTATGCAGGAATATATTGAAAAACTAAGAACGATGGACAGAGAAGAGGCTAAGAAAGTATCGAAGGAAGCTCTGATTAAAGCTGGGGTTCTTG
>JAFRUS010000095.1 GCA_017438745.1 Oscillospiraceae bacterium | reverse complement strand
TAATTGCTTTACCTTCTTCTAACAATATTTTCGGATCTGTGATATACTTACGTGGATTCATAGCTTTCACCTCATAGTATAAGTATAACACACAATCATTTTTAAGTCAAAGTAAAATTATTTATGACGTTTACTATAAAATCAATTAATACCGAAATGAACCGAAGCGAAAGCCGGTACTGTTTACATATCAGTACCGGCTTTCGCTGCTTTTAATTTATTTATGAGGAAAAAGCATTATGCAAGCATTGCTTCAATACTGCTCTTTGGTCTGTATCCGACTGCAGAACTTACTACCTTGCCGTCCTTTACAAGCACTACCATAGGGATACTTGAAACATTGAAGGCTGCAGCAAGTTCAGGCTGTTCGTCTACGTTTACCTTTCCGACTTTGATTTCCGGATGTTCCTCAGCAATCTGTGAGATGACCGGTGCAAGCATCTGGCATGGTCCGCACCATGATGCCCAGAGGTCGATAAGAACAGGCTTATCTGATTTATTTACTACTTCGTTAAAGTTCTGGCTTGTGATTGTGATTTCTGACATATAGCATTCTCCTTGTCTATATTTATTTTTTTGACTAACATATACTTTTTGATGTAAACTCCGAAACTGTGTTGTTTCTTTATTTACTGTCCTTATTATACATGGAACCGGCTGTTTTTTCTGTGACTTCGTCACATATACGCTTTGTCACACCTCACAATTATTATTAACTATTATATATTTCTATGTGCAGTATATTGAATTTTATCTTATTTTACGTTATAATAAGGTTTATAGAATGTGTTATGCAGGAATGATTTAATCGCAGTTTAGACTTTGACGGAACTGCGGTATTCGGTACGAACCGAATACCTGTGCTGATTTATGAATAAATCAGTGTTTAAATAGGATGTACCAGTGTAAAATCTTATATGTCTGGAGGAGAAAGGATGAAAATTCACAGAAAAATAGCGGCGATAACATCTGCTGCACTGATGATGGCTTCGCTTGGTTCGTTCAGTTCATCAGGTGCTTCGGATGATATCGTAAGGATAAAGAAGGCTGATCAGACCGGCGAGATCATAAGCGGTGGTTTCTATACCATCTCCCCTGTTCTCAGTGAGAAATATGTTACCGCTCAGAGTAACGGAACAGCCAATCAGTGGGCTTCGCTTGCGGATGATTCGCAGAGATGGCAGATATTCAGCACGGATAACGGCTACTGCCGTATCATGTCTGTTAAATATCCTGACAAGTCACTGACAGTTGAAAACGGAGACAGTACAAACGGTAACAAAATTAAGCTTGAAAATTACAGTGACCTGAGTTCACAGCACTTCAAGCTTAACAAGACCGGTGACAGTTACTATATAACAGCCGAATGCTCCGGCAAAGCTGCTTTTGATGTTTACGGACAAAGTTCCGAAAACGGCGCTGTTATTGACCAGTGGGATTACTGGGGCGGTGCTAATCAGCGTTTCTACATCTCACCTGCCGGCAGCGGTCAAGTAACCGCATTCGGAGATCTGAACGGCGACGGAAAAACTGACATTACCGACAGAATACTCATGCAGAGCGGCCTTACAAACGGTTTTGACACACTCGGAAATACAGCTGCTGACTTAAACTCGGACGGCAAAGCAAACGGCGATGACCTTTCCGTGATGAATGACTATTTCTTCGGTGAAAACGGATCAAATACAAGTCTCTGGAATTCTGACTCAGACTCACAGGGCACTGCATTTTTATTTGCCTACTTCCTTGGCAACGCTCCGGAACAGGAACGTCTTTCGTATGCAGTAAGTACCGACGGATATAACTTCAAGGCTCTTAATAATGGCAAAGCTGTATGGAAATCAAATGTCGGAACTGAATGTATACGTGACCCGTATATATTTAAATGCGAGGACGGAAGCTACTGCATGCTTGCTACTGACATGAAATCCTCGCTCGGATGGAGCAGCAACAGGAACATAATCAGCGCCCGTTCTGACGATCTGATAAACTGGACCGACGTCACACTTATAGAAGTAGCGAACAAATATCCTTCCATGATGGGTTCAGACCGTGCATGGGCTCCGCAGGCTATTTACTGTCCTGAAAAAGATACATACATGATCTACTGGGCTAACCACTCGAATGAGACCGGAAGCAGAACGATCATGTACTACGCATACAGCAAGGATCTGAAGCATTTCGATACGGAACCTGCTCTGCTCTTTGCTCCGGCAAACGGCGACAGTGCTATCGACTCCGATATCATTTTCCAGAATAACAAGTACTACATGTACTATAAAAACGAGACCAACAAGAGAATTTATCTTGCGACATCGGACAAGGCAGAAGGTCCTTGGAAGGAAGTAAAGCAGATCTCTGAAGGAACAATGGGTGTAGAAGGTCCGAACATCTACAACATTCCGGGTACTGATCACTGGCTGCTTATGTCAGATGCATATGGTGACGGATATTACGTAATGCAGGAAACTGATGACCTTGAAAACTTTACTCTGCTTAGCAGAAGCTCATACAGCTTCGATTTCACACCGCGTCACGGATATGTTATCCCTATCTCAATGGATCAGTACTCTGCACTTATAAAAGCCTACCCTTCTGCATCCATCGCACCGGCAAGTGCAGGTGTTGAACCGGTAAGAACACAAATATCTGCCGGAGACAATGTTACACTTCCGGACAAGGTAAAATGCAGTTACTCAGACGGCAGCAGCGATGAGTTCACTGTTCAGTGGAACGAAGACGAGCTTGCCTCTCTTGACACATCGAAAAAAGGTACCTACACTGTTTCCGGCAAGGTTCAGGTAAACAGCTATGAAGAACCGTTTATCAAAGAAAGAGCTGATCCGTACATTGTTAACGGTGAAGACGGATATTACTACTTCACTGCATCCTATCCTGCTTTCGGCAGTGTTGACAAGGGATATGACAGGATCATTCTCAGAAGAAGCAGCACAGTTGCAGGACTTGCTGATGCCGAGGAAAAGACTATCTGGAAGGCTCATTCCAGTGGCATCCTTTCAAAACACATCTGGGCTCCGGAAATGCATAAGATAGGCGGAACATGGTACATGTTCTTTGCAGCAGGTGCCAGCGACAATGTGTGGGCTATACGTCCGTATGTGCTGAAATGTAACGGTGATCCGTACACAGGAACATGGACGGAATGCGGTCAGATGCAGGCGTCATCCGGTGATACAGATTCATTTGCAGGATTTTCACTTGATATGACTTACTTCGAAAACGGCGGAAAGCATTACGTTATCTGGGCTGAAATAAAAGGTACTTCATCACTGTTCATGGCAGAGATAGATCCGAAGAATCCGACAAAACTCACTTCTAAGCCGATAATGCTTACCAAACCGGAATATGACTGGGAAATGGTAAACGAGAAAGTAAACGAAGGTCCGGCAGTTCTTAAGACAGACTCAAAGATATACGTGTTCTTCTCAGCATCCGGCACAGGTTCCGAATACTGCGTAGGACGTCTGGAAGCTGATATAAATGCAAATCTTATGGATCTTTCGAGCTGGAAGAAGCTTTCATCACCTGTATTTTCAACTGCTGACTTAAACGGTCCGTCCGGTCCTGGTCACAACAGCTTTGTAACCGACGAAAACGGTGATCTTCTTATCATCTACCATGCACGTCCTGCTGAACATGCTGATAAAAAGTGTGATACCTACAACAGCAATCCGCTCTACGATCCGTGCCGCCACGCAAGAATCAAGCGCGTTCACTTTGACGCAAACGGCACACCTGTTATCAATATGAGCAGTCAGGCTCTGCTTCCTTCGAAAAACAGAACAGTAAGTGCAGTAATTACTGTAAAATAGAAATCTTAAATCAGCGTTTCCCTAAAAAAACATCCGGTTTCTAATTGATAACCGGATGTTTTTATGTTATACTGTTACATATGTCACTTAAATCAGTTACATTCATACCACTGAAAATTACATATGACATCTGTATTATTCCTGTAGAATAGATTATAATAAATACAGAAACAGAGATCCGAAGGTAAATAAGACTTATTCGGATCTCCGGAGATGAGATCAAAAACAAATAACCTGAAAGGTGCTGATATTTATGAAAGCAAGAAAATTTTATGATTACACGATCTTTTTTATAATTTACGCAGTCATAGGATGGATCTACGAAGTTTCACTTGAAACTTTCATTTACAAATGGGGATTCAGCAACCGCGGTGTTCTTTTCGGACCGTGGCTTCCGGTCTACGGATTCGGAGCGTTGACATTCATCGTACTCTGGTACCACCTTATAAAGGATAAGCCAGCAGTTAAAAAAATCTGCATGATACCTGTTATCTTCCTTCTTACAATGATAACCGCCACAGCACTTGAGCTTCTGACAAGTTACCTATGTGAATGGACAATGGGTTCATGGCCGTGGCAGACATACAAAGATTATGCGATCAACTTCGAAGGACGTATCGCTCTCAGTCCAAGTATCAGATTCGGTATCGGCGGCGTAGTATTCCTTTACGTTATCCAGCCGTTTCTTGACAAGCTTGCAGCAAAACTTTCCGATAAACAGGCTAAAACAACTGCTATCATTATACTTGCAGTACTTGGCATCGATATGTTCTGCAAGTTTGTTCTTCCGATCATTTTTTAGAAAACGCTGATTTATTCATTAATCAGCGTGGGGGCTCCGGGGCGAAGCCCCGCAAATCCCACCTCCGGAAATCCGGCGAAGCCGGATTTCCGATTTAATCAGTGTTTCCTTAAATAAAGATAAATCCGGACATTT
>JAFRUS010000094.1 GCA_017438745.1 Oscillospiraceae bacterium | reverse complement strand
TATAAAAGTTCTATAATAACCTTTCGGCTTATTATCTATCCTGTACTCTAAAATAGAATACTTAGCTTGCAGATTTTTTTGTCTTCTGCTTGACTTCTTAAATAATTCATGAGAATGAATCTCAAAGAATCTTCAAGGGTATTTTATAGTGCATTGTTCAATTTTCAAGATACTTATTTATCTGTCTTAGGAGGTATTCCCTCGTCCGACAGCTTTTTAATTATATCACAGCAGAATGCGTTTGTCAACACCTTTTTTAAATTTTTTTGAAGTTTTTCTTCTTCACTGCATTTACTTTAATAAAACACTGATTAACTGCCAATCCGTCGAAGCCGGATCGGCGAGTGAAAGAGAGACGGGGCTCCGCCCCGAACCCCGTACTTATTTATTACAAAGCAAGAAAAGCTTCGCTATACAAAAAAGAGAGCCGGTTATCAGCTCTCTTCCTCATCTTTTTCTTTTGTTTCAAGTACAACAGCCTTGATCTTGGATACCCAGTTGTCTTCCATGACCATTACCGTGAACTCAATATTTTCATAAATAACAGACGGTGCTTCCTTTTCCGTCGGGATCCTGCCGAGAAGATCGACCACCATTGCGTTCATGGTATCGTACTCTCTTGATTCCGGAAGCTTGGCATGAAGAACGGACATTACATCTTCAGGATCTGCAGCACCTGAGATAATATATACGCCTTCCGAGATATTTGTGATCTCCTGCTCTTCCTCGTCGTATTCGTCCTGAATGTTTCCGACTATCTCTTCGAGGATATCTTCCATGGTAACAATTCCGGCTGTTCCGCCGTATTCATCAACGAGAACTGCCATCTGCACCTTTTTCTTTGTCATTATCTCAAATACTTCATCGCATTTGTTCGACGCAGGAATATAAAGTGCTTCGTGCATGAAATCACGAATTGTGAGTTCATCAGTATCTTCATGGCCTACCAGACAGAGAAAATCCTTAACGTAAATTATACCTATTATCTTGTCGATGGAGCCGTCGTAGACCGGAAGTCTTGAAAAGCCCTTGTTTATTGCAAGATAAACTATGTCGCGTATCTTGTCGTTTACATCAAGTCCGACAATATCAGTTCTGTGCGTCATGATCTCAGACACCTTAACGTCACCGAACTCGAATATATTGTTTATCATTTCCTTCTGACTCTCTTCGATAACGCCGGTTTCGTTTCCGGCGTCAACCATCATGAGGATCTCTTCTTCAGTGACTGTTTCAACTTTTGAACGAGCTGATACACCAAGAAGCTTTCCTGTGATGAATGATAGTCCGTTAATGAGCAGAGTAAAAGGTCTCATTATTATCATGAGCGCTCTTACAAAAGGATAAGCCTTCAGAGCTGTTTTTTCGGATGCATACTTTTCCGCAAGTCTTCTCGGAATCTCATCAGCGAGCGCAGAAACCACTACTGACGCACCGATAACTGAAAGAATGGTCCACAGCAGTCCGATGTAACCTTCAGCTTTGATAAGGTCGCTCATTAAGAAAACCAGAATTGCTCCGATGCACATTCCGGAAAGTGTACGGTGTACTATAAATGAACCTAGCATTGCGTCCGGCGCAGCAAGAAAATCGCGAAGCTTACGGTATTCCGGTTCCGTTTCAGCAAGCTCCTTTATCTTCGAATCATTTGCTTCGATCACTGCATGCTCCAGAAATGCATAAAACGCCCTCAGCGCTATAAAAAAACATAAAAGAACAGGCAGGCTACTCCCGTCAGGTGACATATTTTTCTCCTTCCATTTGTAAACGTCAAATCCTTTGCGTTTACTTTCAGCCGATATGCAGGCCGCAAACATGATCTGCGAAACTGCAGGGCAATGTAAATAAACAAAAAAAGGTCTGAAACAGACCTTTAAACCTTCTCAATATAAAAAAAGAAAGCGGATTACGAGGCTCGAACTCGCTACCTCCACCTTGGCAAGGTGGCGCTCTACCAGATGAGCTAAATCCGCATTTTTATGATGCCTCCGGACGGAATCGAACCATCGACACGGGGATTTTCAGTCCCCTGCTCTACCGACTGAGCTACAGAGGCATTTAACGTCTTATTCAGACGAGCGACCCGGATGAGGCTCGAACTCACGACCTCCGCCGTGACAGGGCGGCGTTCTAACCAACTGAACTACCGGGCCAGTTTGGTGGGAACAATAGGGCTCGAACCTATGACCCTCTGCTTGTAAGGCAGATGCTCTCCCAGCTGAGCTATGCTCCCAAAACTTTCATCTTCGAGGTTTCGTTTCCGTTTCCTCTCTGACGACGATATTTATTTTACCACATTGCAAAGCTCTTGTCAACACTTTTTTTGAAAAAATTTTTATAAATTCTTTGTTTGTGAATGTTGCATTATTTTTGTTCAGAACCTGCGATATTTGTGTAGTAATAGTGAACGCAAAACCATTTTCACGTTCACTGTATACCGTTTTTGTTTATCAGTCTCCGGAGGACGAAGCAAAGAGCCTCATAACCTCGCCGCGGAGACCGTTGTTTTCAGGTAAGGTAAGCTCCGGATCTGCTTCGATGATCTTTTCTGCCGCAGCTGCTGTAAGTGCAAGCATATGAGTATCCGCAGCCAGATCGGCTATTTTCAGTTCAGGAAGACCATGCTGTCTGTTACCGAAAAAGTCTCCCGGACCTCTGAGTTTAAGATCTTCTTCTGATATCTTAAATCCGTCAGTTAGCGAGCTTATTATCTTCAGACGTTTCTTTGCTTCCTCACTGTGGCTGTCGGTCACAAGAATGCAGTAACTCTTTTCCTTTCCGCGTCCGACACGTCCCCTGAGCTGATGGAGCTGTGAAAGGCCGAAACGGTCTGCGTTCTCTATCATCATGACGACGGCATTAGGCACGTCCACACCGACTTCCACTACGGTAGTGGAAACAAGTATGTCTGCCCTTCCTTCCTTGAAGTCGTTCATCACTTCATCTTTTTCCGCCGGAGTCATTTTTCCGTGGAGAAGTCCCACGCGGAATTCCGGGAAATATTTAAGCTCGATGTTTTCCTTGTATTCAACTGCGGACTTAAGTTCCGTTTCGCTCTGTTCGATGACCGGGCATACTATATAAGCCTGTCTCCCCTCGTTTACGTGTTTCCTTATAAATTCGTAGGCACGTTCACGGTATCCTCCGGTAACGGCATAGGTCTCTATCGGTATTCTTCCTGCCGGAAGCTCGTTTATTATGCTTATATCAAGATCACCGTAGATCATCATGGCGAGAGTTCTCGGAATCGGAGTTGCTGACATGACGAGGCGGTGCGGATTTTCGCCCTTCATCGCAAGGGCATTTCTCTGTCCAACACCGAAACGGTGCTGTTCATCGGTTATTACAAGAGCAAGTTTTCTGAATACAACATCTTTCTGGATAACTGCGTGAGTACCGACAACTACATCAAACTCGCCGGCTTCTATTGCTGCCTTGACTGAATTTTTCTGACGTGCTGTCATGGAACCGGTAAGCTCGCATACTCTGATTCCGAAAGGTGTGAGAAATCCGCTTAGAGTTCTGAAGTGCTGGGACGCAAGTATCTCAGTAGGTGCCATGAGTGCGCACTGGCACGAATTTTTCACTGCAAAAAAGCAGGCCGCTGCTGCAACGGCAGTTTTACCGCTTCCCACGTCGCCCTGAAGAAGGCGGTTCATTGGACGTTTTCCGCACATATCCTTTATTATATCATCCACGGATGCGGACTGTGCTCCGGTCATGGTAAACGGAAGTCCGTCCTTAAATTCCTCCACGGATATATCAGCTGACATCACGCATCCGGCAGCTGCATCGGAGTTGCGGTGGCGGAGCATACGCATTCCGAGCTGGAGATTAAGAAGCTCATCAAAGGCGAGTCTGTAGCGCGAACGCTTCATGGCTTCCATGCTCTCAGGAACGTGGATATTTTTAAGGGCATATTCAAGGTCACAGAGTCCGTTTTCCTTTTTTATGCTCTCCGGAAGAAATTCAAGAGGCTCTGATACCAGTATTTTAAGGGACTCGGCCACATTGGTGCGGACCATGGTATTTGTAAGACCTGCTGTAAGCGGATAGACCGCACGCAGGGTATCGGGAGCTCCGGCCGGAATGTATTTCGGCGAGTTCATCTCGCGGGATACAAGATTTCCGGTGACCTTACCGTAAAAAACATAGTCCTCGCCCTCGGCAAGTCCGTCAAATGTATAGACGTTGTTGTAGAAAACAACTGTGAAAGGAACTCCGTCACATGAAACGACCGCTTTGAAGATAGACAGTCCCTTTCGTATCTTCTGTTCAGGGAATTTCTTCATCACCGTACCAGCAACCACATTGTTCTCATTGAGTTCCGCCGCGTTTATATGGACAGGAGTGCTGTAGTCAATGTAACTGCGCGGAATATGGTAAAGAAGATCGAAGGGCGTGCTTACGCCAAGCTTCGCATAGAGTCCTGCGCGCCTGGCTGCCACGCCCTTCAGTACGGTCACAGGTTTCAGAAGTTCCGTCATTCTACTGAAATGATGTAGTAGTAGACTGGCTGACCGCCGTTTACCAGCATAACTTCTACCTTATCGCCGAGTTTCTGTGAAATAAGTCTGTGCATTTTCTCCGCACTTTCGTCTGTAACGTCCGCACCGTAAATGAGTGTTACATAGGATGTTTCGTTGCTTACGAGTTTCTTTACAAGCTTGACCATTACCCTGCTTACATCCTTGTCGGTAAACGCAAGCTTGTTGTTGTCGAGAGCGATTATTTCGCCCTTCTTTATCTGCTTGCCGTCGACTTCAGTATCACGGGCTGCAAATGTAACAAGACCTGTTGATACCTTTTCAAAAGCTTTGGTCATAGCTGTTCTGTTTTCAGATATATCTGCTGATTCATCAAAGGCGAGCATCGCAGCAATACCCTGCGGGATGGTTCTTGTCTGGAGAACGCACACTCCGCGGTCTGCAAACTTGACTGCCTGTTCAGCTGCCATGATGATATTTTTATTGTTCGGAAGGATGAATACTGTTTCGGCAGGAGTGCTGTAAACAGCATTGATGATATCCTCAGTAGAAGGATTCATTGTCTGTCCGCCTGTAACTATGCAGTCAGCGCCGAGATCCTTGAACAGTGCTTCAACGCCGTGACCGGCTGCAACGGCAACGAAACCGTATTTTTTCTCCGGCTTTGTACGGTGTACCTTTTTCTTCTGCGCCTTTTCCTTCATGCGGCCGTCATGCTGAAGCTTCATGTTCTCGATCTTAGGAAGATTGATATATCCGTATTCGAGTGCTTTCTGAATGACATTGCCCGGTTCATTTGTATGAACGTGTACTTTTATGATCTCATCGTCATCGACTACAAGAACGCAGTCGCCTATCGTCTCAAGATAAGCCCTGAGCGAAGCGGCATCTCTGCAGTCCGGTGACTTGGTGATTATGCATTCAGTGCAGTATGTGAATTTGATCTCTGTTTCATCGTCGTCATCATCTGATGAGGCAGCTTCTGTCGAAGCTGTTCCCTTTGCCGACGCTATGCTTTTGCCTTCGAAAACATCTAGCATGGCTTTGAAAATGATAACAAGTCCCTGTCCGCCGGCATCCACTACCCTTGCCTTTTTCAGTATAGGGAGCATTTCCGGTGTCTTGGCAAGTGCTTCGGCTGCTGAATCGTAAACTGCTTTCCAGAATACCGGTACCTCATTTGTGGTTCTGGCAATTTTCTGTGCTGTCTGGGAAGCAAGTCTTGCAACTGTAAGGATCGTACCTTCTGTCGGCTTCATTACTGCCTTGTACGCTGCATCAACACCGTGTTCAAGGGCGTTTGAAAAATGCACGCATCCGGCTGATTCAAGATCCTTGAACGCCTTTGAGAATCCACGGAATATAATAGAAAGAATTACACCTGAATTTCCTCTTGCTCCGCGGAGCATTGCAGATGCCGCAGTATCTGCCACCTTTGATACGGAAACGTCGTCGCTTAAAAGTTCAAGTTCCTTTCTGGCAGCGCCGATCGTCATCGACATATTGGTACCGGTATCACCGTCCGGCACAGGATAAACGTTGAGTTCATCCACCTTCTGGCGGTCATTTTCAAGGCAGACCGCACCGTTTATTATTGCATCTCTGAAAAGTTTTCCGCTTATCACGTGTTTATACTCCTTTATTCTGTAATACTGTCAACAAAGACGTTTATTCCGGCAACATCCATGCCTGTAGCCTGCTCAACGGCATATCTTACCCTGTGTTTGAGGCTGCCTGTGACAGCTGAAATATTAGTACCTATCGTCACTGAAACATGAAGGCTTATAAATATCTTGTTTTTCTTCACCTTGATGCCGACGCCGTTTCTGTTCATCTTGTCCAGTCTGAGAGCTGATCTGATATCGCTCAGCATGGATACTGTGTTCATATCGGCAACGCCGAAGCATCCTGTGACGGTATTCCAGATAAGATCAGTCAGATATCTGGTTGAGACTGTTATTTTTCCAATGTGATTTTCTATAGTAAGCATGTTCATCGTTCTCCCCCTGATACACAAATGTGTCACGTAATTTGTTCCTTGTCCGCTGTTAAACAACGGCAAATGCCAATGTGTATTCTATTATTATACCACAAACGATTCACAAGTACAACACTATGAGATTGACAAAAAATATTAAACCATGTTATTATATAGTAAATAAAAATCAATCAGCGACTGGAGAATCACGTAATACAATGAATCTGCTTTTTATAGGCGACGTAGTCGGCCGTTCAGGGCTCGACTTTATAAGATCCAATCTTTACAGGATCAAAAAAGAATATAACATAGACTTTACCGTGGCAAACGGAGAAAATTCCGCTCCCGGAAACGGCATCTCAAAAGCTTCGGCAGACGAGCTGACGGAATACGGTGTTGACGTCATCACCACCGGAAATCACGCCTTCAGAAGGAAGGAAGCTGCAGGGATATTTGAGCAGAGTCATATTCTTCGTCCGGCAAACTATCCTGACGGATGTGTCGGAAAGGGATACGGTATCTATGATTTCGGCAGATACAGCATTGCCGTGGTAAATCTCATGGGAACAGCCTTCATGGAGTCGCTGGACAATCCTTTTTCATGTATCGACAGGATATTAAAGGAGATCGATACTCCGAACATAATAGTTGACTTTCACGCTGAGGCCACATCTGAGAAAAAAGCCATGGGGCATTATCTCACCGGAAAAGTAAGTGCGGTCCTCGGAACGCACACCCACGTCCAGACTGCTGATGAAATAATTCTCGGCGGCCACACAGGATACATAACCGACGCCGGTATGACGGGTCCTGAGCTTTCCGTTCTCGGCGTAAATTCTGAAGATGCTATAAACAAGCAGAAATACAAAACTCCTGTTTGTTTCAGAGAATCTGAAAACCCTTCGTTTTTAAATGCGGTAGTCCTTGAAATTGATACTAAACTCGGCATATGCACTAAAATCAACCGGTTGGTTATAAGGTAACTTTACTAAAAATTTACGCGAAGTGTTGCAAATTCCATGCAGTTAATGTATAATGTACTTGCAACCAGGCGAGATGTTTACACAATAATTAACGTAATCTAACTCAGGAGGTTTTCATTTTGGAAATTTTAAAAGTTTCTTCGCACTCTTCGCCAAATTCCGTAGCCGGTGCAATCGCAGGCGTCATCAGAGAAAAGAAAGCTGTTGAAGTTCAGGCTATCGGTGCAGGTGCAGCTAACCAGGCAATCAAAGCAATAGCAATCGCACGCGGTTATCTCGCTCCTATCGGCGTAGATCTTATCTGCGTTCCGGCATTTACAAACATAGTTATTGACGGGGAAGAAAGAACAGCTATCAAGCTTATCTGCGAGCAGAGATGATCTGCATGTTTCAATAAAAATCATATAGGGGGACGCTGCTTTATGCCGTCCCCCTTTTTCAGCTTGACAATCGCAGAAAATATGTGTTATACTTTAAAAACAGGGGAGTCTGTTGACAGTCTGAGAGGGAGATGCGATCTCCGACCCTTGACCTGATGCGGATAATGCCGCCGTAGGAAGTCATAACGATTTTTTCGGAGAGTTGTACGCGGGTACACTCTCCGCTTTTTATTTTGCACACGAAAGCAGGTATAACAATGACACAGATGGAAGCCGCCAGAAAAGGCATTCTGACAGACGAAATGAAAGCCGTTGCGAAGAAGGAATATATGGACGAGGAGAAGCTCATGCAGCTTATCGCAGAGGGTAAGGTAATTATCCCGTGCAACAAACTCCACAAGTGCATTACTCCTAACGGTGTAGGCTCAGCGCTTACCACAAAGATAAATGTAAACCTCGGAACTTCAAGAGATATGGCAAGCCTTGAAGAAGAGCTTAAGAAGGTACAGGAAGCCGTTGATCTGGGCGCAGAGGCAATCATGGACTTAAGCTCATACGGCGACACAAGAAAGTTCAGAAAAATGCTCACTTCAGAGTGCCCTGCCATGATCGGTACTGTACCTATCTATGATGCTGTTGTTTACTACCACAAGGCTCTTATGAAGATCACAACTGACGAGTGGATCGACATTGTAAGAATGCATGCCGAGGACGGCGTTGACTTCATGACCATCCACTGCGGCATCAACAGGAATACTATAAATAAATTCAAGAATAACAAGCGTCTTATGAACATCGTTTCAAGAGGCGGATCCATCATTTTCGCATGGATGGAGATGACCGGAAACGAGAATCCTTTCTACGAAAGATTTGACGAGATTCTTGAAATATGCCGTGAATACGATGTTACACTCAGTCTCGGTGACGCATGCAGACCGGGATGCATCTTTGACGGAACTGATCCGGCACAGATAGAGGAACTTATCACTCTCGGCGAGCTCACAAAGAGAGCATGGGAAAAGGACGTTCAGGTAATGATCGAAGGTCCGGGACATATGCCTATGAACCAGATCGCTGCCAACATGGAGATACAGAAAACTCTTTGCCACGGCGCTCCATTCTACGTACTCGGTCCTATCGTAACGGACATCGCTCCGGGTTACGACCACATCACATCTGCCATCGGCGGTGCGATCGCTGCACAGTCCGGTGCAGCTTTCCTCTGCTATGTAACACCAGCGGAACACTTAAGACTTCCTGATGCAAAGGATGTTAAGGAAGGTATCATTGCCGCTAGAATTGCCGCACATTCAGCCGACATTGCCAAGGGACTTCCACATGTTACTGACTGGGATATGAAGATGGACAAGGCACGTCACACACTTGACTGGGAAGGCATGTTCGATGCTGCCATCGATCCGGAAAAGGCAAGAGCATACCGTGAATCTTCAAAGCCGCAGAAGGAAGACACATGCAGCATGTGCGGAAATTTCTGTGCTGTAAAGAACGTAAACAGAATCCTCGACGGCGAGATCGTAACTATATTTGACGAATGATGAGTATGAATGATGTCAGAAAAATGATGAAGCTGTATGCCGTTACCGACCGTACATGGACGGGAAAGCATACACTTTTCGAGCAGGCGGAAGCCGCCATGCGGGGAGGCATAACCTGTCTTCAGCTTCGTGAAAAGAATATGGATAGAGACGAGTTTCTGAAGGAAGCCCTTGAAATGAAGGAGCTGTGCAGAAGCTACAACGTTCCTCTTATAATAAACGACGACCCGTTCATCGCTGTAAAATCAGGCGCTGACGGAGTTCACATCGGACAGAAGGACATGAGCCTTAAGGAAGCAAGAGAGATAACCGGAAACAGCATAATAATAGGTGTTACAGCTGCTCTGCCTGAACTTGCGGTAAAGGCTGAAAAAGAAGGTGCTGACTACATCGGCTCAGGTGCTGTTTTCGGAAGCACTACAAAAACGGATGCAAAGCCGCTTTCACATGATGTTCTGCGCGAAATTACCGCATCGGTAAAGATCCCGGTAGTGGCCATCGGCGGAATAACCCGTGACAACATGATAAAGCTTGCCGGTACGGGTATTGCAGGTGCTGCACTTGTTTCAGCGATATTCTCTGCCGATGACATTGAAGCTGAATGCCGGTATCTGATGACGCTTTCAGAACAGATCGTATCGAAAAATTAAGCAAGCACTGATTTGATCACAGATCCGGTTTCACCGGATCTGTGAGAAAGGAAGAAACGAGGCTTCACCCCGAATCCCATGTCCTGATTTAGATTTATGAATAAATCAGCGTTTCCTTAAACCTAAACAAAGCCCCTCTGTACAGAAGGGGCTTTTTCGCGGAAGGATGATAAAAATGAAAAAAGTACTTACAATAGCCGGTTCCGACTGCAGCGGCGGTGCGGGAATACAGGCTGATATAAAGACCATTTCGGCACACGGCATGTATGCGATGAGTGCCATCACTGCGCTGACAGCACAGAACACCACCGGAGTAAGCGGCATTTTCAACGTTACTCCAGAATTTGTTGAAAGTCAGCTTGAAAGCATTTTTACTGATATTTTTCCGGACAGTGTAAAGACCGGTATGATGTCGGAAGCAGATATAATCGAAGTGGCTGCATCGGTCTTAAAAAAATACAAAGCTCCGAACATCGTGGTGGATCCGGTAATGGTATCGACAAGCGGAAGCAGACTCCTTTCCGACAGTGCACTTGATGCGATGACCGGTTCGCTCTTCCCTCTCGCCCGTGTGATAACCCCGAACATCCCGGAAGCGGAAGTACTAAGCGGAATAAGTATTTCCGATATCGCAGACATGGAAAAAGCCGCACGGATAATAAGTGAAAAAACGCCTGCCGCCGTTCTCGTAAAAGGCGGACACAGCGTTTCGGACGCAACAGATCTGCTGCTCGCAGACGGAAAAGTATTCACATTTGCCGGAAAGCGAATAGACAATCCGAACACCCACGGAACCGGATGCACACTTTCATCCGCCATCGCCTGCGGACTTGCAGACGGACTTTCCGTATCTGACAGCATCGAACGTGCAAAGGAATATCTCACCGGAGCAATAGCTGCCGGGCTTGATCTTGGCAAAGGTTCAGGGCCGGTGGATCATCTTTACAGGATAAGGGGATAAAAAATAACAGACACTCATGTTTATAATCAAACACGGGTGTCTGCTTTTTTATTATTCTTCAATTTTATGTTCTTTGCCGTTGTAGTAACACATTCCGTCTTCTCTTTCAAGTGTTTCATAACCCATATCATCGGTATATACCTGTATTCCATAATACAGATCTCCGTTTTCATCGTACATAGCATATGCATAGTAATCCCTGCCGCCGTTTGTTCCCTGCCATGTTCCTTTAGGCATGCTTGCAGCGTATTCAGGATCATTCTCAGCTATCGGCGGTACCGGAAGAGCTTCCCACGTTCCGTCCTCGTGGAATTCATAACCTATGTAAGTCATATTAACATAGCTTCGCAGTGTCCAGCTTCCGAGAATAGCCTTGTGTGCTCTGTCTGAGTATGATTCAGTCTGAACCTGCTCTTCAGTTTCCGCTTCTGTTTCTTCAGCTTTGGTTTCAGCTTCCGTTGCCTGAGTGGTAACTTCTTCAGTCGTGACCTCAGTTGTAACAGTGGTCAGTTCAGTAGTAGTTACCGTCTCTGAAACAGTAGTTGTAAGAGCCGTTGTCTCTGCTGTAGTTTCCGCAGCCGTAGTCGTAACCTCGGATGAAGCTTCCGTTTCAGTCTGTACATTTGTAACTTCCGGTTCTGAAGTACCTGTATTTCCCTTTTCGCATCCTGTAAGAGATACCGCAAATACAAATGCCGCAAGTGCAGCAGACATATACTTTGATTTGTTTTTCATTTTCTAATCCCCCTGTATCTTTTTGATGTATATAATTTTATCACTTGTTTGTCTTATTGTCAATACATCAAAAAACAGCCGTATACGCAGAACGCCGGCTGCCTGCGTATACGGCCGTTTTTTATTTATTATTCTTTTATATTCAGAAGTACATTGCAGCAGAATAAATCGTCTTCCTCGTAGAAATCACATACTCCATCGTATTTTTCAGCTATTTCCCGTATTATAACCGTTCCCAGTCCATGGCCTTCAGACGTTTTTGTAGTTTTCAGCGAAGGATTATCCGTCAGAACAGAACTGTCAATGGAATTCTTAACATTAAACATATAGCTCCATTCATTCGCTGATATATTTATCTGTAATATCTTCCTTTCACTTTCTGCTGCGGCGGTCACGGCATTATCGAGCATATTGGAAAGAAGACTGCACAGATCATAATCATCTAACCCTTTAAAATCAGCTACCGATGAGTAAGCGCAGTCTATTCCAAGTGCCCTGGCTGCAGAAAGCTTCAGGTTTATCACAGCGTTTACAATATCATTTCTTGTCTGCACAAAAACAAGCTTTTCATCTGATTTACTTATGCCTTCTTCCAGATACTGCACAGCTTTTTCTGTTTTGCCCTCCTTAAAAATTGCACTCACTGCCGCTAAATGATTTTTATAATCATGGCGTATCTTTCTTATTGTCTCATACTGCAAAGATGCATTCTCAACAAACCGGTTATTGTATTCATTTTTTATCTTCAAAAGCTCATTTTCACGCGCTATATTGTTTTTGCGGTTTATATCTATAATAAGGCAACAGATTATGATATTGATAACAAGTATACTAAAAAATACTATTACAGAAACAAACTGAACCTTCCGTTCTTCTTTATACTCAAATGCGATCATATTAAGCAGGATACAGACAACCGTACTCAGAAAAAGTTCAAGAATAATTATCAAAAGCTCCGAACCTGACATCAGATTTTTGTTTCTGAATTCTTTCTTTAAAATTCTCATGGAAAGCACAAGCAGATACAATATGAAAAGCTGTGCAAAGGCCATTGTAATATACCGCTCGGAACTTCTTGAAGACAGAATGTACTCCAGCGGAATGTTCAGAACATAGGAAAATAAATTAGTTGAAAATGCGCTCGCCAGCGCAGTTACCAGCAAGGCAAACACACTCACAAAGCCTTTGAACAGATTTGTTCCATGCAGTTCCCTGAACGCATAAACAAAAATCAGCAGCGCATAAACTATTACAAAAAAGCTTTCAAAAGCAACAGTATAGTTGGCTATGGTTATGAGAAAAGCGAGGATAATACCGTAGATAAGTCCCCTGCTCTGAACATACGACGCATTCTTCTTTGAGCCAAGAACTGAATAGGCATAATAGGTAAGCATAAGTCCCTGAAAAACATTAACAGCTATTTCGATAGTTTCAGTCAGTATCATTATACCTTACTCCTTAAATACAGGGTATACTTTTCATCCAGTGCTTTTCTGCAGCTTCTGCTAACCGGAAGCTTCTGATTGTCAGGCGCCAGCATTACCTCGCTTTTCTGACTGTCTATTCTCTTAAGAAAGCCAAGATTGACCATATATGATTTATGGATCTTTACAAAATTCCGGCCTTCAAAAAGTAATTCACATTCAGCCATCGTTCCTCTGACTCTTATAGGATTATCCTTTTTCAAAACATGATATTTAAGGTAATGACGATCACCTTCTATGTATATGATCTCATCCGGATATACCGCACACCTTCCGGAAATATCGTCTTCAAGTATAAGTTTCTTTTTATACTCTATTTGTTTCAGAGCCTTTTCCGTTACGGTTTCAATACCTTCTTCAAGAGAGATACTGCAGTTTTTTCTTATGAAATTAAATGGCTGAAAATCCAGACTGTCATAAACAAGTTCAGAATGACTGGTTATAAATATTATCAGGCAATCTGATTTTCCGTTTCTCAGTTCAGACGCTATTTCAAAGCCTGACATTTCAGGCATATCAATATCCAGAAACATAATATCATATTTCTGCGTGTGATGCTCATTCAGCAAGGTGATACCATTAAGATGCCTGGATATGCTAACTTCCACTGACTGCCTGTCAAAAAAGTTCTGCAGTATTTCAGAAATCATACAGCATATATTATTGTCATTATCACACACAGCAACCCGAAGCATATCTATCACCGCCTTATAATATTCATACTGCTTACATCGATCAGACAGCAGTAATTCAGTTTACTATATTTTATCATTAATTCACCGACTGGTCAACGATAATATCATAACCAGCAAAAAATTTCCGGACTTATTTTATTTAATAAGTCCGGGATTTTTCATTAATTTATCAGATTTCGTTGTGCTACAGAATGGAAACTGTAGATAGTATAAATAATCACACGGAATTACCATCATCGTCATTCGACTAAATAATAATTCGGTTTTTGCTCGGTATATTCATCCAATATACCATCCGGAAGAACCTCAACTGGTTCACTTTCTTCTTCAAATTTAATGTTATCTGTATGCATAAAATCACATAATTCGCCGTTCTCGTTATATCCATCATAACGCATGAGCACTCCTGTATTGGCATCTACTATAAACTCAAAAGTAGCTACTTTCATTTGAGCTCCATATTCAGGTGTTGTATTACCATTTATTACGTAGCTCGTTCTTCCCTGATAATCTGTAATTTCAGATATTTCCCAAAGTGATTGATCGAGTAAATATCCAAATGCATATTCCTGTGGAAAAAGACATAGACTTGACAGTATAACGTTATTTGGATTTATTTCACAAGAATAACCCTGTATTCCATCTTTAATAAATGTTCTGTTCTGATCTGCTACATGAATAACTTTTGTCAGAGGAACGATCTCAGCACTTATATTTTCCCAGGTCTTGCTCTTCGGAAAAACACTTATAAAACTGTTTCCATCACAATATTGCGCATTCTCCTGTTCAGATTCAACTGTTCCTACACTTATCTTTTCTTCATCTGTATCTTCATCAGCATAATAGCCTCTGTATACTGAAAATGCATTTGTTTCTGACAGGCAAGTCTGAAATATTACTTCATCATAATATTCGCTTCTTGCTGATTTGTGGACAAACCTTCCTGATACTTTATCATAGTAATCGATACTGTTTAACATCATATAAAAAATATCATCTTTAGTCGCTTTTTCCGGTTCAGCTGCCTTTTTCAGTACTCTTACTTCTGCTTCAGCTATCTCTGGCTCAGTTTCCAAAGGTGTCGTTTCCGCAGCAGGCACAATATCCATTAAACTTTCTGCAGAAAGACTGTTATCTTCTTTTTCAATGATTTTATTAACACTGTTTATTATCCAAAATGCCGAGCAAACTCCTAAAGCTGTCATTATCGTAACCGGTATCAACTTGATTTTCATGAGTAAATTTACTCCTTCCCTGATAGTATATGTTTCTTTAAATTCATTATATCAAAATCAATTATTATTTCAATAGTTTTGGCACGAGTTGCAGTTTTCTGGCACGAACTAACATAAAGATAGAGACTCTGATTATTCTTGCCGATTACTTTGGGGTGAACATCGAATATCTTTTAGGTCGATCAGCTAAGTTTAAAGATAATCTCTCAACACTTACTGAGTATTATTATGAAGACATTACGTATCTTGATTTAATCGCTACTATAAAACAATTTAACAAGCATGATAAAGCTCTATTATACGAATTAATTAAACTTATGGAAAAATAAAAAGTGTATATAAAGACAGCACCGGAAATCATTAACCGGTGCTGTTTTTCACTTTATTTCATTCAGATAAAGCGTTACTTTGTTCTGTATCTTTTCTGAAGCTTCCTTCGCTGTAAGCGAACCGTTAAAGTATTCACCGGCAGACTCATCGATTATCGATTTTATCCTGCTGTCAGATGAATACGCTTCGTTCACAGACTTTACAATATTTATAAACTCATTTACATCTTCATCACTTAACGGATTTGTTTCATAGAACGTACCGTCTGTTTTGTAGCCGAAACCTTTGCGGCGTGAGTTTTTCACAGCACTGTCAAAGACTGATGTTCTGACAGGGAATGAAGCAGATGATGTCACTTTTGTCTGATAGTCATCGGAAAGCAGCTTTTTAACAAGTTTCCATGCGGCCTCCCTGTTCTCCGATGACGAACTTATTCCGGCAGTCATTCTTGCATAAACAAGTGGACCGCTTTTATCATCGGACGGAACGCCCTTAAGGACGATATTTTCGCCGTTAAGATCACCGTTTTTAAAACTCGCAAGGCTGCTTAATCCGGATATTCCGGCATATTCAGTAAGACAGAGACCGTCGGAAAATCTTCTGAAATAATCTTTATATTCTGTACTGCCGGCAGGATATGAATCATATCTTTTATAATTTTCATCCGGAACACCGTTTTCAAAGATATATTCCAGAATTTTTTCAAACCTTCCGTCGTTAAAGCTGCATTTTTTATTCTCACGGTCCACAAAACTGCTTAAGTCTGCATAAACCAGGGACTGCATCATCATGCTCCTTGATGTGTTAAAGAACATATCCTTTTTGCCGGCAAATTCAAGGAATTCATCTGTCGTCCAGCCGTTTCCGGAACCAAGATCAGACTCTTTTCCGTAAAACGCATAAATATCGAAATTTACAGGAACGTACATCTGACGGCCGTCAGTCACAAAGCAGTCAAAAATATTTTCAAGGAAATCAGAACGGTTTATCTCAGCATCTGACTCCATAAATTCATTAAGATCGCAGAACAGTCCGCGTTCAGCGTAGAACTCAAGATCAAGATCATAACTGCCGATAAGTATATCCGGTGTTTTTCCGGCCGCAATATCAAGGTTCAGTTTATCTATGCTTTCCTGCGGATCGCCTGTGCTGTATTTCATGTAATCACTGACACATAATCTGTATTCTTGGTTTTCATTTCCGAATTCTTCAAAAAGTTCCGTAAGATTTCCGCTGCTTATACCCACACCGCCTATGGTAAGTACCTTCTGATTCCTTAATTTTTCGGCAAGTGCATCGTCAGCACGTTCAAGTACCGTGAAAGTATAACCGTTTCCCGAAGTCAGACAAACCACCGTGTCATCGTTCATAACACCCACAGCATTTACAAGGGGAATAACACCGCAGTCATTCCAGTTTAATAATTTACGCCCCGAAAATCCGTCTGCGTCAGTTCTGTAAACACTGTCTGTATCGAAATAGCAAACACTGCCGTCAGAAAGTGAAAATACTTTTTCGATTCCGTACTCAGGATAAACGAAATCATCAAAACTGATCTTTTCATCGGTACAGATAATACGCTTCTCCCAGTCGGCATTTTCGAAAAGTATAAAATCGGAGCCGTTCATGAAGAACATTTCTTTTATACGCCCGTCCGGACATTTGCCTGAACCCTCACGTATCTTTGCAGCATTACGGTCAAAGACACTGTACGAATATACAGTTTCATCATCTGTATAACCAAGAACGTACAGTTCCGAGTTGTTTCCTGCCCACATATCAGCTTTTTCCGTGTTTTCAAAAACATCGGTCTGATTTATGATCTTCCCGTCTTTATCAGTCCACGAAACAGCATAGCCGCCGTTTTCATTTTCCGAGAGAAAAACAGCATTCCCGTCTGAAAGCACATCTGCCTGCAGTACTGTCATCTGATCACCTGACTCAGGTGCGTTTATGATACCGGTCTGGTTTCCGTCACGGTCGTACTTATATATAACAGGTGTTTCCGAGCTTCCGTATACCGTGGAACAGAAAAGGAGTTTGTTATCGTTTCCGGAAACATAGGCAAGCCTTCCGTTTTTTTCATCCAGCGAAAAAACTGTCTTCTTGCTTTCATCTGCGGAGTATCTGTAAAGAATATCACCGTCAGCAAAGAAAAAATCAGAATTCTTACTTACTCTGTCCGGTGTGATAATGTTTTCATCGCCGAAATCATCATCATAACGGTTTACAACGCTGCCGTCGGTAAGTCTGATCTCATCTATGCACCGGTGCAGCATATTTGTCTCATCACGTACTGATATACACAGATTTCCCCGTGAATTAAGATAAGCTGCTTCATAGCGTCCTTTTGTATCAGCCATGACATCATAAAATGAGCGTACAATATTTCCGTCTTCCGAAACAGCAAATATGCTCAGTTTCTGATCATCTGCAGTATCTTCAGAAGTAAGCACATAATAACAGCCTGAGTTATAGAACAGATCGGAAATGACCACATTCCCGTCAGGTATGTTTTCAAAAACCGGTACCGGTTCTGAACTGCTGTAATCTTCACTGTATGAAACTACTTCAGGTCTGTTTGTATTTCCGGTAAATTCCGCAATAAGTCTGCCGTTTTCATCTTCAAAGAAAGCACTTATCCTTTTACCTGTCTCTGTATCGACTTTCACTATCTCTTTTCCGGTATCTGCATCACATACCACAAACCATGATCTGTTTTCTTTAGAATATGCGGCGTAAATTTCATCTTTACCGAGATATACAGCCGTCACATCACCCTTGCTGTTTCCAGGGCTGTCGATATGTTTAAGGGTATCAGATACGGTATCGTAAACTGAAAAAACATACCCGATGTCCGTCATACCAGAATATCCGCCGACATATATCGTATCTTCCGTACAGCGTATATTATCCGACCAGGAGATCTCATAGGGCAGTGTGACTTCATTTTTTATAACATAAAAATTATCCGGTTCCGCCGTCGTTTTTTCTGAAGTATCTTTTCTGTCGCAGCCACCGGAAAAGATCAGTACTGCCAGAAGAAGCGGCATGACGTATATTTTATTCTTCTTCAAGGTGAAACTCCATTCCGAAATCTTTACTCACAAGTTTAAAATCATCGTTAATATAACAGTAGTTAAACGGAAACCACAATTCATAATCAGTCAGTTTATATGTGATCTCCGTATCGGTCCCGTTATCCTCTATAGCCATCGGAGCAATTTCCTCGTCAACACGGTTCACTTTAAATTCCGCTCTGTTCTCCACAAGTTCTTTTTTTATCTGGTCACTGTTTTCACAGCGTTCTTTTATTTCCGTAAGCTGTTCTGCTGAAAGGACATCTGACTTCTGCGAAACAATAGTGCTGTACCCCTGTTCAGCATAAAATTTTCTTAAGTTTTCAAGTACATCTTCATTCCAGTTTACAAGCTGAAAATACTTTCCTTCTGTTATTTCAACATACGATTCATGATCAGAAGCATAATATTTTCCGTCTCTCACCGCAAATTCTTCTCGTATTTCCGAAGCTGATTCCGAAATACTTGCACCGCTGCCACCGCAGGAAGGCAGCAGTAAACAAAGGATGACTGCGATCAATAACTGTATTGTTTTTTTCATAAGTGCTCCTTTTTACACTACTTTTTTAGCTTATATCGTTATTATAGCATATCCACAATAAATAACAAGCATTAATATCTGTAAGCAAGAATTGTCTTATGAGAAAAATAATTCCCACAAGACAATTCAAACCAGTTTACTGAAGATAATAATTTCTTGAGTTTACCTTTAAATATCCCTGATACGGATATGTTTCAAGCGGAAAATTACTACCGCTGCTCGTCTTCTTGAGTACCGATCACTTGATTTACAGTGAGAAAGCGTAAAATTCTTTTACTAAGACTGGCTATCATAATACCATCCCTTCAATCCATGTCGTGATTGTACCATAAAAAGCCGTATGATTCAAGCATTTTGGCACGAGATGCAGTTTTCTGGCACGAACGACGTATTTTTTTTATTTACTAAGATATCAAAGCCATGAACAGAAAAAAATCCCAAACTTATTTTATTTCATAAGCTCAGGATTTTTCATTAGTTCATATTTATTATGCTGCCTGAAGGCAGCTTATCGATAGCATTTTATATCCGAAGGATATAAAATACCTTTTCAGCGTTCATTAACTTTTCAAATGTTTCTTCTGCTTCTTTCAATCACAATTATAT
Organism: Oscillospiraceae bacterium; assembly: GCA_017438745.1. GTDB lineage: Bacteria > Bacillota > Clostridia > Oscillospirales > Ruminococcaceae > HUN007. The sequence continues at coordinate 352 of JAFRUS010000094.1, read as the reverse complement.
TAACCGTTAATTATTGAACAAGTTCTTTATTTCCTCTTCCGACATACCTGAAGAACGAAGATTGGCTAAAACTCTCTGAAGATCTTTTTCAGCATTTTCAAGCTGTCTGTCCTTTTCCGCAATGATTTTGTCCTTACGTTCACTTTCTTCTTTAAGCTGACCGTTATCTTTTTCAAGCTGACTAATTTTTTCGTTTTTCCTGTCATCTTCGATTTTACGCACATAATCTGAATGTTCTTTCGTATATTCTTCGATACACAACTTGACCACCTCCGCACGTCTGGATTCCAGTATTGCTTTTATTTCTGAATCTTCCGGCAGCGAATCTATTGCATTATTTATCGCATCTGCT
>JAFRUS010000093.1 GCA_017438745.1 Oscillospiraceae bacterium | reverse complement strand
GAGCCAGGATCAAACTCTTTATAAAAGTTCTATAATAACCTTTCGGTTTATTATCTTATCCTGTACTCTAAAATAGAATACTTAGCTTGCAGATTTTTTTGTCTTCTGCTTGACTTCTTAAATAATTCTTTCGAGAAATCTCAAAGAATCTTCAAGGGTTTTATTTAGTGCATTGTTCAATTTTCAAGATACTTATTTGCTTGTCTTAGGAGGTGTTCCCTCGTCCGACAGCTTTTTAATTATATCATAGTGAAGAGCGTTTGTCAACACTTTTTTTAATATTTTTTTCAGATTTTTTATTGTCACCTGATCTGTTGATTTTTACTATCGCAAAAACCACAAATGATACTGCAAGAAGCAGGGGTTTAAGCAATTTTGTCTTTGGGATTTTCATGTTTTCATCCTCTCTGTCAGAAAACCGCTACGATACTATGAGACCATAGCTTGCACACAATCTTTTTAATCCATCCCTGTATCCCTGACCAACAGTGTTTAGTTTCCACCCTGAATTATGTTTATATATTTCCATGAAAATGATAGTAGTCTCAGCAAAAAGCTCTGAAGCTGTATAACGGAAGATCTCTCTTCCATTCTGTACAACAGCTGCAAACGGCTCCATTACCTTTGAAAAATTATCATTCGGTCCTGGCTGATAAATTGAATATACGAAAGAAATCTTCTTAATATGATCCGGAACTTTTTTCAGATCCAGCTCTATCGAACCGTCATCCATAAAGGTTATTGCCCCGCTCATGGTTTCACGGTTTCCGAAGAACACGAAATCATCGTCACAGCTCGTCACTCCGTTCGCATCAAGCATGAATGCATACGGATCAATGTCAATCTCTTTGAACAGTGCTCTGTAGCTCATGTATATTCGAAGAGGATCGTCTGAGTACTCGTCAATGCTGATCCGTTCACCTCTGGAGAGGGTATGCGTCGCCATTGGTTTTGCCTGTGGTGTATTACGCGGAGTTTCCCTCTGCGCACTGCCGGAAGATGCTCTTTCCTGCGGAGGCTGAGAAGGTCTTTTTATATTTTTGACCGTCTCTGCATTTTTCTGCGGAGCATCCTTAAGCCTATCTATTTCTTCGTTATCAACCTGATAAATCAGCTTGTCGGCTGTTATTTCCGCATTTTCTGAAGCCATTCCCTGGATATAGAATCTTCTTGTGAAGAACGACTTTATCAGAATGTCACCGTAGATAAAAGTCCCTGACGGTAACACGGCTGTTTTAACAGTTATTCTGTTGATGCCCTTCTTAAGAGAAACCGGGAATACTGAAATATCCTTCATTTCAGTTTCCACTGTTGCATCTCCCGGAGAATAGATCTCAAACACGAAAGTGTTCTCTGTTTCTGCACGGAACGAACCGAGCTTTATCTGTTTCTGGACATCAGGTACAGTATCTTCGTCTCCTGCCCCTGCGGTAAGTCCTATTATTTCAACATTTTCCGCTTCAAACGGATAGTGTGAACAGACTGAAAATCTGTCTTCTGCAGGATCTATCATTTCTATACGCAGATCCTTCAGTTTTACATCTGGTGAATCAATTACAAAAACGTTATTGTCTGAATTCCACAGCGTTGTTCCGTTGCCTTCAATCGTACACGGACGGTCCGCATAGAACGGCCCTCTGAATTCGCCGGCAGGAAGTTTTACAACGCTGCTTCCTGAATCAATAAGCTGCTGAATATTGTTGTCGATCAATTTGCATTCCCCCGTATTATATTTTAAGACCGACAATTACAGCAAGAGGAATGCCAATGATAAGCATGACTGTAATTATCGAAATATATGCTATCTGATATCTGAGCAGCGGGATGACCCTGACGTGGTCAAGCTTGCGGTCACGGAACAGGTTGAACCCGCTTTCCTTCCAGTCAACAAGGATCAGTATGTAAAGGATTATTCCGAGCACGACAGCTACAATATTTCTGATCTTAGGAATCGCCAGGAACAAAACAAACTGAAGCAGGAAGAGGATTATTTCTGACTTGTCACGCTGTGAGAGAACGAATTCCTTTTCTCCAAAGCATTCTGTTCTGTACTGCTTGAGTATGTACTTCATCGCAGAAGAACTGCTGCTGAAAAATATAAAGTGAATATCTTCCTTCTCATCTGCTTTTTTACCATAAAGAAGATGCGCGATGGCACATACCCCGTCCGGCATAACGAAAAGAATGTCATTTCGGGCCTTGTGCTTTGCCGCAGGGATTATATCCTTTTTTTCATATTTGTTTATATACATGTGAGGATTATCATAGGTTTCCTTTTCAAGCTGTTCCATTATCACAGCTTTTTCTGCTTCGTCAGGAATATACCATGTAAACGTTTCGTCATATGTGTCAAAGCAGCTCTGAATGAAAGCCAGATCTTCCATTGGTTCACCTCGTTTTTCCCAGAATCTCTGCGATACTTTTACTGATTCTCAAAAGTATCTATAATAATTATTATACAAAATTATGACCTGTTAGTCAATCATAAAAGTGCAAAGTTTCCAAAACAAATTTGTTTCGTTCTCTTCAAAAAAGACAAGGGAAACACAGAAAAAATCAGCGTTTCCCGGAAAGTGTGTCTTAAAGATCAAAGTGCGTCAAGAAGAGCACTAACTATCGAATCTGTTGTAATTCCCCACTCATCCTTGTTTTCTATAAGAACGCAGAATGCTATCGGCTTATCGGTGTCGGTATTGAAACCTGTAAGGAAAGAGTTTTCCTCCTCGCCGTTTTTAACCTGGGCAGTTCCGCTTTTAATTCCAAGAGAATATCCCGGTATCGAATCGGAATAACGTGCGCCGTTGCTTACCATAATTTCACGGACATAGGCAGCCGTTTCAGGAGAAAAAAGCTGTTTTGTAGAGCCTGAACCCTTCATTTCAGTTTTGTTTCCGACTACATCAGTCGTACTGCTTATTACATACGGAAGGACAGAACTTCCCTTTCCTGTTGCTATCGCACTCTGCCACACCATGAGCATGCACGGACTGATCATAGTCTCGCCCTGACCGATAAAGCCCCACTCAGTTGAAAAATCGCCCTTGTCGCTTAATACGGTAGATGCTGTTTCAACGTTGATGCCGTTTATCTCAAGTGTATACGGTTTTGATCCGTTCACAGAATAGCCCATGTTTCTGAACGCATTCATTACGTTGTTCAAAACAAAGTCGCCGTCTTCAACCAGCTGAGCATAGAACGTGTTACAGCTGTTGGCAAAAGCTTCACGGATATTCTGTTCGCCGTGTCCCGAAAGGAAATGACAGAATATCTCCTTGCCTGAACGGTTTACAAATACACCTTCGCATTTATAGCGTTTTGAATCAAGCAGACTGCTGCCCATTGTTTCGCAGGCTGCTGCTGTTGTAAGGATCTTCTGGGTGGAACCAGGAGTAAATTTATAAAAAGCCTTGCACAGAAGGCTGCCGTCTTCAAGATCGGTATAGCCGCCGAATGGATCAAGCCCCGGTCGGCTGACACAGACAAGGATCTCGCCGGTCAGATAGTTGTAGGCGATCGCTGTGCCGTTCTTGTCACCGAATGCGTCATACACCCTCTGATTTGCAGCATGGTCAAGAGTTGTGACTATACTGCTGTTTCCGTTTTCATTTCTCAGTCCTGCAGAAAAAGAATAGTTGCTGAGGTACTGTATGTTTTCGGAAACAAGAGTATTGGTCATCTGTCCGCTGTCGTTTCCGATGAAATTAGCTACGTCTGTAAAATGATTATATCCGTAATCATCCGGTGTCGCATTCTGGTCGAACAGAACATCTCCGTTTCTGTCGTAGACTTTTCCTAGAGATACCGAGTCAGAGTTGCTCATGTAGAAAGATGATTCCGAATATATCTTGAACGAAAGAGCTGCCATGCCTGCCATAAACATTGTTAGCATGGCTGTGATCAGGCGCATGTTTCTTCTTATACTTCTCATGACTGATCACCGCTTTCAGGTTCGACTTCAACTATGTTTCTGACAAATACAGGTGACTGTGAAGCCTTGAGCATTCCGATAAGGAATCCGCTGGTAACGATGGATGTACCGCCGTTTGAAAGGAAAGGCAGAGTAACACCTGTAAAAGGGATCATGTTGCATGATCCGAAAATGTTCAGCGACATCTGTACCACAAATACTGCTGTAACTCCTACTGCGATCGTACCGTGATAATAGCACTTCGGTGTATTGATAAGAGAAGTTGCAAGCAGTAAAACGATAAGTATAACAAAGAGGATCGCTGCAAGCAGTCCCCATTCTTCAGAAACTGATGAAAATACTATGTCAGTATCGTACGCAGCAACATTGCTGAGTCTTCCCGCACCAGGTCCCTTTCCGAGCCATCCGCCTTCAGCCATTGCGATAAGGGCGCGGCACTGCTGATATCCGTTTCCGTACTGGTCAGCCCAGATGTCAACGTAGAGTCTGTCCTTAACATAGCCAGGGGCAAATTTGACAGCAACAACGACAAGAGCCACCGCACCTGCAGCAAGAGCTGCTATCTTTCTTTTTGAAAATGCTGCCTTAGGGTAGCAGAGTCTGTTTATAAGAGCACATCCTGTGACTGCAGCAAATGTCGGAATGCTTCCGAGGTCACGGCACCACCACTGGAAAGCAATGATGAGCATAGATATAAGCACCATTCCGATATTGTTCGGTGCAGTACGGATGATCCAGTATTTTTTCTTGGTCTGCTGGCTTTGCAGCGATGAAGCACAGATCATTATAAGAAGCGGTTTCATGAATTCAGAAGGCTGAACTGAAAAACTTCCTATGTTTATCCACATACTTCTTGAACCGGCAAAAAGCAGAATGATGACCATAAGCACACCTATGCCGGCGTAGCAGTATGGTCTGAACTTCTCGGCCTTAAAGCTGTTTCGTGTAAACAAATAGCCGGCATGACATGATATCATTCCGGCAGTCAGTGTAATAAAATGTTTAAGGTTAAATTGTACACCGCCAAAACAAGACTGAAAAATCAGACTTATATTTGCAATAAGTACCAGAAGGTAGTCAACTGTATAAGTATCCTGTGTAAACGTTCCGAGGATCATGAAATAGATAACGTCTGAAGCTATGACAAAAGCTGAGAGTATGATGACTGCTGCAGTGTCATCGTAGACCCCGTTTAAATAAACGTTTAAAAGCAGAACGATGTGTGTAAGAACAACGAACAGCTTAATAAAAAAATAATTAAGCTTTGCGTTTTCCTTTACCTTTTCGGCCGCCATTATTTGTCTCCTTTATTCTCTTTATCTGAAAAACCACTGCGCCAAGTCTGATCTCGTCATCAATATTGATCACAGCGGAATGGATCTTCTTTCCGTTAAGATAGGTGCCTGACTTTGAATTGAGATCCTCGAGAAGAAAAACACCGTCGGAGTAAGTCAGCACAGCATGATAACGGGAAACAGAAAGATCAGGAAACTGGATATCTGCTGAACGGTGACGTCCGAGAAGTATCTCGGATGTTTCTACCGGAATTACTCTGCGTCCTTCGACAACGGCAATGTATCCGAACTCCTTACGCCATTTTTTATGACACAGTTTCTTTTCCGATCCGCTTTTGAGCAGAATGATCAGCGCACAGAGGTCGATAAAGAGCATGACGAACACGCTTGCAAAACCTCTGAACGTGATGATCTGGGCATACAGACCGTTGAGCAGATCGGATACAGATTCCAGACTTATATTTACATTACTGATATCAACGTTCATGATTATCTGATCATGTAGAGATCATAACCCATTGACTTGAGCGTACTTGTAACAGACGCAGTATCTCCGCCTGCAGAAACGCATGGAACGATCTTCATGCTGCCTGTCTTTCCGCTGATCTTGTCAAGAACTGAATGTACAGACTCGCCCCCGAATTCATCCATGTTGATATTTACAACAAGTGACATTGTTCCGAATTCTTCAGGATGGAATACTTCTGCTGTTGAGTTGATGATATCAGAAGCTGATACTTCGAGCATAACCTTGCCGCCGTTTGCAGATGCAGACTGGCTGAGCATATTAACAAGGTTTGTAAGGCCCTTGTAACGTTCAGGTGATTTAACGATCTCACCGATGTAACCGAGGTCCTTTTCACGGAACGGAGGGAAATAGTTATCAGTACAGATAACGCTCTTTATCCCTGCTGATGTGATCTCGTCAACAAGTGAACAGAGATATTCCTGGCAAACAGGAGAAAACGGTGAAAGCCATGGCTTGCCGCCTGCTTCAGCCTTGTTGTCGAGCCACTCACCTGTATATCCGTCTTCAAACTGATAAGCAGCTTTTTTATATGTTACAGGGTAGATGTTGTCTGCTACTGTGCTTATCTCAGCTACAGGAACAAGTCCCTTTTCAGTTACTGTACTTACGATCTCATCAAGTGAGAGGTAAGATGAAACTGCACCTGAAAGTCTTGCTGAACTTACTTCAGAATCATAGTTTACGTAACCGCCTGTTGTCTTGAGTGGAATTGCAACTGATGTGCAGTCCTTTACAGAAGAAAGCTTTGAAGAAAGTGCTTCTATGCTTTCGATGTCTGAAACAGAAAGATAGAGGCATCCGCCCTTTACTGCTGCCTGAGCAGGAGCTGAAGGAGATGGTGATGCCACAGGCTGCTGTGCTTCAGTAACGATTTCGGAAGAAGCTGCTGCTGTTACAGCCGGAACTGTAGTTACGATCATATCATCTTCTGTAACGATAACTGTTGTTACAGGCTTTTCTTCAGCGTCGCCGACCTTTTCAATCTCGAGACCGTCAAGGCTGCTCTTGTATCTTGTTGTAACAGCTTCTGTTATTACTGGAAGATTGTCTTCAGCAATAGAATCGGAAACCATTACTTCAGGTTCGCTGTTCATTGAACGGAAAACCTTTGCCATTGGTACTGCGATAACGTAGTAACCGAAGATACCTGCACCAAACACTACAGCGCATGTGCCGAGTATTGAAAGTATCTGGCTGTCGCTTCCTCTCTTTTTCTTTCTCTGTTTATATATTTTCATGCCCTTATTCTTTTTCATTCAAAATCTCTCCTTTATATCATTTCAAAGATCTTACTGCGTCTGCCATGGAAGCCGCATTGAAAAGATAGCTTCCTGAAACTATAACGTTAGCTCCGGCATCTCTGACAACGGAGATAGTCTTGGCGTTTATTCCGCCGTCGACTTCAATGTCAGTATCAAGACCGTTTTCTGTAATGTGCTTTCTGAGAGTGCGTACCTTTTCAGCAGTTTCCGGGATAAATCCCTGTCCGCCGAAGCCTGGTTCAACTGTCATAACAAGAACCATGTCAACTCTGTCAAGATATTTGTAGATATCTTCGACCGGTGTCTTTGGCTTAACTGAGATACCGCACTTTATTCCTGCAGCCTTAATTGCTGCAATTACTGCATCCGGATCTGAATCGCTTTCCACGTGAAATGTGATCATGTCGCTTCCGGCTTTTACGAAAGCGTCAATATATTTCAGAGGATCGCTTATCATAAGATGAACATCCTTGAAAATGTCTGTATAGCTGTTCAGTTTTTCGAGTACAGGAAGTCCGAAGGATATGTTATCAACAAAGCGGCCGTCCATTACGTCGAAATGCAGCATGTCCACTCCATTCTGCTTTAGTCTGTCACATTCATCTGCAAGATTAAGAAGATCAGCACCGAGTATAGAAGCGGAAATATAAGTTTTCAAAAAAGTTCAACCTCCAGGATTATATAAAAAAATTATTATAATGCAAAATACATACATATATATAATACCTTATTTTCTTTGCAAGGTCAACAAAAATAAGATAATTTTTTATAAAAAATAATTAGGAAAACAATGGTTAAGCCAGAAATCCGGCTTCGCCGGATTTCTGGAGTGTGGATTTACGGGGCTTCGCCCCTGTCCCCTACGCAGATTTATGAATAAATCTGCGTTTCCTCAGAAACCTTTCTAACTTATCATTTTTCGCACATTGCACATAACGGAGCAAAGAAAAAGTCCTTTACCGGACCGGAAAAGGACTGAGCAGTTAATGCTACCCCAATAAAGGGAGAAAGCCCTGTTCAAAGAACAGAGCTTTCTAAAGGAGATATGAGAAAAACACTATTTATAAGAAAATTTCAAAGTTATTAGAAGTAAGGAACTTTGTTTCGTTTCCCTTACTATGTTTATATTATAGCACGTAAAAATAGGTTTGTCAATATAGTTTATTATCTATCACGAAATTTACATGAAAAATGTATACTTGCACAAAAACCTAACGGTCAAATCATGGATTATCCCTACGAACTGTACAAAACTGTTCTTTTTTTATTGCCATATGGACAGTTTTGTGATCATCTGGTGTAAAAAGGTTCCCTGTTTTCAACTGCTTTTTTGCCGAATTCATCAGAGAAGCCTGCAATTGAGAAAGGACGTCCGTTGAGTATTGGCTTGATTTTTTCAGCAATGCTGTCAAACAGAGTCTTTCTTATGCTCCTGATCTCTTCTTCAGATGCATTCTCAGGGAAATCGTTGTCAACTATAAGAAGATAGCTTACGTCATCTCCTCTTCTCATGAGCTGGAGATATGCCTGACCAACAGTGCCGTCTTCATCGAAGAAATCCTTAAGAGTACTTTCGAGTTCTTCAGGATGTTCCTTGAGATCTGCTATGAAGACCTGTGTGTTGTTCTTGTCATCGATTGCTTTCTTGAGGCCTTCAAGAAGTTCACGTGCAAGAAGAATGTTTGAACCGAACGGATCTATTGCAAGACCCTTAGGTCCCTGAGGATCTGAGGCAACAATGTTGATGTACTGATCAAACTTGCAGACAACTGTCTGGAAGCGTTCTTCCTTACGCCACTTTCTTACTTCTTCCATGCTTGTGAATGCCGGGAGGAATCTTTCCTTCTTGTCGTTCTGGAGCATCATGAACTGAATTCTTGTTTCGCCCTTCTGTGATGAATCTTCAGCTACTCTGAATTCTCCGTCTTCGCCCTTAACCTCCACTATAGCTGGAGTTATGAAAATCGCTCTTCTGAGCTCGCTTATAAACTTAGCTTCTGCTTCCTTTGTCTTCTTGTCTTTCATTTCGTACATTGCATAGACAAGTGCAGGGTTTTCTATCTCGTCAAGTCTTATCTTCTTGTTTTCAGTATTTTCGCTCATTGTCTTTCACCTCATATAGTCTTGTAGTAAACAGGACTGTATTCCTGTATAATCATTCATTTTATTTTACCACTTTTCCCATGCATATGTCAAGTAAAAAAAGGGCTTTCCGAAAAAATCGGAAAGCCCTCAGATTTATCTGGATGTCGTATTATAATCAGATAGCAATTTCTCTTGCTACTTCGTGAGTATGTGTTTCGTATGGCTTCTGCATTGAAAGTGCTTCCTGAATGTCGAAGTCAACGATCTTGTTATCCTGCATACCTACTACTCTGTTGCCGATTCCCTGTGTGAGAAGATCAACAGCATAGTTACCCATAAGGCTTGCGATAACTCTGTCTCTTAATGTTGGTGAACCACCGCGCTGTACGTGACCGAGGATTGTAGCTCTTGCTTCGATACCTGTCTTTTCCTGAAGTGTCTGAGCGATTTCCTGTGAGTGGCCAACGCCTTCAGCAACAACGATGATGAAGTGCTGCTTGCCTGTCTTTCTTGTTTCGAGCATCTTCTTAGCTACTTCGTCGAGGTCGTAAGGCATTTCCTTAGTGATGATCTCTGTAGCGCCGCAAGCGATACCTGTGTTTACTGCGATGTAACCAGCGTTTCTGCCCATTACTTCAACAACGCTGCAACGGTCGTGTGACTGAGCTGTATCTCTGATCTTGTCAACCATTTCAAGAGCTGTGTTCATTGCTGTATCGTAACCGATAGTATATTCTGTGCAGGCAATATCGTTATCGATTGTACCAGGGAGACCGATGCAGAGGATTCCCTTTGCTGATAAGTCAGCAGCACCTCTGAATGAGCCGTCACCGCCGATAACTACTATACCTTCAAGACCGATTTCCTTGCACTTGGCAACTGCCTTGTCAACACCTTCAGCTGTTCTGAATTCAGGACATCTTGCTGTGTAAAGACATGTGCCGCCCTTCTGAAGTATATCTGAAACTGAGCGTTCGTTCATTTCTACGATGTCGCCGTTGATAAGACCATTGTATCCTCTTCTGATACCGTAAACCTTAATTCCTCTGCTGATAGCAGTTCTTGCAACTGCACGTACTGCAGCATTCATTCCAGGGGCATCTCCGCCGCTTGTTAAAACACCAATAGTTTTGATCATATCCAAATACTCCATTCTGCCGATCGGCTTATTATATATTACAGTTAAACCCAAAACAGCAATGACTTTAACCATATTATATTTATTTACTTGTTTAATATATCTGTAAACTGCATTTGGTTCAATCGGAACTCCGGCTTCACCGGAGTTCCGGAGGGGGAGGTTTGCGGGGCTTTGCCCCCTTTCCCCACGCTGATTTATAAATAAATCAGCGTTTCCTTAGTGCAGTTTCTGTAAACAGCAGGCAGGTTTATATGTTTCTTAAAAAAACCCACCTCTATATATTTTACTACATTTATGAAGTTTGTCAAGTCCTAAAATGCAAAACGCGGACTGTACGGTCAGATAAACGCTAATTTATCCGGCGGAAAAATCTTTGTAAGTTCCGTGTAGTATTCGCGCGTAAGCTCAACGCTCAGCTCGCCGTGAGGCGCAATTATCTTTCTTAGGTCGGAAAGATAGAAGCAGACCTTTATATTTCCGGCTTCCGAAGGCGGCAGCAGAGACATGGCATCCTTCAGTTTCTTCGATGAAGTGCTTATGCATAATTTTCTTCGCAGAGCTGCATTTCTGAATTCATCTGCGGTAAACACTGCGGATGCAATAATACTTTTGCCCTTTTCCTTTTCTGAGATCTTTCCGGTTATGCGGACAGTACTTTCCTTTTTAAGCTTTCCGCCGAAGTTTTTCCATACATCCGGGAAGACGACGCATTCTATCTTTCCTGTGGTATCCTCAATGGTTACGAAGCTCATTCTGTCGCCTTTTTTGGTGGTATGGCTTTTTTCCGATACGACGGTTCCGAAAACTGAAACTTCGCTCTGATCAGTGTATTTTCCGAAGGGATCTTCGGTTATTTCTGCTGTATCCGGTATTCTAGAAAGCTTTACAAGATAGTCGTATTCCTCGAGTGGATGGCCTGACATGAAGATGCCTGTGACTTCCTTCTCCATGGCAAGCAGTTCGGGATACGGATATTCGGGAGCGTCGGGAACATAAACGTCATTATCCGTTCCTGATCCGCCGAAAAGATCGAGCTGACCTTCGATGACTGAGCTGTTTACCGTGGTGAGCGTATCAAGGTTTTCGAGCATCTGTCTGCGGTTAAGTCCCAGATCGTCGAAAGCACCGGCATAGATAAGACTCTCAGTCATCTTGCGGCTGATACCGTATTTTTTTGTTCTGACAGCAAAATCACGGAGTGAACGGTAATTTCCGCAGGTCTCACGCTCGGAAATAATATCATTCACCACTGCCCTTCCGATATTCTTCACAGCGGAAAGTCCGAAACGGATTCCGTCGGGAACTGCGGTGAAATCCACGCCGCTCTCGTTTACTGAAGGCTTGATTATGCTTACGCCGGATGCACGGCATTCGTTCATGTACTCCATAAATTTTCCGCCGGCACCGTTAAGGCATGCTGACATTACTGACGCCATGTACTCCTTAAAGTAATGGCATTTAAGATAGGCCGTCTGGTAGGCAAGATAAGCGTAGGCCGCAGCGTGGGATTTATTGAATGCGTATGAAGCAAAGGCAGACATACGTTCAAATATAGCCTCCGCCACTTTTTCAGGAACGCCGGAAGCAACCGCTCCTCGGCACGGTGTTCCGTCACTGCCGTCGCTTCCGTAAATAAATCTGCGTCTTTCGTTTTCCATTACGTCGTGCTTTTTCTTCGCCATTGCACGGCGGACCATATCAGCTCCGCCGTAGGTATATCCCGCAAGTCTGCGGAAAATCTCCATTACCTGTTCCTGATAAACGATGCATCCGTAGGTAACTGAAAGGATGTCTTCAAGTTCCGGACAGTCGTACTTTATCTCCTCCGGATGATTCTTGTTGTGAAGATATACCGGAATAGACTCCATCGGCCCCGGTCTGTATAAAGCAATAGCAGCGGTAAGATCTTCAATGCTTGCAGGTTTAAGCTTCATTATCAGAGCACGCATGCCGCGGCTTTCAAACTGGAACACTGCCGATGTACTGCCATCGGACATCATTTTAAAAACTTCCGCGTCATCCGTCGGAATGCTGTTCATGTCCGGTCTGTCTTTCCCGATCCTTCTAAGACAGTTTTCGATTATTGTAAGGTTGCGAAGTCCGAGAAAGTCTATTTTAAGAATGCCGAGACTTTCAAGGACTGACATCGGATACTGGGTCGTGACAACGTCATGGCTTATACGAAGCGGAACTGAATCACTGACCGGACCGCTTGCAAGAACCACTCCGGCTGCATGCACTGAAGTGTTACGCGGCATTCCTTCAAGCTTCATCGCCACATCAAGAAGGCGGCGCACTTCAGGTTCGGTACTGTACAGTCTTTTAAGCTTCTCTTCCTTTTCCAGTGCCTTTGCAATAGTCATGTTGAGTTCCGGTGAAATAAGCTTTGCCGTGGCGTCGCATACTCCATAGGAAATGCCCATTGCTCTGCCGGCATCACGGACCGCACTTCTGGCAAGAAGCGTATCGAATGTGATTATCTGTGCCACACGGTCCCTGCCGTATTTTGATGCTACGTAATCAATGACTTCGCCTCGTCTGTCAACGCAGAAGTCGATATCGAAGTCCGGCATACTTACTCGTTCCGGATTGAGAAAACGTTCGAAGATGAGATTATAGCGAATAGGATCGATAGCAGTTATACCTATGCAATAGGCACAAAGGCTTCCTGCGCCCGAGCCTCTTCCCGGACCGACAGGTATTCCGTTTCTGCGCGCGTAGTCGATAAAATCCCAGACGATGAGATAATAATCGACATAACCCATTTTTGAAATAACGCTTATCTCGTACTCCATGCGTTCGGTTATTTCCTTTGCAGGATTTTCCCCGTATTTTTCATGAAGACCTTTTTCGCAGAGTTCCTTAAAGAATGTCACCCTGTCTCCGCCATCTTCCATAGGATATTCCGGAAGGCTCGCCAGACCGAATTCAATTTCCACATTGCATCTGTCTGCTATTTCGGAAGTGTTGCTTACTGCCTCCGGCATATTTTTAAAAAGGCTCCGCATCTCTTCTTCGCTTTTCATGTAAAACTCATCTGTCGGGAATTCCATAGAAGGATCATCAACCGTGCTTCCGGTCTGGATGCACAGCATGACCTTCTGCATTTCGGCATCTTCCTTCGAAATATAGTGAACGTCATTGGTAGCCACAAGCGGTATTCCTGTTTCGGATGACAGTCTTGCAAGAAGCGGGATTATCTTTTTCTGCTCGGGAATACCGTGATCCTGAACTTCAAGAAAATAATTATTCTCTCCGAAAATGTCCTTATATTTAAGCGCAGTCTTCTTTGCATTCTCGTAGTTTCCCTCTGTAAGTTCCGAAGCAACTTCGCCGGCAAGACACGCGGACAGACAAATAAGACCTTCATGATATTTTTCAAGAAGGTCAGTATCCACCCTCGGCTTGTTGTAGAAACCTGTAATAAAACTTTCGGAAACAAGCTTTATAAGGTTATGATAACCGGTATTGTTTTCACAGAGAAGCACAAGATGATACGGCTTTGAATCAATATTATGGACCTTGTCAAACCTTGTTCTCGGTGCCACGTACACTTCACAGCCGATTATTGGTTTTATTCCGGATTTTTTAGCTTCATTGTAAAAATCCACTGCGCCGTACATGACACCGTGGTCCGTAACAGCAACGGCCTTCTGACCGAGTTCTGCTGCACGACTTACTGTTTCCTTAAGTCTGCAGGCACCGTCAAGAAGGCTGTACATGCTGTGAAGATGAAGATGAACGAAATTACTCATTGTTCTCTTTCCTTATCTGGTCGGCTATCTGCTTGATGCGTTTAAGGCGATGGTTCACTCCTGATCTTCCGATAGGAGGATCAAGTATCTCTCCGAGATCGTTTAGGCTGAATTCCGGATTTTCAAGTCTGGCCTCTGCTATCTCACGGAGAGTATCCGGCAGATTTTCAAGCCCCATATTGCTCTCGATAAGTCGTATATCCTGAAGCTGACTTACTGACGCTGCACTGGTCTTATTAAGATTCGCCATGTCGCAGTTACGGACACGGTTGACCCTGTTGCGCATGTCCTTGAGGATCTTGATATTCATGATCTCCAGAGTGGAATTCTGTGCTCCCATAAAAGTGAGTATCTCCTCAATGTTCTCACTTTCCTTGATGTAAAGGATGTTGTTGTTCTTGCGTACAACAGTCTTCGCCTTAAGATCAAATGATCCGAGTATCCTGTTAAGATCCTCGCAGAGCTTGTCAATGTTTATAACGAATTCCAGATGATAGCCGCTTTCCGGATTGTTCACGCTGCCACAGCTTAGGAATACGCCGGCAAGAAAATTGGCTATACTGTTGTTGTCTATATTTTTCAGATCGATCTCACGGTCATCGGGGTCGATCCTGAATCTGTCTGTAACGGTCTTAACATATTCGTCGCCTGTAATATTAAAAGAATACAAGGATGTGCCTTTTTTTCGTTCGATCACATCCTCGTTCATTTTAACTGAATTTTTAAATATTTCTGAAACCAGTGACGAAAACATCTCTGCAACCTGACGGTTCTCCGACTGAAAGCAGATCTCGTCATGTGTGATGCGGTTGCAGAAAAGTATAAGTCCGTAAAGGCAGGCGAATTTTTTATCCTTGTCAGTAACGGCGGAAATGATCTCCGACTTTACTTCGTTTGAAAATGACAAAGTTATTCCCCTCCTGTAGCCCTATGATTTTGTAATGTCCCTGTGAGTTTTTACGACGTCATATCCGAGACTTTCAAGATATGCTGCAGTAAGCTCTGTGAAAGTAACTGAACGGTGCTTGCCTCCGGTACATCCGAATGCAATTACAAGCTGGCTCTTGCCTTCCCTGATGTACATAGGCACAAGGAATCCGATAAGGTCTTCAAGTTTGCGAAGCAGTTCCTTTGACTGTTCAAATCCCATAACGTAGTCCCTTACCTCTTCGTCACGACCGGTAAGATGTTTGAGTTCCGGAATATAGAACGGATTCGGCAGGCAGCGAACGTCAAAAACCAGATCCGCTTCTGCTGATGAACCATACTTGAAACCGAAGGACATGACCTTAACGAGTATAGAGTCACTTGATTTTTTCAGGAAAAGATTAACGATAGATTCCTTGAGCTGCGAGCTCTTGAGATAGGAAGTGTCGATGTAGTAATCGGCAACCTCACGCAGGCAGTCAAGCTTGGTACGTTCGTACGCCACGGCTTTTTCAAGGCTTCCGTCAAAATCATTTCCGAGCGGATGCTTTCTTCTTGTTTCCTTGTAGCGCTTGATAATAACGTCATTGCTCGATTCGAGATAGAGCACCTTAACATCAAAATGCTCTTCCTTCATCTCTTCGATAGAACGGATAACTTCCTTTGAGAACATTTCACCGGAACGGATGTCTACAGCAAGAGCGACCTTGCTCATATTACCGTCACGGCAGATCTCAACAAATTTTGAAATAAGCTGCGGAGGCAGGTTATCGATACAATAGAAACCAATGTCCTCGAGGACATTCATCGCACAGGATTTTCCCGAGCCGGAAAGCCCTGTCACTATCACAAACTGCATTTAAAAACAGACCTCCTATTTGAGTATCTCAGGTTCGAGTTCAAGCTCGTAGCCTGTATCTGTTTTAACTTTTTCGCGCACATGTTCAACAAGGCTCATAAGATCATCATAGGTCGCATTGCCCTTGTTGATAACAAATCCGCTGTGCTTTTCGCTGACCTGAGCATCGCCGACAGAGAACCCTTTAAGTCCGCACTGCTCAATAAGTGCAGCTGCGAAGACATTGTCCTTCGGTCTCTTGAAGGTACTTCCGGCACTCGGGAAGTTAAGTGGCTGTTTTTCACGGCGCTTTGTGATAAGCTCTTCCATCTTCTGTTCAATTTCATTTACAGAACCCTTGCGGAGCTTTACCCTTACCCTGAGGATTATTCTGCCTGAACCCATAAACGCACTGTGACGGTAGGAAAGATCCATGCACTCAGAAGAAATAGTTCTTACTTCGCCGTCAGTGTCAAGATAGTCAGCTGAAACGACTACGTCTGACATCTGGCCGCCGTATGCTCCTGCGTTCATGTAAAGGGCGCCGCCGACTGTACCAGGTATACCGTAGGCAAATTCAAGGCCTGTATATCCTTCATTTCTTGCAGTTACACAAAGGCGTGTGAGCATGAGACCTGCTTCACATTCGATAACGCCGTCCTTTATGTAGTTTATCTTTGAAAAGTCATTTCCGATAATTATAACCACGCCGTCAAAAAATTTATCTTCAGCTATGATGTTGCTTCCGTTGCCGAGAACTGCAAATTTTACTTTGTTTTCACGACAATAGGCAACTATTGCAGAAAGTGATTCCTCACCGTTTACAAATACGGCAATGCTGCATTTTCCGCCTATTTTAAATGTTGTATGTTCCTTTAAGGATTCATCTTTCTTATATCTGCATCCGAAGCTGTCACATAATGAGATCAGCCCGTTTAAATATGACATTTATTTCACTCCAGTTCTCTTACTATGTCTGTGCCTTCCTGTTCCATTCCGAGTCTTTCAAGAAGCTCGTGGGTAGCATTGTAGCCCATCTTCTTCTGTCTTGCATTCATGGCAGCTACCTCGAGGATTACAGCAAGGTTACGGCCAGGCTTAACAGGGATCGTAACCGCCGGAATATTAACGCCGAGAATGGAAATATATTCGTTGTCGATACCGAGTCTGTCGTAGAGTTTTTCAGGATTCCAGATCTCAAGTTCAACGATAAGGTCGATCTTTTCAGACACCTTGACAGCACCCACACCGAAAAGTGTTCTTGCATTGATGATGCCTATGCCGCGAAGCTCAAGGAAGTGACGGATGTTGTCAGGAGATGTTCCGACAAGACTGATGTTTGAAACCTTTCTGATCTCAACTGAGTCGTCGGCTACAAGTCTGTGTCCGCGCTTTACAAGCTCAATGGCAGTTTCACTCTTACCGACACCGCTTTCGCCGAGGATGAGAACACCTTCGCCGTAGATCTCGATAAGAACGCCGTGTCTTGTGATTCTCGGTGCAAGATTGAGGTTGAGGAAAGCGATGAGAGCAGCCATGAAGCTTGATGTGCTGTCCTTGGATTTGAGCACCGGTATCTGTTCCTGTTGCGCAAGTGTTACGAGTTCCGGGAAGGAACTTAAGTCAAGGTCACGTGTAATGACAAGCGCCGGTATTTTGGTCTTGAACAGAGTGTGAATGATCTCGGTACGGTTCTTCTCGCCTATTGTTGAAAGATAGGCAAACTCAGTTTTACCAAGGATCTGGATACGTTCAGGATTGAAGTATTCGTAGAAATTCATGAGCTGAAGACCAGGTCTGTTTACTTCGTTTTCAGAGATAAGGACCTCTTCAGCCGGTTTAGGAAGATATATTGTCTCAAGATTAAGTTCATCGATTATTTTCTGAAGTGTGACCGTAAATTTGACATCCGGCATATTAGTATTTGACATAGACACGCACCCCTTTATTACGTTATCTGCTGGAAAGCAGATCATTATTTCGTCCATTACAGTAAATGCAAAAGCATTAATACATTCACTATAATTATACATTAAAACCGGCTTTTTTTCAAGTCCTCACACATACATAAAAAATGGCTCGTCGTCATTATTCAACACAGTTTTAAACAGGTTGTTGATATATTTTCGTAAAGATTGCATCAAAACAGAAATATTTCAAAAAAGGTGTTGACAAAGCAGAGGAAGAGTGATATAATAAATATCGTTGTCACGGGTGATAGCTCATCCGAATAACGATGAGGTATTAGCTCAGTTGGCAGAGCATTTGACTTTTAATCAAAGGGTCTGGGGTTCGAATCCCCAATACCTCACTTGATTTAAAACAAAATCAAACCCACATGCGTCTGTAGCTCAGCTGGATAGAGTGACTGGCTACGAACCAGTAGGTCGGGGGTTCGAGCCCCTCCAGGCGCACCAGAGAGCACTTCTTATGGAGTGCTCTTTTTTTGTTTTATCAACAGTTATTTAAGCGCTTTAAACACAGCCTCACCTGACTTCCCGGAAATCACCGGTTTATTATCAAACAAAAACATTTAAGGACAGAAGCTTTCACTGCTCTGTCCTTTTTTATGCATATAAGGAATTGCCATCCACACGCCGATTCACTGACGTGTCTGCGTTTTAATTATTATTTCCAAACTGAAAATATTCTGTTCTGTTATTTCCGCACTCACCTTCCAGCCGAGACGTTCACACAGAAGCTTTACAACGTACAGACCAAGTCCTGAACCTTCAGACGTTCTTGCATCCATACGGTAAAACGGTTCAAACACACGTTCCGTGTCAACTGTTATTCCTTCGGCAAGACCGTTGAAGACTTTTAAACTTACATTATCCTCTGACTTTTTTAAGAAGACTCCAAAACTTCCGATGGCATATTTGGCCGCGTTGGACATAAGGTTTTCAAGGATTCTTTCAAGCAGATGCGGATCGGTATTTATCACAATCCCGTCTTCCACCTCAAAATCAGTTTTCATCTTCCTGCTTTCGATCCATGAATGCTGTTCAAGCAGAGTCTCCGTCATAAGATTGCTTAAGTTCACATCTTCAGTAGTCATATCGCCGGACTGATTTTCATTTCTGGCGAACTCAAAAAAGTCATCGGAAAGTTCTTTGAGATAACGGTTTTTCTGGATCGCCGTCATAAGATATTCCCTGTTCTTTCCCGTAAGCTCACCGTTTTTTTCGATCATCTGAAGATAACCCAGCGACGATGTCAGCGGAGTTCTGAAATCATGCGATATACCTGATATTACCGTTCCGAGCTGTTTCTCCTTTTCACGGTACCCCGCTCCGAGTTTACGCTGGATATCAACATGTTCATTTACCAGAACTGCAAGCTTTACAAGATCATCATCAAAATCAGTGACCTTCACAGGCTGACGGTAATCAGAAGATTTTAGCTTTTCAAGTTCAGATGAGAAATTTCTTATATTGCGTTTAAGCAGAATATATTTCACAAGTATCCATACAATAAAAACAGAGAGGCACACGATAACGGAAATAAAGATCATATCCATATCGTGCACCTCCTTTTTTATGAAAACACTGATTAAGCCGGCAATCCGGCTTCGCCGGATTGCCGGGGTGGTGGGATTGCGGGGCTTCGCCCCGTGCCCCGCGCTTATTTATATGACTGTTCAGTAACCCATCTTTTCTTTGTCGAAACGTAAGCAAGCCAGTACATAAGTGCAGCCACTACGACTGAGCTTATAATTATTTTAACTGCGATATGTTCATTCGGTATCGCTTCCAGCATCGAAGCATTTAATTCTGCACTGCCGAGAGCATACAGCTGTGTGGACACCAGCATAGAAACTGCAGGAGAAACATCAGTTCCTGTAGCATATCCGAAAAAAACAAACGGCATAGTCTCAAAGGCAAGCAGCATAAGCGAGAAGACACTTACTGCCACATGTTTGAATGCTATCCCGAAGCTCATTATGAAAACATATATCCTCATGATACAGAGCCAGATAAGGAACAGAGTACCGGCGGGAACTGAACCCAGAACTGCGAGCAGCACAAGCACCGGAAGACAGTAAAATACGTTCAGAATAAATGCTCCGAGCAGAAGTTTGCTTAAAACTATTTCATGCGGTGAATATCCGCCGGCAAGTTCGTACTGCCCAAGTCTCAGATGAAAAGCGTAAACTATTACTGAAGTCACGGCGACGGCCGCTGCCGAAGTCATACTCAAAGCTGCCTCGAGAAAACTGTCAAGGGAAACTGCCATTTCTTCATTTACAAACAGCACTATGGCTGCAGACATAAGAAGAACGGACCACAAAATAAGCCACTGTGAACCGGAATGCCTTATTCTGAACCATTCAGCTTTCATAAGTCTAGTCATGGCACTCACCTACCTTTTCAAGATAGTAGTCCTCAAGATTCTGACCTTCCTCATTCAGTCTGGTAATTATCAGGCCTTCGTCTGTAATGGTTTTTGAGATACGTTCGGTCTCATCGAGTCTTTCGAAAATGTGTATCTCGTCACCGTGGATGACTTTGTAGTCATGAAGCGAAAGCTTTTCCTCCAGAACCGCTGCCGTCCTGTTGATATCGTTCGTTCTGACAGCTATGTGTCCGCGACACTTGAAAAGTAATTCCTCACGGCTGAGATTCTCAACGAGCCTGCCTCCGCTTATTATGGAGAAATCGGTGCAGAGCTCACTGAGTTCTGCCAGAAGATGACTGGAAATGAGCACGGTAACTCCCCAGTCCTCCTGCATTTTTTTGATAAGTTTTCTTATCTCGACTATTCCTTCAGGATCAAGTCCGTTTACCGGCTCGTCAAGCACCATTATCTCCGGTTTCGGAAGGAGTGCCATTCCTATTCCGAGACGCTGTTTCATGCCCAGCGAAAACTTGCCGGCATATTTCTTTCCGGTGCCGGCAAGACCTACAATGTCGAGTATCTCATCGACACGCTTTTCATCGGGATAACCTCTGAGTATTCTTATGTACTCAAGATTGTCCCTTGCCGTCATGGAAACTGAAATAACCGGCTGTTCGATCATGAAGCTCATTCTGGCGCGGTTTTTCTGTATATCTTCCCCGCTGCCGAAAAACTCCATCTCACCGGAATCCGGTAAAATGATACCGGCAAGGCACTTCATTATTGTAGTCTTGCCGGCACCGTTTGGTCCTATCAGTCCGCAGATATGACCTTTTTCTACGTCAAGGTCAAAATCCGTAAGGACCTTTGCTTTTCCGTAGGACTTGGAAAGTCCCTTTATAGTTATAACACTGTTTGTCATAGCCACCATCCTTTCTCTTTCTGTATCTTATTCTAAACGAAAAAGGTAAAGAAAACGTTAAGTGAGTGGTTAAGAAAAGGTTAAATTAAACCGGAAATCCGGCTTCGCCGGATTTCCGGAGGTGGGGTTGCGGGGCTTCGCCCCGGGCCCCAAGCTGATTTATTAACAAATCAGCTTAACAGCCTGTAACCCATTCCCCAGACAGTTTCGATGTATTCATTATCGGGATCCTGCTTTTTGATCTTGGCGCGGATGTTGCTCATGTGTACTTTTACAGTGTTGTCGTCACTGAGATACGCCTCGCCCCAGACGCTTTCAAAAAGATTGGCCTTTGACCAGATCTTTGACGGATTCTTAAGCATTAGTACGAGTATGGCAAACTCCTTGACAGTAAGAGTTATTGCCTTGCCGCATACCTCTGCTGTTCCGGAGTTCAGATCCAGCGTCAGATTTTTTAAAGTCAGGATCTTTTCTTCAGTGTCTGTACTGTCACCGCCGCCGGATCGTCTGAGCACTGCTTCGATGCGAACAAGAAGTTCGTCAAGGTCAAAAGGCTTGGTAAGATAATCGTCCGCACCCATTCTGATGAGATCTATCTTCGAGCTTGTTTCAATTTTGGCCGAAAGAATAATCACAGGAACGGACGAAAACTCCCTTATCTTTCTGAGAACCATGTCGCCGCTCTGAAAAGGAAGCATAAGATCAAGTATCACAAGCGAGATGTCCGTATTTTCACGCACCAGACGCACTGCATCAAGACCGTTCAGTGCAGAAATGGTATCAAACCCTTCCGACGAAAGATAATCACACACAAGGCGGTTTATCTGCTCGTCGTCCTCGGCTACAAGTATTTTCCTCATGGTTTGTTTTTCTGTACGGCTTTTATCAGCCTCTTAATGCTGAAATAAACGGAAGTGAGATTGCTCCAAGGAACATGAGTCCTGCAACGACAAGGATAAGTACTCTTAAAACCATGCTTCTGTTTGAAGTACTGCTGCTGTAGCCGTATGCCGGTCTTTCTGCAGTGCTGTTTGCATTTTCAGTTTTAGCATTTACTGTGTTTGCAAGCTTTGCATTGTTTACTTTTCTTGGTTTTCTCTTCTTATTGTTTGCCATTCAAAAGCACTCCTTTTGATTATCGTTTACTGTAACTGCACTGCGCATGCGCAGATATTATTACTTTCTTTTACGGCGTTCATAACCCTGAGGTTTTCTTCTGCCGTGATGATCGCCTCTTCTTGAAGAACCGCTTCCGCCGTAGCGCTGGTCTCTCTTGTCTGACTGCTGCTTTTCACAGAGCTTTACAGATACCTTTCTGCCGTTTATCTTGGTGTTGTCGAGAGCATCAACGATGAATTCGGCATCGGCTATCGGAACCTCAACAGTTGAATACTTGTCGTAAATATCTATCTTGCCGAAGCTCTTTCCCTGCATGCCTGTTGCTTCAACAAGTGCACCGAGAATGAAGTTCGGAGCTATTCTGCTTAACTTTCCGGCTGAGATCTCGATCTTTACAGCCTTGTCCTTTGTAAGCTTCTGACCGCCGCCGGCTGGTCTTGGCTTTTCCTTCTTGACTACCTTCGGGATCTCGAATTCAGGAATATTCTTAAGTTCCTTGTTGAGTCTTAAGTTGATAAGGATTCCTGCTATCTCTTCAACAGAGTATCTTTCCTTTGTAAGGATATTGAGGATAACTTCAGCTTCCTCGCGGAGAGGCTGTTCTGAAGCAGCTGTGATCTTTGAAACTACCTTGAGCATCTTGGATTCGATAATCTGGCTGCGCTGAGGAAGTTCCTTTTCCTGTATCTCAGTTTTGATATATCTTGAAAGTGCGCGGAGATCATAGATCTGCTTTCTGTTGCTGATGAGTGTATATGCAGTACCGGATTTTCCTGCACGTCCTGTTCTTCCTATACGGTGAATGTAGTATTCGTTATCCTGCGGGAGATCGTAGTTGAACACCACGTCAACGCCGCTTACGTCGATACCTCTTGCAGCTACGTCAGTTGCGATAAGAATGTTTATTCTTCCTGACTTGAACTTGTCCATTACAAAGCTTCTCTGCTGCTGCTTCATGTCACCGTGAAGTCCTGCTGCCTTGAATCCCTTTGCTGTAAGAGCATCGGTAAGTTCATCTACCATCTTCTTTGTGTTGCAGAAAATCATTGAAGCCTTCGGCTCATATGCCATGAGAAGATACTGCATTGCCTCAGTCTTCATGCCGGCAGGAATATCGAAATAGTACTGTTCTATCGTGTCAACTGTTCTGTACTTCTGGTCGATCTTTATAAGTTCAGGATCGTTCTGATACTGGTTTGTGATAGCAAGGATAGCCGGAGGCATTGTAGCTGAGAACATTATAGTCTGTCTCTCTTCCGGTATCTGCTGGAGGATGGTTTCGATGTCTTCACGGAAGCCCATGTTCAGCATTTCGTCTGCCTCGTCGAGAATGATCATCTTAAGGTTTTCGAGCTTGATGGTACGTCTTCTCATGTGATCCATTACTCGTCCCGGTGTACCAACAACGATGTTGGCGCCCTTCTTAAGGTCGAGTATCTGTCTGTCCATGCTGGCACCGCCGTAAACAGCACAAGGCTTTACCCATCCCATATATTTTGAGAATTTCTTTATCTCATCACACGCCTGCATTGCAAGTTCTCTGGTCGGGCAGAGAATGAGCACTTCAACGCCTTTTTTCTCGTATGATATACTTTCGATGGCCGGGATGCCAAAAGCTGCTGTCTTTCCCGTACCGGTATTGGATTTACCTATGATATCCTTTCCTGTACGGATAAGCGGGATACTTTTAGCCTGTATCTCAGTGGCTTCACTGAATCCCATGTCTTCGATGGCTCTGAGTACTTCTTCTGTCAAATGCAGTTCATTGAATTTCATATAATAATCGCAGTTCCTTCCTGTAAAAAAACAAGGGCGAACCTATGGCCGCCCACAATCATTTAATATAATAACATTTATAAAGACTGTTGTCAAGAGTATGTGCTTAAAATCATGAATTCGGTAATTTCTCTTTCATCTTCCGGTGAATAAATTATATAAACTCAAGAGTATCGATTGGAAGTCGTCCCTGGCTTTTTTGCAAAAGAGTAAACTGATCATATTCAGACATGTTATATTTATTCAGGATCTTATCGATGTCTTTACGTTTAGGATCCGGAAGCCTTGAAGCAAAAACAGGGAAAAGATTGATGTTTGTATACTCCATATCCTTATTCAGAAACGGAAAAATCGGAGCATACGATGCGGTATTTCTGTATTCTTCGGAATATCTGAATTTGAATACATCAGGTTCTCTTATAATGTTTCCAACATGTATTCTTGAATTATTCAACTCATCTTTACGATATACACAAATAACGTTTTGCATAACACATCATCCTTTCACGTATTTTTTTAATAATTGAATTTTCTCACTTAGAAATTTATAAACAAGTGTCATTCTTTGATCGCTTAATATATTTCCATAATCACTTAGTATTTTGAGCAAAATTTCATCAGTTAATGTGGAACAAATGATTTCAGGAAAATCGGACTTGATTTTCTTAGTTTCGAACAGATAATCAAGAAGCTGCTGATGAGTAAGTCGTTTGCCTTCGTCTGAAAAAAACATCGACTTTGATTTAGTAGTACACATAGCATTAAAGCGATTTTTATCTTTCAGAATAGAAAAAATGTTTTCTTCTCTTTCAATAGCACATAATGAAGATCCGTTATCATAAACAGGTGATATATACGGAGCGTAATTATTTGCATTTAATTCAGGTGAACGAAAAAACTCACTGTTATAAATTAATGCCCAGTTTGAATGATGACGGTCTGAATTTCCAATCAAAAAATCGAAAACAAGTATCTTTACAAAATCATCAAGCAAAATATTAATATCTATGTGATGAAAATCTGATATCATTCTTAACGCTTTGTACGTCATTTCGAAAGAATATTTTTTTCCGCTTTCTGTATCGATAAGCTTCTCACTATCGTACTGAGGATAAAGAACAGTTATAAGATCAAGACCTTCAAGAAGAACTTCTTTAGGATACTTCATTACCAGATAACTCATGCTTCCTTCACGATTATTATACTTTCCAATATCTACTTTAGCACACTTTAATCCTGTTGCATTAGCTATATCAGAAGCAAGTTTTTCAGAAACATGTTCATATGTTATCTGACCGTCATTATGAGTTTTCGGAAATTTAAAAAGCCCTATCTGATTCTCAAATTCGAGCCATAGTTTTTCACTTCTACCGCTTCCTTCAGAGAATTTTGCTGAAACATTCCATAAATTAAAATCAATTTTTTCTATCATATTTATCTGCTAATAATCCGCTAACATGGATTGTCGATATTTATTACCCTTGTTTTACTTCACGATATCAATAATAAAAATCTTCTATTTACTCTGTACAAATTAAGTGAAGCTTTTTCTATTAAAATTATATCATGAAAATGTAAAGTAGTCAATTGAAAGGAACACGGTGTTTTCAAATAGAAATCCCCTTACGGAACAATCATCATTTCCGCAAGAGGATCGGTGAGCTGCCTGTGGCAGCTTATCAATAGCATCAGTTATCGCAAGCGATAACTGATACCTTTTACAGCCGTAACCACAAACGCTTATTATACGATTTTAAGTCCAGTCTTTGCAATAAATTCAGGTACAGTAAGATGAGCTGTTTCCGCAGCATCTGAAACTGACAGTTTTCCCTGATTTACAAGAGTAGTAAGTGTATCATAAATACCTGTTTCTACGCCTTTTAAATTTCCAGCATTCCATGCATCTTCTTTTATACCTTTGATTGCTTCACACATGTTTACAGTTCCTCATACAAAACTATGTTCATCTTCCAAACATCTTATCCTTATCATTTCCTCTTCGAGCATATTTGCCTGCTCTTCTAATTTTTCATCATCCGGTTTTGGAGTATTTAAAATCTGTTCAAATATAGCTTTTCCAAGATCTGCAGGAAGCCCAACCATGCTTGGCTTTATATAATTCGTTGTGTATGCCATATTTATTCCTCCTTTAACTTTAATGACTGATATACTTTTTTCTCTTCCAAATGGTAACGTCACCTTTCGCTTTAAGTATAACATACCAAACGATTCTTGTCAATAGTTTTACAAGGATTTTTGTTCCATTCCGTACTTTGGTTACGTCAAATACTCGCGCGTTGATCTTTTGGTATTCATTATACATTAGCAGGAGGAAAAAGTAAATGCCAGACGCATATAAAAAAACAAATGCAGCGGCTTCGGGAGTCGCTGCACTGTCTTAAATATTTTAATAACACACTGAGAAATGAAGCTATTCTGCATTTTCTCTTATTTTACATCAATAGCTTCTGTCCAGTATTCCTGGTTGTAGATGTCAGTGAATCTGTAGAGCACCTTGACTGCGCCGTCGCCTACAACTGTATCGCTTACCTTCATATCAGAAGTTACTGTCATCTTTTCACCGAAGTAGTATGAATCAACATATTCTCCGTCGTATGTGTAATAGTCGCATACGAAATCAAGCTCATCGCCGGCTTTGAGTTCGGTAAGGTTCTTGGCAACTGCATCTGTCTCACCGTCAATATAATCTGTTGAAGCGCCTGCGATGAATCCGTTTTTGCCGTCCTCAAAAACAAGTATCAGGTTTACTCTTTCACCGTTGAGGAATGCAGGAACGTAACCGGAAACTGTGAAATTCTTACCGTCATCTGTTGTATCAGTGTGATAGTACGCAACAGGCTGGCCGTTGATGGATACCCATGTCTTGTCTGTGTCAGCAACAAGGTCACCGGCATCTGTAAAGTCGAATACGTTGTCAGTTCCGAGATCGATGTATCCGCTGCCGTCATCGTAAAACATGTTCTTGTCAAGTTCATGAACAAGTGCCCACTGGCTTTCTGACATTGAGATTGTGTACTTATCTCCTGTATTCTTCCAGATGAGATTGTTTGTGTCGATCATGTTTGCTGAGAGATAGTTTGTTGTATCTTCATCAGACATTGGCATTTCCTTCATGAAATCGATGTTTGAAAGATCAAGTCCTGCAACGGAACCGCCTGTAAGGCTTCCGAGAAGTGAATTTACAAGTGAACCTGAACCGCCTGAAAGGAGCTGTGAAGTAAGGTCTGAACCTGAAGGCATGAAGCTGTCAAGAAGTGATGAAACCGGTGAGCCAGCAGCTGAACCGCCTGCTGCGATCTGACCGCTTGTTTCAAGGCTAGCGAACTGTCTGATACAGCTTGCGTAGTCATTGTCCATACCGATCTTGTTCATTGTATTGCATGCAGAGTCAACCTTTGAAGCTGCCTTGTAAGGGAAATAGATAGATACGCCGTAAGCTTCAGTCATTTCTCTTGAAGTCTGGTTGTACTTAACGGCACTCTTGAGAACAGAAGCAAGTTCCTTTGCTTCCGGTGTTCCGATGTTGTTTGCAAGGTGAACGAGGTCAACCTGGTCTATTCTTGAACTCTGGGCAAATTCTCTTGTGTTGTATCTTGCGTCTGAGATCTGCTTGTAGTTCTTGTTTTTGAGTTCTGTACTTACTGACTGAGCAAATCCGCTCATCTTTGAAGGAACGGTGTTGATGAACTCGGCAAGGTCGATAACTGAAAGAGTTGTCTTCTGACCGCGGCACTGTGAAGCACATGTGCTTACAAAGTCGTCAACGATGTTCTTGCCGATGTCGAGTGTTGACATTGAAGGATTGTCACCGAGACTTGTAAGCCAGTTCTTGTAGTACCAGCCGATACCCGGCTCTGTTTCCTCAGATGCGATAAGATAGTCGGCATACTTTTCAGCAACGAATGCTGTTTCAGCAGTAGCCATAAGGCATGCGTCAAATCCGATGAAGTCGAAAGTTACTCCGCCGTTCTTAAGTGCTGAGTCAAGCTTTGAAAGATCCATTGAACCCTTGTTTCTGTTGATCTCGTCGTAGCCGTAGCCTGAAACTGATCCGCCGCCGTGATCCCAGAGAATAAGGTCGTTTCTGTTAGCCGGATATTTTTCAGCACAGTACTTGATAAATGATGTGAGTGTATCCGGATCAGTCATGGCACCTGTACCCATGTTCTTTTCGAGGCATCTGATTCCGCCGCTCTCAACCTTGTAGATCTGGTTTGATGAACTGCTGATACCGTTTGTTTTCCAGCCTCTGCATCCGCCTGTGTAGACAATAACATTTACATTGTCACCGAACTTTGCGGAAGCCATTTCCTGAAGGTCGTTTGTAGCCATGCCGTACTTGGACTCAAGGTCTGTACCGCACATATATACCATAAGAGTAACCTGGTCAGCGCCGTTTCCGAGAATGTTTGTTCTCTTTGCACGTGATCCTGCTGCTACGGAAGTATCAACTGCAGAGTAGTCAGCTGAGTAACCGACGCTGCCTGAGCTGCTTCCTGAATTCATAAATGAATCTGTGAAACCGTTGTTTCCGCCTATGAGATCAGAAACGTCGAGTCCTCCGCCCAGGTCTCCGAGATCTCCGAGGCCGCCTGAACCGCCTAAAAACTTAAGCAGAAGGTAACCGCCTATAAGTAAGATCGGAAGGCCGATACCGCCTCGTTTTATAGCCTTTCCTGCAGAACTGTGGCCGCTGCTGTGTGACGAAAAACTGCCTGAAGAACCTACAGGTCCTGTTCCGAGTCCGTCTCCTCTTCTGTGGGCACCAGTGCCGCCGGAGGTGACATTCTTTTTACGCGAACTTGGTCTGTTATCCATTAATCATTCTCCTTTGAATTATTTGTTGATGAATTTGTCGATAATATATCTTGGTCTCTGCTTTACTTCAGCATAGATCTTACCGACATATTCACCGATTATACCAAGGCACAGCAGCTGAAGACCGCCGATGAGCCATATGGAACAGAGTGTACTTGACCAGCCCTTTTCGGAATGGCCGATTATTTTGACTACGAAAGCCCAGATAAATGCGACTATACTTATAAACGACATTATGCTTCCGAGAGTTGTAATAAGCTTCAGCGGCTTTGTGCTGAAAGATGTGATACCGTTCACTGCAAAGGCAAGCATTTTCTTGAGGGGATACTTGCTTTCGCCGGCAAAACGTTCATGTCTTTCGTAGTAAACACTGCAGCTCTTGAAACCGATAAGCGGTACCATTCCGCGGAGGAAGAGGTTCACTTCCTTAAAGTTTGCAAGCTCTGCAAGCACGCGTTTGCTCATGAGACGGAAGTCAGCATGGTTGTAGACCACATCTGCCCCCATTACCTTCATGAATTTATAGAAGCTTTCAGCTGTAAAACGCTTGAAGAAAGTATCGGTGTCCCTGGCATTTCTTACACCGTAGACCACCTGATTGCCGTCGTAGTATTTTTCCACCATGGCATCAATGGTGTCGATGTCGTCCTGAAGGTCGGCATCCATCGTGATAGCCATGTCGCAGATGTCCTTAACTGTCATGAGTCCGGCAAGAACCGCATTCTGATGACCTGCATTGTGTGCAAGATTGACGCCGGAGAAAAATTCCGGTTCCGATTCATGAAGTTCGTAGATGATCTCCCATGTACTGTCCTTTGAGCCGTCATTTACAAAAACGATACGGCTGTCCTTTGATATCAGGTTTCTCTCGATAAGTGAGATGTATTTTTCCTTTAGTCTTGATGATGTTTCAAGAAGCACGGCCTCTTCGTTGTAGCACGGAACGACCATGTAGAGTATTTCAGGTTCAGTCATAATATAACTCCTTAATATAATTTATTTCCAGAATTCAAACAGTCTTGCAAATGAAAGCACGTTCGCCTGCCACTCTGTGCTGAATCCCTGCTCAGGTCCGATGTATGACCAGGTCTGAACTGTATTCATCACTACGCTGAGTGCAAGTGATGCAGTCATAAGCTTGTTTAGATGCACCTTTGTGTTTGCCGCACAGTTGTCGTAAACGATGAAGCATATGACAAGTGCGCCGGTTATCATCTGCCAGATGAAGTCAACACAGTATCTTGCTGCAAATCCGCTTTCCCAGATAGAGAAAATAACTGCGAAAGGACAGATGATGCATACTGCAAGAATAATAAGACTGTAAAGACGTTTGTTACTGTTATCCGAAAGGCGGTAAGCCTTCAGTGACTTTGTGTACGCTGCAACAGGGAGCGCTTTCCAGATAAGTCCGAGAGCAGAACCGGTAGCAATAAAATAATATCCCTGTGGATTAAAAAGATGTATGCTTTCCGCTTTGAAAAACGGGAAATTTTCAATGAATGAAGGCATCTGGAAAAGGAATGCCAGGAATCCGATAACAGCAAAATGAGTATGGTACTGAGACTGTGTAAAGTCGTTGATAGTCAGTGAATACTGTATGCCGAAGTCAAGCGGATTTCCGAATCTCGCCATGTTGTACCAGACCTGAACTGAACCGATGACCATGTACGGTACCAGTGCAGCTGCAAGGTACGGAAGAAGAAACATGAATCTGCTCTTCCCGGACTTTTTATCATAGAGCGCATTCTGTTTTTTAGCTCCTGCATAAACGAGAAGCATTGCTGCAAGGCAGTAAACTGCGATGGTCGGACGGCTGAGAACGCCGAGGCTGAGCCATACGCCGGAAACTGCAAGGCGGAACTTGTTTATCTTTCCTTCTCCGATAACACCGGAACTGATAAGGAAATAAGCGCCGGCTGTTGTACACAGAAAACCTGCAGACTGGGCTACCTCATAGAAGAGAGGTGATATGTTGCAGATAAGGATGCCTGATGAAAGCTGCATTATTAGAAATCCTGAGAGCACAAGTGAAGCACTGATCTTCTTGAAAAACTTATCGGCCAGACAAAGATAAAACTTCGTAAGGAATATGATGCCGAACATTCCGAAAAAGAATACGGACCATACCGACGGGAAATAGTAGCCGGTAAGAAGATGATACGGCAGGAAAACAAGAAGCACAGGTGCAATTCCGTAGTAGGAATAGTATTTTCCGTTAAACAGAAGATGATCCCAAGGATAGCTTCCGACTTCATCGGTTCTCTGGCTCCAGTCATATGGGTTTTCCAGTTCAAGAAGCTTCGGATTCATCTCGGTCATTATATCCACACGGCCGTGTTCAAATGAATCAACGATCTCCTGGGTTATCTGGTTTCCGCCTTCAAGAGCGAAATCCTTTGCAATACTGTGGTTTGCATCATTGTATCTTGCCATGTTAGTTATGAAAAGTCCTAAAGCCACAAGGCATATGGTAAAGACCATTGCCACTCTGTCTGTGGCTGTCTGCACTTCTGAATACGGTCTGAACAGAAGCTTTTCAGATGTAAGGGCATAAACTGCAAATGCGGCCATGAGCATGATCATAAATCGGATAATTGAAAAACGGAACTTCATCGGTTCGTTGGCAGTTATGCTGCTTACTGTTACCTTTTCATTGTCTTCCGTACTGAAGACGAATCTGATATCATGTACTTTTCCTGAGAAGTTGCATGGTACAGTACGGCTTCTTTTGTTTCCGTTTATTACTTCAGCTTTTGCAGCTCCCCATCTGTAATTTCCGGAATTGGTGTCATCGGACATATCCACTGAAAAGCTCACTTTGCTTTTTTTATCGGAAAACGCATTGAATGTCAGTGTTCCGACCGGAATATTTATATTTTTATATTCAAGCACAGTCTGTCCGCTGCTCTCGTTTGTCATTGATACAGCGTCAAAATTCTGCGCTTCAGCTGAATGCAGGTCAAAGACTGTCTTCTGATATCCGTCTGAAAGAAGATGTGCGGAATTTAAGTTGAAAACAAATATCTCAAGTGCAAGGCTGACTGTTATTATCCTGAGCAGCACTCCTGAAATATCTGCATATTTTTCCGGTATCTTTTTTGCTCCGGAAAACCAGGCGATAAAAAATGCGATAAGATCAGCGAAAGCCAGCATTTTATATCCGCTCATATCAGCAACTCCTGCAATATCGAGAATAAGGAGAAGTACGGAAAGACCAATGCCGGAAATGAAAATTTTCCGTGACTTGTCTTTTACAAAGGAGATCCATTTGCTGTTTCCCTTTTCCGTATTTGCAAAAACGAGCGCAGATGCTGTAATATACAGAAGTATATTAATAAAAAACGCGGCTACCGATAAAGACATCTTCTACCTCCGGGATGTACAAATTTACATGTGTTCGCCGATTTATTCATAAATCAGCGTGGGACTCCGGAATCCGGCGAAGCCGGATTCCGGTTAAATCATCGTTTCCTTAAACGCATACATATTCAGTGTACATTCTTTTTCTTATAATGTCAATAGAATTAAAGAAAGTGATAAATATATTTGTCGTTTACTATTGAATTGATACCACCGCTGTGTTATAATTTTTATAAATGCTTTTATACAGGAGAGAAATAATGGAAAAAATCACAGTTATCGTGCCTTGCTACAATGAGGAGGAAACCATTCCTCTTTTCATTACTGAGATTGAAAAGGTCTATGCGAGCATGCGCGAAAAATATGATATAGATATGGAATACCTTTTTGTAAACGACGGTTCAAAGGACAGGACCGCTGAAGTACTTGAGGAATACGCAGCAAAGAATCCGCGTGTAAGCTACATCTGCTTTTCAAGAAACTTCGGAAAGGAAGCTGCAATGTATGCAGGTCTTGACAATTCCGACGCTGACTACACCGTTATAATCGATGCTGACCTTCAGGATCCGCCTGAACTTATTGAAGAAATGTACAGCATTCTCAAGACTGAACCGAAATACGACTGCGTCGCTTCCAGAAGATACACAAGAACCGGTGAACCTCCGATAAGATCATGGTTCGCAAAGCGTTTCTATAGTCTCATGGCAAAGATATCAAAGACCGAGATCGTTGACGGTGCCCGTGATTTCAGAATGATGAGCCGTCAGATGGTGGACGCTATCATGTCGCTTTCAGAATGCAACCGTTTCTCAAAGGGTATTTTCTCATGGGTAGGATTCGAGACAAAATGGCTTGCCTTTGAAAACAGAGAACGTGCAGGCGGTCAGACAAAATGGTCATTCTGGGGACTGCTCATATATGCCATTGACGGTGTTGTTGCTTTCTCCACCGCTCCCCTTGCCGTTTCTTCGATAATCGGTATCATATTCTGTATTCTTTCATTCATCGGTGTATGCTTCATTTTCATAAGAGCACTTATTTTCGGTGACAAGGTTGAAGGCTGGCCTTCACTTGCATGTATCATGTGCTTTATTGCCGGCATCCAGCTTTTCTGTAACGGAATAAGCGGTATCTATCTTTCCAAGACATATACCGAAGCAAAGCGCAGACCGCAGTATATAGCTAAGAAAATACACCGCGGCATACTTAAAGATGAGAAAAAAGATGATTAATTTAAGACCGCATATCCTGCTCCGCCGGATATGCGGTTTGTTGTTATTCGGGGCTTCGCCCCGGGACCCCGAATCTGATTTTGCACAAAATCAGATTTAAAAAGCAGCAAAGGCTGTGTGATCTTAACTCTGATCACACAGCCTTGTTTATTTTTCTATTGTAACTATAAATCCGTCCGCATTGTTTCCTGAAACACTGTACTGACAGTTTACCGGAACGTAAAGTTCGACATTTCCGCTTCCGGTCTCGTCTTTGGCACGGATGTAGTAGATCTCGAAATCCTTGTCAAAGCACGAAACGTTAAGAGTCTTGCTGCCGTAGGCATATTTCTTGAGAGCCTGAAGATATTCCTCAAGGGAAAGGTCGTTTTCCGTCATGTACCAGGCATGAGGAATACCTACGTATCTGAAATGCTCAGCATGATCGGTAATACCTGTGTTCTCAGCCTTGTCATCTTTGTATCGCTGGATGAATCCGTACTTCGTGCAGTTGTCTCTTATCCATGCATAGTCACCCGAAGGAACGTAACGGTATGACTTTCCTTCCTCAGGATAAATTCCGAGATCCACAGCAAGTCCGGTCTGATGTTCGGAATATCCGCCCTTGCTTTCGACTTTGGAATTTTCAAGTGCCTGATTATAGATGACATTCTGACGATCACCTGAAACATAGGCTTCCGTGATCATAATGTCCCTGTTGGAACATTCCTGATAGAATCCTTCCAGCATGCTGTTGAAATTCTTCAGCGCCAGATCGTTCATCTGCATGCCTGTATTTCTGATGGAATAGTATTCGTTCTTTTCTGAACTGATATCTACAAGTGCTCCGCCTGCAGTCACTGATGTATAAGGATGGCTGTCATTTACCAGGATAAGACTTCCCTTGCTTATGTCGCTGTACGGAACTTCTTTCTTTTCAAATTCAAGCTTTGATGATATAACCTTTTTGCTGACTGCTGAATCATCTGCTCCGGCTTTTTCTTTTTTCGAACCCGAAACCGCACCGCATATAATAAAAATTATCAGCAGCACAACACCGGCAGCTGCTCCGATGAGCATTGACCTGTCCTGCTTAAGTTTCCTTCTGCGTGAAGAATCTGATGGCATCATATCATTCCTTTCATTCAAGAATCATCATGTATTTTCGGCTTTAGCCGGTCTGATAACTGTATAGTACCATTTGAGAAGTGCTGTGCCTATGATGATTATATAACCCACAACACTGAGAAGATCAGGTATCTGGCCTAAGAACATAAAACCAAAGATGGCTGCAAAAATAACTATTGAAAAATCGTAAACCGATATCTCCTTTGCCGGAGCACAGGCATATGCGCTTGTGATACCGATCTGACCGCCTGCTGCGGCAAGACCTGTGAGAACGAGGAACATCCACTGTATAGGTGTCATCGGTTTATAATTAAAGAACATGTTCGGAAGAAGGAGCATTGTCGTGAAACCGGAAAAGAAGGCTACGACTATCATACTGTTCTCGCCTCTTGTGCCGAGCTTACGGACAAATGTGTATGCTATACCTGCTCCGAGTCCGCCCGCAACACCTGCAAGCGCTGGAATTACTTTGATATCGAAAGACGGCCGCACAACAAACAGCATTCCGATAAAGGCGGCAATAACTGCTCCCCACTCGTATTTATTCGCCTTTTCCTTCAGAAGAAGCGCTGAAAAAACAACGGCGAAGAAAGGAGATAGCTTGTTGAGCATTGAAGCGTCAGAGATGTCCATGTGGTCAACTGCGTAGAAATTACACATCATTCCGAGTCCGCCTGTAAGCGAACGGATGACCATGTATTTAACATTTCCCTTTCCCGGTTTGAACGGAACACCTGCTTTTACAAGCGAAGCCGCTGCTATCATCAAAGCAAAAACATTTCTGAAAAAGCATTTCTGAAGTGTAGGAACATCGCCCGTAAGTCTTATGAAAAGATTCATAAGCGCAAAGCAGAATGCTGATGCAATGATATATAATACGCCTTTTTTATGTTTGTCCATTATGATCCGTCCGTTCTTTGCTGTATGATTCATGAGCTGATTAAATC
Source organism: Oscillospiraceae bacterium (assembly GCA_017438745.1). Lineage (GTDB taxonomy): Bacteria > Bacillota > Clostridia > Oscillospirales > Ruminococcaceae > HUN007. The sequence continues at coordinate 48,726 of JAFRUS010000093.1, read as the reverse complement.
AGCGTGGGGCACAGGGCGAAGCCCCGCATTCTCCCTATTCCGCAGATCCGGAGAAGCCGGATCTGCAGTTTAATCATTTGTTTACCTATAATATTATAGCAGTGTTTTTCGTACTTTGTCAATGAAAAAACATATTGAAACCAGGGCAAAAAAATGTTATAATAAAAGTTAGCATTTCTTCGCCCAATAATAGTACGGCGATAAACTACAGATAAAAAGGATGTAACAAAATATGACAAACAATAATTCGATCAAAACCGTAAGGCTTATCATAGATGAAGTTAAAAAAGCCGTAATAGGCAAGGACAAAGTAATTATAAAGATCCTTCTGGCGGTTCTGGCCAAGGGACACATTCTTCTCGAAGATATTCCGGGCGTAGGAAAGACGACTCTTGCTCTCGCTTTTTCAAAGACCCTGTCACTCGACTATAACCGTGTGCAGTTCACGCCTGACGTTCTCCCTACAGATATCACCGGATTTACCGTATACAACAAGCACAACGGAAGTTTTGAATTCAAGCCGGGTGCTTCAATGTGCAACCTGCTTCTCGCTGACGAGATCAACAGAACTTCAAGCAAGACACAGTCAGCTCTTCTCGAGATCATGGAAGAAGGCAAGGTAACCGTTGACGGTGTCACTCACGCGCTCCCGAAGCCGTTTATCGTAATGGCGACACAGAACCCTATCGGTTCAGTCGGAACGCAGGAACTTCCTGAGTCACAGCTCGACCGTTTCATGATTAAGATCTCAATGGGTTATCCTGATCTTGAAAGCGAAACTGAGATCCTTAAGCTTAAGTCAAACTACTCACCTCTCGATTTTATAAGCGAGGTCGCAGATACTCAAACTCTTATCTCACTTCAAAAGGTAGTTGAAAATATCCACGTTGACGACAAAATCTACACATACATCGCAAAGCTCGCTCAGGCTACCCGCGAACACTCCATGATAAAGCTCGGCATCAGTACACGAGGTGCCATCGCGCTTATGCAGATCTCAAAGGCAACCGCCCTGTTAAAGGGACGTGACTACGTTATTCCGGATGACGTCATGTACATGTACCACGACGTATTCTCACACCGTCTTATACTGAATTCAAATGCACGTATCAACAACGTAAGTGCAGTACAGATACTCGACGAGATCGCATCACAGGTCAAGCATCCTGAATTCGACAGGTAAGAGGTCCTACAATGATCAAAAGCAAAATAATCTATCTGATTCTGCTTGCCTGCATGGTCCTTTTTTACATTCTCTTCGTTGACAGCATGTCGCTGCTGATCCTTATACTGACAGTGGTTTTCCCTTTTCTGCAGCTGTTTATTCTCAGACGAATTTCAAAAAATATAACAGCTGTTCTCGACATCGGATGTTCAACGACTGAAAGGAATGTTCCGACAAGGATCGCAGTAAGACTGAAGAATCATTCCATTCTTCCGGTTTCATGTGCAGTCGTGTCGCTTCAGATAACCAATACTCTTACAAATGAAACTCAGTCCCTTACCACCATGCTTCCGGTCGCTTCCGACAATGAACAGAGCATAAAGTTCAGTGTTTCATACGCTCACTGCGGCATGGTTCAGGTTGTTCTGAAAAGTATCCGCGTTTACGACTACATAAAGCTTTTTTCAAAAGTCATAAACTACAACTGCACGCATGACATCGCAGTTGTACCGACACTTACAAGCATAGAGCCGGCAGTTGACACTTCACTTAACAGCATGACCGACAACGAGGAATTCTCAAAGGTAAAGGCCGGTGATGACTGCTCCGAGATTTTCAACATACGTGAATATATTTACGGTGACAAGATAAACCGTATACACTGGAATCTGACCACAAAACTGGACGAACTCATGGTAAAGGAATACAGTCTTCCGGTCAGCAGCCAGATAATCATAATATTTGAATTCTGCAGAGACAGCTCATCTGAATACAGTATGGAAAAGAACGACGCATCTCTTGATGCCGCAATGTCACTTTCCTACTTTATGCTCGCAAACAATATCACTCATAAAATCGCCTGGTACGATCCGAACCAGAAAATGCTCCACACTGAAAAGATAAGTTCCGAGATTGATTTCTCCGCTTTTCTCAGTGCAGTTTTTTCATCCGGTACGTACGACGATATTTTCAGCGCCTTCATTCACAGCAAAGCTGAAAACAATGATGTGCATTTTTCAAATCTCATATACATTTCACCGGCACTGTCCGATGAACTGTTTCATAATTTTACAGTGCTTAACAACGCAGAGCACAAAACTTATCTGTACATAAACGACGGATCAGAAACACCTGAATTTTTCCATGACACAGGATCCACATTTGCTGTGGAAGCTGACTTCGGAGATATTTCAGAAAGTCTGAACAAGGTTGTTATATAAAAGGAACAAAATGAAAAGAAATACAGAAAACCACACAATTACAGGCGGCGGGATAAACATTACCGACTCGATCTCGCTTGCCTTCAACAGCAGATACCGGATAAATTCACGGCTGCTGCTGATAATAACCACCATGGCCGGAATAGCTGGTTTTACGTTTTCGTTTCTGACGCTCTTCGATTTTGAATGCAGCAGAAAAATGATATATGCCGCTGAGGCGATCTTCTTCGTGATCTCATCAGTTTTCTGTATGTTCCCGTCGAAGGCGAGAAACTTAAATCTCCTGCTTTATCTGGGATGGGGCTATGCAATATATAAAAAGATAACCGAATTCTCACTTGGCTACGGCATACTTGTCAACATAATAGCAGACACGATCAAGGTGGTAGCCCCGGGACACACGGTGTACACGATACCTGAGGGTACTGACAGATACTACTGTCTGACCATATTCATGATGTTTCTGTTCGCTGCTATAGTTCCGGTACTGTGCTACAACACCATAGTAAAGCCAAGATTCGTTATCACTTTTCTGATAACTTTCCCGTTCATCGAAACAGGTCTTATGTTCGGTTTCAGCCCGAATCACCTCGCCTTCTCGCTCCTTATCTCATACTGGGTAGCAGTATTTGCAATGAGAGTCGCAGGCAACCAGTACCATACTGAATCAGGCAAACCTGTTTTCGTGCGTAAGAAAAACATATTTGTTTCTTCGGGGAACTTAAGAAACAACGTTATCGAAGATATCGGCATAATAACGCTTCTTTCAGTATTCGCGATTTTTCTCGTATCTTCCGCTGTAACGACTGTCATCAATGTGGAACGACCTGAAAAGGTAACAACTACAAGAACCGAGATAAAAACTGCAATATCCGATCTTTCCATTGAAAAAATAGCAAACAACATACAGAACGGAACTGAAAGAAATCCTGTTACCGAAAGATCACAGCTCGGTAATTTCTCGAAGGTCACATTTACTGACCATACTGATCTTACTATGATGATTTCAGACAAAGTTGACGGTATTATTTATCTGAAAGGATTTACCGGTGCTGAATACAGGAACAACGCCTGGTATTCCCTCCCTGAGAATATAGTCTCTGAAAACAGACATCTGTTTGACACTATGAGCAGGACAGGTGAATATCCGCAGTATTTCAACTTCCGAAACGACTCATATCTCAGTGCGGTCTATCCGGGCGATGTTGACAAAAGAAATCTGATAATAACCTCATATTTTAATATCAACAAATATGCCTTCACACCTTACAGCATTTCGCCTGATAATCAGCTGATTCCTGAAAGAGACGGATTTTTCCGCATTGAAAACACAAAGTCCTACTCATTTGACGCATATTTCCCGGAAGATATGTTCATCAACACAGCCCATCTTGAAAAGAACAAGGAGCAGTTCCCTGCTGCCAGTGATTTTGAGAAGGAATACAGGGATTACGTCCACAAAAACTACATAAAACTTCCGGACAGCGAGACAATGAATGAGCTTGCTTCCGAATACAGTTATATTCCGCACTACGACGGAACAAATATTGAAGAAATAAGTTCACGCATAAAATCGATTCTCAGAGACTCGGCTGAATATACGCTTGAACCGGGCATTACTCCTCCGGATACGGAACTTACCTGGTATCTTCTGAAGGAAAACCACAAGGGTTACTGCTCACACTTTGCCACAGCGGCAGTTGTGCTTGCACGTCTTAAAGGCATTCCTGCAAGATACGCTGAAGGCTATATAGTTATCCCGTCAGATATTGAAAAAGCCGACAAGTATGATCAGTTCTACAGGGTGGAGATACACGACTCACGTGCTCACGCTTGGGCTGAATTCTACATTGACGGATACGGATGGGTACCGTTCGAGTTCACTCCGGGCTATGACCGCGGAATAATCTCAGCTGAAGAAAAACGTGGTCAGGAGGAATCAACAGTTACAGAGGCTGAAACAGCAATTGTAACGGAAACTCCTGGACAGACTGAACCGGAAGCTGTTCCGGTGACTGAGATCGTAACAGAACTCGTACCTGCTGCCGTAGCTGAAACAACTGCAGAAACTGATTCCGCTGCAGCAGTCACTGATGATTCCGGCACGACTGATCCGGATGGAAGCGAACCGGGATTCCTAAAGAAAACTTTAAATGCAGTGATAAAATTCGTTATATCAGTAACAGCACTGTTTCTTATTATCGCTGCCATTATCCTGTTCAGACACATCAGTGTGACTAACAGCAGAACAAGAGGATTCCGTACAGGAACCAACAACAACAGAATGGCAAATGTTTACCGCTACACAACCGAACTTCTCGAACATTACGGTATAGGAAAAGGCAGCATGATGCCGCTTGAATTTGCAGAATATGCAGAGGAACAGGCCGGTGATCTTGTCGGTAAGGGCGAGCTTGACGAACTTATAAGAACAGCTCTGAAAGCCGGATTCAGCAATGATGAAATAACCGACGAGGAACTCGCGCGTTCAGTGAAAACTGCAAACGCTCTCGCCGAGAGTATTTACAGCACCAAGAGCAAAAAGGAATGCTTTATTTTCCGGTTCATTCTCAATCTAAAAAAATAAACGCACTTAAGATATGTGCACGGGGTATGGGGCTGTCGCTCCATTCCCCTGTTTTTTCATGATAACAAAATCAATTTACGAAAGAAGAATCCAAATGCCAAAGTCCAGAAATGAAATAGATATGTGTAACGGGCCTATTCTCCCGGCTCTGCTTGAACTGACCATACCACTGCTTCTTTCAAGCGTACTGCAGCTTCTGTTCAATGCGGCAGACGTCATCGTTGTCGGAAATTTCGCCAGTGAATACTCACTTGCCGCAGTAGGTTCCACCACTGCGCTTGTCAATCTTATGACAAACCTTTTCCTCGGGCTGTCTGTAAGTGTAAATGTACTCACCGCCAAATTTGCCGGTGCCGGAAACAAATATCAGATATCCCGTACAGTTCACACATCGGTTTCACTCAGTATCATATGCGGAGCAATACTCATGGTTTTCGGGATCATTTTCGCTCCTTCCCTGCTGAAACTCATGGCTACTCCGGACAACGTCCTCGGACTTTCATCACTTTATCTGAGAGTGTATTTCACCGGTATGATACCTATGATGATCTACAACTTCGGAAGCTCGCTCCTTCGGTCCAAGGGCGATACCAAAAGACCGCTTCTCTACCTCACCATCGCAGGAGCTGTAAACTTTGTTCTTAACCTGTTTTTCGTAATTGTTCTGAAGATGGATGTAATGGGTGTCGGACTGGCAACTGCCATTTCACAGGTAATATCCGCTGTTCTGATCCTTATATGTCTTTCGAAGGAAGAGGATGCATTCCGCTTTTCATTCAGAAAACTATCCCTTGACCCGCATATCGTTTCCGCAATACTGAAGATCGGTATTCCGGCCGGTATACAGGGTGTGATATTCTCGCTTTCGAACGTTGTTATTCAGTCATCGGTAAACAGTTTCGGCGCTATAGTAATGGCAGGCAGTGCTGCTGCTTCAAGTATCGAGGGATTTGTATGGGTTTCGATGAACTCCTTTTCACAGGGAGCGCTCACCTTTATGAGCCAGAACATCGGTGCCGGCAGATTTTCGAGACTTAACAGGATAGCGGTCACATCCTGTATGTGTGCAGCTGCTACCGGTCTTATACTCGGAAATGCAGCCTACCTGTTCGGAAATCAGCTTCTTGCGATATATGATTCCCGTCCTGAAGTTATAAACGCAGGAATGACACGTATGTTCATGGTGTGCTGCTTCTACTGCACATGCGGACTGATGGACTGTATAGTAGGTAATATAAGAGGTATGGGATACGGTATGACGCCAACCATAATCTCACTCATCGGTGCCTGCGGCCTGAGAATAATCTGGATATTCACACTTTTCAGACTGCCGCAGTTCCACAATGAATCAATGCTGTTCGTATCTTACCCTGTTTCGTGGATCATCACATTTATCGCGCACTTCATCTGCTTCCAGTTCATGCGGAAGAAGTACCCGAAAACCGACCGCAAATCTGATATTGATATGCCGGAAGTTCCGGCTTCCTGACGCATATAGCATCTGCCGTTTCTGCAGATGCTATACTATTATCGGAACAAAAAAATACATCCAGAACCCGCAAATGATATATCAATGACACACCGGTACGTTATAATACTTACTGGAATACGAAATAACATTGTATTCCGCTGATTTCAAAACCGTAAACAGCTTATACTGCGGAGACGCCGTCCATACTACTCCTCCCGGTGTTTCCGTATATGTGCTGTTTGCAGCTTCATGACCAGAGAGGTGAAAAAATGCATATTCTTCTTGTAGAAGACGATCTTCAGATCTGTGAAGTCACAGAAAAATATTTTAAAAGAAAAGGAGCAGAAATAACCACAGTTACAAACGGTGACGATGCCCTTGAGCTCATTTATTCCGGAAAGCTTGCATTCTCACTTGTACTGCTTGACATAATGCTCCCGGGAGCCGACGGCTTCACGATATGCAGGAACATAAGAAAGAAAAGCGATATACCTGTGATATTCATAACTGCAAGAGGTCTTGAGGAAGATATTCTGAAGGGCTACGACATGGGATGCGACGACTACATAGTAAAGCCGTTTCTTCTCTCCGCCCTGTACGCAAAATGCTCAGCACTTCTGAAACGCACTGAAAAAATAACAGGAAAAAACACGGATCCGGTTCTCTCATGCGGTGCCATACAGCTCAACACAAGAACACTCACCTGCTTTGTTTACGGTAATGAGATCGAACTAACACCGAAAGCCTTTGCGATTCTGCATTACCTCATGGAACACCCCGGCTGGGCCATCGACCGTGACACCCTCCTCGACAACGTCTGGGGCGAAGATTATTTCGGCGCTGACCGCGTAGTGGACAATCACATCAAACGTCTCAGAAAAGCTCTTGGAAATGCAGGAAGTCAGATTCACACCGTGATCGGCAGAGGCTATAAACTGACCGACTCATAGGAGGGGTACCATGAAAAACAAAAAACGCGTAAAACCTTACATCGTCATACCGATATATGCAGCAGTAATAGCATTGCTGACCAAAATGGTGTCAACTTGCACTGACCAATATATAGATAACAGGATATACGACCAGCAGATAAATAACATGAATTACTCTGTATCTCAAATACAGAAATATTCTTACAAATATGAAGAACAACCTCTAGAAGAAGCGATATCATCACTGCGTACAACAATGGGCCGTGATGTTGCCAATTCTGTCTATCTTCCTGGAATGGATTTATTTTTCACTATGTTTTATCGTATTCCTTCCGGATTAAGAAATATTACGTGGTTTCCCGAAAATCTGTATTTTTCAAAGATGACAGGAAATATTCATGGTGTTGCAATTCTGGTTGATGAAGAAAGAAATGTTCTTGCTTCTAATTTATCAACACGCCAGGCAGTAATGTATTTTGAAGATTTTACCGGAAGCGATGATGACAACTATTTCTGCTATGACTCTCCGGAAACATTAAATGTAATAAATGAATATTACGAAAATAATAAAGATTTGTTAAAGCCTGAAAAGGATAAATCTATGATTTTTCCAGAGCTTGTACTTGACAGTGCTTATGTAAACAGAAAAACTCATGAGTTTATAATGAAACAGATAACCTTCAGCTGGATCAAATTAAATTATGACGGATATGGTTATACAAGCAGATATGGTTATACAAGCTATGGCGTAGAAGAAACTGAACCAATCCGTAAAGACACAATTATTCTTCCTGTCGATGAAGATACCTCAGATTTTAAATTATACGAATTTTCTGACACAGACAGTCAGAAGTGGCCTTATTGCAGATTAACGAATTATTTCGGTGAGTCTCAGGAGATAATCGACTCTACTGAGAAAGTCGCCTGTGATCTTTACGGTTATGGAGGTGTAGTTTCCGTTGATGACCGAACAGGAGATGACGGAACGGTTTTCTCATTACGAAACATACCGTTAAAAATCGATGGGAAAAACTGTATTATTAGTTTACGATACTTCTATGATCCGGATGATCCGTATATTAAAAATGTAAAGAAAAAATGGACAATTTCCATTGCCGTGTTATTAAGCATCATCGGTCTTATCATGCTGATCATCCGTTACTTCAGACTTAAGTCAGCCTATCGCTTAGAAGATTACCAGCGGGATCTCACCAACCACCTCGCCCATGATATTAAAACCCCTCTCATGGCAATCGGCGGATACACCGAAAACCTTCTCGAAGGTGACATGACAGCGGAAGAACAGAAACGATATCTTGATTCAATACTGAGCAACATCTCATTTACCGATTCCATAATAAACCGCACGCTTTATCTGAACCAGATTGAAAAAATACGCGTCCGGAAAGAAATGACTGATCTGAGGGCACTCATTGAATCTGCATTTGAAAAGTACAGACTGATGCTTGAAGAAAAACAGATAACTTTTGAAGTGACCGGTGAAGCCACAATAAAAACAAAACGAGACCAGATAGAAATGCTTATCGAAAACCTTATCTCAAATGCCGTGAAATACACTCCTGAGCAAGGTAATATTTCCGTACTGGTAACCCCAAAAAGCATTACCGTAAAAAACAGCGTTTCTGAAAAACTCAGAACAAGGAAACTGAAGCAGCCATTTGTCCGCGGCGATAAGGCAAGAAGCAATGTAAAAGGAACTGGCCTAGGCCTCTCCATAGCTGACCGCGCAGCAGCAGCAACCGGTTTCAGGCTGAAACTCTCCTGCTCCGGCTCGGAATTCAAGGCTACTGCAAGGAAGAAACTTTTGACGCTGAAATAGAAAATGTACGCCTGCGGCGTACTATCATAGCAATGCCACCTCTTCGAGGTGGCATTACCTTTTCCGTAGCAAAGATATCTTCCTGCTCGCTCCTTCTCACTTTAATACAACAGGTAATTTCATTTATCAATCCCTAAAAAAAATTATAAAACACCTCAATATTTCATTTCGTTTTGCGGCTATATAAGTGAAGGCCTTTAAATCAGAAGAACGGAGGGCGCAGATGGATGACCAGAGCATTATTGAACTGTTTATCAAGCGAGATGAAAATGCAATAAAAGAATCAAAAGAAAAATACGGAAAATACTGTGCAAGGATCGCTTCCAATATTCTTTCAGTTTCAGAAGATGTCGAAGAATGTCTGAATGATACATGGATTTCCGCCTGGAACAGGATACCGCCATTGATCCCGGTATCACTGAAAGCGTTTTACGGAAAACTTGTAAGAGATATTTCTTTAGATAAATACAGAGCAAGTCACGCAAAAAAACGCTATAACGGATTAATAACGATCCTTGATGAACTGTCCGATTGTATTCCATCCGGACAGGACGTACAGAAATCACTTGAACAGAAAGAACTTTCTGAAAAGATAAACTGCTGGCTTGGCAGTCTTCCAAAAGAAGACAGGATTCTGTTTATCAAAAGATACTACTACGGAGAAACAGTTAAAAATCTTGCGCTGGTGATGAACTGTACTGAAAACCAGATGGCACAGAGAATGATGAAACTCCGAAACGGATTAAAATCTTATTTGAAGGCAGAGGGTGTTATGTTATGAAAAAAGAAGATATCTATAATGCGGTTTCAGATATTCGTCCGGAATATCTGGATGAAGCGGAAAATTATAAAACAACTGAAGGTAATTCAGTGAATAATTCTGAAAATGAAAATAATATTGTATCTGAAGAGTATCCGATCAGAACAGAGACGCATTCCGGCAGAAGATATGTGAAATATGCGGCCTCCGCAGCTGCATTGCTTCTGATAACCGGTACAGCATTTCTTGCCGCAAACATAAAAATGAAAAGAGATAACGAAAATTTAAGTATCGTAAGTGTTTCTGAAACGCAGACTTCTTCACCGGTCACAGAACCATCTGTTTCTGATTCAAATGATACTGTTACAGAAGCATCAACAGCGAACGCTGTTTCTGAAAGCACTGTACAAACTGAATCTGAAACAACAAATTCTGAAACTACTTCAGAAGCCGTAATCAGTACAATGCAGAACATTTCAGAAGATATCAAAGAACAGAAAAATGAAACCGATCCGCCTAAGGATAACAAGAAAACATCAGATAATGATACACCTGCTGTTATCACCACAGAGCGCAGTACAGTAACCGAAACTGTTACCGATACTCCAGCTGAATCACAGATACCGGAAGTTACTGTAACAGAGATCGTTAAAGAAATACATTTGCCTAACATTCCATATGATCCTACAGAACAGCATCCGTATGGTGAGAGTATAAGCCCTGAGAATTTTTCCAAGATGCTTGAATCATTATCCTATTCACCTGAAACCTGTGACGGTTTACCTGAATACAGATATACTGCACCTGACGGAACAGAGTATTATGTCCTTATGAGCTGTAAGCATGTCTGGAGGCATAACAAAGACCAAAACATAATGGAAGAAGCAGAATTATCTGATTATACTTACTCTTTGATAGAGGCCTATATTGCTTTCTACGGATTAGAAGAATGTATGTGGGACTAAAATGTACGCTTCTTCGAGGTGCCATTACCTTTTTCTGAGTCTAGAAAACACCAATCCCCCGAAACGTATCAAACTTGATAACGTTCCGGGGGATATTTTTACAGCCATGCGTTGAGATCCGGATATGGAATAACATCGCAGTGGGCGAGGCGGTTTCTGAATTTTCGCATTAAGACCAGTTTTTCGTATTCAGGCTGGTTTATCACCTTGTGATTGGTACATAGAATATACAGGTGTCCTATTTCAAGATCATCGGCTCTGTATATCTGCTCGCCGAGAAGGCTTGATACAGGGAGAAAACGTTCAAAATTTTTTTCATACCTGCATATCATCCCGCTTCTGAACTCCTCGATTTCCGGGAAAACAAGTCTTATCTGTGCGGACCAGACGGCAGATTTTACGTGCTTCTCAAGATTTTCATCTGAAAGGCCGTTCTCAGTGTATAACCATTTTGCAGTTTCGTACGGATGCATAGCAAGCTGCAGTCCGGCGGATGCAAGTATTCCGGCTTTTGTAACATCGTTTTTGGCAATACCAGCGGCTATCTCTGAAATATACTGTTTCCGGCTACTGCTGCATTTTACTGAAGACAGCAGAGTGAGGCATAGCATACGGCAGTCGTAGTCGCTGACATACTCTTCAAAATCAAAGCATTCCATGAAGTCAGTGCTGTATGATTTTACTTTCTGGGAAACGAGAATGAAAATTCCCCTCTTATCTGAATTTCTGCCTGCAAGATACTCGTTTACTGCTTTCACCCATCTTGATGTATTGAACACACTGAGTCCGGTGATACAAACTATACGGCGATTGAGCCTTACATTGTCGTTAGCCGCGAGAAACTTTTCATAGCTTCCGTGGGTCGCAGGCCAGTATTTTGCACGTTCGGTCTCACTGCAGAAATTATTGAAAAGATACAGACCCGGATCATCATCTGATTCGGAAACATCATGCACTTCAAAAGAACGTTCATCCGTTATTGGAAAAAGATGCTGTTCAAGGGTGTCGGTCATAACATCCTGCCACGGGACTTCGTCCGGAAAAGTCATTACGACCGACCTGCCGCTTAACAGAGCATCTCTGGCGTCCTCAAGAAAACGAACTGAATTGCTGAGTCTGGTCCACCAAATCTCTTCTGTTTTCATCAGCAATCACCTGCCTCTGTTACTGCCATAATCTCTTCCGGAAAATCAGTTTCTGAATCAGCGATTTCTTCTGATGAAAATTCAATCTCTTCTTCGGCTATCTCAGTTTCTTCTGAAAACTCAATTGTCTCGGATTCATCTGATTCTTCGATGATTTCAGTTTCCTCTGAAACTTCAGCTGTCTCAGATTCAATTGCTTCTTCAACATACTCTGTTCCCTCTGATTCTTCAGTTGTCTCAGATTCAATCACTTCATCGACATTCTCTGTTTCCTCAGGTTCTTCAGTTGCCTCAGATTCAATCACTTCATCGACATTCTCTGTTTCCTCTGATTCTTCAGTTGCCTCAGATTCTATTTCTTCTTCGACGTTTTCTGTTTCCTCGGATTCTTCAGCTGCCTCAGATTCAAATGATTCTTCGACGTTCTCAGTTTCAACCGGTTCTTCGGCAATCTCTTCTTCCTCAGGTTCTTCGGCGAAGTTTTCTGTCATTTCTTTCAGAACGGAAAGTGCTTTCAGATAATGCACATTGCTTACTTCGTAATACGGAGTATCTGTTTCTTCATATCCGGCATAGTCTTTGTTACCGAGTACAGAAACAAGGCTCTTTCCGCCCATGCGTACACGGACAGGATCGCATTCTGTTTCAGAGAGGATCATTGTGAGCATTTCTTCGCTCAGATGAATTCCTGTATAGGCAAGCGGTGCTGTAAGGATACGGACAGCCTCTGCTCTGAGTTTTTCACCGGCAGCAGTAATATCGCCGTTACCCTGAACTTTCATAAGTTCGCTTTCCGTCATAAGTTCCGGCGGAAGCTTCTTACCTGAAACATTCTCATACGGCTGGTAATTTGAAAACGGAACTGTCACAGCAAGGAAACGCTTTAAGATCGTTTCTTCTGAATAGTGTCTTGCAAGATGGAAGAGTACCACACGGTCAGCCACGAGGAAAACATTATTTAGCTTATCATCCTGCTTTATTGCCATTGCAAGTTCCCTTCTGACTTCCATGTTGAGCGTATAATCAAGTAATACCAGGGTCGGGATCGGTTTCTGTTCTGAATTTTCCTTAAAGCTCTGAATAAGATCACTTGTCTTGTTTCTGCCGTAAAGACATAATACGCGGAATCCGTCTGTAACTGTCTTTGATCCGAATGCAGGAACAGGATGTGAAACAGTCTTTTCACTGTCGCGGCAGTATACCATGAAATGCTTATCATCTGCCGTCTCAGGATCTGCTATGACTTCTGAAACATCAAATCCAATCAGGCTCATAAGTTTTTCTATAGCTGATATGGTTTCTCCTTCTTTGCCATCTGACCAGATCCAGTTTCTGATAAGTCCTGCAGATCTGACACTGTCTTCAGTCTGGTTATTACTGCAGTAAACTAAAGCATCTTCAAGGTTTTGCTTTCCGGAATTGAGCTTTATTATTTCACCCATGCTCTTCTCCGTACCGAAAACAAGACGGTAGTTCTTTGCATGTTCGCTTACGAATTCTGAAAAATAACTAAACGGCTCTGCAGAATAATCTTCAACTGCAACTGTGTCTTTTCTTCGTATGCAGTCAAGAAGAAATTCAGCCGATTTGAAATTCTTCTGCTCTATATATGACGCTATTCTGTTCTTTGAATCTTCACCAACTGAATGATCCTGACTGACAGTTAGTCCGACCAGTGTGCTCATCAGTTCATTGCCGTGGTCTTCGGCATTTATCTCTATCTGTTCCCTTATGCAGCTAAGAAGTGTTCTGAAAAATCCGAAATCGCTGGTAAGAGTAGTTATTCTGAACCAGACACGGACAAGATCAAGTATCTTTTTCTTATCACCGTTTTCAGCGGATAACGTTCCCCAGCTCTCGTAAAGATCCAGATCAAGCTCAAAATCACTCAGACATGTCATAAAGCATTTTTTATCATGGAACATGCATTCAGTATAATGGCCGAACTCAGGACTATTCTCCAGCTTCTTATCCTTAATATCGCTGGCATATTTCTTTATCAGTCTTACGCTTCTGAAATTATGTTTTTCCTTCGGCTCGCTGAAAAGCTGCTTTAATCTTTCGTTCAGTGTAAATCTTTCTGTATCCACATGGCGCTCGATACGTGAAAGAATATTCATTTTTTCAATGCCGCAGAAAGTACCGCAAATCTCCGGAAGGAAATCATCGTCAAGAAGCACCTCTTCGTTTTCAAGGAATCTTATAAAGAAATACTTTCTGCCTTTTTCATCATAACATCCGTTAAGCCTGTCAAGTATCTCCTTCGCAGTATATCCGATGCTGTAAATACCCCAGTTGAATCCGCTTTCATCTTCCTCAGAATGAGCAGACTGGATAAGACCTTCGAGCTGGTTCTTAACATTGTCTGATACGCCATTATACCACTGCCTGATAAGGCTTCTGTTTTTAAGATTCAGACAAACATCAACATTTCCCTGTTCATCTGTTTCAATACATCTTCCAAGCGAAATCTGAGTGTTATCGTAAAATATTCTGAGTGTATTCAGAAGATTCGTAAGCACATCATACTTACGTCCGAACTCAGTAACTTCTGCTGCACAGATAAGATCATCAAGATAATAATCATCCTGTTCTGCGTTAAACATAGTACGTAAAACAGATGAGATCAGCAGTCCGTCATGGCAAACCGGAATGAGTCTGTGTGATGCTTCAAAAGCACCGATAATGTATCCGCTGTTATAGATACATTCTGATTCTGACAAAGGATTATCAAAAGCGTAACTGAAAGCCTTTTCAATACTCTGAACTGCTTCCGATACAGTTACATCCGGATCATTTACTGAAGCGTCATTATAGTTTCCGGAAACTGCAATACGCGAAGCTGCAGTCAGCCAGGTGAGCAGTGCATAGAGATCATTTTTTCTGAACCATCTTATCTTCGAAATAACCTTTTCATCTGAAAGTTCAAAGTTTTCCGTTCCGTATACATCATGGTACAGGGCATATGCATCATCCAGTGCTTTGCGGGAAGCCGGATCATATACCTCAGAATCACTGATGAGTATCAGATCATTCTCCTTGCGCATCAGCTCGTTGATTTTTCTTAACGTAGTTTTTTTCCTTGATGAATCAGGCATAAGATCTGCATACTTTTCAGCTTTTCTGTATTCACGGATATATGCATATGATTCAGCGATCATAGCATACAGGCTGTTGTTTTTCATATTAACATAACTGTCACTTCCGAGCCTGTCAGTTATATCGAACCAGATTTCAAGCTCTTTTACTGCAGAACTGTGATCATCCATCGCACGATAACATACAGCCTTTCTGTAATGTGCGTTGACTGCAGCTGAAACATCAGACGGATCTGCACACTCAAGCATTCTGTCCAGAAGCTCTATACATTTCGGATAGTCTTCAAGTGAATAATAAGCATCGCTCAGGCACTGATAAGTTTTATCTGACATGAAGTTACGCTCACTGAATCTGTCAGTAAACTCACGGAGTCTCTTTTTGTCCTCCGGATCACTTTTTGCGAGATGGCGATATGTCTCGATTATTATGCGCATAGCTTCTTCGGCATCTTCACTGCAAAGCAGCAGCATTGCAGAATTTATCGCTTCCCTGTGTTTTTTGCAGTTTATCAGATTATAGATCTGATCAAGTCTGTTTTCTTTCGGTAAAACCTTGACTTTTACCTCAGACTTTGTTTTTTCCTTTTCACTGTTATCAGCTGACGTATCATATGGCTTTCTTATGTCATAGGCATATTTTTTGCCGCGCATCATCTTTACCTTGTACATAAGGTCCATTTCCTTGAAATTGTTCAGTGACATCTTCTTGATCTTTCTTTTTGTGGATGCCTCAGTAATGTCATCTGAAAGGAAACAGATAGTCTCACCGTCCGCATCAGCGATGATGCCTTCGCCCTCATGGAAATCATACTTTATCATCGTTCCGGAATGTATCGTATTATCCGGCTGCTTTTTTTCTTCCGGTTCGGCAGATATCTCTGCTGCGCTGTCGACAGATGCTTCATCCTTTGCCTCAGAACCTTCACATTTCTCATCCTGAACTGCGTCAGATGATCCGGAAACTGCTCCTTCAGTAACAGGCGGTGTTACCTGTGCAGTGTTCTCTGCTTCCGGAGATGGTGTTTCACACTGAGGCTGCAGTACTGCATTCTGATCTGCTGCCGGTGACTGCGGCACTGCGGACTGGCTTACATCCAGCGACTGCGATGCTGCAGCCATCAGAGGCTGTGGTACAGCATACTGGTATGCCACTGGCGATGGCATCGCATACTGCTGCGGCTGCGGTACTCCGTATGGGTTTACTGGCTGTGATGATACAGAAGGGACAAATGGCTGATTTGTAAAACCTGTTTCCTCGTTTTCTTCAAATTCAATGATCTGTGAATACTTCAGACAAACATGTGAAGTGATCTTTACAGATAATGATTCAACCCCGTCATTTTCCTCAATTATCCCTGTTATCGACCTGCCGCTGCTGCTTGTGAGTCTTATGCCTGTACCAGCCTTAAGCGACGATAATCTTTTTGCAAAAATGCTCATAGTGGTTTCTCCTTATTCTGTTTTCAAATGCTGTTTGTCTGTATCATCAGGTACCGTCACGCTGCACGCCCTTTCTCAGGCTGCAGATACATAACGGCTTACGGTTAAAGACAAATTTTCCGGTCTTTACTGTAACTTGCAATTTAATTGTATCATACTGCCCGGTATTTATCTATGCAATTATTGCACTTTTATAACAAATTTGTACTCATATTTAGTGATTTCTAATATATAAGAGCTGATTCAGAGAACTTCCGAAATTCAAATTCATTCAAAAAAATGTTCATCACCGTGAAAAATGCTTTATCCGAATGATACAGATAAGTGTTAGTAGTTTTCATATACTAAGTATAGTATTATTTCACTACTAAGTCAAGTTCCGGATCTGAATTTCGTTTTATTACATAAAAGAAAAACACTTTTTCCGTATGAAGTTCACAAAAGCTGTATTATAATAAAAAAAGTCTTTCAGAAAAAATTTCTGAAAGACTTTTTTGATCTTAGTTATAAAACAGTAAAATTCCGCAAGATATAACTTGCTTTTTGGATTTGTATTTTAAATCTGACTGTAAAGTACAGTAAAAGAATAATCTGTTTTGACCTTCACAGTAATTATTCTACTGTAACACTCTTTGCAAGGTTTCTCGGCTTGTCAACGTCGTAACCCTTGCCTACTGAAACGTAGTATCCGAGAAGCTGGAGCGGAATTACTGAAAGGCTTCCTGCGAAAAGCGGATCAGTCTGCGGAACGTAAACTGTGAAGTCAGAAGTATCTTCAATTGAGTAATTACCATAAGTTGTAAGGCCCATAAGTGATGCGCCACGGCTCTTAACCTCTACCATGTTGCTGACTGTCTTTTCATACAGAGCCGGCTGTGTAAGCACACCGATAACGACTGTGCCGTCTTCAATAAGGCTGATAGGTCCGTGCTTGAGCTCACCTGCAGCATATGCCTCTGAATGAATGTAGCTTATCTCCTTCATCTTAAGGCTTCCCTCAAGACTGATAGCGTAGTCTATGCCACGTCCGATGAAGAATGCATCCTTTATGTTTACAAGCTTGTTTGCATACCACTGAATACGTTCCTTGTCCTCAAGGATCTTTGCGATCTTTGAAGGAAGTGTCTGGATCTCGGTGATGAGTTCATTGTAGCGTTCATCAGTGATCTCGCCTCTTGCCTTCGCAAACTGGATTGAAAGGAGATATCCTGCGACAAGCTGTGTTGAATAAGCCTTTGTTGTTGCTACTGAGATCTCAGGACCGGCAAGTGTATAGAATACATTGTCAGCTTCTCGTGCGATAGATGAACCTACAACGTTTACGATACCAAGTGTCTTTATACCGTTTTCCTTTGCTTCACGAAGAGCTGCAAGGCTGTCTGCAGTTTCACCTGACTGGCTGATGATGATAACAAGGCTGTTCTTGATAAGTGACATCTTTCTGTAACGGAACTCTGAAGCAAGTTCAACGCGGACATTGATCGAAGTGAGTTCCTCCATTACATACTGCATTGCCATTCCGACATGATAAGCTGAACCGCAGGCAACAATGTAGATCTGGTTGATGCTCTTCATTTCCTCATCTGAAAGATCGAATTCAGCAAACTTAACTTCGCCGTCCTTAAGAACAGAGTTGATGGTATTTTTGATAACCTCAGGCTGTTCGTGGATCTCCTTGAGCATGAAATGTTCGTATCCGCCCTTTTCAGCAGCTTCAGCATCCCACTTGATCTCTGTGAGAGGCTTTTCGATTTCTTCACGGTCGATATTATAGAAAGTAGCCTGACCCTCAGCAAGTCTTGCAATTTCAAGATTTCCGATGTAATAAACATTTCTTGTGTAGTTGAGGATAGCCGGAACGTCAGAAGCAACGTATGTTTCGCCGTCTGCTATACCGATGATCATCGGGCTGTCCTTTCTTGCTGTATAGATCTCGCCCGGATAATCCTTGAACATTACTGCGAGTGCATATGAACCGCGGATACGCATCATTGCACGTGCAATTGAATCGACCGGACCGAGAGCATATTTCTTGAAATAGTAATCAATAAGCTTAACAGCAACTTCTGTATCTGTCTGTGAACAGAATGTATAGCCGCTCTTTGTAAGCTTTTCCTTGAGTTCCTGATAGTTCTCGATGATACCGTTGTGAACTGCGATAACATTTTCATCATCACTGGAGTGAGGATGTGCATTGAGTTCAGACGGTTCGCCGTGAGTAGCCCATCTTGTATGGCCGATACCGCAGCTTCCCTTAACTGCAGCACCTTCATTTGTTTTTTCAATGAGGACTTTGAGCTTGCCCTTTGCCTTAACTACTTCCGGAGCCTTATCTCCGTCACGTACTGCAATACCAGCTGAATCATATCCTCTGTACTCAAGTTTTGAAAGCCCGCTCAGGAGTACCGGAGCAGCCTGCTTTCTTCCTGTAAAACCTACTATACCGCACATATTACTTTTTTCCTTTCATATAACCTTTTTTCATTTCACTACTTTATAACTCAAGCTGTCCCGGAAAAACGTCAGCATTACCTGTCGCTGTTCCTGCAGCCGGAATAGACTTTGCTCTGAATTTTTCCGCTGAAGCTTCATCTGAAAGAACAGCAGCTTTTGTTATAACGGCACTGCCGCGAAGCGTCATGACCTGAACTCCCTGCGTGTCACGGGTCGATTTCGGAAGAATGAGACCTGTGTCAAACACAAGCGACTTTCCTGCCGATGATGAGATCAGAAGATCGCAGTTGTCGGCAGCGTAAAGAATCGCCACAAGAGTAGACTTGCCTGAATATGCTTTCTGAAGCTTCTTCCTGTTGGTCTTGGTCTCGTACTCCTTAAGCGGAACCTTTGCTACCTTTCCGTTTTCAAACACAAAGAACATGAATCCGGAATAATCGGTGGTGTTCACCATGTATCTTACGTTTTCATCCTGGTCAAAGCCAAGCTTGGCAGGAACGTAGTCACCGAGCACACTCGCCTTGGTATCATCAAAGGCACTCGCCTTGGTCTTGTAGACCTGCTGCATGTCAGTAAAGAAAAGCAGATCAGACTTGTTGTTCGACTCTATATGAGCGACGATCCTGTCGCCTTCCTTGAGCTTCTGATCACTGCTCATTCTGAGTGACTGATTTGTGATCTTCTTGAAATATCCGCTTTCCGAGAGGAAAAGATTTACCGGATAATCAGGAATATCCTCGTCGATGTCTGCATTTTCAGTATCATCATCATAGATGACTTCTGTAAGTCTCGGCTTGCTGTATTTCTTTATAACATCCTTAAGTTCTGTTATGATGATCTTTTCGATCTTTTTCGGATCGGCAAGAATTCCTTCCATTTCGGCAATATCATTCTTCAGCTGTTCAGTTTCCTCGACACGTTTGAGTATATATTCCTTGTTGATGTGACGAAGTTTTATTTCAGCAACATATTCAGCCTGGATCTCGTCTATTCCGAAGCCTATCATAAGGTTCGGAACTACATCAGCTTCCTCAGCTGTCTCCCTGATGATCTTTATCGCCTTGTCGATGTCAAGAAGGATCTTTTTAAGACCTTCGAGCAGGTGAAGCTTATCCTTCATCTTTGTAAGATCGAAGTAGACTCTTCGTTTTATGCATTCCTTTCTGAACGCCGTCCACTCGGTAAGTATTTCTCCGACACCCATAACCTTCGGATTTCCTGCGATAAGGATGTTGAAGTTACACGAGTAGTTGTCCTGAAGAGGAGTTAGTCTGAAAAGCTTCTGCATGAGCTTGTCAGGGTCAGTTCCCCTTTTGAGATCTATCGCAAGCTTAAGACCGCTCAGATCTGTTTCGTCACGTAAATACGATACTTCACGGATCTTGCCCAGTTTGATAAGCTCGATTATCTTGTCCATAATTGCTTCGACAGTGGTGCTGTACGGTATTTCAGTTACCTCAATACAGTTTGCAGCCTTGTCGTAGCTGTACTTAGCGCGTACCTTCATGGAACCCTTGCCGGTCGCGCAGATCTTCGCAAACTCACCTTCATCGTAGATGTAGTAGCCGCCGCCCGGGAAGTCAGGTCCCTTAAGGGTGGTGAGAACGTTGTGTGAAGGGTTCTTTATAAGCGAGATACAGGTCTCGCACACTTCCTCAAGATTGAAAGGGCACACGCTGCTCGCCATGGAAACGGCAATACCAACGTTGGAGTTTACGAGAACCGACGGGAATGTCGCCGGGAAAAGTGTCGGCTCCATCATCGTGTTGTCGTAGTTCGGTACGAAATCGACCGTGTCCTTGTCGATGTCCCTGAACATCTCGGCACATATAGGGTCAAGCTTTACTTCCGTGTATCGTGAAGCGGCATAGGCCATATCCCTTGAATAGGACTTACCGAAGTTGCCCTTTGAGTCTATGTACGGATGAAGCAGAGTCTCGTTGCCGCGTGAAAGACGTACAAGTGTCTCATATATAGCACCGTCGCCGTGAGGGTTAAGACGCATGGTCTGTCCAACCACGTTTGCGGACTTGGTTTTCTGACCGGTCAGAAGTCCCATTTTGTACATGGTATAGAGAAGCTTTCTGTGTGAA
The DNA here is from genome assembly GCA_017438745.1 of Oscillospiraceae bacterium. GTDB lineage: Bacteria > Bacillota > Clostridia > Oscillospirales > Ruminococcaceae > HUN007. The sequence continues at coordinate 27,556 of JAFRUS010000093.1, read as the reverse complement.
GGCTTGAAGCCGTCGATCTCCGGCAGAGCTCGTGATATGATAACGCTCATTGCGTACGGCATGTAGTTCTTTTCAAGAGTCTCTGTGATCTTTTCCTGAACCACAACACCGGCACCTTCAATGTAGGCGTTTGGTATCTTTTTTATTTTGGTTTCAGTTACATGTTTCTTTGCCATTTAATAACCCCGCAGTTATGAAATATCAGCCATTTCAAGATAATCTCCGCCGAACTCGGAAATGTAATCCTTACGGCCCTGAAGATTATCGCCAAGAAGAAGGTCAAACATGTTCGCAGTTGCTTCCATTTCGTCCCTTGTAACCTTTATAAGTCTTCTTGTGTCAGGGTTCATGGTAGTCAGAGCCATCATTTCAGGTTCGTTTTCGCCAAGACCTTTTGAACGCTGAAGAGTATATTTCTTATCGCCAAGCTTTTCAAGTATTCTTGTCTTTTCCTTTTCGGTGTAGGCAAAGTACGTCTTGTCCTTTGTCGTGATCTCAAAAAGCGGTGATTCAGCTATATAGACAAACCCTTCGTCGATAAGCGTAGGAGTCAGTCTGTAGAGCATTGTGAGAATAAGAGTTCTTATCTGGTATCCGTCCACATCGGCATCGGTACAGATAACGACCTTGTTCCATCTGAGATTTTCAAGGCTGAATGATGAAAGATCCTTGTTTGCCTTGGTGTTTACTTCGACACCGCAGCCCAGTACCTTGATTATGTCCGTGATGATCTCGTTCTTGAATATCTTGCTGTAGTCAGCCTTAAGACAGTTGAGTATCTTGCCTCGTACCGGGATGATAGCCTGGAATTCAGCTTCCCTGGCAAGCTTAACAGCGCCAAGAGCCGAGTCACCCTCCACTATGTAGAGCTCACGTCTTGAAACATCCTTGGTACGGCAGTCAACAAATTTCTGTACCATGTTTGAAAGGTCGATGGTACCTGCCAGCTTTTTCTTTATGTTAAGACGGGTCTTTTCAGCATTTTCACGGCTGCGCTTGTTTATCATGATCTGCTCGCAGATCTTAAGCGCCTCGTCCGGATTTTCGAGGAAGTAGACCTCAATCTGATGCTTCAGGAACTCCGTCATCGCTTCGTAGATAAATTTGTTGTTTATAGCCTTCTTGGTCTGGTTCTCGTATGATGTCTGTGTCGAGAATGAAGATGAAACAAGAACAAGACAGTCCTCAATGTCCACGAAGGTGATCTTGCCCTCGTTCTTGAGATATTTGCCGTTCTGTTTCAGATAGGTGTCTATCTGTGAAACAAAGGCCTGCTTAACTGCCTTTTCCGGTGAACCGCCGTATTCAAGATAACTTGAATTGTGGTAGTATTCCAGCTTCTTTATTTTGTTTGAAAAAGCAAAGGCAACTGAAAGACGAACCTTGTAATCCGGCTTGTCAGCTCTGTCACGGCCTTCACGTTCACACTGCCAGTACTGGATACTGGTAAGCGCATCTTCACCGACTGTTTCCTTAAGGTAGTCAGTTATACCGTTTTCGTAGATGAAATTTTCTTCCTCAAAAGTACCGTCTTCATTTTCTGTACGGAAAATGAAAAGAAGGTTAGGATTTACTACAGCCTGTCTTTTGAGTATATCTCTGAAAAAGTCATCTGAGATATCTATCTCGGTAAATACTTCAAGGTCAGGACGCCATCTGGTCTTTGTACCGGTGTTCTTTCCCTTGTATGTTTCCTTTTTAAGTCCGCCTACATTGTCGCCCTTTTCAAAATGAAGCGAGTATTTGTATCCGTCACGGAGAACCTCGACGTCCATGAACTCAGATGAGAACTGAGTAGCACACAGACCGAGACCGTTAAGACCAAGTGAGTATTCATAAGTATCGCTTTCAGTACCGTACTTGCCTCCGGCGTAGAGCTCGCAGTAAACAAGTTCCCAGTTGAAGCGGTCTTCTGTTTTGTTATAGTCAACAGGGCATCCGCGTCCGAAGTCCTCGACTTCAAAAACGTTGTCCTTAAATTTTGTTATGATGATCCTGTCACCGTAACCGGCACGGGCTTCATCTATTGAGTTGGATATGACTTCGAAAACCGAGTGTTCACATCCGTCTATACCATCCGAGCCGAAGATTACCGCAGGTCTTTTCCTTACCTTGTCGGCACCTTTGAGCATCGTGATACTGTCATTACCGTATCCAGCAGTTTTCTTTGACATCTTTATCCTTCTTTAAATTTCAGATTATTTTTTTCTGAGCATTACTGCTGCCCAGTCGCTTTCCTCGCAGGCCTTGATTATTTCAAATCCTGCACCGGTAACTGCATCAGTTACCTCTTCCTTGCGTTCGTCTATAATGCCTGAGATTATGAGTATTCCGTCAGGCTTTAAGAATTTATAGAAATGGTCCTTCATGCCGATGAGAATGTCTGCGACAATATTAGCTGTGATTATGTCGTAACCCTCACCTATGCGGCCTGTAAGTTCATCGTCTTTTATTATGTTACCGCAGTATGCTGTGTACTTTGCGGTATCGATATGGTTTTTCTCAGCGTTTTCCACTGCTATCTTGACTGCATTTTCCTCAACGTCAACTGCCACGGCACTTTCAGCACCAAGAAGCATTGCAGCAATTGAAAGGATACCGCTTCCACAGCCGAGATCGAGTACCTTTTTTCCTGTAACATCAAGTCCGTCAAGAAATTCAAGACAGAGTTTTGTGGTGTAGTGCTGACCGCTTCCGAAACTTGAAGCAGGATCTATCTCAAGGACAGTACGGTCTGTTTCACCGATATTCTCCCATGAAGGCTTGACCATAAGTCTCTTTCCTATCTCCATAGGCTTGAAGTACTGCTTCCAGTTATTAGCCCAGTCCTCTTCCTTTACGTTCTTCATTTCTGTTTCCAGTCTTCCGTAAAGGCCTTCACTGTCGTTTGCTTTCATTGTCGCAAGCATCGACTTGATCGAAAGAAGCATTTCAGCACCCTGACTGTTTTCAGGAAGATATACTGTTACCGTAGTTTCACACTCAGCAAGCTGCATCAGATCATCTTCAAGATAATCCCAGTTGCCTTCCTTGTTCTGAAGAAATTCCTTGAAGTCATTTGCATCTTTTATAGCAAATCCTCTTATACCGATATCCATAAGTCCGGATGTCACAAGGTCTATTCCTTCGGTGGTTGTAAAAATATCTAGTTCTGTCCAGTTCATGATAGAATCCTCCTGTAAAACATTCAATTCTTAATATACCACAAAAAAGGAAAATTGTAAAGTGGAATTATTGTGAATATATCGTTCTTTTTTTATATTCGCTGTAATAAGGCATAAAAACAGCCCTGACAGACTGGGATGTGAAGTCCGTCAGGGTGTGGATATTCGATTAACTTTTATAAAGTGCGGAACGCTGATTAAGATCATTTACGACCATTACTTCCTTGCTACAAACATGTTTCTTACTGCAACAAGGTCGCTTAAGGTTACTGAGCCGTCGGCATTTACGTCCGCTTCCTCGTAAAGGATGTTTATCTTCTTGCCTTCGAAATGATCACGGAGCATTATGTAGTCGAGAATATTTATAAAGCCGTTTCCGTCAATGTCTCCTCTGAGGATACCGAATTCGTCCGGTTCAGGTATTATTGCTGTGCCGCCGTACATTGCTGTGCCTATTACTGCTCCGACAGGTGCTGTATCTGTAACCGGTTCTTTTTCGCTTTCTGAAGGTGTTTCTGTTTCTTCCGCAGCCGGTTCAGATACTTCAGTCTCACTTGCTTCAGTTTCTTTCTCCGGCTCCTCATACAGTTTTTCAGGCTCTTCTGTTACCTTCTCAGGTTCTTCAGTCACTGCAGGAGTCTCTTCAGGTTCATCTTCCGGTACAACATAGTCAAGGCATATCCAGCCTTTCTGACCTTTGTATTCCGTCATGCCCCATCTGTCGTTTTCATCTTCTCCGTACACTATAACAGATGTTCCCTTCGGGAGCACGCATATAATCTCGTTGTCGGTTCCCGGTCCCTTGCGGAAATTCAGTGCTGCACTTGTTTTGCATCTGAATTCACTGAGGTCGGATACTTCCGGTTCTTTTTCAGTAATGACTGTCGTAACAGTTGTTTCCGGTATTGTTGTCGTCTCTGTCACTGTAGTCGTAACAGGCATTGTAGTCGTCGTGGTCGTTACTGTAGTAGTGACCGGAGTCGTAGTTGTCGTTACCGTAGTAGTTACCGGAACAGTAGTCGTTGTTGTTTCAGAAGTGGTCTCAGTGACTGTTGTGGTAGTGGCCACGGTTGTCACCGGAGCTTCTGTTAACTTTTTCGTTTCAGTGACCTTTTCTGTCTGCGGTGCTTCTGTCGAAGGTGTAACAGTTGTTATCGCCGGATCTTCTGTGATCAGAGATACAAACTGCTCGTTTTCCTTAAGCTCTCCGGTAAATGGAACTGTATATTCAAGGCATATCCACGCTGTAGCATCGTTGTAGATTATCATGCCCCAGCATCCTGAAATTCCCTTTACCTCGACACGCGAGCCCTTGAAAAGTCCGCCGACACGTTCCGAAGATGATGAAGGATGCTTTCTCACATTGAGAAGATCCGCTGTTGTAACGTATCTTCCTGTGTTATAATTATATTCGAGTTCCGGCATCTCATCAACAGTGTAGTTAGATTCGAACACCTTGATGCATGTATTGCCAAGATGATCGTACTGCTCAAATACATCAGTATTTCTGTATCCGCCCGGATCGAAGGAGATGATTCTGTCATTTTCGATACCGTCAACAGCCACCCAGTGTCCTGAATTCTGGACGTCGATTATGAGATATTTACCTTCGTCAACATATTTTTTTATAGCTTCATATCTTTCCTCATAAGAGAGATTCTTTCTCAGATATTCGGTCTTTACATATCTGAATCCCGGTGCGACACTGCTTACCTTGCCCCAGTAAATATCGCCTTCGGAACCAAATCCGTTAAACTGAGTCATGAGTCTGCAGAACATACCCGGATCAAAATTCGTTTCCTTAAAGTTGCCGGCCTTAGCGACCAGAAACGCCAGCGAAGTAGTTGCACATCCGCTTCCGCGCATATTGTAGCCGCTCTTGCCAAGATGGATGTCTCCCCATCTGTCATCGAACTGTTTCCAGCTCCTGATATCAGTTGTATCAGTAACGGCATGAACGCTTATAAGCTCACCCACCGGTCCAAGACAGTTAACCGTCGCTACCAGACAGGCCGCTGTAAAAGACAGTACACGGAGACTTCCCCTTTTTATTAATCCCTTCATAATATCTTTCCCCTTTATTATTGATCCCAAATAATATCATTGTATAGAAAACACTGATTAAATCTGAAATCCGGCTACGCCGGATTTCAGGATGTGGACTTGCGGGGCTTCGCCCCGGGCCCCCACGCTGATTTATAAATCAGCGTTTCCTTGTTACCATTAAATGTTACAAATCTATTTCATTGCCCTATTACATTATAATTGATTTGACGGAAAGTGTCAATGAATCGTAATTGTTTTTGTACACATTAACACATGGCCCCACACATATTTGTTATCTCATAAGTACCTGAATTTATTAAAGGGGTAAATCAAAATTTTCACAAATTTTTTTTTCGATTTTATATTGTTACCGATTGCAATAACCCGTATTATTACGCAAAAAGGCATATCAGAGAATCTGATATGCCTCATTATCTTATTAAGTCATCAATCCGGCTTCGCCGGATTGATGGGATGGGGAGATTACGTGGCTCCGCCCCGTGCCCCTCGCTGATTTATGTATAAATCAGCGCTTGCTAAGCTTTATTCCTCAGTCAGCGCATACTGAACTACCATTTCCTTGGCTGTCACTTCATCAAGATTACAGCGTTCGAGGGTAAATATTATCCTGCCGCCCTGGTCAGCATTCATTCTTACTACATCAGGAAGCACCCATGTAATTTCAGTCTCATTCTTTTCAGAACTTACGATCATAGGCACGCTTTCGCATGATCCGCCGCGGAAACTGCCTGTACCTATAGAAAACTTTCCTTTAAGCTCAGACACTGGTTCTTTGCCTTCAAACTTCAATGTCAGGCTGCTCGGCTGGTGATATGTCTCCAGTACTTCGGAAGCGTCGATAGTAATAACGTTGTCCGGTTCAGCTGCTTTCATTACCTTGCCTATTTCCTCAGTGGACTCACCGTCACACGGTATCAGTTTCACGGCTCTCTTATGGCATACTACCTTGTCGAGTACAATCTTGTTAACATCACTCCACCAGTAGCCGAAAAGGATAGAACCGCCCGGTACTGTAATGTAGTCCTTGATATCCTCAGGAATTTCCCATGTAACAGTTCCGTAGCTGCTTGCTCTGACAGAAAAGTCTTCCGGTGTCTGATACCAGATATTATCTGTCTTCGCTTCACACTTGTTGTCAACGGAAATACCAAATCCGCCTTTCACTTCGCCAAGATTGGATACATTGTCTGCCGAGTGGTAATAGAACGTAAAAGTATCGATCGTGTCACCCGATTCCGCAAACTTATCGAGATCCATCTTGTAAGTTTTCTTGCTGTTCTTGTCAAGCTCTACCGCAAGGTCTGTAAGCTCGGTCTCGGATTCAGCAACGACCATTTTAAGCGGACTTTCATGTTTAGGCGTTGTCTCGGGAGCCTCAGTAACAGGCTCAGTCTCCCAGTTGTCCTGGTACTGAACAACATTGCCTGACGCATCAGTTACTTCCGCAGTCTGTCCGTCATCCCCCGATGAACCGCCTTTACCCAGCAGTCCGAAAAGTATAATAGCCACAAGTGCTGCTGCAAGTATAAGAAAGACTATTACATATATAGTAGTCCTGCTTTTGGATTTATCTTCATTCACTTTGTTTTTCTCCCCTCATTGTTTCCCTGTACCCTATTATTGAAAAAAAACAAATTTTGTGTTATCATAATCATATCAATATATCAACCGAAAGGAAATGACTTTAACGTATTACCGCGAAGTCATAAATTCTTAAAATGCATAGTGTAAGCTATAAAGTCGCACTCGGAGGAATAATCTCTTCGCTGTGCCTGATCTGTATGTTTCTCACCGGTGTCTTTCCGGTGCTCTATATCACTCTTCCAATGATAGCAGGAGTGCTCATGATGATAATGTCAGCCGAAATAACTCCGTCCTGGGCCTATCTTACTTTCATGGCCACCGGACTGCTTGCGCTGTTCGTTACCTTCGACAAGGAAGCAGCTCTGCTCTACATCCTGCTTTTCGGTCACTATCCTGTAACGAAACAGTTTATCGACAGGATAAAACCTTTCATTTTAAGGCTCACCGTAAAGCTCATTATCTTCAATACCTGTATTCTCACTGAATTCTATCTGACCGCAAAGGTTTTGGGGCTGACAGAATTCTATGACGAGATCTGCACCAAAGGAAAACCATATGCGGCATTTCTGCTGATACTTGTCAACTTCGTATGCCTCTCATATGACTACAGTCTGAACGGAATACTCGCTATATATATGAAGCGAATAAAACCCGTATTACTCAGTAACCGGTAATTCCAGTTCAGCGCTGTTTACCTTTTCAACAAAATCATTTACTTTCCTTTTAAGAAGCGCTGCGTAAAGCAGTGCTTTTTTTATTTCACCCTTGACCACAAAATGATCAGCTACCCCGGCAATGCGGTCAATGTGCTTTATATCTTTCTCCAGTTCCGCGCCTTTGCCGGAAAGGATAAGAAGACCGCTCTTGTAAAAAACAGTATCTTCCTTAAGTCTGTCACTTACGCTGAAAACCGATCTGTTGATAACTTCGGCGGTGATTTTTTCCGATATATTCACTGTATTCACCCTATTCCTTATTTTCGATCATTTTCTGAACCGACTTTATCTTTGCTACAGCCATGCTGTGCAGAAGATTAGGAAGCTGACGATGGAAATAATCATCAACAACGATAGTAAACTCGGTTATAACATTATTTCTGTTGAGAATTTCCTTGTATTCGAGTTCAGTCTTTCCTGACGCAAGCATTTTATGCTCTGCAAATACCTTGTCAAAAAGTGCCACAGCATATTTCTTGATCATGTCACTTTCCTCGTCAAGTCTGAAACTCAGCAGTTCTGAAATATAGTCGAGATAAAAATCACTTATTTCTCCCGGAATATCCGATTCACTGCCAAGATACATGTCCTTGAAGTCGAGTATGAAGGAACCGATAATATCGTCAGTATCTATCGGAAGAGAACTGAACTCAAACATTTTCAGATAACGTGAAAACTCAGTAGGATTGTTTATTGAGAAATAATGCTCATATGTTCTTTCAAGAAATGTCTTGAAATGAATGTCAAACCTGTTTTCAACGCGGTATCTGGCACCCTTGAGTTCCTTTCTGTATTTCCTTTTCAGATATCTGAAATTATCAGGTCTTACAGTGAAAAATTCTGACTTGTCTGTTCCGGCAGAATACTCATAGATCTCAACACCATAGCTTCCGAATTCAGAATATGCTTCTGCAATTATCCTTTCAGATCTTTCGATGTCTGTATATCCTGCACGTCTTTTTTCGTTGTAAAGGATCACGTCAATGTCAGCATTCTTTGCTGAGCCTACTGTCTTTTCGATGAGATATCTGAGGTTTTCTTTCTTATAAGGGAAGTCAGCGAAGATCACTGCCTTCCCTATTCTGATACTTTCCTGATCTGCAAAGGCAGACTTAAGATCGATCCCTGAAACAGGGAATTCCACGATTCTGCCTTCCGGGACCTTTGACGTATAGACAAGGACCTTTTTCTCATCAGTTATCACGTTTTCCAGTTCTGAATGAATAAAAATATAGCTTACATTTATTCTCAGAGAATTTGAATCTATAAGATGTCCTTCCGGCATGAGTTCCTGAGCAAAACGATATCTTACGTCATCACCAAGGCAGATTATAAAATTATTGCAGCTAATATTCATCAATTATTCTCCTGTCAGATGGCTATCTTGTCACTGCCTGAATTGCAGTTAAGGGATCTCTTGAGTTCCTCGATCCTGTAGTAGAGTGACTTGATCGTACCGATCTGTCTGTTGATATTCTTTATCTTCTCGTTCTTCTCATCATTCGAAAGTGAGAGCTGGTACTTGAGAGCATCGATATTCTTGTTGATAAGATCGAATCTTCTTTCAAGATCGTTATGGAGTATTTCATCAAGCTTGATCCTGAATTCCTCAGCAAACTTATCGAGTGCCTCAGCTGCGAGAGTTGAATATGAATTTGTACCGTCATTGTAGAATGACTCGATGTACATTTTCTTCTTCAGATAAAGAGCAACGTTTTCACGGATGTATCTGTTCTTGAATCCTTCACGCTTTTCATCAAGCTGCTTGTGAAGTTCCGAGAGTATAGAAGTCTTGAGATGGATCTCTTCATTAAGCTCACTGCTTGGCTTTCCGTCATATTCTATGGCATTGTACTCCAGAGTTTTCTGTCTGATCTGTTCAGAATACTCTGCAAGGCGCATTTCAACTTCCTTCTTCCATGCGCGTGTCTCAGTGTCATCGATATATTCAGTTGTTTCAGTGATCTTCTTCTTTCTGAAAAGTCCGAAAAGACTGAAGCGAGGCTTCTCCTCAGTAGCGTAAACTCTCTTTACCTTCGGCTTTTCGAGTCCGTTTTCGTACTGCTGCTTTTCATCCTTTATAAGCTGGAGATCATTGTAGATCTTTTCGCGTTCCTTTTCGATCTTCAGAGCCTTTGTGTACTGTGCAGTAAGCTCGTCAAGCTCTGCCTGCATCGTATTGATCTCGATACATGTCTTGTTAACGCTTTCCTGATACTGTTCAATACCAAGCTCAAATGAATTTTCAGTCTGGAAATATCTGCAGTCAGGGCAGATATTGAACTCGTAGTCTGAAATATAGATCCTTACTGACTCTGCAACGTCCGGAAGATATTTTCCGACTGCATTGGAAAGATCAGTTACGAGCTTTTCCTTGAATTCGAATGTAGCGGCACTTACACCGTTATTGATAATGGACGGAAGACTCTTTTCAAGTTCAATGAGGTCTTCTGTTGTCTGATAAGTCTGAAGGTTAGCTATCTGACGGCCCTTGAAAAGTCTTACCTTTGTAAGTGTGAAGTCAAGGACGTTCTTAAGGCTCTGATCTATATCAGCATTGATCCTTGCCTTGAGTTTATCCATCTTGCTTTCTGTTTCAGTTATCTTTGCAGAAAGTTCATCGATGATCTGCTGTGCATCACTGTTGTCAACAGCAGAATCATAAATAGCTGATTCAAGCTCCAGGTTTTTAAGAGTTTCATCGATCATCTTGGAAGCTCTTGAAATAGGAGTTATAAGGCTGTTTCTTGCCTTGTCGCCCTCAGTGATGAAGTTCCAGAGACCGTCTTCGAATTCTTCCATTCTGGACATCTTGAGAAGTCTTGCCTTGTCTTCATCAGAAACTGATGTGCGTCCGCGGTATGAAAGATTTTCATGTGATCTCGCAACAAGTGCCTGATATGCTGAAATGCACCAGAATTCAGGAATATCCGTTGCATCCGGGAATATTCTTCCGAAGTTCTTGAGCATGTTCTCAGCAACTTTTTCATATGATTCATTTTCGTTGTTCTTGATCTGGTCGATCTTGTTGAGTACGAAAATGATCTTGTCCGCCTTCGTTCTGATCTGGCTTAAAAACTCAAATTCGGACTGACCGCCCGGACGGTCTGCGCTGAACATGAACAGACAGACATTTGACTTCATGATCTGGGCTTCAGTGATCTCACGGTGGCCGTCGGCAGTACCGTTAAGACCAGGAGTATCGACAAGTGTGATGTTGCCGTCAAGGAACGGTGAATCAAGGAACAGATCCAGATGATTTACCGTAGCAGCAACAGGAATGTCACTTCTTGTACTTACATACTTGGAGATAACGTCAGTTTCGATACTGTCGATATCCTCTGACGTACCGTCTGCATAGTAAACGCAGCCCTTCTGCTGGTTATCCGCCTTATTCTTGTGTCTCAGGCAGGTAACTGTGGCAGTGGTTTCATCCGAGTATGACGGAAGGATCTTTTCGCCCATGAGCGCATTGAGAAATGTAGATTTACCAACGCTGAACTCACCAACGATAACGATCGAGAATTCTTCCTTCTGAAGCATGTCGATAAAGTCTGCGATTATCTTTTCTTCAGCTGTATATCCGTTTTCAGAGTAAAATTTCAGTATATCTTTCAGAACGAGATCGGTTTCCGTTCGTTTGTCTTCAAACTGCGATAGATGTTTGTTCATAATCCAATTCCACCTTAAGTTCGTTATACATTTCTTCGATCTTCGTAATTTCAGCCTTCTTGTTTTTGAACCTGTTCTGTATATCTATAAGGTTTCCGTTTATGATCTCGTCGAGAACGCTGTTCTTTTCTGAGAGTCTCTTTTCAAATTCGTTCTTAATATAGCCCTTTACAAGCTCGGAGTTGGAAGTAACATCTGAAACAAGTGATTCCCTGAACAATTTTGTAATGGAGTTATCGCCTTCAAACAGATATGCCTCGATATCCTGTCTGAGCTGCTTTTTACGGAGTGTGAAGTATTCCGTTTCAAGACGTTCCTCAAACATGAGGAGTTCGTCTTTCTTTGCTGCGATTTCGTGGTTAAGAATATCCATTTTCCTCGAATAGGAAGCCTGTTCCTTGTCATGAAGCTCGATTTTCTCCTCAAGAGCACATTTCTTTGACTCAAGATTTGAAAGTTCACGGTTGATAGCTTCACGTTCCTCATCGGTACGTTCCTTGATCTCGCGCTTTTTCTTGTCCCAGGCAAGACCTCTTGTGTCGTCGTACTGAGGTACCTGTCTGGTCGATTTCTTCTTTCCGAGAATAAACTGGAAAAGACGTGCAATACCCTTTCGGTCTTCTTCAAATTCCTCAACAATATAGCGTACATCTTCAACAGGTCTGTCGCCAAGGGCAGCTTCCTTCCGTCTCTGCTCGGCAGTAAGCTCTTCCTTCTGCTTCTTTGCTGCGTCGATGTCTGCAAAAATCTTTTCTATCTCCATCCTGTAGCCTTCACGCTGCTTGTTGAAATCCTCGAGGAATTTCTTGTTGTTAACTGCGATCTGCTCAAGATTTCTGATATCGTTCTTGATGTTGTCTGCGGCAAGCTCCTTGTCAATGGCTGCCGAGATCTTAAGGTCTGCATTGCTTCTGTCAGCTACGCTTATGATGTCGCCGTACTCGTCGATACGCGCAAGTATAGTCTTGTAAACGAGCTGGAAACAGTTTTCCTTCTTGTAGTCGAGTTCAAGCTGATAGTCATCGATAAGCTTCTGGAGCATATGTTTGTAGACGTTATTCTCCACCTTCTCCTCGAAGACGCTGTAATCGCTTTCGCTGTTAATGCTGTTGCAGATGGATTCATAGATCCTCTTGATGCTTTCGTCGATGTCGCTGCTGAGTATCCTCTTGTTTTCATCGAACAGATGTACAATAAGAGCATAGAGCTGTTCCAGAACTGCGTCCTGGTTCTTGTTCATCTCGATCTTCTGCTGCTTTATCTGGCTGATATCCTTGAAGGCACGGTCCTTGAGAATCTTGTTTTCTATCTCGGACTGTTTCTTCTTTGATATCATCAGAATATATTCCATGAGGTTCATGACCGTGTAACAGTTTGTGATATATCTGTTCCTCTGGAAGTTAACATCTCCGAAAATAGACGTGAGTATTCTTTCGAATTCTGCATAATTTGACTCTTCAAGGATCTGTTCACGTTCAGATTCTGCAATGTCACGGAAGTCATCTTCGTAAAGACGCTTTATGTCGTGATCCTTGCCGGCAAGAGCTTTCAGTGCTGACATGCCGCAGTAGTAGGTAATGATCCTTCTGTCTGTCTGTGAAAGCACGAAACGCTCAATGTTTTCCTTAATGCCTGCGATCTTTGTCTCCGGATATTCGCCTTCAAACGCATTCAGTTCATCGATGAAGTTATAGATGAAAATGAATGTGTTCTGGTAATTTGAAATGTATTTGATAAAGTCGATATCGGTCTGTGCAACACCGCGCTTCGGGAACAGGTAGATACATGAATGTGCCTGCTTGATCTCTTCGATCGTAAGTTCCCTGTGCTTGTCTGCAAGTCCGTTAAGACCCGGAGTGTCAACAATTACAAGTTCGTCATCAACGTCAAGGAAATCGATGTAAATATCAACGCTTCTGACCTCGGTAACAACATCGATTTCAGACTGTGTCGTTGTATATTTTTCAAGATCCGAGAGTCTGTCAAGATCTTCAACTGTACCGTCTGCGAACGTGATGGTGCATGTACCGTTTCTGCTGTCATCTTCCTTTACGTTGTGGATGTATGTGAGAGCAGCGGTAGTTTCAAGGGTCGCATGTTTAAGCAGGTCCTTTCCGACTATTGCATTTATAAAGGTGGATTTACCGGCACTGAATTCACCGACTACGGCTATTTTGAATTCATTCTGGTCAATACGGCCTTCAAGTGTATCAATAGTGTCTTTTATATTTGCACCGTCATATATTACTGAATATGACTTCAGAAGATCAAGCTTCTGCTTTAAATCACTGTTCTGCATGATATAAAATCACCCTCTTTTCGTATAGAATGGATCTCGTAAAAATCTGGGAAAACACTGATTACGTCGTCAATCGGGCTTCGCCGGATTGACGGGACGGGGAGATTACGTGGCTTCGCCCCGTGTCCCACGCCGATTTATGAATAAATCAGCGTTTTCCTAGTTAAATATAATTATAACTCATTAATTTATAATAACATTTTTTATGTAATTTGTCAACAATAATAAAGATTCAATAAGCATGATTTTTTATATAAATAACAAAAGAAGGACTGTTTTTACGCAGTCCTTCAAAAAAGTCAGCCCTTTATGACTGAAACAAATTCATTCATGTCCTCTTCAAGGCTGAAAAGTACATCGTAATAGTCCTTCACACCTGAAGATAAAAGTTTTTTCACACGTCCTCCCAGCTTGTCAACAGCCTCGGCTATCCTTACAGCAAGCTGGTCGATGTCATCATCTGTTTCACCGCAGAAATTGATAAGCTTTCCTCGCTTGTCATATCCCTTCTTCGATACGCCGAAGAATTTCTTTGCAAGTGCAGGATCGTATCTGTTAAAAGCAAACAGAAGTCCGATACAGTCAGAAAGCATCTCTTCCCAGATAATGTTTTTGTAATCAGAAAAAAGCCTTCTCATGATAAAACGTGCACATGAACTGTAGATCTTGATCTTGACGGAAACATTGTCCCAGACAAATCCGTCGATACCGGCTTCAGAAGCAGTCAGACCGCAGTAACCGCCGCTGCCGATGAGAATAATGGAATCCTGAAAATTCTTCTTGTCATCAGTAAATCTGCGAAGTTCATCCCGCCATGTGATCTTTTCGCTGCCCGCTTCAAGATACTGATTCATATGTTCTTCAATTCGCCGCCAGTTGGTTACACCGAGTATCTCCGCACTTTCAATCTTTGACGCTACCTCAGCAGGTTCACCGGCAAATGCCATTATCTGCAGAAAGCGTTCAAAATCGCTTCTTTCGTGGAGATAAACGATATCCACTCTTCCGGCCGGCGTGACCTCTGAAAAAAGCTTGTCGTTCACGTTCCCCTTAAACCCCGGCAGATCTTCGGTCCTGATCTTTTCGCTGAGTTCCTGCGGAATCTTTCCATAGCGAACCAGGTCGGAATAAACAACTGTTCCTGACATACCTTTTTCAGGAGTGAGATAAAGCTGATTGTATCTGTGAGCCATTTCCCGGACTACAGACTGATTACCTTCTGTTCCCATAAAAATCCCTCCGTGAATCACATCATAAGCCATCCTTGTCAATTATGATGTTAAGAAAATAAATAAATATTCTGTTTAACCCCTGATGTTACCAGCGTGACTGGTCATTCTTCCAATAGCAGACACTTCACGCTTATAACTATAATCATTATAGCATAGAATATGCGATGTGTCAATAAAATCAGATAAATTTCTTAAAAATATATGCGATTTATTCAAAAATTGTTTTGAAAGACATAATTTAGATACAAATTATGGAAAAATTATTTGTCAGCAGTTTTCTTTTCAATAACTTCGAATGCCTTTTCAAGCCATTCCTCGTCTCCGCACATTTCAACAGTACCGTTGTCGCATGCAGCTGCTATCTCTGGCTTTATCGGGATCTGCGCAAGAGCCTCGACACCGTATTCGGCAGCTACCTTTTCAAGCTTGCTTTCGCCGTAAAGATTTATCTTCTTTCCGCAGCAGTCGCATTCGATGTAGCTCATGTTTTCAACAAGACCGATTATCGGAATGTTCATCATTTCAGCCATACGGACAGCCTTGCCGACGATCATTGAAACAAGATCCTGAGGAGATGTTACGATAACTATTCCGTCAACAGGGATAGACTGGAATACTGTAAGCGGAACGTCGCCTGTTCCCGGAGGCATGTCAATGAACATGTAGTCAACGTCGCCCCACATAACATCTGTCCAGAACTGCTTGACAGTGCCGCCTATAACAGGGCCTCTCCAGATAACAGGTGTTGTCTCGTCCTCCATAAGAAGATTAAGTGACATTACCTTTATTCCTGTCTTTGTGAGTGACGGATCAAGGAGATCCTTGTCATTTGCTGTTGCTCTTTCCTTAAGTCCGAAAGCCTTAGGAATGGATGGACCTGTGATGTCCGCATCAAGAACAGCAGTCTTATATCCCTTTTTATTTGACTTTACTGCAAGTGATGAAGTAACGAGTGACTTGCCGACACCGCCCTTGCCGCTCACTACAGCAATTACCTTTTTGATCTTTGAATATTCATTTGTCTTTTCAATGAAGCTCTGCGGTTCCTTTCTCTCGCCGCAGCTGCTTGAACATGACGAACAGTCATGTGTACATGATTCGCTCATTATTTCGGATGTTCCTTTCAAAATATAATCAGTAAAGAGAACCGGGGAAAAAGTCCGCAGATTCCCTGTCCGGAAATCAGTGTTTCCTTAAACTTATACTATAATATCACAGCTGCACGTCAGTTGTCAATTTTGTCAGTCAAAAATTCAGAAATTTATTGATTTTCACCTCAATATATGATAGAATAAATTGATACATTATTATGACTGGGAGGTCGATTAAAAAATTGGATAATAACAAGCTTTCCCTGTATGGGTTCAACAATCTTACCAAGACCCTTAGTTTCAACATTTACGATGTCTGTTATGCGAAAACTGAACGCGAACAGCATGATTACCTTCAGTACATTGACGAGCAGTACAACTCGGAACGTCTCACAAGAATACTGTGCGATGTAACTGATATAATAGGAGCCACCATACTTAATATTTCAAAACAGGATTACGATCCTCAGGGGGCTTCCGTAAATATTCTTATAGCGGAAGGCGAAGTGCCTGCTTCAGAGATCGACAAATCATGCAACCGTGGTAAAATGGTCGCTCACGAAACAGTGCATGCTCATCTTGACAAGAGTCACCTTACGGTGCATACTTTCCCGGAATCACACCCGGACAACGCTATTTCCACTTTCCGTGTTGACATAGACGTTTCCACCTGCGGTGAGATATCCCCTCTTAATGCACTTGACTACCTCATCGAAAGCTTTGATTCGGATATTATCACAATCGACTACCGTGTACGCGGATTCACACGCGACGTTCACGGCAAGAAATACTTCATTGACCACGATATAACTTCAATACAGAACTACATCAACGAAGCAACGCTCCAGCGCTACGACGCAATTGATGTAAACGTGTATCAGTCAAACATATTCCACACCAAGATGCTCATAAAGGAACTTCAGCTCCAAAACTATCTGTTCAACACGGACGTTTACGAGCTTCCGCCGAAGCAGCGCCTCGATATTTCAAACAGCTTAAGGCGCGAAATGATTGAGATCTTCAGCGGCGCAAACATATACTGATACAAAACAACTGATCCGGATCTGCCTGCTTAAAGGTCTGTCCGGGTCAGTGTTTCCTATATTATGAAACGGAGGATTACCCGAAATGCATTATACCCAGAATGATGCTCCGTTATACGAAGCAATGAAAAATCTCAGACAGAACAGGGTCGTTCCATTCGATGTTCCGGGCCACAAAGGCGGCAGAGGGAACGAGGAACTCACAGAATTTCTCGGAGTAAACTGTCTCAAGGCCGACGTAAACTCAATGAAACCACTCGACAACCTGTGTCATCCTGTTTCAGTCATCAAGGAAGCACAGGAACTCGCTGCACTGGCTTTCGGTGCGGCAGCTTCATTTTTTATTGTAAACGGCACTACCGGTTCAGTACAGGCTATGATAATGTCATCCACCAAGGAGGGCGACAAGATCATCATGCCGCGAAACGTTCACCGAAGTGCCATCAACGCACTGGTAGTAAACGGCGCAAAGCCTGTATACGTTAATCCAGGCGTAAACAACAGACTCGGCATACCGCTTGGAATGTCTGTTAAGGACGTGGAAAAAGCAATACAGGAAAACCCGGACGCAAAGGCCGTGCTCATAAACAACCCGACCTACTACGGCGTATGCTCCGACCTCAAGTCAATAGTTGACCTTGCACACAGACACGGAATGATGGCGCTTGTTGACGAAGCACACGGAACCCACCTCTACTTTGGAAAGGATATGCCGCTTAACGCAATGGCAGCCGGAGCAGATATGGCAGCTGTCAGCATGCACAAGTCAGGCGGCTCACTTACACAGAGCTCGATCCTGCTGCTTGGTCCTTCAGTAAATGAAGCCTATGTCCGTCAGGTAATCAACCTTACGCAGACCACAAGTGCTTCATACCTCCTCATGTCATCACTTGACATTGCAAGAAAGAACCTCGCACTCAACGGTGCTTCAATATTTGAAAAAGCTACAAAATACGCACAGTATGCCCGCGACGAGATAAACAGCATCGGCGGCTACTACGCGTTCGGTCCTGAACTCATCGACGGAGACGCATTCTTCGATTTTGACAGGACAAAACTCTCGGTAAACACACTTGATACTGGTCTTGCAGGCATCGAGGTATATGACCTTCTCCGCGATCAGTACAATATCCAGATAGAATTCGGCGACCTCGGAAACATTCTCGCCTACATCTCCGCCGGCGACCGTGCTCTTGAAATAGAACGTCTTATCTCTGCTCTCGCCGAGATCAAGCGTAGATACGGCAAGGACAAATCGGGACTGTTCGATCACGAATACATCAATCCGATCGTAAGCCTTTCTCCAAAGGATGCTTTCTTCAGCGAAAAGGAAAAAATGGATCTTGAAAAATGCGACGGAAAGATCTGCGGCGAATTTGTAATGTGCTATCCGCCGGGAATACCGATCCTTGCACCGGGTGAAAAGATCACCGGAGAAATAATAAGCTACATTCAATACGCCAAGGAAAAAGGCTGTTTCCTGACAGGCACTCAGGACATGGAAGTAGGCAGCCTGCAGATCGTAAAGGAGTGAGTAAAACATGGAACTCTGGTACACAGAAAACCACACTGACAATGTCAGATTTTCAATCAAGGTGGACAAACACCTGGCAGCTGAAAAAAGCGATTTTCAGCGCATAGATGTTTTCCAGTCAAAGGAATTCGGACGTATCCTCACCCTTGACGGCTACCTCATGGTAACTGAAAAGGATGAATACATCTACCACGAAATGATAACACACGTTCCGATGGCTACAAATCCGGACATCAAAAATGTTCTTGTCGTAGGCGGCGGCGACGGCGGCACGGTACGTGAACTCTGCCGTTACAAAACCATCGAGCACATTGATCTTGTCGAGATAGACGAGATGGTAGTTGACGTATGCAGAGAGTATCTCCCGTCAATATCCTGCTCCCTCGATGACGAACGTGTACACATACACTACGAAGACGGAGTACGCTTCGTAAGAACAGCTCCGGACGGCAAGTACGACCTCATTATCGTTGACTCAACCGATCCTTTCGGTGTCGGCGAAGGACTCTTCACTACTGAATTCTACGGCAACTGCTGCAGAGCACTTACCGAAGACGGCATCCTTGTAAACCAGCACGAAAGCACATTCTATGATTCATATGCAAACTCAATGAAGCGTGCTCACAGCAGGATAAAGGAATTCTTCAGTACTGCTCTTGTTTACCAGGCACACATTCCTACCTACCCTTCAGGTCACTGGCTCTTCGGATTTGCTTCAAAGAAATTCGATCCGCGTACAGACTTAAAGGCAGACTGGTGGAACAGCCTCGGTCTCGTTACAAAATACTACAACACAATTCTTCACACAGGATGCTTCGCCATCCCTAACAATGTAAGAAACACACTTCGTGAAACATACAAATGATCACAGGAGGAAATACAGAAGTTGAATAAAAACGTAAGCACATTCATCGCCTGCGACGCTGAGTACGACGAAAGTAAAATAGTTCTTTTCGGTGCTCCGTTCGACAGCACGACCTCATACAGACCGGGCACACGTTTCGGAAGCTCCGCTATCAGAAACGAAAGCTTCGGCATTGAGACATTCAGTCCTTACACAGACAAGGATCTTCTCGACACAAAGATATTCGATGCCGGTGATCTTGAACTCTGCATGGGAAGCAGCGAGCTTGCCCTTAAGGATATTGAAGAATTTACAGACAAGGTACTTGAAGACGGAAAGATACCTTTCATGATCGGCGGTGAACACCTTGTAACACTGGGCTCAGTACGTTCGGTCTTTAAGAAATATCCTGATCTTCACATCATCCATTTCGACGCTCATGCCGATCTTCGTGATGACTACCTCGGAGTAAAGCTTTCACACGCATGCGTACTTCACCGCTGCCACGATCTCGTAGGCGACGGCAAGATCTTTCAGTTCGGTATAAGAAGCGGCGACCGTGAGGAATTCCGCTGGGGAAAAGATCACGTCTACACAAACCGTTTCAACTTCGACACACTCGAAGATGTGGTCGCTAAGCTTAAGGGCAAGCCGGTGTACTTCACGCTTGACCTTGACGTACTTGACCCTTCAGTATTTCCGGGAACAGGTACACCTGAAGCGGACGGTGTTTCATTCAGACAGCTTTTAAACGCTGTAAAACTTGTTTCAGAACTCAATATTGTCGGTCTCGACATGAATGAACTCTGTCCGGTCTACGACCAGAGCGGTGCATCAACAGCACTCGCATGCAAGCTGTTAAGAGAAATTCTTCTCTATATTTATAAATGATGAGGAAACGCTGATTTATTCATAATTCAGTGCGGAGGGTAACGGGGCGAAGCCCTGCATTCTCTCCCCTCGCAGCTCCGGCGAAGCCGGAGCTGCTGCTTAATCAGTGTTTCCAGCAATAAACCTTTAAATTTTTATTTCAAGGAGGACAAAAAATTGGGTAGAGCTTTAATTATTGGTGCAGGCGGTGTAGCAAGCGTTGTTGTACACAAGTGCTGCCAGAACAGTGAAGTATTTGAGGAGATCTGCATAGCAAGCAGAACAAAGTCAAAGTGCGATGCACTCAAGGCAAAACTTGACGGCGGAAAGACAAAGATCACAACAGCTCAGGTAAACGCTGACAATGTTGAGGAACTTGTTGCACTCATGAAGAGCTACAAGCCTGACATCTGTATCAACGTTGCACTTCCTTATCAGGACCTTACAATCATGGACGCTTGTCTCGAATGCAAGGTAGACTACGTTGACACTGCTAACTACGAGCCTCTTGATACTGCAAAGTTTGAGTACAAGTGGCAGTGGGAATACAGAGAAAGATATGAAAAAGCAGGTATCACAGCACTTCTCGGAAGCGGCTTCGATCCTGGCGTTACAGGTGTTTTCTCTGCATATGCTCTCAAGCACTACTTCGATGAGATCCACTACATAGATATTCTCGACTGCAACGGCGGCGACCACGGCTATCCGTTCGCAACAAACTTCAACCCTGAGATCAACATCCGTGAAGTATCTGCAAACGGCAGCTACATCGAAAACGGCAAGTGGATAGAAACAAAGCCTATGGAGATCAAGAGAGTATATAACTTCGACGAAGTCGGCGAAAAGGATATGTACCTCCTCCACCACGAAGAACTTGAATCTCTCGCCCTCAACATCACAGGCATCAAGAGAATCAGATTTTTCATGACATTCGGTCAGAGCTATCTTACACATCTCAAGTGTCTTGAAAACGTAGGTATGACATCTATCGAACCTATCATGTACGAAGGCAAGGAAATCGTTCCTCTCCAGTTCCTCAAGGCAGTTCTTCCTGACCCTGCGTCACTCGGTCCGAGAACAAAGGGCAAGACAAACATCGGCTGTATCTGCCACGGCGTAAAGGACGGCAAGGAAGTTCACTACTACGTATACAACGTATGTGACCACCAGGAATGCTACAAGGAAGTCGGCTCACAGGCCATTTCCTACACAACAGGTGTACCTGCAATGATCGGTGCCATGATGGTAATGACAGGCAAGTGGAAGAAGCCTGGCGTTCACAACATCGAAGAATTCGATCCGGATCCGTTCATGGAAGCTCTCAACAAGTGGGGTCTCCCTTGGAAGGAAAACTTTAACCCTGTACCTGTAGACAACAGCCATGAAGAAGCTTGATTTTGATGCGGGTAAAGTGATCACCCCTTCATATATAATCGACGAAAAGGCACTTATAAAAAATCTTGAAATTCTAAACGGAGTAGAAAAACGCACCGGCTGCAAGATCCTTCTTGCACAGAAGGCGTTTTCCTGCTACCACCTGTATCCGCTTATAGCGGAATACATCAGCGGTACAGCCTGCAGCGGACTTTATGAGGCACGTCTCGGACACGAATGCATGGGTAAGATAAACCATGTATTCTCGGCTGCATACCGTGAAAACGAGATCGATGAGATTGCAGACTACTGCGACCACATCATCTTCAATTCATTCACACAGCTTGACCGCTACAGAGACAGAGTTCTTAAAAAAGGAAAAAAGATCGGTCTTCGCATCAATCCGGAGTTTTCGACTCAGATCGGCCACGAGATCTACGATCCGTGCTCCCCTGTTTCACGTCTCGGCATACCGCTTAAAAACTTCCGTGAAGATGATCTTGCCGGAGTTACCGGACTTCATTTTCACACGCTCTGCGAGCAGAATTCCGACGACCTTGAATCAACTCTTGAAGCAGTTGAAGAAAAGTTCGGAAAGTACCTTGACAGAATGGAATGGATAAACTTCGGCGGCGGCCATCACATTACAAGAGATGACTACGACATCCCGCGTCTTGAAAAATGCATAAAACACATGCAGGAAAAGTACGGTCTCGAAGTTTTCCTTGAACCAGGTGAAGCTATAGCACTGAATGCCGGATATCTCGTTACCGAAGTTCTCGACATGATCGAAAAGGATGACATGAACATAGCAATCCTCGACACATCAGCCGCATGCCACATGCCTGATGTTCTCGAAATGCCATACCGTCCTCCCCTTCTTGATTCAGGCAAAGCCGGTGAAAAGAAATACACCTACCGTCTCGGTTCACAGACCTGCCTTTCAGGCGACCACATCGGTGAATATTCATTCGACGAAGAACTTAAAACCGGTTCCAGACTCATATTCGCCGACATGGCTATCTACACAATGGTCAAAAACAACACCTTCAACGGCATGGGTCTCCCGTCCATCCTGCTATGCAGAAAAGACGGCACAGTGGAAACACTTAAGTCCTTCGGCTATGAAGATTTTAAAATGAGATTGTAATAACAAAAACACGCAGGTTATCTGGCCTGCGTGTTTTTTTCTGTAATTAATTATCAAGTTTATATCTACACACAATATACTGTCATCCGGCAGAAACGGTAATCGGAGGTCTTCGACCTCCGATTGCTATTATATTAAAATGACTGCAATAGCAGTCATTTTACCCTTTACGTAGCAAGCACCTTGCAACTAACCTTAAACTCAAATTGTACCTCAAACGCAAAAACGCCGCATCTCATACGGACAAATAATCCGATGGGATGCGGCGTGACTGTTAATTAAACTTCAGTTTCCAGTTCCTTAATAAGGACTTTACGATCTTTTTCCGGAATATCAAGAAAATCCATTGCTTCTTTAGCAGTTTTGTTCATCTTTTTCATAATAGTACGTACATTTTCAAGCTGAGTTTTAATCTTTCCTTTACGTTCACCTTTTCGCTCGCCTTCTCTTTTACCCTCTTTAATTCCCTCTTCTCTTGCACGGGTCTCAATAGCATATCCGATATTACACATTTCGAAAACCTCCTTTTCGATTTCTTTTGTCATAGGAATTCCAAATTCGGTGTCCAGAATTTTCTTACGTGTTTCTGTATCCTTTCCAGTTGACAGAAGCGCTGTAAGCAGACGGACAATATCGCTGCAGTCATTTTTATTGTTTGCATCACTGTCATCATTAAGTGAAATTATGACGATATCCATTTTATCGTAGTTTTGAGCTGGCTCTTCAGCTGCATTTCCCATGGAATCTTTTTTTGTTATACCATATCTGACAATTGAATTTGCATTAATGTTTTTAGGTGACGGACAAATCCATATGGAATACACTTTTTGAATATCCTGATACTCCTGATTTTTGAAAGCAGTCCCTTTCTGACGAGATATCAAACGTGAACCATAATAAATCCCTCTGGTTACAAGTGAATATGTCATGTCAGTTTTAACCTGTATCTCTATGTTTATAATAACCCTTATTGTTTTCTGCGTATCAGGGATAACTGCATCAAAGACAATATCGAAACGAACCTCGCCTTCATTTTCAGACAAGTCAACAGTATCGGAACCTTTTATCCTTGTATCGGCATCCGGACGATCCTGATCAACGGATACAACATTCATTTTAACCTCTCCGGCAAAGCAGTTGTTTTCTATGTATTTTACATCAAGATCTTTGAATTCCGGAACACATTCTTTCAGAATCCATGCAAGAATGATTCTGTGTCTGACAAGCTTCTTGGCATTGGCATCCATTCTGGCACGCATCTCTGAAGCAGTGATAGTTTTAGAAAGTCCTGTAGGCACAATGGCCATTTGAAATATCCTCCTTGTTTTCCTCTTATCTCGCATATATGCCTTGGAATGATTATATTGCAATTAATTACATATATATTATATCATTTTCCATAGCGTATGTCAATAGAAACCATAGGATATTTTTAGAAAATCAAAAAATTTCAAGCCGCACCTAAACCTTCTGTTAATTATAGTATAGCATTTTAAGTTTTCTTTTACAATACAAAAGAAAGAATAATTAGCGTAAACCACACCTGTCCACACTGCATACGCCATGCCTCTGACCTGAAAACTTTTACGATCAATAAAAAAACTTAATATTTATAGAAATAAAGAGATATTTTAAAAATTCAAGCTTAAAACAGCAAATTTCAGCCTGAAATCCGCAAAAATCGGTTTGCGGTTCACATGAACTTATGTTATAATCATATCATCACATAAAGAGTTTATGTGATGAATGAATAAGGTTGTTAGAACGTTTTTAAAGTTTGAATGACTTATTAAATTCAAAACAAAGGAGTCAGAAAAATGATAAAAACAATACCGGGTACTACACTTCAGTACTCAGAAAAAGTTAAAACGGAAGCTTTCTCACTCATTTCTCCTATACTTTCAGCTACAGGAGGCTTAACCTTGTCACAGCTTTCGAAACTTACCGGACTGGGCGGATCCACCATCCAGAACTGGATCAAGCGTGGATGGGTCGTAAACATTCCGGGCAAAAAATACTATGAGGTACAGGTAATACGTATCCTTCTCATCAACATGCTGCGCGGAACAATGCAGCTTGAAAACATTGCGGTTCTTATGAATTATATCAACGGTAAGGTTGAAGACACAAGCGATGATATAATTCCGGATATCGATCTCTACAATATATTCTGCACGATAATCTGTGAACTGGATGAGAAAAAGATATTTGAATCTGAACCTATTCGTGCGACGATCAAAGAAGTAATCAAACACAATGACAATTATGTCAAGGAGCAGGAAGAAATACTTGAAAACACGCTTTTCATTATGACTCTTGCATACCAGTCTTCCCTCATAAAGGCGCAGCTTGAAGCCGAGTACGAGCGACTGGATATAAAGAAATACAAGCTGTGAGGAACAGATAAAAACATCCTCCGGCAGGGAAATGAACAAAAGAGAGAAAAACATTTTTTATAGGAAAATAGAAGAGATATAAGAGAACAAAAGAAAAACACAAAATAAGAAAAACAAAAGGCAGAACAAAAGAAAAAGCAAACAAAAAGAAAAGTCAAAATAAGAACAAAAAGAAAAGACAAACAAAAAGCAAAGTCAAAACAAGAACAAAAGAAACACAAAAAAGAAAATTTCAAAAAGAAAAGAAAACACAAAACGAGAACAAACAACGGTATTGAACGTGAAGAACAGAGGAAAAACCCGAATAACAACCGGAAGACAACAGCAAAAATCAGGAAAAATCAGCTGATCATCCCCGTATTTCACAGATCCGTAAGAGGATCTGTGATTTGATCAGCAGCCATTTAAAGGAGAGACCGGACATGAAAGAACAGACATATGTAAACATGAAGGAAGTAAACAAAAAATCAGGAAAGATCGCCGGCGGCATTATTGCCGCCGTGGCAGCTGTTATACTGGTTTCATCATCAGTTGCTATCGTTCCTGCAGGACATACAGGCGTTGTACTTACCTTAGGCAAGGTATCGAACAGTTCATATCAGGAAGGATTTCACCTGAAAGCTCCTTTTGTACAGTCGGTTGAAATGATGTCCAACAAGATTCAGGTCTATGAGGCAAATGCGACAGCAGTTTCAAAGGACCTTCAGTCAGTAGTAAGCAACATTGCGGTAAACTACAAGATCAGCAGCGACCAGAGTGCAAAGATCTACCAGACCATCGGACGCGATTATGAGAGCATCATTCTCATGCCTGCGGTACAGGAAAGCATGAAGTCTGTAACAGCAAAATACACAGCTGAGGAACTCATTACAGAACGTGCGGTAGTTGGCGAAGAGATCAAGACAACACTTGAACAGAAGGTAAAGGACTACGGTATTATAATCGAAAAGTTCAATATAGTAAACTTCGATTTTTCATCTGAGTTCAATGCTGCTATCGAAGCAAAGCAGGTTGCTGAACAGAATCTCCTTAAGACAAAGACAGAACAGCAGCAGGCTATCGTAATTGCTGAGGCAGAAGCAAAGAAAAAGACAATTGCAGCCGAAGCTGCAGCACAGGCAACACTTACCGAAGCAAACGCTCAGGCAGAAGCCAACAGGCTCCTCAACGAATCACTTACAGATCTTGTTATTAAAAATGAGCAGATTTCAAAGTGGAACGGCGAGCTTCCTAAGGTTGTATCAGATGCATCTGCACTTTTTGACATCGGTCTCTCAGACACCGGCGCAGCCGCTCCTCAGAACGGTCAGTAAGGTGACTTAAGACCTATGGCGAAAAGATGTTTTATTACAGGTGCAGGTTCGCACTATACAGGCGATGATTTTACTCCGTCGGCAGATGATCTTGTTATCGCTGCTGACGGAGGATATATCTTCAACAGCCTGCAGAAGATAAAGACAGATATACTTATCGGAGACTTCGATTCTCTGGGAGAACAGAACACAAACTATACAGGAGAAGTTATAAATCTTAATCCTGTAAAAGATGAAACCGACATGCTGTGCGCAGTCAACGCAGGTCTTGAAAGAGGCTGCACGGAGTTTCACATTTACGGCGGTACAGGGGGAAGAAATGACCACACCTTTGCAAACATTCAGGTACTCAACTACCTTGCCTGCAAAGGAATGAAAGGTTTTCTGTACGCGGAAAATGAGATAATGACTGTCATACATGATTCGGAAATAAGC
The DNA here is from genome assembly GCA_017438745.1 of Oscillospiraceae bacterium. Classification (GTDB taxonomy): domain Bacteria; phylum Bacillota; class Clostridia; order Oscillospirales; family Ruminococcaceae; genus HUN007. The sequence goes on along the minus strand of JAFRUS010000093.1, from coordinate 772 downwards.
TTTAACAGCGAAATGACGGGCTATATTTCAGTTTTTTCACTCGACAGCGAGTGTGAGGGCGTCACTGAAAAAGGCCTTAAATACACTGTAAATGATTATCACATGGATAATCGCTTTCCGATAGGTGTAAGCAATGAATTCTGCGGCACTGACTCCTCCGTCAGTGTCATAAAGGGTTCACTGCTTATAATCTATCCGAGACACACCTTCTAAAACACATAAAGACATACTAATTTATTCGGAAATCCGGCTTTGCCGGATTTCCAAAGGTTGGATTTACGGGGCTTCGCCCCGGTCCCCCACGCTGATTTATGAATAAATCAGCATTTCATAAACGATTCGATTACGAAACAAAAGAACCCGTAACCTGAGCTTAAGCCACTCAGATTACGGGTTCTTTTTGTTTATACTTTCGTTAAGGTGATCTCATATCTCTGTACGAAACGGCTGTTTTGGATTACTGCCACTGGAAACCGCCGAAGCCGCCGGAAGCGCCCTGCTTCATGAGTTTCGCATTAACAGTAAATTCAGCTACCTTTTCGCCGTTTACGTTGATTGTGTAGTTCTGACCCATCTTGATGTCAGGTGAGCTGATAACTGCACACTTGAAAGCGTTTTCGGACTTGTATGAAAGAAGTTCCTTACCGCTTCCGTCGAGAAGTGCTACTGTGCTGCCGCCATTGTACTTTGTTGAACCGTTCCAGTAGAGTGAATACTGCTGTGATTCATTACAAGGGAGCTCACCGAGGCCAGGACCGCTGACGCCAACGAG